>CAZIBI010000084.1:0-1529 GCA_964537215.1 uncultured Ignavibacteria bacterium | reverse complement strand
TAGGTCGCAATAAACTGCTCGGTCGCGGTGCGCGCATCATCGTCAAAGTACTGCACCGGCGGCGACTTCATGAAATATGAAGACGGCGCTTCCATCGCGGATTTGAGCTTGGCATCAAGCGACAGCTTGCAGCAGCGGACGGCATCGATCACGACACCCGCCGAGTTCGGCGAATCCCAAACTTCCAGCTTCATTTCCAGATTCAACGGCACATCGCCGAAAGTGCGGCCTTCCATGCGGATATACGCCCACTTGCGGTCGGTCAGCCAGGCGACATAGTCGGACGGCCCGATGTGCACGTTGTCTTCGCCCAAATCGTAGTCAAGCTGCGAGGTCACCGCATTGGTTTTGGAGATCTTCTTGGATTCAAGGCGGCTGCGCTCGAGCATATTCAGGAAATCGGTATTGCCACCGACGTTAAGCTGGCTGGTGCGCTCAAGCTTGACGCCGCGTTCGCGGAACAGGCGGGTCATGACGCGGTGGGTAATCGTCGCGCCGACCTGCGATTTGATGTCGTCGCCGATGACGGGAAGACCCTTCTTCTCGAAACGGGCGCGCCAGTATTTTTCGCGGGCGATGAACACCGGAATGCAATTGACAAACCCGCAACCGGCTTCGAGCACCTGCTCGACATACCACTTGGTGGCTTCTTCGGAACCGACCGGGAGATAGTTCACCACGACATCGGTGCCGGTTTCTTTGAGCACCTTGGCGACATCAACGGCGTCACCCGGGGCTTTTTTGATGATCTTGGAGAGATAATAGCCGAGACCGTCATGCGTCATGCCGCGAACGACCTTGACACCGGTCTTGGGGACGGACGAAAACTTGAAGGTATTGTTCGGTTTGGTGAAAATCGCGTCCGCGAGGTCCTTGCCGACCTTGTTGGCATCGATATCGATCGCGCAGGAGAACTCGATGTCGCGGATATGATAGCCGCCGAGATTGACGTGCATCAAACCGGGGACAAAGTCGTTGTCCTTGGCGTTCTTGTAGTATTCCACTCCCTGGACGAACGACGAGGCGCAATTGCCCACGCCGATAATCCCAACCCGTACTTTACTGCTCATTTGAGACTACTCCTTTATTGTGAATCACTATTTGACAGTCCATAGCCTATAAGTTTAACAGAGTCCGAGTTGCAGGTCAAGGCTTTCTTGAGTCACGAAAACAGCGCTCAGAGTCTTGTGGGACGGGTTCCTAATGGAGCGCCGGGCGAGACGAGAAACCCGACATGACGTTGTCGAACCATAATCCACTTACGACGTGAGCCAAACTATCAACCCGACCACGCCAATTGCGCCCAATGCTCCCCAGATGTACTTACCGGAACCGGTATTTCTTCGGGAAATGCCAACTGCAAGAAGAACCAAGCCGGTCGCCATCAGAATCCAAGACAGCAAGCTCGGCCAGGCTCCGCGCAGCAAGATCATCAATTCCAGAGCGATGCCGATCAGGAGAACTATCAAACCGGCGATGATCACGGTCTACAGGGAGCAGGCCCGCCCGAAAAGATGTAATTGATCAAA
>CAZIBI010000083.1:0-1904 GCA_964537215.1 uncultured Ignavibacteria bacterium | reverse complement strand
TCGATTTGCATGTAGTGAGGCCCTCTTCCCTAAGTTAAGTGTATCGGCCCCGCAGTTTGCGTTCGCCCTAACCAATAGGTATACGCTGATCGAGCTTAGGTTGAAGCAGAAGTTGACGTGCGAAGACTGCCAATCAGTTTCTCTTTATCTGCCCTTTTCATCCGCTTAATCTTGTGTTCGAGTAGGAAAGCCTCCCGCAGAGTCGGGACTCCGGTGTGATAGACAAGCTCGACGGGGCCGCGACCGCGCGTATAACGGGCGCCGGTGCCGCGATTGTGCGCCGCAATGCGCTTGTCGAGGTCGGTGGTCTGACCGGTATAGAATGTGCCGTCGCAACAGCGCAGGATGTAGACTTGGTAGGCCATGCCCGTAAATTATTCGCCACTTTCATTTGAGCAAGTATGAATTTGACCGTTCGCATTTGCAGGCAATGAACCGCACAGAATCCTAGACCATTGGGATTAGATCCCTTTTCAACCGTATGGGCGAGCGTCGCGAAAGTCACTCTCAACGTATGAATAGTAGACAAGACATCGAGGAGGTAGTTATTCAAGCAATTGTTGCGACTCTGAAAAGATTCTTTGGTCGGGCCAACGGCGTTCGAGCCCAGCGCGCCGATGCCGTAGAGCAGACGATAGTCATGCTTCACCACGAAATCAACAATCCCCTTACCGTTGTGCTGGGAAATGCGGAGTTGATCCTTATGAAGAGTGATCACCTTCCGGCAGAAACGATTGCACGACTTGAGAAGATTGTCCAAGCCGGCCTCAAAATCAAAAATGCGGTAACAAATCTGAATCATACGGCTACCCTTAGGAGTACCACTTATGTCGACAATGTAAGAATGATCGACATTCGGGATCGGACTAACCTGGGTGATGCTGACTTCGCTCCGTAGATCATCGCAACCGATCCTGAAGCTTGCTCAATTCGAATTGCTTCTTTGCGTCGTGTGACGTCTCGGTTTTTCTCGCAATCGTAGTCACAATCGAATACAATCTGTCTCAACGAAGGGACGAGTATGTCCGAATTGTTCAGTCAATTTGTTTCGCTTGACCCGAGCGGTTTGCTAGGCACTGGAGCGGAATATATTCAGAATGAATTCGGCGTACTGGGACTGGCGGCTGCGGTAATTCTGACAGTTAGTATATTGGCGCTCATCATCGGGAGGTTGTTGAAGATATTGTTCAACGTTCTGCGCTATGTGCTGATTCCTTCCGTGGTTGTGGCGTTCATCGCGACGTTCTTCCTGCCCTATTCATTTGTCAATATCCTGCCTGCTACCGTGGCAGTATTCTCGATGGTTCTAATCGTCAAAGGTTGATGCGCCTAACACAATCCTAACTTGACCTTCATTGCTCCTCAAGCGAACTTGGATTCGCACTATTAGTTAACATTTCAAGAACGCGGAATCGTCGCGAAGACAATTGCCAAAACAATGTTGCAATCGGCTCATCTGGAGCAAATGGCAAGACGTATAATTGTTATAGAATCGGAAGGAGGGTCTGACGATGGCAACGAACGAACGCGATCCGTTTAGACTCGATGTCGATGCGATTAGAACACTGGCGCAAGTGTTGGACAACAGACTGGGGATTCGCGCGCGCAAGATGATTATGGCCGGACACGAAAATCTGACGCTGCACACGAGTGCTTCGGTCTGGTCAAGTTACGTGGCGAGCATCTCGAACCGGTTGGGCCGTATTGTCGGTTACGGTGGGATCGAGGCGATCTTCAACCAAGCCGGCTTGGTCATGCCGGCAAACTGCGAGTCGGAATAGTCGGAAAAAGGGATCGTAGAAAAGGGGCGCGTAACAAGGGGAGTTATTTATCAAGAGAGTTTGGAGAATTCAAAGCCACCCATCGGAGTCGAACCGACGACCTGCTGATTACGAATCAGCTGC
>CAZIBI010000082.1:0-2347 GCA_964537215.1 uncultured Ignavibacteria bacterium | reverse complement strand
ATCGGTCCAGGTGTAATAGATGTTGATCCCATCCATCGTTACGTTGGGAAATGACTGCGTGCTCGTCGTCGCATCGGTGTTGACACGATAGTTGCCGCCGAGGATGTTGCCGTCGGCTTTGAAATACTGTGCGAAAATATCGTTGTTCCCCTGCCGGTCATCGCGCCAGGCGGTGATGAAATTGCCGAAATAATCCATCCCGACCACGACCTCGGCTTGCGAGCCGTTGGTGCCATCGGTGTTGATGCGGTAGTTCGCGCTGCGGCTGGTACCGTCCGCATAGTAGTTGCGGCCATACACATCAGCATTGGTCGGATAGTTGCCATTGCGAAAATCAATCCAGACGACCGTGAAATTGCCGTTGTAGTCGCAGGCGACATCGGGGAAAACACATTTGTTTCCGGTGAGATTGTCGCTGATCAGGAAATTCGTGCCTTGCGCGACGCCGGAGGCGTTGAAGCGCTGCCCCATGATCAAGTCGAGCCCGGAGCGGTTGTCGTACCAGACGACAATGAAATCGCCGTCGCCGTCGACAGCAACCTTGGGGTTATGCTGATAGGCCGCGCCGGCATCATCGTTGATGCGGAAATTCACACCGAGCTTGGTGCCCGACTTGTGATAGCGCTGCGCGTAAATGTCATAGTTGCCGTTACGGTTGTCCTCCCAGACGAGAACGTAGTTGCCGAAATCGTCGGCGTCGATATCCTGCCAGCCTTGGGTCTCCACGCCGAAATCGTCGTTGATCTTCGCATTCGCGGAGGCTGCCGAACCATCGGCATTGTAGCGCTGGCCGTAGATGTCGCCATTGAACGGATAGCCGGTGGTGCGGTAATCCTGCCACGCGACGACGAACTTCCCGAGTTGGTCTTTCATCATCGAAGGGCGCAATTGCTCGTTCCCGATGGCGTCATCGTTGACGCGGCGGTTTGAGCCCTGGCGCGTGCCGAGGCGGTCGAAGAGCTGGATGTAAATATCGTTATCGCCGTTGCGCTTGTCGTACCAGCACACGACGAAGTTGCCCTCGAGGTCGGTTGCGATATTCGAGTAGCCCTGATAGCTCATGCCGAAATCGTCGTTGACGCGAAAGTCCGGGACATTGCCGGCATCCGAGTCAAGAAACCAGAAGATGCTGGTCAGAAAAAAGCAGAGTAATGCCAAACGCGCTTTCATGCGTCTGACACCTGTTCAAATTTTGTGCCGGGACTAGCAACTGCTTGCGCGAGTGCCGGGTAGCGAATTCGTCTCTTTTGCGAGTTTGGTCAAAATGGGAAGAAAGTTCCGGTGGAGGGGGAAGCTGTACCCCACCCAACGGGTGGGTTCTTGCTTACAGCATGACTCTTGACATGTACCCCACCGAGCCGGTGGGGCTTCCATCTATTGCAGCAAATCTTGAATCTTGATGATTCTCTAGATCAACGCAATAATGCTCTCTGACGCACACATGGTAAAACGCAGTGTTTTGACGCTTCGCCATTAAGTCCCACCTGTTAGGTGGGGTACAGCCCCTACTCCAACCCGCTCTCTGCCGTTGGCATCGGCTCAAAAAAGTAGCGCAGATTCAGGCCCAAGACCATGTTCGGGGCATATGGATAGAATTCGTCCAAAGGAAACAAAACGCTGACACCGGCCTCGAAATCATCAAAACGCGGACCGGCCGCGAACATGAGCTGCGAGGAAAAACGCTCGCTGATCGAGTTGCCATCGTACGATTGCGAATCGCCTACATCATCCGGATGAGCGCCGCCTTCGCTTATGACACGCAGGCGCCCCACATAGCTGACCTGGAAAAACGCCCGCCGGAATTCGCGGGCGAGATCGAGCTGCGTGTCGAGATAGAAATTGGAGTGGAGAACAAATTTCGCCATGCTGCGAAAAACGAAGCCGTCCCAGCCTACGTCGTGATAGCCGGCGCCGATTTCCACCGACATCGATTTCGGATCAAAGGCTTCCGTCTTGTCGCAGAACATCGCGCGAATCTGGTTGATCGGTTGGGAATCGGTGCCGCGAATCACCGGCAGCATGATACCCGCCTCGGCGATCCAAGAATTGCCGGGCCGCGACCAAGTGAATCCCAGAAACGGGCTGCCTACGGCATATTTGTGTGACTGCCTGGTCTCGAAGCCGGATTCGCTTACATAGTACATCGGAACAGGACTTGCGGACACCAGCGGGATTTCCGCGACGAAATGCACGTTGTGCGGCATCCGGACATTGGTGGCGGCAAACAGCGCCCAGCCGCCGCGGTCGTCGTCGAGAAATGCGTTGGTCAAATTGAGATCGGCGCGGTGAAATTCGAGAAACACGCCCGGCCGGTTGTGCAGGTTGAACCAGGTATTGCTGGCAGCAT
>CAZIBI010000081.1:0-3590 GCA_964537215.1 uncultured Ignavibacteria bacterium | reverse complement strand
GCTGGTTCAAATTCGGAGAGGCAGGGATTCGAACCCTGGATACAGTATTACCCGTATAACGGTTTAGCAAACCGCCGCCTTCAGCCACTCGGCCACCTCTCCAAAGAGATTTTGCGGGTAGACAACTAGCAGCCTAGCCGCGAAAGCTACCACTGTTTGTCATCTACAATTGGATGGTCAAGAAATGCAAATCCGCAGGCGCTGTCAACCGGAAAGTGCGCGAGCACTTTCCGGCGACATAATAGCAGCTTCTACCAAATATTGACACGCAACGCAGCTGACCTGATTCCGCCGGCACCGGCTGTGCAGCCGAAAGCTTTGGCAAACTCCGGCAGATTGGAAATTGTACCGTTAACCCGCCACTTGTCCGGCGAATGCGGATCAATTCCCAGATACATCTTGGCGGCTTCATCGCGGATCTTGCTTCTCCAGATGTTGGCGAAGCTCAAGAAGAATCTTTGCTCCGGCGTGAACCCGTCCATATCCGGCGGGCGTTTGCCCTCGATTGATTTTTGGTAGGCATAGTAAGCGATCTTCAGGCCGCCCAGGTCGGCAATATTTTCGCCGGAAGTCAATTTGCCGTTGACCCGCAACGTGTCGACAGCGACATAGCCGTCATATTGCTCTCTGATCATGTTGGCGCGTTTCTCGAAACTCTCGGCATCAGCGGGGGTCCACCAATCAGTCAGGTTGCCGTTGGCGTCGTACTTGCGTCCTTCGTCGTCGAAACCATGCGTCAGTTCGTGCCCGATGACCGAGCCGATACCACCATAGTTGAGCGCGTCATCGGCGTTGGCATCGAAGAACGGCGGCTGCAAGATTGCCGCGGGAAAAACGATTTCGTTGAGGCTCGATGCATAATAAGCATTAATGGTCGATGCCGTGATAAACCACTCGCCGCGGTCAACCGGCTTGCCAAGTTTGTCGAGATTGCGACGGAACTCAAATTCGGATGCCCGCAAAACATTCAGTACATAGGAATCGGACTGGATGTCGAGTTTCGAATAGTCCCGCCACTGGTCCGGGTAACCGATCTTATATTTAATCGCATTGAGTTTCTCGAAGGCGCGCTTGCGCGTAGTATCCGAAATCCAATCGATAGCAGCGAGCCGGTCACGCAGTGCAGATATTAAGTTCAGCACCATTTGTTCGGCGTGCTTTTTCGATTCGGGGCTGAAGAAATTCTCGACGAATAGCTTTCCGACCATTTCGCCAAGATAATTATCGGTCGTGCCCATGGCGCGTTTCCAGCGCGGGCGCAGTTCCTTGCGACCGCTAAGTATCTTACCATTGAAGGCGAAATCTTCATTTACGAATGCCGCACCGAGATACGGCGCAGCCTGATCGATCAAGTGCCAACGCAGGTAATCTTTCCAATCCGCAATCGGTACGGCAGTGATCATCGCCGCAACTTCGATGTTGAACAGCGGCTGGTTGCAGTTGATGTCGCCCGGATCCGTTACCTTGATTTGAGCGAAGTAGCGATCCCAGTCGAAACCGGCGGCGTCGACTTTCAGCTTGGCAACAGTCGTGATATTGTAAGTCGAATCGGGGTCCCGCTGCTGCACCTGCGTCATTGAAGCATGCGCGAGCCGGGTCTCGATTGCCATGATGGTGGCGGACTTCTTGGTGGCATCAGCATCGGAATCGCCGAGCAGCTTCAGCATGTTGGCGACATGCGTTTGGTATTGCGCCCGCAGTTCCTTGCTATCCGCATCGTCGTTGACATAGTAGTCGCGGTCCGGCAAACCGAGCCCGGATTGGGACAACTGAACGATATTGCGTGTGCTGTTCTTGGCGTCCTGGTAAACATCCAGTGCAAACGGCACCTTGATGCCCAGTCCTTGCAAATGCGCGAATTCGTCGATGAGACCTTTAGTGTCACTTATCGCGGCGATCTTCGCCAGCTCGCCACCGAGCGGCGTGATTCCTTTCGCTTCGATCCCGGCGCTATCCAGCGCCGCTTTGTAGAAGTCGCCGACCTTCTGCTCCAATGTCCCATGCGCAGCGTTTGATGCTGATGCTTTCTCAAGGACAGTCTTCAAGTCCTTCAGATTTCGCTCGCTGAGTTCCGCCCACGATCCCCAGGTTGAGCGGTCGGCCGGAATCTCGGTGCTTTTGTACCAGGCACCGTTGGCGAACATGAAGAAGTTGGCGCAAGGGTCCTCGCTGCGGTCGATTTTCGAAACATCAAATCCGCTCTGTGCCGATGCGATCCCCGAAAAGCCTGCAATCGCGGCCAGAATCATCGCCGACATGGCTATTGGCTTGTGCAGCCGGTTGATTGAACTCATGAAATAATCCTCTTCTGCAATGGATCAATTAGTTGAATCTCTAATGGAACTATATACGGTCTTAGAGGGGTTTTGGTCTAATCAATCTTTGGCCTAAGTCGCACCGGAATCGGGCTCATCAGGCGGGGCTGCTGAATCGGAGTTTGCGGATTTGACCGAAAGGCGCCCCGCATCGCGAAGCGCCTTCCTCAAGATAAACTCCATCTGCCCGTTCAAACTGCGCAGTTCGTCATCGGCCCAGCGTTGAAGTTGGGCCATCGTCTCCGGTTCGATCCGAAGCAGGAATGATTTGCGTTCAGCCACGGCTACTAATACAGCGATCCGGTGTTGATGACAGGCTTGCTCGCGCTTTCGCCGCAAAGCACCACGAGGAGATTGGACACCATCGCGGCTTTGCGCTCATTGTCCAGCTCGATGATGTTCTTGCGCGACAAATGTTCGAGCGCCATTTCGACCATACCGACCGCACCTTCGACAATCAGCGTCCGGGCGGCGATAACCGCTCCGGCCTGCTGGCGCCGTAACATCGCTTCAGCGATTTCCGGTGCGTACGCCAAATGGCTGATCCGCGCCTCTTGTACTGCAACGCCGGCTTGATCAAGACGCTCTTGTATCTCCTCGCACAGCTGCTTGGAAATGATCTGCGTGTGTCCGCGCAGCGAAACCGCCGCCTCGTTGTGCGTGTCGTACGGATGTTGCGAAGCTAAATTTCGCACTGCCGACTCGCTCTGGATCTTGACGAATTCCTCGTACTTGTCGACCTGGAAACTCGCCTCGGCAGTATCTACAACTTGCCACACCACGATGGCGCCGATCTCGATCGGGTTGCCGTCGATATCGTTAACCTTCATGCGGCTGGTCTCGAAATTGCGCACGCGCAGCGAAATCTTCTTCTTCATCAGAAGCGGATTCGCCCAGCGCAAACCCGGATTCTTCACTGTGCCGACATACTTGCCGAATAACTGCAATACGCGGCCTTCGTTGGGGTTGACCATGAACAGCCCGCCCAAGAAGAAGCAGTCCAGCATCACGACAATTGCTGCAACGATCTTGACCGGCGGCGGCAAGATCACCAGTGCTGCGAGCGAAAGCAGGAAGATCGGGATGAGAAGCGCCAGCGTTCCCCATCCGGAGACGGCTACCTTCTCGATTTCTTTTATTACGGTTTTTGGCTCTTGATTCACGTTACCTCCTGTGATATCATTTCGATATTACGAAGATATCGTACATTTGTTGCGAAAATCAAGCGGAATGTTAACATTTCCTGTAACTTATTGATTTAATACCACTTGCTAG
>CAZIBI010000080.1:0-3999 GCA_964537215.1 uncultured Ignavibacteria bacterium | reverse complement strand
GCAGCTTTGAAGTCCTGTGCGGTAGGACCGATGTGCTCGGTTTCCTTGTCGCTCTTGTAGTTCCACTTGGTGATGTCTAACTCTGCGATTTTGCCAAGAAGTTCCTCGCCGTCGACCTCCTGGAAGTTCTCTTTGGCATTCTTATCTGAAGCATTCACCCAGTTGGTGCCGTCGCAATAAGCGCCGCCGTCAACGTCGATCTTCTCAACTGGGGTCTTGCCGACACCGATCTTCTGGTCAAAGTAGCCGGTGCCTTCGGTTGACATCGAAGATCTCAAATTGCCGAATTGATCGCGAAGCTGGATTCCGATTGATGAGGAGGCGGAGAAACGAGTTACTCCATCGTCATTGAGGTTCATATATGAATCGATTAGGTTGCCGAATTGCGCTGAAGTCGGTTTGTCGCCGGGTCCGCTACTGGCATGCGAAAGAGTTATCGACGAGGATGAGGGATCGGTGTGAATCAACGCCGTGTTGACTGCAGGGCGGCCCAGTCTGAAGCTGGAGGCTTGGGTGACAAGACCGCTCGTGCCGGAAGACGTCGTCAATTCCGCAAAACCGTCGCTGTTGATGTCGCCGAGTTGCATGACGCAGTCTGACTGGCCCGCACTCAATCTTAGCTTTGTGTCCCCGTCTGCAATTGCTTTTTGAAGTTTGCATTCGGTTGAAGACAAGCTCGACTTGACGCTGAACGTCGGCAGGCTGTCCTGGTCCATCGTCATGCTGGGCCCATCACCATCGACTCTGAAAGCCAGACCGGTGCCCCAAGTTAGTAGGGCGGTTGGGGCGCGCATTCCGAGGCTCGAAGCGTCGGTATCGCAGGTTGTCTGAACTACGTTATCATCCGTGGGAATGTCACCATTCTGGAATTTGGCGTAGAGATAGCTGCGATTTTCCTTTGCTGACATGCCGCATCCGCTTTGGTTGTCGTTAGACAAGTCGACTGCAGTACCCGAAGAATCAGCGACGACTACAAACTGAGTTTCGGTGGGAGTATCGCTCTTCTGGAAGAAGGTCTTGAGCACACTTCTGGGGAGCTTTGCCGAAGCTTGAATTCCCACGTCATCGCTGCCATCCTCATCAGTGTCATATCCGAGCGAACTTCGCAGTTCGGTGTTATCGACCTTTTCCCAAATGGTTCCATTGTGGATGCCATTCAGATCCGGATCGGTGGCGACGACGTGTGAGGCGCCCTCGGCCGGATTAGAGGACGCATCCGAGACAACGTAGTAAAAGCCTTTGCCTCCCGAGACTTTGCTGGTAGCGTGACTAGCGTCAGCCTCGATCGAGGAACTGCACATAGGTGTGCCGGAGTTGTCGGTATGGGCCAGCGCTCCAATAACGACATTGCCATTAAGAGTCGCGGCGATATTCGCTTTGTTCGAATGCGCTCCGGCACCAGTGGTAGCAGCCTCCATTATTGCTGCGCTGCCATCGACATATTGTTTAGTCGCTACGTGTGGGGTGCCGGTGTTGTCAAAGTCTGCGGCCAGAAGATGTTCTGCCTTGGAGCTATCAGTCGTGGTCATGGCCACACGATCTTGTTGATCAGGGATGTCACCGTTCTTGAATTCTGATTTGAGAACGGCTCGTCCGTCGGTTATTGAACAAGTAAAATTCATGTAGGCAGGACGATTTAGCGGATTGTGTTTCGCCGCAAAGTAAGTCGAATCATCGTTGCTTGAGACAACAAACGGATTGTTGCCTTCGTGAATAGCAATTGATCTTTCATTCGAATTCGAGGCGACCACAATATCGGGATAGCCGTCGCGATTGATATCACCGAGATGCAGTTTCGTATCTGGTATCAGTTCATTGATTCCAACATTACTCTGAAGACGAATAAGTGTACCCTGGTTGTCCGCGACTGTGAGCCCCGAACTATCGGAGTCTGTGAAAAGCAAATTGTGTTTGTCAGAGGCGGTATCCCAAGTCCCGACATAGGTGACGCTTCCATGACCCACGAGTTTCGCCCGCTCAATTCCGTCTTCAAGTATGCTTAGTGCGCCATCCTGGGTTTCGATATCGCCGGAAACTCGCCGGGATGCTACGGCATACGGCACCGAAGCCAACCGTAGCCGCGGTGAGATCGCAGTTCCTTGAACTACGACTTCGAGGTAACGCTCCATCGGCAAAAGGCTGGATTGTGTCAGCATGTCAGCGAGCAATGGTGTGGTCGCTCCTAAAGTCACAGTAAACAATCCTGCCTGAACCGGAACATCCAGATGCATCTCTGACCAAAGCGGCGCTCCGCCGGTTGGTAGCTCATAGATTCGAAACTCCAGATCAATCGGACCTGTTACCGGGGCATCTGCAGCATCCAGCAACCTACCCTGATGAGTAAGCAAGAGCGGTGTGCCGGCCAAAGCCATGACGTTGATACCAAGCGCAAATAGGGCAATGCACCATAGATGCGAAGAGAACGAGCGAATCATACAAGTCTCCCGTATGGAAAGTGTTAGTCGAATTCTCGAGTGGATTTTTTGATTTGTTACTACGCCATTAAATATACTATATCGACCTATAAAATCAACAGCTAAAGCACTGCCGGGCATCGGTAAATCAAGGAATTGGCAGACAAATACCGGCTTTGGCGCGCTGTCGCGCTTCTGCATTGGCCGGAAAAGCAAAAGCCCGGAGACTGCTCCGGGCTTTTGGGATTTGACTGGAGACTTGTTACTTCTTTTTTAGCTCGCGCTCGATTCCGGCAAGGCGCTTTTGCAGCTCTTCAATCAACTTGGCTTGAGTGGAAAGTGCTTCGTCCTTCTGCTTCAATTGAGAATACAGCTCTTGGATCGCGGCCAGCGCGATTCCGGATGGATCGATCGTGGAGATCGATTTGCCGTCGGAACCGACGCCGAACTTGTCTTTGAAGTCCTGCGCTGTCGGGCCGATGTGTCTTGCATTCTTGTCGGCTTTGTAGTTCCACTCGGTAATCGACAAATCTGCGATCTTGTCAAGCAGTTCCTGACCGTCGACAGATTGGAAGTTTTCTTTCGAGTTCTTGTCGGAGGCATTAACCCAATTGGTGCCGTCGCAGTAGGCGCCGCCGGCTACGTCGATATGATGTGTCGCGGTTACGCCGACACCGAGCGAATTCGAAAGATAGCCGTTGCCATCGCCATCGAGATCGACGCGCAGGGCGCCGCCATTATTGATGTTAATGTTGCCTTTGACGACTCCGCCTTTGCGGACTTTCATCGAAACCTGCGTGCTGCCTTCGCTAGCAACTACTTCTGCCTGCTCGGAGTCAATCGACGAAACGACGCTTCTATCAACCAATCCGTCGTTATTAAGGTCGTTCTCCAGAGTCACACTCGAACCGGTGTCGATTGCTCTCATGAATCCCTTAGACCTGCCGGATTCTCGGTCGACAATTATTTTGGCGCTGTTGGCATCGCAGCTTGACTCCACGGTACTTTCCTGGTCGCCGTCTTCATCGGGATCGCAGGTCAAGCGGCTTGAGGCGCTCATTGATCCTGAACCGGTGCCGGATTTGACACTTATGATGCCACGGCCTTCGACGATTCCGTCGCCGTCGTCGTCAAGCTCAAGCACTTGAATGGCGGAGCTATCATCGCAGGAGCTACCAATTGTACGGTTCTTGTCGGCGCCGGTGCCTTTGGTTTTGATTGCAACGCTGCAATTTCCCGGCAATACGGACTGTGATATCTCGCTCTCTGGATTTCCGTCGCCCGACATATCAACTCCGCTGCGAGTCACTACACTGTCCGGGCTAACTGTTCCGGAAGCCGCACCGGACTGGCCGTTACTAGTGCGCTTGTGTTTTATTGCGTATCTAAAGTTCTCGTCACTCGCGGCCTGCTCGATACCGTTATCCGGAACCCCGTCGCCATCATCATCGATTCCGATAACTTGACGGGCAGTACTGTCATCGCACGTACTGCTGATTACACGATTCTTGTCCGCACCGGTGCCTTTAGTCTTGATTGCGACGCTGCAGGTTCCCGGTGTGACAAATTGTGAAATGTCGCCTTC
>CAZIBI010000079.1:0-4067 GCA_964537215.1 uncultured Ignavibacteria bacterium | reverse complement strand
ACGCAGGCAAGAAAAAACGGGGAGTGGGTTGATCCACTCCCCGTCTTACGACACCAATCGGGTGGCTAATGCTGTGGCTACATTAAGTACCTGATGGGAAATCCTTCATTTCTGTCGTGTCGCTCGGTACTATCCGAATGGTCGTGTCCATCGGAATTCTGATGCTGTCCAAATTCGGTTCCTCGAATGCAGGCTTCTTGGCCTTGCCGGAGGCAAACAGCACTTGCAGGAAGTTGCGCTTGGTCGCGTCATGTTTCCACTTGGCGTACCAGGGACGAATCTTCTCGATCAAATTGGACAACCACTGGGTGCGATATTTTTCGTTGCTAAGTTGTCCTCTGACCGAACCCAAGGTCGCGTTCGTGTCGGAGAAGATCGCATCGATTGCGACCAAGATCGAATCGCGCTCCTGAATTTCGGCGCGCAAGTTGGTCTCCATCTCGACGCAGTCATCCTTTAAGGTCTTCAGCTCTTTGTTGAGATTGGCAACCTGTCCAGACGCGCGTTTGTACTTGTCAAGCAGGCTGTCGCCTTTCATGCCGGCGTTGTTCGCCATTTGCAGCGCAGCCGACAAACTGTCTGTTCTAACACGGACAGTGTTCTGGAGCTGCCGGATCGTATCGGATTGAGCCGAAAGCTGCGTCAGCGATTGATTGTACTTACCTTCGAGTTCCTTGTCTCTGCATCCAAATACTGAAGCCAGGACCAAGATCCCGGCGATCGATAAGGCTGTTATACGGTGCTTCATTCATTCCTCCTGTAATCACTCATCTCAAATACTTCCAATTTCCAATTTGGTCTATGTCAAAGCTCCTCGTGGTCCGGCGTGCCGGGTTCAGGATCGCAAACATCGAACTTATACTCCCGATGCTGAAATCCTTGAGGGCTGCTTTTTTCATTCGTTAGCGCACTGACTCGGAGCTAAACTCCAGGTTAGTAGCGGTGCGAATTTGTTATGCATCTATCTGTAAAGCGGCCAGCTTCACGTGAGAGTCTATTTGTCGGCACACGCCGGGACAAATCGGATTCTCTGATTTGGTAGTATCAAGGCCGGTGGGGAACTACCCTCCGGCTCTTGTAATATCCGTTGTACCCACCGGCGTCTGATATGTTTCTCCTTCATTGACTAAAAATAGTCAAGCCGTTTAGCATGAAGTGGTTACAATGCAAAATTGTAATCCATTGCTCGGTAATATCTGTTGATTTTCATAGCCAGACATACAAATGCGCCCCGAATGGACAATAGTGGAATATAGGGTAGTAATTGTATTTATTTGGGGTGGGCCAATCGCTACATGAACTAAATAGACAATCCAATTCCTATTTACACGTTTCAAGGAGCTTCAAATGAGAAACGTGCGAGACCGCTTGATAGGCGATTGTGAGGTTTGTTTTGCGTCCGCATGTTGCCGCCAAGGAGAATTTCGGAGCGGCTTCAGGCAAGCAGAGGCGACAAAAATAGTCTACTCTTAAGTGTATGTCTGTGCTAAGAGTTTTGGGCACGGCAAAATCGTACTATTTGTCAGCAATTCCGAATGAGGGCGCCCGCTGTACACTTCGAGAGCCTATCAAGGCACAATAAATCGACTCCATGGATGATTTTACTCATTTATTTGTTTCTTACTTCCGATATCTCTTTTGTACAAAGATTCAAACGCGTTTCTCTGCGTTCAATGCGTAAATATTAAAGATAGACTTAGTAGGTTTCTAAAGGTGTCGTCGCCGCTAGTCGCAGCGACGACAGCCGGATTAGAGCTTGACCGCAAGAGTCTATAGAATCTGACAGAAATCTTCCATATAGAGCCGCCTCGTTTCAGGGAGTCGGCACAGTTACGAAACTAAAGTTTCAATATCCGAGCAATCGTTGTGAAAACGAATATGGCACTTTATCGTCTGGAATTCACATGATTATTGGCTTTGCCAAAGAGACCTTTCCCGGAGAGCGCCGCGTCGCTCTCATTCCATCTGCCCCCGCCAAGATTAAGCAAGCCGGTTTCGAATATGTCTGCGAATCCAATGCGGGTCTCGCTTCGGGACACAGTGATGCCGACTATGTGGCGAAAGGTTTTCGCATCGTCGAAAGTCGCCGCGAAGTCATTCGCCAATCCGACGTCATTCTTTATGTTCGCGGATTGGCGGCAGATCCGCTTGGCGCCAAAAACGACCTGGCACAATTCCGCCGCGGGCAGGTAATCATCGGCATGTTTGACCCGGCCAATTCAACCGCAGAATTAAAAGCTCTCTCCGAGATCGGGGTGACGGCCTTTGCTCTCGAACTCTTGCCACGCGTTACTCGCGCCCAGAGCATGGACGTCCTGTCATCGATGGCGACAATTGCCGGCTATAAAGCGGTCCTTCTCGCTGCAAATGTGCTCCCCAAGATGTTTCCGCTTCTGATGACGGCTGCCGGGACTATCTCTCCTGCGAATGTCTTCATCGTCGGCGCCGGCGTCGCCGGGTTGCAGGCAATTGCTACCGCCAAGCGCCTCGGCGCCGTGATCCAGGCATATGATGTCCGGCCCGCAGTTAAGGAACAAATCGAGAGCCTGGGCGGGAAGTTTGTCGAATTGCCTCTGGATACCAATAAATCCGACGGTTCGGGTGGATACGCCGCGGCTATGGATGAAGAGTTTTACCGTCGCCAACGCGAATTAATGTCACAGATCGTCTCGAAGAGCGATGTCGTGATCAGTACCGCTGCGATTCCCGGGAAGCGTGCTCCTTTACTGATTACCGCCGATATGGTGCGGCTGATGAAACCCGGTTCTGTCATTGTCGATTTGGCAGCTGAACAGGGCGGCAATTGTGAATTAACCAAGCCGGGAGAAACAATCATGATAGGGGAGGTCACCCTGATTGGACCGATCAATATTACTTCGACGGTGCCGTTTGATGCCAGCCAGATGTACTCGCGCAACATCGCGAATTTCCTGGCGCATCTGGCGGATGAGCAAGGCAACCTGAAACTCGATTCTGACGATCAGATAATCCGCGCGACTTTGGCCACGCAGCCGTTGGTCGCGACTCCCGATGCGAATAAGACGGTTGTTACCATTCCCAACGAGGGAGGCCGTCAGTGACGCATTACATCAAGTCAATGAGTAAATCTATGGCCAAACAGCTGTTTTGGATAGCCGCGGGATTGCTGGTCGGGTTTGTATTTCCCGGTATCGCGTCGGCTCAAGAGCAGAGTCCAGCAGCGCATCCACAGCAGCCGATTGACTATTGGTCAATGATTTTCGTTCTCGCGCTCGCGACATTTATCGGGCTCGGTGTAATTCGCCGCGTCTCGCGCCTTTTGCATACGCCGCTTATGTCACTCACTAATGCAATCTCCGCCATCGCTGTAATCGGCTCAATTGTCGTCACGGGCGGAGACTATCCGCCGATTATCCAGTTTCTGGGGGCAATCGCACTGTTTGCTTCGATGACCAACATTGTCAGCGGTTTCCTGATCACCGACCGGATGCTAAGGATGTTCAAGAAACAATGATAATTATCATACAACAACTTTCATACTTGGCCGCGACAGTGCTCTTCATCTTCTCGTTGCAGTGGATGAATGACCCGAAAACGGCGCGCCGGTCGGTCATTGCGGGAGTCGCGGCGATGTCACTCGCGATAATGGCGACCTGGATTCAACCATCCGTTGTCAACCACCTATGGATCATCGTCGCGATCGTCGCCGGGTTTGCTGTCGGCATTCCACTCTCGCGTGTGCCGCTGACTGCGGTTCCGCAGCGAACCGCGCTATCGCACGCCTTTGGAGGTCTTGCTGCAGCCCTGGTGGGAATTGCGAAGTACTTCCTGTGGCTGGGCGAAGGCTCGGCGGAATTGACGCCGTTTCGGATGGTTGCCATCGTAATCGAGGTCATTCTCGGTTCTTTGACTTTTACCGGGAGCCTGATCGCTGCCGCGAAACTGCAGGAAGTAAAATGGGTTCCGACGCGGCCGCTGATTTACCCCTTCCAAAACATCGCTAATATCAGCTTCATAGCCGTTTCGGCGGCAATTGGCGTCGTTCTGATTTTCTATCCCGCCGAATCCTGGTCGAGTGCTGCGTTTCT
>CAZIBI010000078.1:2245-4647 GCA_964537215.1 uncultured Ignavibacteria bacterium | reverse complement strand
GTGATGCTGACGCTAAGAGTGTCGGCTTTGAAGGGGGCATCGGAATCAACAGCCATGAAAGTGAAAAAGTAGGTCGCGTTGAAAGTCGGGGTGCCGGTGATGGTGCCGGTAGTTCCGCCATTGAAGTCGAGTCCGAAGGGCAAGTCGCCGCCGAGCATGGTCCACGAATAAGGGGCTAATCCACCTATCGCGCTAAGTGATATCGAGTAGGGTTGATTGCGGTAGCCGTCGGGCATTGTGTAGTTTTGGATGTGCATCGCGCCATCGCAAGCATCGCCGACGCCATCGTTGTTTTCGTCGAACTGGTCATCATTATTGGTCAGGTCGCAGTTGTCGCAAGCGTCGCCATAGAGGTCGCTATCGCTGTTGGTCTGGCTGACATTCACGGTGTAGCGACAATTGTCAGAGTCATTGAGAATGCCGTCGTTGTCGGCGTCGGTGTCGCAGAGATCGCCGATACCGTCGAGGTCGCCGTCATTTTGATTGGCATTGGGATTGGTCGGGCAGTTGTCAAAGACATCGGCAACGCCGTCGTTGTCGGTGTCAGTCGGATTGACCATGAACTGATCCATGAAAATCGCGGCATCGCGCAGATTGATGCAGGGGCCGATGTGGCCGCCGGAGCCTTGCGGGATTCCGGTCTGAATCAACAGCGAGCGCATCTCCGCCGGAGTAAGCGGGCGGTTGAGCGTTAGTTTTGCGTAGGATTGCAAAGCGCTGACGCATCCGGCCGCGACTGCGGAGGCGGAACTGGTACCGTTGAATGAGTCGGTGTAGGATTGGCGCGTATCGCCGCCGAGGATCACGTAGTCTCCGTAGCCCGAGGTGAAAACGTTTTCTCCCCAGGTTTGCACATTGACGCGCGTCCCGTAGGTGCTGAAACTCAATTTATTGTGGCTGGTGTTGGACGAGCCGGCACCGATGATAATCGACTTGCTGTCGCCGCGGCTCATGTAGGTCGCGTACGGCGCGCTGTCGAGATTCTGGTTGCCGTTGCCTGCTGCAGCAACGACCAGGACGCCCTGATCGCCGCCGTTCTTGACTACAGTCCAAACTGACGAGGAATACTCGGCGGGGGCATAGTCACCACCGGCGCCGGTTGTTTGCATTTCAAGCAGAACGACATCCCCGGGGTCGGAATCGGCGATGGCGTTGGCGATACAAGTGGTACGGCGCGAGCCTTCCTCAACCGAGATTTCCGGATAGACATTGACGCTGGTAACATTCGGAGCAATTCCAGTAATACCGTAGCCGTTTTCTTTTCCGGCCGTAATTCCGACGGCGGAGGTTCCGTGGTCGGTGCCAAAGGGCGAGTTCATAGTCTGTCCGGCTTCGACGACGATGGGAATATCGACGAGATCTTCGTGGGTGACATCCCAGCCGTACTCGCAGTCGGAGTAGCGGACGTTTTGTCCCTTGCCGCCGCGCGCCCAGAGATAATCCACATTGAGTCCAGGATTTGCCGGACGGTAGTCTTGCAGCGCCACATAGTTGGGAGTCGGCGGGGCATAGTCTCCGGGAGGAGTCGGATTGAGTTCTTCGAGGTAGACGAACTCAACTTCCGACAATCCGCGAAGAGTCTCGGCAGCTTGAAGTAATTGTGCCGCAGTCGCGCCTTCAAGACGGGCGACCATCATGCCGCGCAGATCGGGTTGTTCAGTCTTGGAATATTCTGCCGCCCGGCGTTCGAGTTTTTCGATTTTGGCGTCGGGTAGCTTGATCAGTTGTTCAAAGCGGAGATTCAGAGTTGAAGCGATACTCGAAACTTGGTCCGAAGCAGCTTTTTCGGGCGAAGCGACTCTGCCGTCAGCGAGCGCGCGCATTTTGAGACTGTCACGAAATTTGACATGAAGCTCATATTCCTTGCCGGCAATAATATTCAACTGTTCGGTGGTGAGTTCCTGCCGCTTGGCGAGGGACTCGGCAGCCAGCGACATGGCGCACAATAACACAAAAGCGAGAGTGGATCCTATTGTAAGGCGGGCAAGACGTGTTGCAAGGAACATGACGGATATCTCCAAACTTTGACAGTATTATGCGTGGTTCTTACACAGGTAGACGTATGGCGAAAGCAACTGTTTCAGGCCGGCAGCGGTACGTCAGTTCAAGATACGCCGAATGTCAAATTTGTCAATAGAGGGTATTTAGCGGTTCATTTCGTAGATTTGGCGGAGGCCGTCGAGCGTGATGTTCGGTAGCACTTCGGATATGTATTTCGAAGCGGGCGCGATCAGCGACGCCAGACCACCGGTTGCGACGACTTTGGGGGTAGAGCCGAGCACTTTGGTGAGATTTTCGATAATGTACTCGGTCTGGCCGACGCCGCCGAGATAGAAACCGGCTTTCATGGCATCTTCGGTGGATTTGCCGATCGGCGATTTGGGCGGCTCGAAACCGATCTT
>CAZIBI010000078.1:0-2145 GCA_964537215.1 uncultured Ignavibacteria bacterium | reverse complement strand
TGTGGAAATGATCGCGCGACATCTGGCGGAAGATCGGATCAAGACGCGGCACGACGGTGGCGACGATGATTCCGTCGACGTCGGAAAGTTTCTTCATCTGCATGAACTGGTGCAAAACGAGGGCGGATTCATCGGCAGTGCGGGCATGGTCGGTGGCGAAACGCAATGACGTGAGCAATTTGTCGGCTTGATAGAATCCGACGACAATGTTGGTATTGCCGATGTCGATGGCCAAAAG
This sequence comes from uncultured Ignavibacteria bacterium, assembly GCA_964537215.1. Taxonomy (GTDB): domain Bacteria; phylum Zixibacteria; class MSB-5A5; order CAIYYT01; family CAIYYT01; genus JADJGC01. The sequence continues at coordinate 1,907 of CAZIBI010000078.1, read as the reverse complement.
CATGGGGGTAATATAGAGATTGGGGGGATTGGTGCAAGCCAAGAAGCAAAGCCCTCACCCCTGGCCCCTCTCCCCCGACGGGGAGAGGGGAAAACGGCAACAATCATTTCTACTTGCGGGGATGGGGGATTCTGTTACAATTGGGGCATGAAAATTAGACAGACAGCATTGATGATGGCGATTGCGCTGGCGCTGCTGGCGGGTTGCTCGAGACGGGCAGCGGATGTTCCCTTTGACGGCGAGTCGGGTGTCGTGGAAAAGAACCACAAGGTTGAGCCCGGTACACTCGTGCCCGAGGAAATCAAACTGGAATCAGAATTTGAAAGATTCGCGATTGTCGAGCACCTCGTGATATTGGCCGAGCGGGACACCTTGCGGCGGGCTTTGACAGTGACATTCCGCCGCGCGCTGAATGACAATAAGTTCATTCGCGCCGAGCGGGATTTTTCGGGATACGTGTTCAATGGCTCATTCTGGCAGAGCTTGCCTTACACCAAGGCGCGGCATGATTCGACGCGGCTCGATCAGGGATACGACTTTCCGTTTGGCGGTCTCGTTTGGGAAGTCGGGCACACGGCCGGAAAGTTTCACTATGACTGGCGTGATGTCAAAGTTGAAGCAACTATCAGCGAGTTAACGCCGGTACAAAGCAACAGCCACGCGGCGCACAACCGGCGCGCCCATGGAATTGGAAAAGGCGTCATTGTTATCGGTAGCGATACCTTGACGGGAACGGCATTCTACGAATTGCTGCAAGTCGAAGATTACAATCCGGTCAACAAGATTGAGACGGGAATCGAATACACGAATTATGACTGGGTCGCCGTTATTGGCGAAGGCGGCGCTGCGATGCTTGCGTCCTCCGACTCGACGACAGCCGGCGACAAAGTGCTGAAGAACTTTGTAGCGCTCTATGACGGCGGCGCAATCCGATTCGCCGACGGCGCGAGCAATGTGCGTATCTATTCGGATCAATTGCAGCGCGACCACAAGATTCACGATATGATTGCTTTGAAGAAGTCGCTAAGCGTGCCAACAATCGGAATCGGATTTGAATTGCAACTCTCCGAGCCGCGGATCTTCTACACATCCGGATATAGCCTCGCGATAGCGACCGGCGAAGTCGAAGTTGACGGCGCGAAAAAGAGTGCGTGGGGAATTATCGAGCACTGGCAACAACCAAAGAGCGATGGAAGCGTGCTGCAATGAGCGAAGTCTCTAGAGAAATGCTCGACGACGCTGCGAAGCTTTGGCTGGCGCATGACGGATTGTGGTTTCAAGAGATCGAGCGAGAGTTTGGAATTGAGAAGGCGATCGAACTGGACAAAAGGGCGTGGGCGAAATTCACCGTTATCGAAGCGAAACGAATTATGGCGCGGCACAAGTTACCGCAAAATGGCGGGCTGGCGGCACTTAAGACAGCATTGGGATTCCGGCTCTATGCTTATGTCAACGAGCAAGAGATCGCGAACGAGACTGCAAACAGTTTTGAATTTCGCATGAAAGAGTGCCGCGTCCAAAGTGCGAGACAAAGGCAGGGTCTGGCGCCGTTTCCGTGTAAAGAAGTTGGGATCGTCGAGTACTCGTTATTTGCGCAGACAATCGATCCGGCGATTAAGACCGAGTGCGTCGGTTGTCCGCCTGACGCCAAGCACAACAATTACTGGTGTGCCTGGCGATTCAGCGTTTAGTCGTTCTTAGCAGCCGCTGCAAGGCGCCGGGCCGCCGGCGAAGATGTAGTTAATCAAGTAGACAGCATCAGAAATCGTGACAATAGCGTTGCAATCAGCGTCAGCCGAGAGAATCGGGCTGGGCGCCGGTCCGCCGGCGAAGATGTAGTTGACCATATAGACGGCATCGGAAATCGTTATCAGATCGCTGCCGTCGGCATCGCCGCACATGAACGG
>CAZIBI010000077.1:0-4660 GCA_964537215.1 uncultured Ignavibacteria bacterium | reverse complement strand
CCCCCTAATTTCTATTGCTTCCAACCATGCCGTTTGTTATTAATTCGCCGGTTAATTTTGCTCACTTTCCGGAGGATTTGATGTCTGGTCATTCTAAATGGTCGACTATAAAAAGAAAAAAAGGTAAAGCCGACCAAGAGCGCGGTCGCATCTTTACCAAATTGATAAAAGAAATCACCGTTGCCGCCCGTTTTGGCGGCGGCGACCCCGATGCCAACCCGCGCCTGCGTACGGCGATCCTTACTGCCAAGCAGAACTCCATGCCCGCCGACAACATTAAACGCGCCATCCAGAAGGGCACCGGCGACTTGGAAGGCGTCAACTATGAAGAAATTACCTACGAAGGCTACGGCCCCGGCGGCGTTGCCGTCATGGTCGCCGTCCTGACCGATAACAAGAACCGCGTCGTTGCGGAAGTCCGCCACTTTTTCTCCAAATACGGCGGCAATCTCGGCGAATCCGGCTCGGTCGCCTGGATTTTCTCTAAGCAGGGCGTTATTGAAGTCGAACAATCCAAAATCGGCGAGGATGAATTACTCGAACTCGCTCTCGAATCCGGCGCCGCTGACATGACCTCCGAAGGCGACCTGTTCGAAATTACCACGCCTCCGGATAAGTTCGAGGCCGTCCGTGCCGCAATCGAGAAAAAAGGCATCCCGATGGCCAGCGCCGAAACCACTATGGTGCCTTCGACGACGGTCAAACTCGAAGGCAAGCACGCCGAATCGATGATCAAGCTGATGGAAGCTCTCGAAGACAACGACGACGTGCAAAAAGTCTACGCTAACTTTGATATCGACGACGCGACTCTCGAGCGTTTGAGCGCCTAAATGAAGATTCTCGGGATCGATCCCGGGCTGGCTGTTACCGGCTTCGGTGTCGTCGAGGTTGACAATCGAGGAGTCAAACTGTTAAACGCGGGCTGCTTTACTACTTCCGCCGGTGAAATCGCCGGCCGCCTGAAAATCATCTTCGGCAAAATGACCGAACTCGTCGATTCGCAGCAGCCCGATGAAGTCGCAATCGAAGAAGGCTTCTACGGCAAGAACGTCAAAGTCGCCATGAGCCTCGGACAAGCGCGCGGCGCCGTCATTCTCGCCTGCACGCTCAAAAACGTGCCGGTGTTCGAATATTCACCGCGCGAAGTCAAGCTCTCAACAGTCGGTAGGGGATCAGCGTCGAAAGAACAAGTGAACTACATGATCAAGGCATTACTTTCGCTCAAGCAAATTGACGGTCCCTACGACGTCACAGATGCGCTCGCGGTTGCGTATTGTCATTACCAGCGCAGAGAGAAGAAATTTTGATATCATCGCTCACCGGAAAACTTGCCGTCAAACAGCCTGACCACGTCGAGATAATCGTCGGCGGCGTCGGTTACCGCGCACTCATTCCGCTGTCAACTTTTCATGCTTTGCCGAACCTCGGCAGCGAGGTCACCATTGCAACTTCCATGCAGGTCCGCGAAAATGCGATTGACCTTATCGGTTTTGCAACGCAAGCTGAACGCGAGGTCTTCGAAATGCTGATCTCCGTCTCCGGGGTCGGCGTCAAACTCGGCCTGACGATTCTCTCCGGAATCAAGATCGAAGATTTGTTGCGCTCGATATTGGAAGAAGATAAATCTCTGCTCTCGACCATCTCCGGCATCGGTCCCAAGACCGCCGGAAGATTGGTGCTTGAGTTAAAAGATAAAGTTGCCAAGATTGTCGCCTCAACCGGAATCGGCGCAACGCACCGGCTCAACCAGGTTGAAGAAGCTTCACTCGCGCTCGAAGCGCTCGGCTACAGCCGCTACGAGGCGCGCAAAGCCGTCGAGGTCGCAATCAAGGAAATCGGATCGAATCACAGTTCCGATGTGATCATCCGCGAAGCGCTGAAAGTGTCGGCATCATGACCGAAGGATCGATGAAAGAACGCATTACCACACCGGAGATTATCCAGGGCGAATCGGAACTCGATGTCACCCTGCGGCCGTCGAAATTCGATGAATTCATCGGACAAGCCAAGGTCGTCGAAAATCTCAAGGTCTTCATCCAGGCTGCCAAACAACGCGGAGAAGCGCTTGATCACGCCCTGTTTTATGGTCCGCCCGGACTCGGCAAGACGACGCTCGCGTTTATTATCGCCAACGAGCTCGGCGTCAGCATCAAATCGACCTCCGGCCCGATTCTCGAAAAAGCCGCCGACCTCGCCGGCATATTAACCAATTTGAATGAACGCGACGTCTTGTTCATAGATGAGATTCACCGCATCAATCGCGTCGTCGAGGAATACCTCTATCCGGCAATGGAAGATTTCACGCTCGACATCATGATCGACAAAGGACCCGCTGCGCGCTCGGTGAAACTGCCGCTCAAGCCGTTTACGCTGATCGGTGCGACCACCCGCGCGGGACTGTTGACCTCGCCGATGCGCGCCCGTTTCGGCGTCGTCGGCCGGCTCGACTATTACAGCGGCGAAGATATCGCCCGCGTCATCACGCGCTCGGCGCGAATCCTTAAAACCGAAATCGACACCGACGGCTGCGGTCAAATCGCCGGCCGTTCGCGCGGAACGCCGCGTATTGCCAACCGCTTGCTGCGCCGTTTGCGCGACTTCGCGGAGGTTCACGGCGATGGCCGCATCACCGGACAACTCGCGCACGACAGTCTCGAACGACTCGATGTTGACGAAATGGGGCTGGATGACATGGACAAACGTATACTCTGTGTGTTGATCGAAAAGTTTCACGGCGGACCGGTCGGCTTGAGCACGCTGGCAGTCGCTGTCGGGGAAGAAGCGGAAACGCTCGAAGAAATCTACGAGCCATTCCTGATTCAAGAGGGGCTTCTGGAGAGAACGCCGCGCGGGCGCACCGCGACCAGTGCGGCCTTTACACACTTAAAATATGATCGGAGCGAGTTCAAACAGGGGCGCCTGTTATAGCACTTTGACGAGCACTATTGGTTTTGGTATCATTCATTACAAAGATGGGTTATGGAGAAAATTACTTTTTCGCTTCCTGAAGACTTGATCGCCCAGCATCCGCTGGAACGACGCGATCGCTGCAAACTCCTTCATCTCGACCGCAAAAGCGGCGAAATGAAAGAGTACGTCTTTGCCGATATTGTCAACCTGCTGCGCCCCGATGATCTGCTGGTGCTTAACGACACCAAGGTCCAGCGCGCGCGGCTCTACGGCGTTGGCGGACAAGCCGGCCGCAAGGTTGAAATCTTCCTGGTCGACAAACTCAAGGACGACGAATGGATCTGCCTCGTCCGACCCGGCAAGAAAGCTCACAACGGCGACAAATTCTATTTTTCCGCCCGCGAGTACTGCGAAATCATAAGCATTCTCGGCGACGGCTCGCGCCGCGTGCGTTTTGTCGGCGCGCCCTCAAGCGAATTGATGGAAAAATTCGGCCACATGCCGCTGCCGCCTTACATTAAGCGCGACGACACTTCGGTCGATAGAAAGATGTATCAAACTGTCTACGCCAGCGAGGGCTTTTCCATCGCGGCGCCGACCGCTGGATTGCACTTTACCGAGGAATTGATTGCCGATATCGAAAAACTCGGCGTCGAAATTTGCCGCATCCGCCTCGATGTCGGACGCGGAACGTTCAAGATGATCGAAACCAAAACTTACGAGAAGCATGTGATGGATCCCGAGGAATACTGGATCTCCGAAGATTCCGCCGCGCAAATCAATGCCGCGATGAAAAAGGGCCGCCGCATTGTCGCGGTCGGTTCGACCGTCACGCGCACGCTTGAGGGCTGCTTCAAAACCAACGGCAAGATCACCGGCTCGCACGACGAAACCGATATCTTCATCTATCCGGGCTTCGACTTCAAAGTCGTCGGGGCGCTCATCACGAATTTTCACCTTCCGGAATCGTCGCTTCTGGCGATGGTCGCAGCGTTTGCCTCGCCGGAGCAGATTCTCACCGCTTATAACTTCGCCGTAGCGAACCGCTATCGTTTCTACTCCTATGGCGATGCAATGTTGATTACATGAAAAATTACGCCATCATCACCGCCGCCGGCAAAGGCACACGCTTGCCCGGCGCGGTCGCCAAACAATTCCGCCCCGTCGGCTCCAAGCCGCTTCTGGCCTGGACTATCGACAAGTTCGAGCAATGCCCGTCGATCGATGTCATTCACCTCGTCGTCGCGGGCGAAGACTTAAACTACACCCACGAATCGGTCGTCGACCGTTTCAAGTTCAACAAGGTCGAACGCATCGTCGCCGGCGGCAAAACCCGTTTTGATTCGATTTTATGCGGCTTGCGCTCGATTCCTGAAACTGCGAATCTCGTCTATATCCACGACGGCGTCCGCCCGTTGGTGAGCATCGCCGAGATCGAAGCCGTCGGCAAGGAAGCTGAAACCTACGACGCCGCGATCCTTGCGATCCGCCAGACCGAGACGCTCAAACGCATCGAGGCCGGTTTTGTCATCGCAACACTTGACCGCGACAAAATCTGGGCTGCGCAAACGCCGCAGGTGTTCAAGTACGAAGCCATCATTTCTGCTTATATCCAGGCGCTCGAATCCAAACGCGATTTCACGGACGATTCTTCCGTCTGCGAGGCGTTCGGCATCAGCGTCCGCATCGTCGAAGGCTCCACCGCCAACATCAAAGTCACCACCCCCGAAGACCTCGACCTTGCCCGCAA
>CAZIBI010000076.1:3016-5588 GCA_964537215.1 uncultured Ignavibacteria bacterium | reverse complement strand
ATCATTGCCGTATCGAATCCCTTGGCCGCATCAAAGTTGGCGAGTGTCAACTTGACTAATGACCAAAGAGTAATTGTCAGCACAAAAAGCATCGGCAGCAGAGTAAAAGCAATGCGCTTGCGGCTGTGATGAAGCCAAATGGAAATGGTCAATAGTGAAAGCCCGGCCAGAAGTTGATTTGCCGATCCAAACAGTGTCCAAAATCTCACCCATGATCCTTCCGTAGCGAACGCAATGAAGTACACAGGGAGCGCAATCATCAAAAGCGTGCCCACAATCCCGCCAATGGTGGTCCGCCAGTTTGTAATTTCCTGGAAGATATAGCGGCCCAGACGCGTGCAGACATCGAGTGTATCGAAGACGAATGTCGAGAACGCCATTGCACCGAAGGTGATCGCAAACTTGAGGTGCTCCTCGCCGATGATCAACGCCATGAAACGGCCAATGCCGTTGCCGTAGATTGTACCGGGTTTGAGGCCGGTGACGTCGGAGTTGGCGACGATCATGATAGTGCCGAGTGCAATCAGGGCTACGAAGCCTTCGGCAAGCATTGCACCGAATGCGACCGGCTGCATGTGGGACTCTTTAGAAATCTGTTTCGAGGTCGTGCCGCTGCAGACGAGGCCATGAAAACCCGAGCAGGCGCCGCAGGCAATTGTGACGAAGAGAAACGGAAAGAGCGAACCGGTCATGCCCCCGACGTTCCAGGAGCGAAAGGCCTCCTGCTTGATTTCGTAGCCTCCGAAAAAGATACCGACAATGCCGAGCGCGAGCGCCATATAGAGAATGAAGCCGCCGAGGTAGCCGCGCGGCTGGAGCAGCATCCAGACCGGCATGACGGAAGCGGCGGCGCAATAAGCAAGAATTATCAAGCCCCAAGTCTTGACGTCAAGAATGAGCACTGTCGATACTTGCGTTCCGAACCAGACGAGAACAAGCGTCGCCGGCACGAAGATAACTGTCAGTAGCCACAGTGGCGGGTCGAGATAGCGCTGAACGAAGCCCATCACTATCGCGAGCAACAGATACATAATGGCCGCAGCAGCGACAGCGCCGCCGGGATTGAAACTGACATTGGCCCCGGCGAGTTCTTCCGTGACACCGACGAAGCTTGAGGCGGTGATATCCGTGAAGGCGACGATGACGTACATCAAAGTGACCCAAATCAGCGCCATCATTGCCCGGCCGGCTCCGGTTCCAAGGTGTTCGCGGGTTATCTCGGCGATCGAGCAAGCGCCATGGCGAACCGAAGCTGTCAGGCTTGAGAAGTCGTGAACGGCGCCAATCAGGACGACGCCGAGGCTGATCCACAGCAGGCAAGGCAGCCAGCCGAACGTCTGGCAGGCCAATATCGGTCCGGCAATTGGACCGGCGGCCGCGATTGCGGAAAAGTGTTGGGCGAACAAGTAGAAGGGTTTGGTTGGGACGAAATCGACGCCGTCGTTTTTGAGGTTTGCCGGCGTTGCTTTCGCATCGTCGATGACGAATTGTCTTGCGACCCAGCGACCGTAGAAGCGGTAGGCGAGGACAGTAAACACGATGAAGCAGAGTGCGATTACCGGCAGTTGTATGATGATCTTCCTCGCAATTCCATAGCGTCGCCGCGGTTTGTTGTTGCTAACATCTGTGCTCTTATCTATATTTCAGTATCAAGAAATGACTTGGAAGATGAGAGGCAACAAGATTTTGCCGACTATTATGAGTCTCTTACAAGGAGCTGGGAGATGATGAAAACTTTACTGGCGCTTTTCGCGGTTGTTATTTTGGCCGTTCCGACATGTTCAGTACAGGCGCAGCCCTGCGGCGACGCCGACGATAATGGCATGATAACGATCAACGACATGGTTTACATGATGCAGTATCTCTTTGCCGGCGGTCCGCCGCCAAACGATTTCGACTATGCGGATTTCGACTTTCATCAGGAGTGGACGGTAAATGATGCGAGTTGGTTGTTCAATTGTATTTTCACAGACTGCGGCCCCGGATTTGTCAACTGTCCACCAACGTCTGGTCCATATGCACCGGTTGAGACGCCGGGTTACCGGATTCGCCATACAGCGGCCTTTCCGGGGCATAAGACAAGTAGCATAGTGGATCTTGCCCTTGATGCGCCGAGCAAGGAAGGGATTCAACTTCCTCTGCGTATTCTCGTCGATTCACTTCCGGCGCACATTGATTCTGTGCAGTTCCCGCTGCCTGATTCCGATTTCAGATCGGGAATCAATAAGGTTGTCATACTCGACTCGAGCGGGATCGTGGTGTTTGGTAGCACGCTCATATTCTGGCATTCTCCGGCCACAAAACTGGCGCGGGTGTTTATTTCAGCGCCGATGGATACAGCATCGCGGTTGATCAACCTTGAGTTTGCAGATTATGTACCGGCCCTGGCTCCGCCCGGACACGACGGCCCGATTACGCCAATGATCGTGACTTGGAATGTGCCGGTAAAGCCGAGTTTCCTTGGCACGTGTTGTCTTGTCCCCGGCGATGCCGACGGCAATGGTCTGCAGAGTATTTCCGACGCGGTATATTTGATAAACTACTATTTCGCCGGTGGTCCATCGCCGCATTC
>CAZIBI010000076.1:0-2916 GCA_964537215.1 uncultured Ignavibacteria bacterium | reverse complement strand
TCGAAGCAGGCCGTGATCTTGACATTGCGGTCGCGACGGCGGCGATTGTAGTTCTCCTTGAGCGGCGTAATTTTCTTGCGATCGACCATCGCAAGCGGGATGTCCCCTATCGTCCGGAAAGTCGAGCGATAGGACGAATGCATTTTGCGCACGCGCGTCCCGCGATGGAGCAAGCCGTATTCATCCGAGGTCGGACCGAACATGCAAACCATGACTTCGGCGATGTCGGACTCAGCGGCGGTCTTGGTGGCGTGCATGAGATTCAACGCAGCATCCGACGATGGCCGATCCGATGAACGCTGCGAGCCGACCATCACGATCGGGACCGGCGAATTCTGGACCATGAATGACAGCGCGGACGCCGTGTGGTGCATGGTGTCGGTGCCGTGGCCGATGACGATGCCGTCGATGCCGCGTTCGATCTCTTTGCCGATGGCGATTGCCAAAGCCTTGTACTGCTCCGGCCCCATGTTCTCCGAGAATACAGCGAAGAGTTTTTCCGTCGTGAGATTGCAGATATCTGCCAATTCCGGTACGGCGCCATAGAGTTCGCCTGGAGAAAATGCGGGGATTACTGCGCCGGTGCGATAATCAAGACGCGACGCAATTGTACCGCCGGTGCCAAGCAATTTTACATTCGGGCGTCCCGGGCGATTGGGGAATTCCTTTTCCGGAATTTTGTAGTGGGCTTCCTTGTAGCCCTCCTCCGTCATGTTCGTGATCGTCTCGGTCGCGATGCCAATGTTATAACCGGTAACCAATTTTATTACGACATGGCGTTCGTCGTCGTTTTCGCTGCGCGGAAGCAGGATGCCCTTGAACTCCCCGCGCGTCGTTTCGACCTTGGTCTGGCTCCAGACGCGGGCGTTGAATTTCTGCAGTGTCGCCAGCGCATCGCCTTTGTAGCCTTTGAACAAATCAACCATGGTTGATCTCCTTGGTGATGCGTCCGTGCAGTTCGCGCAGCGATACATTTCCGACCGCGCGCTTGCGCATTTGCCCCATTACCCAGCGAATATTCGCGTCGTAGCTCTCGCGTTTGCGAATTTCCAGATATTTGCGGCGCAATGCCGGCAGGTATTCAAGGATTTCGTCAATCCTCTGCTCGCGAAAATCAATCGTTGTCAGCACCGAGTCGAAGTCCATGTTCGGGTGTTCGTAAACCTCCGGAAGCATCTTCTTGAAAATCTCGTTGCCAAGATTGCGTTGTTCGATGAAAAGCAGAAGTTGGCGGATTTTCTCGAAGTTGAAATCTGTCGGCGCTTTCTTTTTGCCCTGCAAGTTCTTGAGGCCGTGGGCGAACATCGTCGCGACAAAACGCGGGGTCTGCTTGCACTCGGAAGTTATCGTTTCTATTAGCGGGATGAGATTGTTGCGTAAGATGTATTCGAAGCAATCTTCAGGGACGCGCCACTCGCGCAGCTGCACCAGCCGGTCGGACACATTTACTGGAAGCGACTTCTTCATTTCAGCAATAACATTGTCGTCTATCGAGATCGGCGCGGAATCGGTGTCGGGGTACATGCGATCGGCGCCGGGAAGAACGCGCTCGAAAATCGTCGTGCCGTCGGAGATCGATTTGCGCGTTTCGTTCGGCACGCCCAGCATTGCGAGTTTGCAGCGCTCTTCGATTGTTTCGAGAGCAGTCTTCATATCATCGGGCGGCCCCCAGAGGACGATCTGTGCGTCGTCCGGAGCAGCTTCGAGGAAGTCGCGAATATCGACAAGCTCTTGTTCGTCGCCAAGCAAATGCAGTTGCTCGGAATGCAGCATGTTCGGACGCTCGAGACAGGCGATGACTTTCAGACGGTCGCTGATTTCGTCGGCAAACATGCGGTCGGGTTGCGTGAAGTGCGACAGAATGCCCTTGAAATTGGGAAGATTGATTCCAAGCAATTGCCAGCCACGGGCACGCACGCGTTTGATGGCGCGCTGTTCGCGCGGCAGCAGATCGGCGTCGAGTTCCTTGTGCGTCAGCGACCATGTTTTTGGATCCAGGCCGCGTTTGGCGAGTTCGGCTTTGATGAGAAGTAATGAGCGTTGGCGGAATGCCTCGACGTGGACAAGGTTTGGAATCCAGCGAATATGTGCAACACCCTTGATTTCCACGCGAGTGCCGCCGGTGATGCTAACATTAACATCCTCGCGCGCTGCGCCCATGCCGACGCGGACCTTGCCGGAAGCGCGATTCAGGAAACGAATGTAGTGGGCGGCTTCAGCAGCCTCGTCGGGGGTGAGCATATCGGGATAGGTCACTGTTTCGATCAAGGGCATGCCGAGCCGGTCGGTGCGGTAGACGCGCCAGTGGCCGATGTCGGAAACTTCGCGGCAGGAATCTTCTTCAATGGAAATCTGAATTATTCGGACGGTTTTGTTCTTGAGCGGAATGGTACCCTCGATGCCGACGATAGCAGTACGCTGGAAACCGGTGGGGATTGAGCCGTCGAGGTATTGTTTGCGGGCGACATGCAGCTCGCCGACGATGTTGGTTTTGAGCATCAGCGCGATTTCGATCGCAATGTCGAGCGCCTCGCGGTTGATTGGAAACGGCGGCGTATCGTCGATATCGTAGGTGCACGCAGTCATGTCCTTGATGCGATATACGATATTCTTGCGCGTCTTGAATTCCATCAGGGCAGTGCCGTCATATTCGCCGAGTTCGGAAAGCGTCGGCCGCATGTGGCGAATGATCTCGGCATCGTAGTCTTCGGGCTTCTGAAAGATGCCCGCAGGACAGCGGCAGAATAGTTTCTGTTTCGTGAGTAATTGCTGGTGTACCTCGAGTCCGCACTTGAAGCCGAGGGCTGCATAAGTCTCGGCCGTTGCGTCTTGGCGCGGCAGATAGCCTACCTCTTGCTTCGTGCGCTCGTAGTTGTCGGATGGATTGAAGCGGTAGTTCATATGGATGAGAGTATA
>CAZIBI010000075.1:0-5887 GCA_964537215.1 uncultured Ignavibacteria bacterium | reverse complement strand
AGTCCCATATCTTTGAATAACCTAAACATCTAATTGAAATGAAGGCTTTCCATGAGTCCTTATCTCGATATGAACACCGCTCTTTCGGCGGAACAACTTGCTCTCAAAGATGGCGTTCACCAGTTCGCGCAGGCTGTCCTGCGCCCCGCTGCAATCGCCCTCGACAAACTCGCCACGCCCGCCGATGTCATCGCGCCCAACTCGCCGCTGTGGTCTGAGCTCAAAGCCGCATATTCGCAAGGATTTCACACGGCGCTGATTCCCAAACAATGCGGCGGACTTGGACTCACCGGACTCGAACTTCACCTCGCACTCGAAGAACTCGGCTGGGCCAGCGCTGAATTTGCCGCAGCGATCGCCGTCGCCGGATTCCCCTTCGCCGTCGTAGCCCAATCCGGCAACGCCGAATTGATTGCGGAACTCGTTACACCTTTCATTAATGACAAAGAAGCTCGCATGGTCGGTTGCTGGGCAATCACCGAACCCGATCACGGCTCCGATCAGTTCATGGCCGGCACGCCGGAATTCTACGACGCCCGCATTTCCGGTCAAGTCATCGCGCGTGCCGATGGCGACCACTTCGTAATCAACGGCAAGAAAGCCGCCTGGCTTTCCAACGGCACTATCGCCACTCACGCCATCACATTTCTGACCCTTGATCCATCGAAGGGTCTCGCCGGCGGCGGCGTCGCATTCGTGCCGCTAAATCTGCCCGGCGTTTCCAAAGGCAAACCGCTGGACAAAATGGGACAGCGCGCGCTCAATCAAGGCTCGATTATTTTCGACAACGTGAGAATTCCCAAACGCTACATGCTGGTGGATTCGTCAGCTTATGAGTTCGTTCTGCAACAAACTTTGGTCCTGACCAACGCCGCCGTCGCCGCAATGTTTGTCGGTCTTGCGCGCGCCGCCTACGAGGAAGCCCTCGCCTATTCCAAATCCCGGATCCAGGGCGGCAAACCAATTTGCGAACATCAACTCGTGCAGAAACACCTGTTCGACATGTTCACTAAAGTTGAAACCGCCCGCGCCCTGTCGCGCGCAGTAATGGTTTACAACGCGTCGACTCCTTCTCCTGCGATTGAATTTGCGATTTCTGCCAAGACTTATTGCACGCAGGCCGCCTTTGAGGTCGCCAACACCGCGCTGCAATTATTCGGCGGCAAGGGTCTCATGCGCGAGTATCACATTGAAAAACTTTTCCGCGACGCGCGTGCCTCGCTCATCGAAGATGGCGTCAATGACATCCTCACGCTCGTCGGCGCCCGCAAGATCATCGACCGGAAGTAGTCACCGCCCTTTTTGATCTGAAACGACTCTTCGCCGTTTGCATGTGGCGTGGTGGGACACACTAAAAGAATTGCCGGGGGAATTGCATTCGCCCCGGCAATCACAACTCAATCCACTTTGGTCTGTCTCTAATCCTTCGCCATCCCGTTCACACTCGCCGTCACAGTTGCCTTATTCTTGACCAACTCCATGAAACCCTGGCGCGAATAATCAATCGCCTCGCCGAGAATTCGTGCCGCTTCCTGCGGCGCATGGAATCCCATCGAGTTTTCCGCCGCGACAAAATCCAGCCGCCATTGCGCTTTGCGGTGAAAATCCCGCGGTGCAATCAATGACAAACTGTCCGCCCCGTTGACCTTCGCAACTTCGATCGCCTTGATCAGGTCCAGCACCGCATCCTCCGCCCGAATCATCAGCGCTGCGGTTTTATCCTGAATCCGCTCTGCCCGCGCCAGAATTTCGTCTTCCGGCGCACGATGACAATTCTGGCACGCCCGCGAAATATTCAACAGCGGACTGCGAACGTGATGGTCGCTGACCTTGATCGCGCCGTCGCGGTAGTACGGCATGTGGCAGTCGGCGCACGCCACACCCGAGCGCGCATGTATCCCCTGGTTCCACATTTCGAATTCCGGATGTTGCGCTTTCAATACCGGCGCTCCGCTGGTCTTGTGCGTCCAGTCCTTGTGACCGACAGAATCGTAGTACGCTTCGATCTGCTCGACATTGATTCCATCGTGCCACGGATAGGTCAGCAGTTTTCCCGTGCCCTTGAAATAGTACTCGACGTGGCACTGCCCACAAACAAACGAGCGCATTTCCTGCCGTGAGGCATCAACATTCGGATTGTACGGCTTGCTGCGGTCGCCTTTCTGCCACCGGTCGATGCTCGCCAGATGTGGCACCGGGTAGTTGCTTTCGGCCAATCGCTGGATACCGTTCAAGAATCCCGGCCGCGTCACCCGCAATTGCATCGACTTTGGATCGTGACAATCCTGGCACGTCACCGGATGATCCACTAGATGGCGCGCATCCTTGTAATCCATGCCGCAAACGATCTCGAAGCCCTTCATGATCTGCGCCAGCGAATCGCTGTCCGGGACGCCCGCCTCTTTACCTTTGGCGCGATAGGCTGGAATAATCGCCGAGTGGCAATGCAAACACGCACCCGGCTGCTTGAATTGTTTGACTCGCTCCGTCATATCCTGATCGGCCAGCATGTACGCATGCCCGCGCTCTTCGCGATAGTCAACTCCGAACGCATAGCCATTGAACAACTCCCGCCAGCGCGGATCGAGATCGAGTTTTTGAAACGCATCGCTGCCGCCGTGTTGCGTGCGCGCCGTGTCGACCGTGCGTTTGTATGAATCAAATTGCCGCGGAAAATTCTTTCCCCATTCGGCCGGATCGATTACGCTTTCATCCAGCGTCGTCACCTGGAACACCACCTGCTTGGCTTCTTCCTTGCGCAGCGCGATGTTTTGCATCAGCAGCATGACGGCAAATGTCGCCGCTGCGATCGCAATAATCGTCACGACATAAACCCATAAGCGCGATTTAGCTTGTGCCATTATCCTATATCCTCCTATCGAGCTGCGCCGTGCCCAACCTCGCGATGGCAACGGACGCAGTTTTGATGATCATCTGCATGTTCAAAGGTCCCCACCGACTCGGCAATCAGTTGTCCATGACAGCGCAGGCAGTTTTGCTGCAAGACCCCGCGGTTGGCGGGACGTATTTCTATCGGTTCGTGAAAATCCTGGAATGTGAATTTGCGCGAGTGGTTGAATCCATTCTCGGCTTTGACCATGTACCGCCCCGGAAACGAAGCCGGCAAATGGCAGTCGTTGCACACTGCAACTCCGTGATGGCTCCCCTTCTGCCAACTATCAAATTGCTCGCGCATGATGTGGCAGTTGATACAAACATTAGGATTGTCGGAGAGATAGGAACTCCCCTTGGCATAGTAAAAAGTGTAGAACCCAATCCCGAAAAATATTCCGGCGAGCGTCATTATCGCCAGCGCCCATTTGGAAATCACCGTGGTCTACTCGCTCTCTGCTGTGCCATTACTTTCCCCATTGCGGTTCGACCCATTCCATCGTTCGTTTCGATTCTGATTAGCCCATACTAACTTCATATAATCCATAAGTCAATCTTGTCGAAGAATCCCAGAATGTCTTTGACTTTGGTCAAACTGACGGCATTGACTCGTTATGTTTTTCCTAAATGCCGTGCGTCCTCCAGTCGAATATTGCTGATCTGCAAACCATGCTCCCAATTTCTGCCCCCTAATCTCGAAAACCTATCTGTATGCCCTCCCCAAAGCGGCCCCTCCAAGGGGTTTCGACATGAGCCGCATCACCGACCCCTTCGTTATTCCCCCTTAGCAAAGGGGGTTAGGGGGTTGTATTCGCCGACAAACACACTAACCAATTACATAACATCATATTAACACCAATCCGCCTTTGTCCCCCTTGCGAAAAAATTCCCAAAATTTCGGTTGACGACCTGCAACCTCTCTCCTAAATTGCCGTACTATTGTTAGCACTCGACAGAGATGAGTGCTAACAACTGGGAGAGAACCTTAAACGATAAACTATCAAGCTTTATCACTATCAATTAATAGGAGTATTTCAATGAACATCCAACCATTGCAAGACCGCGTTCTGGTCAAGCCGCTTCATCAGGAAGAAGTCAAGAAGGGCGGAATCATCATCCCCGATACCGCCAAAGAAAAACCGCAGGAAGGCGAAATCGTCGCCGCCGGCCCCGGCCGTTTGTCCGATGAAGGCAAGATGCTGTCGATGTCCGTCAAGGTCGGCGACAAGATCCTTTACGGCAAATATTCCGGCACCGAAGTCTCCGTCAACGACGGCGAATTCCTGATCATGCGCGAATCCGATATTCTCGCGGTACTTAAGTAATCCAGTCACACCAAGGAGATTAATAGAATGGCTAAGCAAATAGAATTTGATGCGATTGCGCGCGAGAAGCTAAGAAAAGGCGTCGACAAGCTCGCAGATGCAGTCAAAGTTACCCTCGGTCCCAAGGGCCGCAATGTCATCATTGACAAGAAATTCGGCTCGCCGACTGTGACCAAAGACGGTGTCTCGGTCGCCAAGGAAGTCGAACTCGAAGATCATTTTGAAAACATGGGCGCCCAGATGGTGCGCGAAGTTGCCAGCAAGACCAGTGACGTCGCCGGCGACGGTACCACCACGGCCACCGTGCTTGCCCAAGCAATCTACAACGAAGGTCTCAAGAACGTCACCGCCGGCGCCAACCCGATGGGTATCAAGCGCGGTATCGAGAAGACCGTCGTTCGTATCATCGAAGAACTCAAGAAGCAGTCCAAGCCGATTGCCGGCAAAACCGAAATCGCCCAGGTCGGCACCATTTCCGCTAACGATGACAAGCTCATCGGCGACCTGATTGCCGAAGCGATGGAGAAAGTCGGCAAAGACGGCGTCATCACCGTCGAAGAAGCCAAGTCAACCGACACCACCCTCGAAGTCGTCGAAGGTATGCAGTTCGACCGCGGCTATCTGTCGCCCTACTTCATCACGAATCCGGAAAATATGGAAGCCGAAATGGACGATCCGTATATCCTGATCAACGACAAGAAAATCTCCTCGATGAAGGAACTCCTTCCGGTGCTCGAGAAGATCGCCCAGACCGGCCGTCCGCTGCTCATCATTGCTGAAGATGTCGAGTCCGAGGCTCTTGCCACGCTCGTCGTCAACAAGCTCCGCGGCACGCTCAAGGTTTGCGCGGTCAAGGCTCCGGGCTTCGGCGATCGCCGCAAAGCGATGCTCGAAGATATCGCTGTCCTGACCAACGCCAAGGTTATCTCCGAAGAACTCGGCTTCAAGCTTGAGAACGCCGTCCTCTCCGATCTCGGCACCTGCAAGAAGATCGTCATCGACAAGGAAAACACCACCATCGTCGAAGGCGCCGGCAAGCAGGCCGACATCAAGGGCCGCATCGATCAGCTTAAGCGCCAGATCGAAGACACCACTTCCGACTACGACCGCGAGAAGCTCCAGGAGCGCCTTGCCAAGTTGGCCGGCGGCGTGGCTGTCATCAACGTCGGTGCTGCGACTGAAACCGAAATGAAAGAGAAGAAGGCTCGCGTCGAAGATGCTCTTCATGCCACCCGCGCTGCGGTTGAAGAAGGTATCGTCCCGGGCGGTGGCGTCGCGCTTCTGCGCACGATCCCGATGATCTCGACCATGAAGCTTGAAGGCGACGAATTGATCGGCATGCAGATCGTCCGTCGTGCTCTTGAAGCTCCGATTCGCTTCATCGCCGAAAACGCGGGCCACGAGGGCTCCGTCGTTGTCGACAAGGTGAAGACCGAAAAGGGTCCCTTCGGTTTCAACGCCCAGTCGGGTGTTTACGAAGACCTGATGAAGGCCGGCGTCATCGATCCGACCAAGGTCACTCGTTCGGCTCTTGAGAACGCCGCTTCAATCGCGTCGCTTCTTTTGACCACCGAAGCTATTATCTGCGACAAGCCGGAACCCAACAAGGGTGCTGGCGCCCCGGCGATGCCTCCCGGCGGCGGCTACGGCGACATGTACTAAATCGTTCT
>CAZIBI010000074.1:3779-6339 GCA_964537215.1 uncultured Ignavibacteria bacterium | reverse complement strand
CGTATATTCCTCCCATGAAGAAGAGCGGTGTACTGATCAGTTTTGAGGGGGTTGATGGTTCGGGGAAATCGACGCAAGCGCGGATGCTTTATGAGCACCTGCAAAAGTGCGGCATAGACACGCTGTTCATTCGGGAGCCCGGTGGCACCGAGGTTTCGGAGGCGATCCGGGCGATTCTCCTCGATAATGCGCACAAACAGATGAATCCGCGGACAGAACTGTTGTTATTCCTCGCCTCGCGAGCGGAACTGGTCGATAAAGTGATTAAGCCAGCTTTGAATGAAGGCAAGGTTATTATCACCGACCGGTTTTCCGATTCGACATTGGCATATCAAATCGACGGGCGCAAATTGCCGCGCGACATTGTCGTTGGGGCAAACGCTTTCGCAGCCGATCGGATCAAACCAAACTTGACATTCATCGTCGACCTGGAAATAGCGAAGGCGCATTCGCGGCTCAAGGCGGAGCGCGATCGCATGGAATCTGCGGCAGAGGATTTTCATCGCCGGGTGAGGAAGGGATTTCTCAAAATTGCCCAATCGGAACCTGCCCGGGTGAAGGTCGTCGACGGACGAGAAACTCAAGACGCCATTTTCGCACAAGTACTAGCCATGACAACGCAGCTTTTGAAGAGGAGAAAGCTTGGATCGCAAAAGCTCCTCGCGCAGTGAAGCTTCAGCAACATTAGCGCTATTCGGACTGACGCTGATATTGGCGGTCGGTTCCGCGTATACCTGTTTTGCCGACCCGTTCTTTCGGGCGATGATGGCGCTGGCGCAGCAGTCGGATTTGCTGGCGAGCCGGTATTTTGGCGAAGTTGCGCCCGAACGCATTTTCGCAGATGCATGGCAGGGCATGCAATTGGCGATCCCGTTCAGAGTAGAGCTTGCCGAATCGGAAAATCAACCGGCCACACAAACGCATGACCGCGATTGGGGATTGACCTTGTCGGAGCAAGATAGCGCAATGGAGATCGTGAACATCGCCGAGCATTCGCCTTTCCATGGATTCCTGCTTCCGGAGGACAAGATTACCGGCGTCGATTCGCTGCGAAACGAGCGGATCGTAAACTTAGTCGAGTATCTGGACAAACGCGAGCAAGGGGAAACCAAGATCTACTTCGTGCGGGAGGGCCGGTCGGACAGCGTCACGATCCAGGTCAGGCTCGACGAGGAATCAGATATCGCCAAGTTCGCTGTTGAGGATTCTATCGGATATCTCAAGGTGTCCTTACCGAAATTCAAGGATCTGTCAGAACAGATTGCACAGATGAAGCAAGCAGCTGTCATCGGAATGATCATCGACTTGCGCGAATCGAAAGGCAGCAACTACGAAGAGGCGGGCAAGTTGGCAGAGGCGATAATTGCCGCTATCGCAAACCGGCCGGATGTCGTACTAATCGATGCCAGCACCAGAGGCGCATCAGAAGAGATTGCACGAAGAATCAGCGACAATGGAACGACCATTCTCATGGGGGCGCCAACGGCGGGAATCTACGCTGCGGTTGATGAAATCGAGCTGCGGACAGGCGGAAAGTTACTCGTCTCCGCCAACGAGCGCATATCGCGAGAGCTGGTTGACGAGTTTGATTCAGTGAAAGTGCCGGGTCCGCCTGCAAATGCGGTTCTGCCGGCAATTACCTGCAAGAACTTCCGGATGTCGCCGCTGCTGTTCGAATTGTTGCACGGCGGCTACATATTGGATTTCGTGACGAAGTCGCGTTACAGCGCGGTGCCAACGGTAGCAGCGGAAGACAGCCTATTGACAGAATTCGTGATTTATCTTGGTCATCGGAATTTTCGCTACGATCCGCTTGGACATATCTTGAGCGAAATGAGCCTTAATGAGATGGACGCTGACATGACGCCGGTGTACGTGCACATGCGCCAGACGCATCGGGCGATTGGCGAGGCTGATCTAACCGAATACCGCGACGAGATCGTGCGCAATCTGCTCCGGACGATCCATCGAGTCAAGGTCGGCGGCGAACCGTCGATTCTTGTGCAAGCGCGGACCGATGATGTGTGTCTCGCCGAAGCGATCAAGTATCTCAAAGGCGCGGCCCGGTGATAATACAATCGATATTGGTATTTGTGATGACGCTTGGCGTGGGCGCGCTTTCGGCGGTGTTGGGCTTGGGTGGCGGCATTCTGTTGGTGCCGATTTTCACGTTGCTGCTTAAGATGCCGATTCACCAAGCCGTCGCGTTATCGCTGTGTTGTGTTATGGCAACTTCAGTCACGTCTTCCGCCAAGTATCTCGCCGGCGATCTGGTCGATCTCAAGGCGGTATTGTATTTGGAGACTACGACGATTATTGGTTCGTATTTTGCGGGGCGGTTCGCCGGTAGTGTATCCGAGCAGGGAATTTCAATCATTTTTGCGGCGCTGCTGATTTTATCAGCTGTGACGATGCTGGTGCAAAGATCAAGCGACAATGGACCGAAAATGAACTCCCGCGCTACCTATCCGGTTGCGATGGGTGCGTCCGTATTTGCTGGCGGTCTGGTGGGACTGCTGGGAGTCGGCGGGGGAATCGTGAAAGTCCCGATTTTGCAGCT
>CAZIBI010000074.1:0-3679 GCA_964537215.1 uncultured Ignavibacteria bacterium | reverse complement strand
TGGTGGGACTGCTGGGAGTCGGCGGGGGAATCGTGAAAGTCCCGATTTTGCAGCTACTAATCGGCAAGTCGGTCAAACAGGCGCTTGCGACTTCGACAATGATGGTGGGCATTAGCGCAGCCGTAGCAATCATTCCTTATATGAATCGCGGTGACGTGCCGGTGGAGTGGATACCGTTCGCGACCTTGGGAACGGTTGCTGGAGCTTTTCTTGGCTCGAGGGCATTTCACAAAATCGATTCGCTTTACCTAAAGCTGCTCTTTGCGGCAGTGTTGATATACACGGCAGTTAGCATGGTCTTGAAAGCAGTGCGAGGATGATGACAACTTCTCCCGAACAGGTGATGGCGAAAATCTACGGCGCGACGCTGAAGATAATGATATTACTGCTCGTTGCGGGCGGAGTGGCTTCGTATCTGCAAACAGAAGTAGCCGGTTTTGACGTGGCGACGATGTTGATGAAATTCTACATGTTGGTGATACCCGGCGCGCTGTTTGCATTCACGATAATGATGTTTGCCCGGCGCGTGATGAACCTGGCGATTGCCGGGGCGATCCTGTCAATTTCATGGTTAGTTTTCAAGTGGATGGGTTGACAATGCGGCGACCGATTAGAGTATTCAGCGATTTTGACGGGACAATTTCCGCGAAAGATGTCGGCGCTTCGCTGTTCAACCATTTTTCTGCGAAGCGAAACTCCGGAACGGTGAAGTTATGGATTGAGCAGAAGATCAGCTCGCGCGAATGCTTATGGCGCGAGTGCCACTACATCACGGCAACGCGGCAGGAAATGATTGAGGCGCTGAACCGGATCGAAATTGAGGCGGGATTTGCGGAATTTGTCGAGTTACTTTCAAGCCGGGCGATACCGTTGCACATCGTATCGGACGGCTTGGATTTTTACATCGATGCTTTCATGAGCCGTGCCGGTTTTTCCGGGCTCGATATTCACGCCAACAGGGCGCATTTTGTAAACGGCAGCCTGTACCCCTCGTTTCCTTATTATTCGCGCGGATGCGGCTATTGCGGGACTTGCAAGGGTGAGCGCGTCCGGGCATTGAGCCAAAGCGGCGAGTTGACAGTGTACATCGGCGACGGGTTTTCGGATCGTTGCGCCGTCGGCGTGGCGGATGTATTATTTGCGCGCGGAGACCTGGTCAAACTTGCGCAGGAAAAACAAGTTGACTGGTTGCCCTTTGCAAACTTTTATGACATTGTCGATTATTTTAAGACTAATCTGCTCACGGAACAGATCGCGATATAGGAACTTGATTTGATATGAAAACAGTAATCATGGCTGGCGGATTTGGCACGAGACTTAGACCTCTGACCCAGAGTCTTCCCAAGCCAATGGTGCCGGTAGCAAACCTGCCGATGTTGCACCACATCGTCAACCTGCTGAAGAAACACAATCTGAAAGACTACATCACGCTGCTCTACTTCCAGCCGGAGGAGATCAAGAGCTACTTCAAAGATGGCGCCGATTTCGGGGTCAGCATGAAGTACCTGCTTGCGGAAGACGATTTCGGAACCGCCGGCGCAGTAAAAGCCGCCGAGGATTTCTATCAAGGCAGTCGCGTCCTCGTGATCAGCGGCGATGTGCTGACGGATTTCGATCTGACTGCAGCAATCAAGTTCCACGAAGAGAAAGGCGCTGCAGCGACAATCATCCTGACGCGGATGGAAAATCCGCTGGCGTACGGCGTAGTCATAACAGATAAAGACGGCAGAATATCGCGGTTCCTAGAGAAGCCGACTTGGGGCGAAGTGTTCTCGGATACGATCAACACCGGCATATATATACTTGAGCCGCAAGTTTTCGAACGGATTCCCAAGGGAGCGAGTTTTGATTTCTCACAGAATCTCTTCCCGGGGATGCTGAAGGATAACGAGAAACTGTATGGTTATGTCGCTACAGGCTATTGGCGCGATATCGGAAACCTATCCGAGTACCAGCATGCGCATCTCGATATACTAAATGAGAAAGTCGGAATCGAGACAACCTACAACCAGCTGCATCGCGAGAACGCGACTATTTGGATTAATCGCGACTTTCATGTTGAGGAGACTGCGCGGTTTTCCGGGGCGGTGATTCTTGGCGACGGAGCAATTGTTGAAGCGAGCGCAGCGATCAGCAATTCGGTGATCGGCGACCGGTGCAAAATTGCCGCCAATGCCGTCATCGAGAATTGCGTGATCTGGCATGACACACAAATCGGCGAAGGCGCACAGATTTCGCAGGCAATTGTCTGCAATGATGTCATTGTCGAAAAAAACGTATCGATCAATGAAGAAGCGGTCATCAGTGATCACGTCAAATTGCGCCAGGGATCGACCGTCAAAGCAAATTGCAAGATTTGGCCGGGCAAGGAAGTGGAAGCCGGCGCGACGGTGTCGTCTTCGCTGATCTGGGGTGAGAAATGGAATCGTGAGTTATTCTCCGACTCGAAAGTTTCGGGACTGGGAAATATCGAAGTTACGCCGGAGTTTGCGGCGAAACTGGGTTGCGCATTTGGAGCTACGCTGCTCAAGGGAGAATCAATCGTCGTGAGTCGCGGAGTAGCATCGGCTTCACGAGTATTTTCACGCAGCTTCATTTCAGGATTAATGTCGTGCGGAATTAATGTCGTAGACTTGCGGACTCTGCCGATTCCGATTGTGCGCTACGAACTCAAGTCAGGCCGCCACGGCGGTGGAGTACACGTCCGACAGAATCCGTCGAACTATCATATCACCGACATGATCTTTCTCGGTCCCGATGGGATGGACTTGCCGACACGCAAGACCCGGTCTATCGAGACGCTCTTTGCCCGCGAGGATTTCCGCCGCGCTCCCGTCGAGCAGGTCGGGCATCTTGATTATCCGACTCGCACAGTCGAATCCTACCGCGCCGATTTTCTCAAGCATATTGATAGCGAGGCGATCGCCCGTCGCCGGTTTAAGCTGGTGATCGATTTCTCGCACGGCGGCGCATCGGAAATCTTCGGTGGCATCTTTAGCGCGTTGAATGCCGAGTTGATTTCTCTGAACGCTTATCCTGACCCCAATCTGCCTTTGGCAAGCAGCGAAAAAGCGCTTGATACGATGGCATCGATCGTACGTTCTCTCCGCGCCGATCTCGGTATCCAATTGGCAAGCAACGGCGAGAAGATCACGGTTGTTGATCGCACCGGTCAGGTCCTTTCAGATCAAACGCTGTTGCTGATCGTCACATCATTGTTCTTGAGCACCTATCAGACCCGAAAGATTGCCGTGCCGGTGATTGCCAGCATGGGAATCGAGAGAATCGCCGAGCAATTCGGCGTGCAGGTTGTGCGCGTTCGCGCAGATCATATGGCGATGATGGAGGCGTTTAAGCAGGGCGACATCGACTTTGTCGGCGGCACACGCGGCGGATTCATGCTATCAAAATTCCAATTAGGCGCGGACGGCATGTTTGCAACGATCAAGCTTCTCGAAATGCTGGCAAGGCAGATTACCGACATCGCAGAGCTAAGTTCGGAATTTGAAGGGTTCCATCGCGTTACCGAACAGGTGCCATGTTCTTGGAACAGGAAGGGGCAGGTAATGCGGCTCTTGATGGAGCATACCGAGGGCAAGAACCGGCAGCTCGTTGATGGCGCGCGTTTCCAGGAAGACAGTAGTTGGGTTTGGATTGCGCCGGATCGGACAGCTGCCTA
>CAZIBI010000073.1:0-6698 GCA_964537215.1 uncultured Ignavibacteria bacterium | reverse complement strand
GACGCTTTTGTATGGAAAATGTCAAGCGCCAAAGGCGGGAGAATGCTACAGCCCGAATCGGCACCTGTACCCCACCGAGCCGGTGGGTCTTCTATCTATTGCAGCAAATCTTGACTTTTGAAGTTTCTCTAGATCAACGCTACAATGCTGTTTGACAAGAATTCAAGATTGGTCCACTTCCCTCGCACCATAAAGCGGGGAGATTTGCCGCTCCGCCATTAGTTCCCACCTGTTAGGTGGGGTACAATTACAGTCGCCGCCGACTCCGTCAGGAAAGGGTTCCCGACGGATCACATCATTTCGGCCGGCGCCTAGTCTATCGGCCCCGCGACGCGCAGGATGCGCCGGTGTCCGCCGATGGCGGCGTCTGCAGTAACGAACGCGACCCAATACGGGCCGAGCGGTCGTACCCATGAATGCTTGTCGTCAAGATCCGTCAGAACCGTGTGCTTGGTTCCGGCAACGTAAGCGTTCGGCCCGGCGCTGATGGGATTGGTCTTGTAGAGCGCAACATAGTCGTGGAGGCCCTCATCCGAGACCTTCCAGTTGACTTCGACAACACCCAGTGGTTGCCGCTTGATGGTCAAAGTCGTGGGCGTCTTCGCAACATACGGCACTGTTGCATTGAGAAGCCGGCCGTAGTCGTCGATATAGGCAAGCTGCATCCCTTCGCGCTTGGGCAGAATCGTTTGCTGCGAACTTCCTTGCGACACCCAGTTCCAATTAAGTAGGAGCAGGTCAACTTCAGTGAAGACATCCGGGCAATCTTCGCATAACACCACGCGATCGCAGGGACCTTGCACGTCGCCGCTCCATTGATAGTTGAAGTATCCGTTTTTGATGCTCAAGGAAATTTTCGGCAGTCCCGGCTCAACAACATTTGCAAGGCGATTTTGATAAACGCGGTGGTCGTGCCCTGCTTGCCCAAAGCTCCATGGCACTAAGTCGCCGACGGGACCGCAATCGACCAGATCTTCGCCGTTGATGAATTCAAGCCGGGTCTTGGTTGGGTATTGGCTGGCGTCTAACTTTGAATTGATTTCGACCAAGCTGTTGATATGCGTGTAGATCGGCAGCAGGTACGGCACCGGGTCGGTTTTTTCGATGACTGTGTAAGCATTCGTCACGCGCGAACGGAAGTGAGACAGCAAGACCGGTTTGAAAGGCCGGGGCGAGCCGACGGTGTAAAGCACAATGTTGTCGCGATCGTAACCGTAGACATTGACAAAATCTGTCGCCAAATCGAGCGCTGCCAGTGTTGCCAATGCTGCGCCGAGACTGTGGCCGGTGAAATACACGCGCGCGGTCGATGGATCGTTGATTTCGCTTAGGAGATCGGAGAGCGTAATTCGCAATTGATCCTCGATGCTTTGATAGGCACACAAGAATCCCTTATGAACGGCATTGTTGACGACAGTACCGTCTTCAAGCGTCCAATTGGCGGGATCAGCGAACTGTCCATCGCTGATCCAATCCTGCAAAGTCGCCGATCCGCGAAACGAGACGACAATATCTTCGGTCCAGGGATCGCGGGCGATAAACAACTGCGTGTCCTCCTGACCTGGCGAAATCACTACATCGCAATCGGCATCGGGATCCGACTCGATGAAAGCTTCCGACACCCAGCAGTCAGCAATGATGTTGCCCTTTTTGAAATCGGCTTTGTCAAAGTACGCCCAGTGCGCAAGCTTGGACATTTGATAGGCGGTTTCAAGATCAAATGATGTCGTGTAGTCGCGCGGGCAATAGCTGGCCTCCGACGGGCAACACGGCTCCGCAGCGCCATCTTCGAAGATGTACGCGATCAGATAGCTGCAGTCGGCGATGTTGATCTTGCCATCACAGTTCTGATCTCCAGCGGCCAAAGGATCGGGCGCCGGACCCCCGGAGTAGAGGTAGTTTATCGTGTAGATGACATCGGCGAGATCAACCGCGCCGGAGCCGTCGGCGTCGCCACAGACGATTCCGTCTCTTGATGCGGCGGTTGCGTCGCCAATACTGCAGAACAATATGCCCGCCAAAGCGAGCAAGGCCATAACCATGACGGTTCTCTTCATTGATTTTCCCCTATCATAAACAGCTAAGTTTTCATCAACCACGACTTGCAAGCATTTGCGGCAAAATCGGATAAAACGATCAGAAACCGGAGTCGGATTTCTCGATCCATGAGAAAGCAGTTGTATTCGCTGGTGTGTAGAGGAATGTACAATAAAGAGGAAAATTGTCAACTATTTAAGTGCCGAGGCACGATAGCGACTAGATCGGGTATTTGCGATCAATGGGCGAACCGCCACAAATTCGACCGATTAGCCCACGAGCTACCCTGCCCAGTAACGCAAAAGGACACGCTCTCGCGTGTCCTCATACGTTAGATCTTCTTTTTATGACGATCGCGTCTTCTTCTTTTCTTACGCTTATGTGTCTTAATTTTTTGGCGTTTGCGCTTTTTGCCGCTCGGCATTCAACCTCCGTAAAACCAATCATCGAAAACTAACAGACGGGCAATATAGTAATCCCGTCTGTCAGCGCAAGTAAATTATTGGCCTTCCAGAGGCAGTTTTGTGATAAGATCCTTGAATTCATTCGACGGCTTAAACACCGGCACTTTGCGGTCAGGAACCGGAACTTCATCGCCCGTGCGCGGATTACGAGCCTTGCGGGCCTTGCGCAGTTTGATTTTGAAGGTTCCAAAGCCGCGGATTTCGATGTTTTGCATCTCTTCCATCGACTTCTTTATCGTATCAAGAAACGAATCAACGACCACCGCGACATCAGTGCGGGTCAGGCCGGTCCGTTCGGCGACACGTTCCACCAGATCAGCTTTGGTCATGTCGGGTCACTCTCCTCGTGAGGTTTTCACGCCTTGTTTTATTATCCATTATCATTTACTTCCACTCCCTGATTATCCGACTTTCGACCCGATTAATTGAAGATGTACCTTAGCTGCGGGTAGATCAGTCCTTGATTACTCTCCAGCAGTCCGCTGAAATCTAAATGTAAAATGCCTTCTACCAAATCAAATATCGATGTCCGCCGGCGCGGCACTTCCCTAACCCGGTCCGGATCGGCGCCAAGTCCGCAGAGTTCGCCCGCCAAATCGACGGCGTCTTCAAATGTACCGATGGAATCCACCAGCCCGATTTGCTGCGCCTGTCGGCCGGAAAAAATCGAACCGTCGGCGATTTTCAGAACTTCGTCGCGGGGCAGATCACGGTTGGCGACGATCACGTCGACAAACTGGTGATAAGTGTCATCGACTACTGCTTGAAAAACGGCCGAGTCGCCTTCTGTGGGTTTGCGGAACGGCGAGCCGATGTCTTTGCGATTGCCTGATTTTATCGTCTGGTACTGTATTCCAACCTTGTTGAACATGTCCTCGACGATCGGATACTGGAAAATCACGCCGATTGAGCCGGTAATGGTACCGGGGTCGGCGACGATTTCGTCGCAGGCTGCGGCGACATAATATCCGCCGGAAGCGCAGACCGATTCCATTGATGCGACAATCGGTTTATCCGTCTCGCGTTTGACTTTGAGAACTTTCTCGTAAATCTCTTGGGAGGCTGCCACGCCGCCGCCGGGAGAGTTGATGTGGATAACAATCGCCTTGACGCTTTCGTCGTCGCCCCAGCGATCAAGCTGGCGCACGATGTCGGTCGGCGAGTCAATGATGCCGTAGAGGTTGATAATCGCGACGCGGCTGCCAAGGCTGCCGAACGAAAATTCAGAATCCTCCGCCGAGCGGCCAAAAAATATCATGACGGCAATCATAGCGAAGAACGCCAGAAAGCTTCCTGCTATTATCACTCCAATTACAATGTCCCGCGCCTTTGCCATGCTGCTCTTTTCTCTATCCGCGTTTTACCTTTATCTTGTCGCCGATCTTGACGCGCCGCGACGGCAGTTGATTGAGCGTCATGATGTCTTCGACGGTCGTGCCGAACGATTTTGCGATATCCCACAGAGTGTCGCCGGCTTTCACCACATAAACCAGGATACCTCCGCCCTTGGACGACTTGCCCGACTTCGTCGTGTTGGAAGCCACCACCGGCTGCTTGGCCGGGACGTTGATCAACTGGCCAATGCGCAGGTGATCGATCGTGTGAATACCGTTAATCGAGGCGATTTCCTGTGTGTTGGTCGAATACTTGGCGGCGATCTTCGCAAGCGTGTCGCCTTTCTTGACCTTGTAAGTCATGATCTTGGTGCCGGAGGATTTGCTTGAACGCGCCGGCTGCTTGGCATTAACTTTGATCACTTGACCGACCTGCAGTTCAGCATAGGGGCCAAGACCGTTGAGCGAACGCAAATCGTTAACTGTGGTACCGTGGGCTTCTGCAATTTCCCAGAGATTGTCGCCCTTACGCACGACATAATCGCTGCCGGCGCTGGTGGAACCTTTGGAGGACTTCTTCGAAGTCGAACCCGAACTCTTGCGCTGCGAAGTGTTGGAACGCGCCAATTCGGAATTCTTGATCGGAATCATCAAGGTCTTGCCCGCGATCAGGCTGGTCTTAGTGGAAGAATTGTTGGCTTCGGCAAGCAGCTTCGAGGATACACCATACTTCTTGGCAATACCCGCCCAAGTCTCGCCGCGGCGAATCGTGTGCTTCTCGACACCGGCTACGGTCGGCTCTTCGAAACTATCGTACGACGCCCAGAACGCGCTTTCGGTGTTCTTGGGGATGCGCAGGCGATAGGCTTCGATTCCCGGAGGCGTGATATTTCTAAGCAACTCGGGGTTCAAATGCGCGAGGTACTCATGCGTGGTACCGATGGCTTTGGCAACATGGCGCAAGTCCACGCACTTACCGACGGTCACTGTTTCAAACTCGAGGCACTCGTCGTAATAGGCATTGAAACCGTATTTCTCGGGATTCTTGGCGATGATGGTCGCGGCCAGGAACAACGGCACATAGTCTTTGGTCTCGCGGGCCAATCCCTTAAGTCGCCAATAGTCCGTTGTGCCTTCGCGCTTGGTGGCGCGGTCGATACGGCCCTCGCCGCTATTATAAGCCGCAAGCGCCAGATACCAGTCGTCATACCGGTTGTACAGGAACGACAAATAGCGCGCGGCGGCGTGGGTTGATCTTTCGTAGTCGCGGCGTTCGTCATACCACCAATTACGATATAGACCATATTGTTTACCGGTTCCGCTGATAAACTGCCACGGACCGGTGGCCTTCGCCCAAGAATAAGCGTTTGTCTTATAACCGGATTCGATTAGCGGCAAATAAACCAGGTCAGTCGGCAGGCCTTCTTCTTTGAGGATTCGCGCCATGATCGGCGTGTACTTGCCGGAACGGGTCAAAGCCGCCTGGAAGAAATCTCGGGCGATAGTCTGGAAATAGATAATGCAGTTTTCGACCTTTTCGTTCATGACAATTGGAATGTCATAGCTTTCGGCTTGGTCGACATCCGTAACTACATGCTCCTGACGCAACTTGGCGAAGTCGTCGATTTCGACGAAGCGGTCGACAAAGGCTGAACTGGAAGTCTCGCCGGGGATTGTCGCCAAATACAACAAGGTCAACTTGTACTCGGACCTGATCTCGCCCAACAGCTTGGTATAGCGTTGGCCATACTCTGTCGTAACATCGGGTTCGTAGTCCAAAGCGGACAAAATGGCGATGGCCCGTTCGAAATTGTATTGAGCTTCCTGCCAGCGCTCCGCTGCATTTGCTTGAGCACCATATTGATAGTACTCTTCTGCTAATCCCAGCTCTTCGAGAGCCTGAAGATACATTTCGTCCTGAATGGGAGGAGTCGTATTCTCGGAAGGTACGGCGGTATAGCCGGCGCGGCTGTTATTCGCGTCGGTCGAGTGCGCCGGGGCAGCGGCAACGCTGGGTCCCTGGCGGACTGTGGATGCGCAACCCGCAACCGTCAAGATTGCGGCTGCGAGAAGACAAATTAGACGATGCTTCATCCCGTTCCCTCCCATATAAAACAATAGAACGTAAACCGTTGCAAGATATGACTTAGCATATTTACGTGTCAAGTTTTAATTTGTCAAGCTCGACAAGGAGTTTTTCCTTCCCGGATTCGTCCTCGAGGTCGATTCTTACGATGTTAGGATCGGGACGAAACCAAGTTACTTGCCGCTTGGCGTAGTTTCTGGTCTTCTGTTTGATCAACTCCACGCATTGATCGCGCTGGAGCTGCTTATTCAAGAGGCCGAGCACCTCACGGTAGCCGACCGTTTGTTTCAATACAGGCGATTGGCCGAAGCCCATCTCCACGAGATTCTCGACTTCGCCGATCAATCCTTCCCTTATCATTTTATCGACCCTGAAATTGATAAATTGATAAAGTTTTTCCCGCGAACGATTTAGTTCAAACACGATGAAATCGTACTTTTGCTCGGGATAGCTTCCCTGGCTCATTAGTTCCGTCTTGGAACGTCCGGTTAACTTGTGGATTTCCAACGCTCTAATCACTCGGATACGGTTGTTTCTCGGGATTGCTTCGGCTGCGGCCGGGTCGACTGATCTTAATTTGTTATACAAATCAACAGTTTCGAGCGATTCAAGCTGACGCCGATAAGTTTCATCCGGATTAGGAGTTGCGAAGAAACCTGAAGTTATCGCTTTAAGATACAGCCCTGTGCCCCCGACTATCAGCGGCGTCCGTCCAGCCGCCAAGATTCGCTCGATCTCTATAACAGCGTCGTGGCGGAAAAGTGCCGACGAGTAGCT
>CAZIBI010000072.1:0-6779 GCA_964537215.1 uncultured Ignavibacteria bacterium | reverse complement strand
CCGACAGCGTTGGTAACTTGGCGGACAAGTTGGTGGCGGACATCGCCGCAAGCAAAAATGCCGGGCACCGAGGTCTGCATGTTCTCATCGGTGAGGATATAGCCGTTCGGATCGAGATCGAGCGGCTCGCGCGTGAATTTCGAATTGGGAACAAAGCCGATGAACACAAATACGGCGCCGCAGTCAAGCCGTGAGACTGCGCCGGTTTTGAGATTCTTGAGCATCACGTGCGTGACTTTGTTTTCGCCGTTGATGGTTTCGACCGCTGAATCCCAGATGATTTCGAGTTTGGGATTACGGAAGGCGCGATCCTGGATGACTTTTTGCGCGCGCAGTTTGTCGCGGCGATGAATCAAGTAAACCTTGGAGCCGTACTTGGTCAGGAAAATGCCCTCTTCGACCGCAGCATCCCCACCGCCGACGACGACAATGACCTGTTCTTTGAAGAACGCACCGTCGCAGATCGCGCAGTAAGATACGCCTTTGCCGGCGTATTCGAGTTCGCCCGGGACTTTGAGAAGATTTGGCGATCCGCCGGTCGCGAGAATGACGGTCTTGGACGTATAGGATTTTTCCGCAGCGCGCACGACAAAGTTCTCGCCGTCGCGATAGATTTCCTCCACAGAATCGCTGACGATTTCGAGACCGAATTTGCGCGCGTGCGATTCAAACTTCTGCGCCAATTCAGGTCCCATGATATGTTCGAAGCCGGGATAATCTTCGACTTCGGCAGTGTTGGCAATTTGTCCGCCAGGGAGATATTTTTCAATCGCCAGAGTCTTGAGATTGGCGCGTGCGCCGTACATGCCGGCCGTGAGTCCGGCGGGGCCGCCGCCGATGATGATGATATCGTAGTCAGTGTTCATTTCGCCTCTTCTGTAGTACTCGAAACGCAGCTCGAATGAATTTCCTTACATAGAACAGCAGCAACCGGGAAGAATGTTCCCGCTACCAGTCGATCGCCCGTTGCGCGAGGATTCCCTTTTGGTAAGGGTGCTTGATTTCGCGCATCTCGGTGACGAGATCGGCCAGATCGATCAGTTCCTGTTTTGCGCCGCGACCGGTGACGACGATATGGAGCAGATCCGGCTTGTTGCGAATCAGTTCCAACGCATCCTCGAGCGGCACCAGGCCAAGATCGATGGCGACATTGAGTTCGTCAAGGATTACTATGTCGAATTTGCCGGAGTGGATAATTTCGCGGGCATACGCCAGCCCTTTGCGGGCGGCTTCCTGATGGACCGAAAATTCCTTATTATCGTCGACAATACCGACAAACCCTTCGCCGACCTGCTCCATTTCGACGAATTCCTTGAGTAATTCAATACCTTTTAATTCTCCGTATTTCCAACTCCCCTTAACGAACTGTAGTATCTTGATTTTCTTCTTATATCCGGCAGCCCGGATGCACATCCCGAGCGCGGCGGTCGTCTTTCCCTTGCCATTTCCGGTATAGACGACAACTAAACCTTTATTCTCTTCTTGTGATGGCGTCAATCGCTCCTCCCAGAGTTAAGCCTCGAAAATCTATCGAAAAATTGTGATATTGTAAAGGCTTAAGCCATAAGGAATAAGGGAATTGAAGGCAAAACCGAAAAGTTAGCATACACTAACTACAATGTGAAAAAAATCACTAAATAATAGTTGACATATTTTATACCAATTTTTACATTCAGCGCAGCGATGATATTGGCGAAAAGTATATTAGAGAGTAAATACGTCGTGGAAAGGCACGGAATGAAACAGGCCAAAGATTACATTGTGAATCTTTTCACATTACCTATCTTCCGGTACCGTGCTGGCTCCAGCGAACCTGCACTACTCTAACGCTAAAGAAAGAGGTATCGCAATGCAGTTCACCAAGGCTGAAGAATACGGAATCTTCGGCATAATGTATCTGGCCAGCCAACCGCCGGGCCGGATTACGCCGTTGTCCGAGATATCAGAGAATCAGAAAGTGCCGGAGAAGTTCTTGGCGAAGATTTTCCAGTCGCTTTCGCGTTCGGGGCTGATCCGCTCACATCGCGGTGTGAAGGGCGGATTTACGATTGGCAAACCGTCGCACGAAATCACCATTAAGGAAGTAGTTGAGAGCATTCAGGGGCCCTATTACATCTCCAAATGCCTTACCGAACCGACTGATGGCCAATCGCCGGCAATGTTGAGTCTGCGCAAGCTGCTTGAGGAAGCGCAGGGCAAGTTGCTGAAGGTGTTCTCGGAACACACAATTAAAGATTTGACCGATTGGCAAGATTAGGCTATCTAATTCTGGATAAGTCGATAGTCGTAGTACTCATTCAATATGGATAGGATATGTCGATAAAGCCAGATCATTGGATAGTCCGCATGGCAAAAGATCACCGGATGATCGTGCCATTTGCCAATAAGCAGGTTGCGAAGAAAGTTATCTCCTTTGGAGTTTCATCCTACGGCTACGATATGCGGCTGTCGGATGAGTTTAAGGTCTACACGCCGGTGCACGCCGCGGTACTTGATCCCAAGGATCAGAGCGCGGATGATTTTGTTCCCATGAAAGCGAAGTCGATAAAGATACCTCCGAATTCGTTTGTCCTGGCGCGAAGTCTGGAATATTTCCGAATTCCCCGCGATGTACTGGCGATCTGTTTCGGCAAGTCAACCTATGCGCGCTGCGGCGTAGTCGTCAACGTGACGCCGCTGGAGCCGGAATGGGAAGGATTTGTCACGATCTCAATTTCGAATACTACTCCCCTGCCGGTACGCCTCTATGCCAACGAGGGTATTGCGCAGGTTTTGTTTATCGGGGCGGACGAGTTGTGCAAAGTTTCTTACGCCGACAAGAAGGGCAAATATCAGGCCCAGAAAGCGATCACGCGGGCGCGAATAGCAAAGTAGCGGCTCCTGCGCGCGAACGAATGCGAAATTGCGTGTGA
Source organism: uncultured Ignavibacteria bacterium (assembly GCA_964537215.1). Lineage (GTDB taxonomy): Bacteria > Zixibacteria > MSB-5A5 > CAIYYT01 > CAIYYT01 > JADJGC01. Next base: position 3,867 of record CAZIBI010000072.1, on the reverse strand, counting down.
TGCCATGAGGGTATCACTTTAAGAAAGGATCAGGTGATCTTTGTGATAAATAGCCAGAAAGAAGACGCGAAGGCAGCTGCCGCGACAAGCACGGCCGCCAAGACAAGCAAGCGACGCATGGTGTCGATTGACGGCAATACGGCCGTTGCGCATGTGGCGCACGCCACCAACGAAGTAATCGCGATTTATCCGATTACGCCGTCGTCGGTGATGGGCGAAATCGCCGATGCCAAGTCTGCCAAGCACGAAAAGAATATCTGGGGGACAATCCCGACAGTGGTGGAAATGCAGTCGGAAGGCGGCGCTTCCGGCGCATGCCACGGCTCGCTGACGACCGGCGCCCTGACGACGACGTTTACGGCTTCGCAGGGACTGTTGCTGATGATTCCGAACATGTTCAAGATCGCGGGCGAACTTTCGCCAACGGTATTCCATGTCTCGGCGCGCGCCGTTGCCGTGCAGGCATTGTCGATTTTTGGCGATCACTCGGATGTCATGGCGACACGCTCGACCGGTTTCGGCTTGCTGGCTTCCGGATCGGTTCAAGAGACGATGGACAATTCGCTGATTGCGCAGGCAGTGACATTGCGCTCGCGCATTCCGTTCGTGCATTTCTTTGACGGATTCAGAACTTCGCACGAAGTTGCCAAGGTGGAAGAATTGTCGTTTGACGATATGCGGGCGATGATTCCGGACAATCTGATTATCGAAAACCGGATGCGCGCGCTGACGCCCGACCGGCCGCTGCTGCGCGGATCGTCGCAGAATCCGGATGTGTATTTCCAGGGCCGCGAACGTGTCAACGAATTCTACTTGAAGGCGATTCCGATTGTTCAAGATGTGATGGATCAATTTGCCAAGTTGACGGGACGGCAGTATCACCTGTTCGATTATTATGGTGCACCGGATGCGGAACGCGTCGTGATCATGATGGGATCGGGCGCCGAAGCGATGCATGAGACGGTTGATTATCTCAATGCCCACGGCGAAAAAGTCGGATTGATCAAGGTTCGCCTCTATCGTCCGTTCTCGGTTGACGCATTCGCAAAGGTGATTCCCGCGAGCGTCAAATCGATTGCCGTGCTCGACCGCACGAAGGAACCGGGCAGCGTCGGCGAGCCGTTGTATACGGACGTTCAGGCTGCACTGGAAGAAATGACCGAACGCAAAATCGCGAATTTCAAGACGATGCCGAAAGTGACCGGCGGCCGCTATGGATTGGGCTCGAAGGAATTCTATCCCTCGACCGCCAAGGCCGTGCTCGACAATCTCAAGAAGGATGTGCCGAAGACGCACTTCACAGTGGGCATCGTGGACGACATCACGAAGACTTCGCTGGATGTTGATCCGAAATTTGATATCGAGCCGGATGAAGTTTTCCGCGGGCTGTTTTACGGTCTCGGTTCGGACGGCACAGTCGGAGCGAACAAGAATTCGATTAAGATCCTCGGCGAGAAGACCAGCGCGTACTCACAGGGTTATTTTGTTTACGATTCGAAGAAAGCCGGCGCGGTGACGGTTTCGCATGTGCGTTTCAGCAAGAATCCGATTCGCAGCCCCTATTTGATTAATCGCGCGAATTTCGTGGCTTGCCACAATTTCTCGTTTGTCGAAAAGTATGAGATGCTGGAGAAGCTGGTCGAGGGCGGAACATTCTTGCTCACTTGCCCCTTCCCTGCCGATCAGGTTTGGGACAAGTTGCCGATTGAGTTCCAAAAGGGACTGATTGCCAAGAAGGCGAAGTTCTACGTCATCGATGCCGTTCAGATCGCCAAAGAACTTGGCCTGGGCGCACGCATCAACATGATTATGCAAACGGCGTTCTTTGTAATTTCAGGAATTATTCCGCAGGATACCGCTATCGCGGCGATCAAAGAGGCTGTCAAGAAATCGTACGGCAGCAAGGGCGACAAGGTTGTCGAGATGAATTACGCGGCTGTCGATGCCGGTGTTAAGGGCACGCAGCTCGTGAATTATCCGCAGACCGTGACCAGCAAGACGCATCGTCCGGGCGTGGTACCGGCGGATGCGCCGGAATTTGTCCGGCTGGTGACGGCGCCGATTATCGAAGGCCGCGGCGACGAACTGCCGGTAAGCGCATTCCCGGAAGACGGGTCATACATGACCGGCACGACCGAATTCGAAAAGCGCAACATCGCGATCGATATTCCGGTGTGGGAAGCGGACATCTGTATCCAGTGCAACATCTGTTCGCTGGTTTGTCCGCATGCGGCGATTCGTCCGAAATTCTACGAGCCATCGGCACTCGCAGGAGCGCCGCCGACATTCAAGTCGATTGATGCGATGACCTCGCAGATGAAGGGCATGAAGTATTCGCTTCAGGTCGCGCCGGAAGATTGTACCGGTTGTGAAGTCTGCGTTGTCGCTTGCCCTGCGGTTGCCAAAGATGAGCACGGCAACAAGACGAACAAGAAGGCGATCAACATGGCGCCGCAACTTCCGTTGCGCGAGCCGGAACGCGCCAATTTTGAATTCTTCCTGAATCTACCGGAGCCCGATCCGTCGAAGTTCAATATCGCGACGGTTAAGGGTAGCCAGTTTGTCAAACCGCTGTTCGAATTCTCGGGCGCTTGCGCCGGTTGCGGTGAGACGCCATACGTGAAACTGATGACACAGATGTTCGGCGACCGCGCGATTGTGGCAAATGCCACCGGCTGTTCGTCGATCTATGGCGGCAATTTGCCGACGACTCCGTACTGCAAGCGCTCGGATGGACGCGGACCGGCATGGTCAAACTCGCTGTTTGAAGACAACGCAGAATTCGGTTTGGGCATGCGGCTGACAATCGACAAGATGCATGAATATGCGATGGAGTTGTTGGCGCGCGTAGTGCCGAATCTCTGCGACGAGATCCGCAATGCGCCGCAAACGAATCAGACGGAAATTGAAGCGTTGCGCGTCCAGATTGAAAGCTTGAAGACGCAGCTGCAAAAGATGGATACATCCGAAGCGAAGCATCTGTTGTCGGTCGCTGATTACATCGTCAAGAAGTCGGTGTGGATTGTCGGCGGCGACGGCTGGGCTTATGATATCGGTTTCGGCGGGCTTGACCATGTGTTGGCCTCGGGCCGCAATGTCAATCTGCTGGTGCTTGATACGGAAGTGTATTCCAACACGGGCGGCCAGATGTCGAAGTCGACACCGCGCGGTGCGATTGCGCAGTTTGCAGCGGGCGGAAGGCCCTCGTCGAAAAAAGACCTCGGTCTGGAGATGATGAGCTACGGGAATGTGTACATCGCGCGCGTAGCGATGGGCGCCAGCCCGAATCAGGCGGTGAAAGCTTTTGCGGAAGCGGAAGCCTATGACGGACCATCGTTGATCATTGCCTATTCGCACTGCATCGCGCATGGTATCGACATGGCGCATGGATTGGACGAACAGAAGAAAGCGGTCGAATCTGGCCACTGGGTGCTGTTCCGTTACAATCCGCTGCTGCGCGACCAGGGCAAGAACCCGTTCCAACTCGATAGTAAGGACCCGACGATTCCGTTGGCGGACTATTACTACGGCGAGAATCGGTTCCGCGCGCTGAAGTCCCAGAATCCGACGGCGGCGGCAAAGCTGATTGAAGAAGCACAGGCGGAAGTCAAGTCGCACTGGAATTTCTACAAGCAGTTAGCATTGATCGATTACACGGCGGATAAGCGATAGCAATTCGCGGTTGAGATTATTTGATAAGGCGTCCGGCGCAAGTCGGGCGCCTTTTTGTGCGCCCCCCAACAAGACAGGGGCATCCGGGATGGATGCCCCTGTGGGGTTGAGTTTGTCCCGTAGCGGTTACGGGTGAATATCTCTTACTTGCAGGCCGAGCAAGGCGCCGGTCCGCCCGAGAAGATATAGGCGATG
>CAZIBI010000071.1:4485-7074 GCA_964537215.1 uncultured Ignavibacteria bacterium | reverse complement strand
GGCAGGTCTCCAGACACTTGCTTCTAATTCCCATCAGCTTCCGGCAATGAGACCTGCCCTACGGTGCCGAAAATGACCATCACATCATATTTGTGAACGCTTTCACGATTACCGCAGTTGCCCAATCATGCGAATTCCGATAGAAATTGTCGAATTTGCCAAGACTAATCTGGTCCGGCTTTTGCAGGTATTGGCGAAAATCCGAAAAATAGACAAAAAAGTTTCTTTATTACTTGACTAATTATGTCCGATAAGATAGAGTGTAGATGGTTGACATTGTGAAAAATGTCACTTATTGTGAGTTGACGCTATGATTGATCGCAACGACCTGATATTCGACAAACGCATCGTGATATTCGCGGGTGCGTATGGTTCCGGTAAGACGGAAGTTGCCGTCAACTATGCTATTCAGACAGCGCAACTTACCCACGATCCCGTCAGCATTATCGATCTTGACATTGTGAATCCCTACTTTCGTTCGCGCGAAGCTGCTCTGGAAATGGAAAGCTTCGGTATCCGCCCGATCAATCCGCTGGGCGAGCATTGCCACGCCGATCTGCCGATTATCGTGCCGCAGATTAAGGCGTCGATTGAGAGCAGTTCCGGCCGGGTGATTATCGATGTCGGCGGGGATGACCTTGGGGCACGGGTCTTGAGTTCGATGAGTGACGCATTCGCCGTGGCCGAGTACGAGTTCCTGATGGTGCTGAATGCTAACCGGCCGTTCACCTCGACAGTGGATGGCGCCATGAAGATGATTCGGGCAATCGAGGGTTCTGCGCGGCTGAAATTCACAGGAATTGTCTCGAACACGCACCTTATCGGCGAGACGACAGCGCAGACGATTCTGGATGGAATTGCCTTCTCGCAGGAAGTGGCGAAAGTTGCGGGAATACCGCTGGTGTTTGCAAGCGGGATGGAAAGTGTGATCGAGAAGATTGATACGACGAAAATTACGGTACCGCTGTTTTCACTATCGCGGCGCATGCTGAAACCTTGGGAACATCACACTGTGATTGCGAGCAATCGCTGACGGAGTTAGGGACGATATGCCCGGTGTCATCATAGATAAGAATTATTGCAAAGGCTGCGAGCTTTGCGTCAATGCGTGTCCGCAGAAGATTCTCTCGATGTCCAAGGACATCACGCTGCGCGGCTATTTTTACGCGCTGATGCATGATCCCTCGCGCTGCATCGGTTGTCAACTGTGTGCGATTACTTGCCCGGATGCGGCAATCACTGTCAAGATGCACGGCACGCGCTTCGTGCTGTACGAATATTGAGGCGGATATGACTCGAATTCTGATGAAAGGCAACGAAGCGATAGCCGAAGCCGCGATTCGCGCCGGCGGAGTTCACTATTTTGCCTACCCGATTACGCCGCAGAGCGAAGTCGGCGAATACCTGGCCAAACGTCTGCCGGAAGTCGGCGGCGTTTTTGTGCAGGCCGAGTCGGAAGTCGCCGTCGGCAATATGCTCTTTGGCGCGGCGTCAACAGGCAAGCGAGTGTTTACTTCGTCATCGAGTCCCGGCGTCAGTCTGATGCAAGAGGCGATTTCCTATATGGCCGGTGCGCAGCTTCCGGTAGTGCTGATCAATATCATGCGCGGCGGTCCCGGGTTGGGCGGAATCCTTCCGGCGCAATCCGATTATTTCCAGTCAACCAAGGGCGGTGGACACGGCGACTACCGACTCCTGGTCTTGGCACCGGCGAGCGTTCAGGAAGCCGTAGATCTGACGATGCTGGGATTTCATCTTGCCGACAAGTATCGCAATCCGGTTTTGGTCATCGGCGACGGCATGATCGGGCAGATGATGGAGCCGGTAGAATTTCCTGACAAATACGAAGAGGCGCCGCTGCCGGCGAAGGATTGGGCGATCACGGGCGCCAAAGGACGCAAACCGCTGATTACCAAGTCGCTGTTTCTTGATCCGTACGCTCTTGAGCAAAACAACATCGTGATCCATGAAAAATATGAGCAGATGAAGGCGAACGAGATTCGCTTCGAACTATACAAAGTCAGCGACAAGAATCGAATCTTGATTGTCTCTTACGGCACGATGGCGCGCATTTGCCAGACGGTTATCGATGACCTGGAAACGCAGGGAATCAGCATTGGTCTGCTGCGGCCGATAACGCTCTGGCCGTTCCCCGAAATGGAAATCCGCCGCGAAGCCGCCAAGGCGAATATCGAGAAAGTGTTGACGGTCGAAATGAGCATGGGGCAGATGGTCGAAGACGTCGACAAAGCCGTGCAGGGCAAAAAGCCGGTGGAATTCTTTGGACGGACGGGCGGAATCGTCCCGGCGCCCGAAGAAGTGCGCGAGCAAATCCTCAAGTTGCTCGGCCAAGGAGCGCAGAAATAGTATGACTGAACTCAAAGACAATGCCACGACGACGACCTTCGCCCGGCCGGAAGCATTCAGCAATGTCGTTACGCATTACTGTCCGGGCTGCACGCATGGAATTATCCATCGCATGGTGGCGGAGGTCATCGACGAGTGCAATATCCGCGAACGCACGGTCGGCGTCGCGCCGGTCGGCTGCTCGGTGCTGATATACAATTATTTCAATGTCGACTTTCTTGA
>CAZIBI010000071.1:0-4385 GCA_964537215.1 uncultured Ignavibacteria bacterium | reverse complement strand
ACGCCGGGATACATCGAACGTGTGGCGGTGCACACGCCGCAGAATATTGTCCGCGCCAAGAAGGCAATCCGGATGGCGTTTCAGAATCAAATTGACAATCGCTGTTTCTCGATGATTGAAGTGCTTTCGACCTGCCCGACCAATTGGGGCTTGACGCCATGCGAATCCACCAAGTGGGTGCAAACGAATATGTCGCCTTACTATCCGTTGGGCGTGTTCAAGAGGCCAGAGCCAAGGTTGGAGGTGTAAATTGTCGCAATACGAAGTTACCTTCGCGGGTTTTGGCGGACAGGGAATCATGACTGCGGGCCAATTGTTGGCTTACGCCGGAATTCATGAAGGCAAGCAGGTCGTCTGGTTGCCGTCGTATGGGCCGGAAATGCGCGGCGGAACGGCATACTGCACGGTGGTTGTTTCTAATCAACGCATCGGTTCGCCGATTATCAACACGCCGCAGGGGCTGGTGGTGTTCAATCGGCCTTCGCTGGAAAAATTTGCACCGCGCGTTCGCAGCGGCGGGACAATTATTGTCAATTCGTCACTTATCGAGATTACTTCCAACCGCAGTGATGTGACCGAAATCCTCATACCGGCAAATGATATCGCGATCAAGGCCGGTAGCGTGAAGACTGTGAATATGATTATGCTCGGCGCCTTTATCGGAGCGACTCAAGTTGTCAGCTATGACACGTTGATCGAACTCATCAAAGAAAAGATGGGTAAGAAAAAAGATCTGCTGGAAATGAACCTTCGGGTCGCGGACGAGGGGTACCAGTACGCCACGAATCAGTTGAAATTGAGGGCGCAGGCATGAACCACGATTTCAGCAAATTGCCCGATATTATTGCGCGTCATCCGCAGGATGCCTCATCATTGATCATGGTATTGCAGGATATTCAAAAAGAGTATCGCTACTTGCCATGCGACGCCTTGAGACTGACCGCGGCAACGCTGAATGTGCCTTTGAGCAAGGTGTTTTCAGTTGCGACATTTTACAATGCGTTCAGCTTGAATCCGAAGGGCGAAAAGGTCGTGCGCATCTGCGTTGGGACTGCTTGCCACATTCGCGGCGCTAAACTGATTCAGGATCAAATCGAAAATGAGCTTAAGATCAAGGCCGGGCAGACTACGGAGGACATGAAGTTCTCGCTCGAAGTCGTCGCCTGCGTCGGTGCTTGCGCCATGGCGCCGGTGGTGATTGTCAACGATCAGTATCACGGTTCAGTGAAAGTAACCGGTGCGAAGAAGCTGGTGAAGGGATAGTTCGATGAAAATAACTTCGACTCAACATCTCGCACAACTTCGATCGTTGTTTTCCGCCGAAGAAGCCAAACACAAGAAGAAAGTCATCGTCTGCTGCGGAACTGGTTGCCTGGCAAATGGCGCCGCCAAGCTTGTCGAAGCATTCCGGACTGCTCTAAGTGAGCGCGATATCAAAGATTTCTCGGTCGAAGCGGTCAAGGAAACCGGCTGCCACGGATTCTGCGAGCAGGGACCGCTGGTTGTCATCGAGCCCCAGGGGACCTTCTATGTCAAGGTCAAGCCGAAGGACATTCCCGAGATCATCGCCAAGTCAATTGCCGGGCAGGAAATAATTACAGATCGCCTTTTCACCGATCCGGTAACGAACCAGATGATCGAAAAGTACAGCGACGTCAAGTTCTTCAAGCATCAGCACCGGCTGGCCCTGCGCAATTTGGGCAAGATAGCCGCGCATTCGATCCAGGAGTTCATCGCTGTCGGCGGATATGCCGGACTGGCGAAGGCAATCGGCGAAATGACACCGGACGATGTGATTTCCGAAGTCGACAAAGCCAATTTGCGGGGACGCGGCGGCGGCGGTTTTCCGGCGGGGAAAAAATGGAAGACCTGCAAGTCGGTTGAGTCGGATGTCCGCTATGTGATTTGCAACGGCGATGAGGGCGACCCGGGTGCGTTCATGGATCGTTCGATTATGGAAGGCGATCCGCACAGCGTGCTGGAAGGCATGATGATTTGTGCCTACGCGGTAGGCGCGAAACAGGGATACATCTACGTTCGCGAAGAGTATCCTTTGGCTGTGTTACACTTGCAAAGTGCAATCGATGACTGCTTGAAATATGGCTTGTTGGGTGAGAATATTCTCGGCACCGGTTTTTCGTTCAACATTCGCATTGCGCGCGGAGCCGGGGCTTTTGTGTGCGGCGAATCATCGGCGCTGATGCGATCGGTTGCCGGCGAAATCGGGGAGCCGCGGGCAAAGTACATTCGTTCGGTGGTCAAGGGCTTGCACGACAAGCCGACGGTGCTGAACAACGTCGAGACTTTCGTTAATGTGCCGTTGATCGTAGTCAATGGCGCAGATTGGTTCAAATCCATCGGACGCGCGAACAATTCCGGGACCAAAGCATTCTCGTTGGTCGGCAAGGTCCGCAATACGGGACTCATCGAAGTGGCCATGGGGACGACATTACGAGAGATCATCTACGATATCGGGGGCGGCATTCTCGACAATCGCCCGTTCAAAGCTGTTCAGACCGGCGGACCTTCGGGCGGCTGCCTGCCGGAAGCGATGCTTGATTTGCCGGTAGATTTTGATTCGCTCACCGAAAATGGTTCGATGATGGGCTCGGGCGGCATGATTGTCATGGACAACAAGACTTGCATGGTCGACGTGGCGCGCTACTTCTTGAACTTTCTCGTTTCGGAATCTTGCGGTAAATGTACGCCGTGCCGCGAGGGGCTTTATCAACTGCACGAATTGACCATCAAAGTCTGCGATGGCAAAGCAACGATGGAAGACCTCGAGAAGATCGAGAAGCTGTCCGAAATGGTGGTGATCGGTTCGCTCTGCGGTTTAGGCAAGTCGGGCCCGAATCCGGTGCTGTCGACATTGCGATATTTCCGCGACGAGTACATTGCGCACATTCGCGACAAGAAGTGCCCGGCAGGGGTATGCCGCGAACTGATAACCTATACCGTGATCGAAGAGAAGTGCACTGGTTGTCTTGCCTGCATCACGGCGTGTGCTTACAACGCGATCACCGGCAAGAAGAAAGAACCGCACTTTATTCATCAGGAACGCTGCACCAAGTGCGGCGCCTGTGAGGCGGTTTGCAAGTTTGACGCAATCGAGGTGGCATAGATGAGTACGGTAACTATCACAGTCAACGGCAAAATCGTGCGTGCAGAAGCCGGCGAATATCTGCTCGGCGTCTTGCGGCGGGAGAAGATTGATGTGCCGGCGCTGTGTCATCACGAGGCAGTCGAGCCATACGGCGGCTGCAGACTCTGTACGGTGGAAGTCACCAAGAGCGAGTGGAAGGGCTGGAGCGACAGCGTCGTGTCTTGCCTTTATCCGGTCGCAGCCGGACTGATTGTGCAAACGCACTCGCCCAAGGTCATCGAGTTGCGCAAGACGCTGCTTGATCTCTATCTGGCTCGGCATCCGCAGACCAAGCTCATACAGGACATGGCAGCCGACTACGGAGTTACTCAAACCAGCTATCAAACCGTACCGGAGCCAAACGATTGCATTCTCTGCGGCATATGTGTGCGCATTTGCGACCGGATGGGATTTTCGGCGATATCGGCCGTTAATCGCGGTCACGGCCGGGAAATTGCGCCACCGCTCAATGAAGCGCCGCCGGATTGTGTCGGTTGTCTTGCTTGCGCCCAGAATTGTCCGACCGGGTACATCAAATACGAGGACAACAACTTCAAGCGGACGATCTGGAAACGCGAGTTTGAAATACTGCGCGATGTCAAGACCGGTGCTCCGACGATAACGCGCGAATTTGCCGACTATCTGGTCAAGAACCGCAATATTCCGCAGGAATATTTCAAGCTTAACGACGAGTCGCATCGGAAAGACACGGCGATCAACATGGGCAAGATTGTGCAATGGAATCTCGAGGTGTCATCATGAAGATGCAGTATCAAGTCATTCCGCACCTGTGCATCGGCTGCCGGACTTGCGAGTTGGCATGTTCGTTCACGCATGCCAAGAATGGCAAGCAGGGACGGAGCCGGATCTACCCGCTTGACGCCGGCCACAAAGAAATGTGGGTTCCGGTAGTGTGCTTGCAGTGCGAGGATCCAGCTTGCGTCAAGTCATGCCTCGTGGATGCGATCAAGCTTAATCCATCCACAGGCGCTTATGAAATTGACCATGAGGTCTGCGTGCGCTGCATGGCGTGTATAGCGGCCTGCCCGTTTGGATGTTCGCTGCTCGATCAACAACACAACGAAGTGATCAAGTGCGACCTCTGCGGCGGCGATCCGGCCTGCGCGCATTTTTGCCCGACCAAGGCGCTGACCTATACACCGATCAGATAGACGGAACTGCGGAATCGTAAAGGGGTTTAGGCGTCGGGGGCGTGTTCTCTTACTTTTTGCCACCACAT
>CAZIBI010000070.1:5591-7709 GCA_964537215.1 uncultured Ignavibacteria bacterium | reverse complement strand
CCGCAGGGCTTGATGCTCAACATGGATGTAAAATTTCCATTCGATAATTATCTGCGTTACTTGGATTCAAGGGGCACGACTGACGGTGATCGCTTCCGCAGCGATTTCTTGCGCGATGTCCGCCAGCACGTCAAAGCCGTCTGCGGTCGCGACTATATCAATCCATCCGAAAAGACCGTCGATTACATGCTGTTGTTCATTCCCAACGAGCAGGTCTACGCCTTCATTCACGAAACCGACCGCGATCTCCTCGACGATGCGCTCAAAAACAAAGTCATCGTGTGCTCGCCGCTCACACTCTATGCTATCTTAGCTGTTGTTCGCCAGGCGTCCGACAATTTCGCCTTTGAGCAGGCATCCGAACAAATCTTGCGCGCCATCGCATCCTTCGACAAGCAGTGGAAGATGTTCGTCGACAAGATGGATGTGGTAGGGAGGAAGATCGACGAATCGCAAAAGTCGTTTGAAGAGCTCACCAAAACTCGCCGCCGTCAATTGGATCGTGCCATCGACAAGATTGAAGACCTTCGCATCCAAAAGGGAATCGACTTGCTCGACGACGGCGCCGACTCTCAATAACTCCGCAAAGTTACACGCACAAAAAAAGGGCGGACATTGCTGTCCGCCCTCTGTTTGTAGTTCCAAACAACCGCTATCGGTTTGCTTTGGCTTCCTTCAACGGTGAAACTTTCGTTCCTACCGGCGGAGTATCTGATATGGTATTGCGTACCGTGATCTGACCTTGCGCCGACAGATCAAACACATACCACCAGCGGCCCGTGCCCGTAGTCGGCACGCTGTAATTGCCGATCTTCTGGTCGCCGGAGTAAATCTCGATCTGCGCATTCGAGGCCGTAATATCCGGGTCTCCCGAGTAGTTATAAACCGCAAAGATCGCCGGACTGGAAAGCTGATAGATCGTGATCGTCTCCGGACCATATCCGTCGACATCATCGGTATCCAGCAGCACGAACGGCGCTTCTGTGGCAGAACCCTGATCGCCAAAATAGATCTCGTAGATCAAATCGCTGATCGTCGTCCACAAATGTGAATCCAGATCAGCCGGCGTCGCTCCCCACGAAAGCACAATACGATACTGTCCTGCCGCTAATTGCTGCGACAGCGCAAACACTGATGTCGTCACCGAAGCGGAATGTTCCACCGTGCGCACTAACGTGATGTACCCCGAGATTGCTGCCGTCACCTCGTAAGTGCCATACGGAAGGTCCTCGAACAAGTAAGAGCCTGATTCATCCGTAACCGTCTGACGCGCATCCGGTCCCGTAATCGAAACGTTGGCGCCGGTCAAAACACCGCCCGTAGTCGCATTATAAACATATCCGGTCAAGACACCGCGGTTGCCCGAGCCGCCGCCGATAATATGCACCGCCTGCGACTCTTGATACAATTGACCAAACTCTGGAATCGTCCCTTCATTGTCGAACAGCGACAACGCCGTCGGCTGCAGCGTCATGTCGCCCGCAGCAACGGCGGCGAAACTCAAATCGATGATATCATGCCGACCCGGCACAATATCGGTCTCCGTGAGCCGCGAGAAAGTCAGAGTAATCACGCCCTCAATCGCTTCAGCCGAAATGTTCAGATTTCCCCAATCCTCGTTTGCTGCGGCAGCACTTAGGAAGCGCACCTTCGTAGGATCAAAAGGAATCGTCACCGTCCCCGACAGCAACTCCGCAATATTCCAAAACTCAATTTTGGAACTGAATGTCGCTGTCTCTGCCGTCGTCAAATTGTATGGCGCAATCCGCACCATCGGCACGGCTGGCGTGACGTCGACAGTCACCCCATTCGAACCTGCGCCAATCTGAACAGACTTTTCGCCGCTGTAGATGACTAGTTGATCATCATTGTCGAGGATATCGACACCCTCAACTTGGAAGAAATACTCGCCGATCGGAAGCACAATACTTCCGAACGAGAAAGCACCGTTGACAACTTGTGTTGTTGTCTGCGAAATCACCGCTTCATTTTGTGAAATGGTGAGCCGCATCAAGTCAATCCGCTCCGCCAGTGCCGACTTCAGCAGGCGCACCGAAACATCAGCAGAATTGCCGTCGCCGGGGCCTGTCGTTTTGTCCTTGCTGCATCCTGCCGCAA
>CAZIBI010000070.1:0-5491 GCA_964537215.1 uncultured Ignavibacteria bacterium | reverse complement strand
CTTTTCATTGATCGGGTAACCGACGCCGCCGTACCAGAGAAACTCGTTCCGTCCCGAGCGCTCGGCTTCGTCAACCAAATCGTTGCCAGAACTGGCGCCTTGAACTTTGCCTTTTCCGCGCATCAACACTCCGACACCCGTCATCAAGCTGAATCTGTCGGTGTAAGAAATGCTCGTCCGCACCGTTGTTGCGGCGCCTGCCTGGAACACTTCCACATCGCCGATCTTGTCTTTCATGTACACGGTTAATCCACCGTCGACCATGAACGCGATCTTGTCCTGCTGATATCCCAGCCCGGCTTTGGCGGAAATCTCGTCGCCGAACTTGTACTTCTCGGTGTCATTATCGCGTGCCTGGAACTTACCCTTGAGCAAGTAGCCCGCTCCAAGATGGAACTTCAGATTTCCGGCCGCCGGATGTACCATCCCTTCCGCACCAATATCCAGCCCTTGGCCAAATCGCCGCACCAGAAACTTCTGCGAGTTGTCTGCCAGACCGCTCGCAACCTCATATTGCTCTTCATCGAGCTTCGTCTTGCCGGTTGGCAGATTCGCGTACGCCGTCAGCGAGGTCAATCCCTTTGCCGAGTAAAACGTTCCCGCCACCCGCGTATCGTTCAGCGACGACAACTTATTTTCAGTACTGCCGAAATCTTGCTTCGCATTTGCCAACGTGCCGTCCAATTGAAACGCGAACCGATCGCTTTGTGCCAGAAGGGCGCTCAAACCGAAAACGCCTTCGTTTAGCTTGTGCTTTCCGCCGGTAAGCGACTTTGCCGTCCAATTATTCTGCAAAAAATAAACCGTCGCCTGGCTCGACTGCGGATTCTCTGCAATCGCTATCGGCGCAAGCAGCAACGCCATGATGAGTATGGTTATGTACTTCATCATTTCCCCCTTACCTGATCGTCCCGGAGACGGTTGCAGTGCCGGTGCTGTTGTTTTGCGGTTGATCCTGAATGCGCGGATCGACCACCGCCGGACTGGTGATATTCAGCACGGTGTTGATCGGGTCAACGAACATCGTCGCTTCATTGAAATTCGCCGCGAGTATCTTCACATCAAACGTGCTAAGCGAACCGGAGTTTTCCGAAATCAAAGTCGCGTTCTCGGAGAAGTCACGCGCCAAATCGAAATGCGGGTCAAGACTGATCGCCCGTTCAAACATGCTCTTCGCCTTGACATACTCGCCCTTGTCGTAAAGCTCTACGCCCTGGCTGAAAGCGAGAAATGCATCGTAAATCTCGGTCGGCACTTTCTTCAATGCCTGCCGCCGGCTGCCTCTGACATCGACTCCAAGACTGTCCACCACCGCCAAAACCATGTCCTTCTGCATCTTCATCGCGTCTTTGAGTTTTGCGTCTTTTCCGTAGGTCGGCGTGTAGCCGGCATCACTCGTGTTCACAAGCGCCGAGTTCAGTGCAAATGAATTTGCTTCCGGTTTGTCGACGCTGGCATTTACAAGTTTGCCCGCTCGCACCAATTTGCCAAGCCGCGGCGCCGACTTTTTGTCGGACAATCCTTCCTCCGACATTTTAAGTTCATCCATCAGATACTTGAATTCGAGCCGCTCGACCACTTGAAGCTCTGGCACAGAAGCTAAATCGTACCACGTGACCGCCTGCAAACCGGTTGCCAGCGAACGCGTGGTTTCATCCGATTTCGGTCCGACGACAAAGGGAAGTACCCCCACCGAATTTGCCCCAGGAGTTTCCTTGCCGATCGCTGCCTCCTGTTTCACCGCTTCCTCGGCTTGCGCGCGGAGATTTTCATTCTGGACGTACAGAAGTCTACCCTTGATTGCTTCAGCAGTTTTCGATTTTCCATCGCGTGATAAATAGCTGCGATACTGTTTCTCCGCCGAAGCGAAGTCCTTCTTGCTTTCCGCTACCATTCCCAAGTAAAGCGCTGTCGTGCCGTCGTTGGGAAGACCCTTATGGGCTTCGACCAGATAAGTCTCCGCCTTCACCATGTCGCCCTTGTGGTAATAAGCTCGACCCAACGAACGCATCACCCGCGCATCCGTCGGTCTCTCCTTGAGTGCTTTCTCAAGGTGGTCAATTGCCAACTGGTAATTCTTCGCATCCAGTGCGCGCTCGCCCTGGCTAAGGCTGCTCTGGCTGCATCCGGCAGCCAAAAACAGGGCAGAAATTACCAGCGCGGCAAAGAGTGCCTTGCAGCTAATCATAATTCTCCCATTGTTATAGATAGATTGCGTATTGCCTGACCGGCCGGAGGACAATATCAGAGGCTTTCCGGACCGGAGAATATACCGATTGAGCGGAGGATAACTTCGATCTAAGTCAAAAGCAAGACTAAAACTTCGACCCCTATTGTCAACTGTTGTTGCCTTCATTTTCGCCTTCGAATTCGAACGTAAAAACAATTGACTAATCCCTAAAATGCCTTATATACAAAGCGGTTAATTACCTTTACTACCGAGCAACTATGGTGTCTTTTGACATCCAAAATTTTCCGCGCCACGACCATGTGCTGAATTGGAGGAGAGCATGTTTATTGTACGTTTCTGCTCGTCACTGCTGCTGTTATGCCTGCTGTCTTATTCTACAACAGTAGCTGCTAATTCTGACGACGCTAAATTCGGCCCGAATCGCCTTCGGACCGATAAAAATGTCGAATTGTACCATCAAAACGAGCGGGGCGTACCTACTTATGTCACCGGCGAACTTTCGGCACCTGCTGCGCGCGGCGCCGAATTCCGTACCGCCATTCAATTCCTCGAAGCGCAACGCGGTGCGTTTCGCATCGCCAGCCCGGCCGACGAAATGGTCCTGCGCAAGCAGGATGTCGACCTCGACGGCATGAGCCATCTGCGCATTGACCAAACCTACAAAGGCATCAAAGTCATCGGCGGGGAACTCGTCGCTCACTTTACCGCCGACGGTGTCATGCGCACGATCAACGGCCACACTGAACCCGACCTTGATATGGATGTTACCCCAGCCCTTGCCGCAACATCCGCTACCGATATCGCTGTTCAAGACCTCAAGTCATTCTTCGGCAACGGCAATCCTGCCGAAGCCGAACTCGTCGTTTTTCCCTGGGAGGGCACGAATTACCTCTGCTATCGCATGTTCATCTATTCCGACACCCCGATGGGTCGTTGGGAGTATTTCGTCGATGCCAAAACCGGCGCCGTCGTCTTCAAAGCTAACCGCATCATGGACACCGACGCCATCGGTACCGGCGTCAATGTAATGGGACAGACGCGCAGCCATATCGATGTCGACTTCACCGGTTCGACTTATCAAATGAAGAACAACACGCGCCAGATAACGAACAATCCGCATGGCCACAATGGCCAGATGCCGGCCGGCAATTATCTTCAGACAAATATCGCCTCATCGACTTTGCCCGGAACGATTGCTGTCGATGCCGACAACAACTGGAATGCCGGCGGCTCGCAAGCAGCAGCCGTCGATGGCCAGGTTTATTCGGCTCTGGTCTATGACTGGTGGATTCGCGAATTCAACCGCAACAGCTACACCAACCTTGGCACCTCCATGTTGACCGTCGTCAACTACAGCGGCGAAGGCAACAACAACGCCTACTGGGACGGCAGCCGTATCGTGGTGTGGTCAGCCGGTTCCGGCTGGCGCTCACTCGCAGGTTGTCCTGACGTAATCGCCCACGAATGGGGTCATGCCTTTACTGAAAACGGCTCCAACCTCGTCTACCAAAAAGAATCCGGCGCGCTCAACGAATCATTCTCCGACATGATGGGCGCAGCCTTCGAATTCGCACACGATACCATGGATGTTCCGGATTGGTTGATGGGTGAAAACGGCCAAACCTCCGGCTCTGCATTCCGCTCCATGGCGAACCCGCATTCGTTCGGCGATCCCGACTATTACGGCACATCGGATCCGAATTGGTACGATGTCAACGGTTGCTCCCCAAGCCAGTTCAACGACTACTGCGGCGTGCACACGAATTCCGGCGTCGGCAACAAGTGGTTCTACCTGTTGTCGGATGGCGGCACTCACCATAGCATCACCGTTGCCGGTATCGGTGTTGAAAATGCCATCAAAGTCGCTGCCCGCGCCGACCTGTTCTATTGGACTTCGAATATCACTTATTACAATGCCGCTCTGGCTACCGTTACGGCAGCCGAAGACCTCGACACTTCTGGTGTCTGGGCAACGCAGGTTGCCAAAGCCTGGAATGCTGTCGGCGTGACCATCCCGTTGGCGTCGCTTGCATTCACTTATCCGGATGGCGTTCCCAATCTCATCGCCCCGGACGAAGCCACGACATTCAAAGTTCAAGTTTCCGGCAGCCTCGGCGGTATACTCGTTCCGAATACAGTCGAGCTCTCCTATCGCGTTGACGGCGGTTTCTGGACCGATGTCGCTGGAACATTGGTATCCGGCTCGATATACGAAGTCACCATTCCGGCTGCAGCTTGCTTGAGCACAGTTGATTTCTATGTGTCTGCACAAGAGCAGAGCAACGGCACTTTCAGCAACCCGTCAGCGACCACACCATTCTCTGCAATCGTTGCGACTGGTTCAACATTGCCCTTTGCGGACAATTTCGAAACTAACCTCGGTTGGACAGTATCCAGCACTGCGACGGCTGGATTATGGAATAGGGGACTGCCTCTTGGCGGCGGATCCCGCGGCGACCCGCCTTCCGATTTTGACGGTTCCGGCCAGTGCTACCTGACCGACCGCAACAGCGGCGACACCGATGTCGACGGCGGAACGACCACATTGTTCTCGCCGGTCTTCGACCTTTCCTCCGGCGATGCCCGCATCAGCTACGCACGTTGGTATTCCAATACCTTCGGCGCCGAGCCCAATGCCGATGTCTTCAATATCTACATCTCCAGCAACAACGGCAGTAGTTGGGTGCTCGTCGAAACAGTCGGCCCGGTCAATGAGGCCGATGGCGGCTGGTATGAGCATTCATTCATGGCTAGCGAATTCGTCACTCCGAGCGCCCAGATGAAGATGCGCTTTGAAGCTTCCGACCTTGCCGGCGGTTCGGTGGTCGAAGCTGCTATCGATGCATTCAAAGTTACTCAATACGAATGCACATCTTCCACCCTGCAAATCACTTCGAATACACTGCCCAATTGGACACTTGGCGTAGCCTATTCCCAGCAGCTTAGTGCCGCCAATGGTATCGGCGCTTTGAGTTGGGTGGATGGCAACGGCGGATTAACTGGAACTGGACTTACTCTTTCGTCAGCCGGCCTTGTCAGCGGAACACCGACCGTCGCCGGTCCGATCAGTTTCATGGCGCAGGTCTTTGACGAAGCGTTCGCTTCCGACAATCAGACCCTCAACTTCACAATCAATGCCGCGCTGAATATCATGACGAACACTCTGCCTCAATGGACAGTTGGGCGGCCCTATTCACAGGCAATGCTTGTCTCCGGCGGAACCGGTACCTTGACTTGGAGCGATAAGAACGGCGACCTCGCCGGAACTGGACTTTCAGTCTCTGCGGCTGGCGTCGTATC
>CAZIBI010000069.1:0-8217 GCA_964537215.1 uncultured Ignavibacteria bacterium | reverse complement strand
GGCGGCCCGGCTCCGTCCGGCTGCTAATTGCAGATGAGGATTTTCTGATGTGAGCAATCATATCGGAAGATGATCAATAGGAACCGCACTCGACTTCGGTCGGGTGCGGTTCTTTTTTTGACTGTAAAAAGAAGCGAAGAGAATAGTTGAGCAGCAAAAACAGAAGAGACTCCGACAATCGTCGAAGTCTCTTCTTTATCTGGTAGCGCTACGGGGAGTCGAACCCCGGTTTGATGGCTGAGAACCACCCGTCCTAACCACTAGACGATAGCGCCATTGAAATTCTAACTTGGCGTATGCGCCGTACTTCACGGCGGTTTCATTATATAGATTGTGGGAGGAAATTCAAGGGATTTTTGAATCCAACGAATACGCCTAAGAAAAGGTAGTTCAAGGCGTTGTGGCGAGTATTCATCCATTCCCGCGTCTACTATTCCCTTGACACTCGCAGTAGCTGCGTATACATTGGATTGCTTTTCAAGCCGATTGTGCGGCTTGGTGCAAAAGCGAGAGTGGCGGAACTGGTAGACGCGCCAGACTTAGGATCTGGTGACTTCGGTCGTGGGGGTTCGAGTCCCCCCTTTCGCAGGATGGCATTCGGAATCGGAGCTCGCGGCCCAATTCACGCAGTTCCGCATCGATAAAGTCAGACTATTGCCAAATCTTCGTGTGCGAACGTGGCGGAATTGGTATACGCGCTAGACTAAGGATCTAGTGGTGAATAACCGTGAGGGTTCGAGTCCCTCCGTTCGCACCATACTTACTCGCAGGAAAGGAATCGTCTTGCCCGTAAACTTCGAACTGAATCAGGGGGAAAAGTGCAAACGCACCCTGAAGATCACCGTCACCCAGGACGTCGTTCAGGAGAAATTTGACGCCGTCTATCGCAAGCTCAAGCAGGATGTCGAGCTTCCCGGTTTCCGCAAGGGCAAGGCGCCGCTTGCAACAATTCGGTCGCGCTATGGCGCAGCCGCAGCACGCGATGTGTTGGAAGACCTGATGGATGAATCGTACCGCGATGCGATCGCACAGTCCGGTGTCACGCCGGTCGATTATCCGAAGATTCTCGATGTCGACTTCGAAGAAGGCAAGGCGCTGACCTATACTGCCGAGTTTGAAGTTCGTCCCGAAATCACGCTGGAAAAATACACGGGTTTCAGTCTCAAGAAGCCGGAAGACAAAGTAGCGGATGCCGAGGTTAACGACTTGCTCGAGTACGTACAACGCAAGAACTCCTCGCTCGAAAGTGTCGAGCGTCCGGCGGAGAAAGGCGATTTTGTCCTGGTCGATTTGGAAGTTATCAGCGACAGTGCGGGTAATCTGGGCACAAAGAAATTCGAGAATGTTCAATTGGAATTGGTTGAAGGCGAAGTTGCTACCCAGTTTGCCAAACAGTTAAGCGGACTTGATGCCGGCGCTGAAACCGAGATTGAAATTATCTATCCAAATGAACACTTCGATAGACGCTTCGCCGGCAGTACCGTTCGGTTTAAGACGAATGTTAAGTCCGTCAAGCACCTGAACCTTGCTGAACTCAACGCCGAGTTCTTCAAGCAGTTTGACGAATCGGTTACGACGCTCGATCAGTTCAAGGAAAAGTTGCGGCTGGATATCCAGGCGCGCAAATCCAAAGAAGCCCAGGACGCGCTGCGCGAAGAGACGATCAAGGAAATTATCGACAAGAACCGTTTTGACCTGCCTGATGCCTTGGTGGAAAGATATCTTGAACGACTGGTGGAAGATGTCCGCAAGAACTCCAAGGAGAAGATTGACGAAGAGGAAGTTCGTAATCAATACCGGGCGGTTGGGATTCGGCAGATCCGCTGGGATATTCTCTCTCACGAGATTGCTGAAAAGGAAAATATTCGCGTAGAACAATCGGATATCGATACCTGGCTGCAGCGTTTTGCCGATAACTACAAGATGACGCTGGAGGAGGCGCGCAAATCGATTACGGAAAATCGTCGAATTGCCGACCTAAAGGAAACGATACTGGAAAACAAGGTTATTGATTTCATTATTGCCGGATCAACGGTTGAGACAGTCGCTGACTCGCCGTCGGCACTGCAATAGTGGCTTCACGGAGGAACATACTTTGAGAAATCAACTCATTCCGATTGTTGTCGAACAGACGGGCCGCGGCGAACGCGCCTATGATATTTACTCGCGTCTGCTAAAGGACCGTATCATCTTTCTCGGAACACCGATTGATGACAATATCGCCAATCTCGTCATCGCGCAGATGCTTTTCCTCGAAGCGGAAGATGCCAACAAGGATATTTTCTTGTACATCAATTCGCCTGGTGGCGTGGTGACTTCGGGTTTGGCAATCTATGACACGATGCAATTCATCAAACCGAAGGTATCGACGCTTTGCATGGGGCTTGCTGCTTCGATGGGAGCGTTTCTACTCGCGGCCGGCGAACCGGGAAAACGCGCTGCACTGCCGCATTCGCGCATTATGATTCATCAGCCGCTCGGCGGAGCGCAGGGGCAAGTTACGGATTTGGAAATCCAGGTTCGCGAAGCCGTTCAGCACAAGCAGAGACTCTCGGAATTGTTGTCCAAGCATACCGGACAGCCGCTGGACAAGATTCTCGCCGACACCGACCGTAATTTCTTCATGTCATCGGAAGAAGCGAAGAGCTACGGAATTATTGACGAACTCTATGTGAAGAAGGCGTAGTCCAACGATAGCCTTCAGGACGATCAAATGACCAACGGCACCAAGCGCGTCGAGCGCTGTTCATTCTGCGGCAAGGATGCCTATAGCGTCCGGAAATTATTCTCCGGATACAATGCGTTCATCTGCGATCAGTGCGTCGAAATGACGCACGAGATGATTGATGATCTGCCGCGCCGGAAAGCGGTGCCGCAACGTCCCGTTAAGATCTACAAGCCGAAGGAAATCCGGGCGTTTCTCGACCAGTATGTCATTGGTCAAGATCGCGCCAAGAAGACGCTCTCGGTAGCTGTCTACAATCACTATCAGCGCATTTTCAACTCGTCGGATACCAGCGAGGTTGAAGTCGAGAAATCCAATATTTTGATGTTGGGTCCCACCGGCACCGGCAAGACGCTGCTCGCACAAACATTGGCGCGCATGCTCTCGGTTCCATTCAGTATCGCCGATGCGACGGTCCTCACGGAAGCCGGTTATGTCGGCGAGGATGTCGAGAATATTCTCGTGCGGCTCTATCAAGCTGCTGATTACGACAAGGAACGAACAGAACTCGGGATGGTCTTTGTCGACGAGATCGATAAGATTGCCCGCAAGTCCGCGAATCCTTCGATCACGCGCGATGTCTCGGGCGAAGGTGTCCAACAAGGTCTGCTCAAGATGCTCGAAGGAACCGTGTCGAACATTCCTCCCAAGGGAGGACGTAAACATCCGGAACAACCGTTCGTGCAGATCGACACCAAGAACATACTGTTCATCTGCGGCGGTGCTTTTGACGGATTGGAAAAGATTATTGCCCGCCGGGTTGGCAAGCAACAGGTTGGTTTCAAGGTGGATCGCAGCGATGTGAGCATCGATGATACCAGCGGATTGCTGCACATGGTAGAGACCGAAGACTTGCTTGAGTACGGTCTGATTCCGGAACTTATCGGCCGGCTGCCGATGGTAACCGTGTTGGACGAGTTGTCCGACGACGCAATGATGCAGATTCTGACCGAACCGAAGAACTGCCTCACGAAGCAGTACATGAAGATTTTCCAACTTGAGAATATCGAACTCGAGTTTACTCCCGAAGCCCTTAAGGCGATTGTCAAGATTGCCCGGAAACGCAAAACCGGCGCCCGCGCTTTGCGATCGATATTCGAAGAAAAGATGCTCGACATCATGTACGAAGCACCGTCCTATCGCAACGTTGCCAAGATTATCATTACCGACGAGACTATTTCTGCCGGAGAGCCGCCGATTATCGAGCGCTCCTCCAAGTCGGGCAAGCAAAGCGCCTGACCCATCACATGATCTATCACTACGGAACGGAAAAACTGACTATTAAAGAATTTCTGCCGGTGTTGCCAGTGCGGGACACCATTGTGTTTCCTTATATGGTGTATCCGATGATTGTCGGTCGACAATTTTCGGTGGATGCGCTTCAGGAAGCCATGGTGCGTGACAAGCAGATATTGCTTTTGGCGCAGCGCGACAAAGAGACGGAAATCCCGTCCGAGAGCGACCTCTACACCTTCGGGACTATCTCGCGCGTGTTGCAGGTGATGAAGCTATCCAATGGCACAATGAAGGTGCTGATGGAAGGAATCGGCCGTGCGAGCGTAAAGCGTTTGACTTCGAGCGCCGGATATATCGGCGCCTACATCAAGGTCGTGAACGATATCAACGATGATGATTCGTTGCGTTTGGAAGCACTCGCACGCACCGTAACAACGTCGTTCACCGAATATGTGAATCTCAATCGGCGGCTGCCCGACGAGATTCTGTCCTACACGACAGAAGTTGGCGATGCCGGCAAGCTTGCCGATGTGATCGCAGCACACCTACTGCTGCCAATCGAGATTCGCCAGAAGATGCTTGAAACCGTGTCGGTGGTGAAGCGCCTCGAACTTTTGGCAAAAAACCTGTCGGCGGAGATTGAGATTCTTAAACTCGAACAGGAAATCGACACCGGCGTTCGCGAATCGCTCAACAAGACACAGCGCGAGTTTTACCTTCAGCATCAATTGAAAGTGATCAAGGAAGAGCTTGGCCAGTTTGACGACTCTGCCGACATCACCGACTACGAGGAAAAGATTTCCAAGCTCGGTTTGCCAGAAGAAGTAAAGAAGAAGGCACTGGAAGAAGTCAACCGTCTCGGTCGGATGCATGCGTCATCTGCAGAAGCCAACGTGATTCGCAACTACCTCGAGTGGATTCTGGCAATGCCGTGGAATTCCCGCACGGAAGATCGAACCAATTTCAAGGAAGTTGAATCGATTCTGGACGGCGAGCACTTTGGCTTGGACAAAGCCAAACGGCGCATTCTTCAGCATCTTGCGGTTCTGCAGCTTTCGAAGAATGTCAAAGGACCCATCTTGTGTTTGGTTGGGCCTCCGGGCGTCGGCAAGACTTCGCTCGGGAAATCAATAGCGCACGCATTGGATCGTAAGTTCGCTCGCATGTCGCTTGGCGGTATGCGTGATGAGGCAGAGATTCGCGGCCACCGGCGAACCTATATTGGCGCCATGCCCGGCCGTATTGTGCAAATGCTAAAGAAGGTGAAAAGCAATAATCCCGTATTGTTGCTGGACGAAATCGACAAGATCGGTTCGGACTTCCACGGCGATCCGGGCTCGGCGCTGTTGGAAGTGCTCGATCCGGAACAGAATTCGACTTTTCAAGACCATTACCTCGAATGCGAGTTTGATCTTTCGCAGATTCTTTTCGTTACCACAGCAAATACAACTGCCGGAATCCCCAGACCGCTTCTAGATCGCATGGAAATGATTGAACTTCCGGGATATCTTGAACTTGAGAAGGTCCAGATTGCCGAAAAATTCCTGATTCCCAAACAGCAAAAGGAAAACGGCCTTGAAAAGTACCGCATCACTATTGCCCGCCCAGTGACCTTCGCCATTGTCCGCGAATACACGCGCGAATCCGGCGTACGCGAACTCGAACGACAGATCGGTTCAATCATGCGGCAGATCGCGGAGAAGATCGCCAAGGGTGAACGTAAGAAGAGCTTCACGGTAACTAAAGCCGATCTCAAGAAGTATCTCGGTGTGCGCAAATTTCATGATACTGAATTGGGACGAATGGTTACAGGCAAGGCGATTGGGCTGGCCTGGACGCGCACGGGCGGCGAAATTCTGCCGGTTGAGGTTGTCTTGACCGACGGCACCGGGCGCGTGACATTGACTGGCAAACTCGGCGACGTTATGCAGGAATCGGCGCGGGCAGCTTTGACGCATCTTAAGTCGCGCGCCGACAAAGTCGGAATTGAAAGGGACGCGTTCAAGAATCAAGATGTGCATTTGCATTTGCCCGAAGGCGCCGTCCCCAAGGATGGCCCGTCAGCCGGAATCACGATACTGGTGGCTTTATGTTCGGCTTTTACGAAGCGATTGCCTGCTAAAGGCATAGCCTACACGGGCGAGATTACCCTCTCCGGCGAGGTTCTCCCCGTCGGCGGATTGAACGCCAAGTTGATCTCGGCGCTACGATCGGGGATACTCACCGTGGCTGTACCTGCTGCCAACCGACCGGATATCGAAGAACTGCCCAAGGATTTGATTTCCAAACTGACAATTCGGTATGTAAAGAGCGCAACTGAAGTTTTAGCGCTTGCCTTCCCGCAGTAGTTTCCATACCTTTTCTCACCGGTAGAAACTTAAGAGTAAGAGAGAGTAAACCTGACTCTGGTGACGCTGGATAGGACTGCCTATCTACCGGATCAATTGATATTGGAAGGATTGCCGCAAATTGCATTTGCGGGCCGTTCCAATGTTGGAAAATCCTCGCTGCTGAACAAACTGTTCAATCGCCGCAATCTGGCGAAGGTATCGCAAACTCCCGGCAAGACGCAATCGATCAACTTCTATCTCGTCGAGAAACGCCATTACTTTGTCGACCTGCCTGGCTATGGCTATGCCCGCGCCGGCAAGATTGACCGCGAGAAGTGGCAGCGCATGCTGGAATTCTACTTTGAGAAGAACCAGGCTCTTAAGGGATTGGCACATCTGATCGATATCCGGCACGAAGCGACGGATTTGGATATCATGCTGCACGAATGGACCCAACCGTTGGTGAAAAACCATCTATACATTTTGACCAAGGCGGACAAGGTCCCGAGCAGCAAAAGGGCGCAGGCGATTATTAATCTCGCCAAGTTACTGGAAATCAAACGTGAAAATATTATCACCTTTTCGATTGAGTTGGGCGACGGCAAACAGCGGGTACTCGAATGGGTTGCGTCTCTGACAAAATAGATTTCGACGGGAGTTGTTGATGACAAATCGAGTTGTTCTCGGATTACAGTGGGGGGATGAAGGCAAAGGCAAAATTGTCGACCTGCTGTCGAAGGACTATGACATTGTTGCCCGCTGTCAAGGCGGCGCCAACGCCGGTCACACTGTGAAAGTCGGCGAGAACAAGTTTGTGCTGCATCTTATTCCTTCCGGTATTTTGCACGCGGACAAGACCTGTATTATTGGCAACGGTGTCGTGCTCGACCTGTTTCAGTTGTTCAAAGAAATGCGCGAGTTGGAGAGCCGCGGCATTAAAGTCGCGGGCCGTGTTTTGGTTTCGGGGCGCGCGCATCTGGTGATGCCGTACCACAAGATTATCGATTCGATCATGGAAGAAGCGCGCGGCGATGCATTGTTGGGAACTACCAAACGCGGCATTGGACCGGCCTATCTCGACAAGATCGGCCGTTGCGGGATACAGTTTGCCGATATCTTCGACGATCATGTGCTGCGTTGCAAGATCAAAGAAAACTTCGATGCCAAGAAACACATCTTCGACAAACTGCCGGAAGATCAGCGCCCGAATGTCGACTTGACTTTTGAGACATTGGTTGCAAAACGGGAAGAAGCCAGATCGCTAATCTGCGATGTGTCCGAGTACCTCGATAATGCCACCCGCAGCGGCAAGAAGATTCTCTTCGAAGGCGCACAGGGCACATTACTCGACGTCGACTTCGGAACATATCCTTTCATTACGTCTTCGAATACGACCATCGGTGGCGTGCTAACAGGTCTGGGAATAGGCTGCCAACATCTTGGACGCATCACGGGAATTGTCAAGGCGTACCAGACGCGCGTCGGCAGCGGGCCGTTTCCAACCGAGTTGCTCGATGATGTCGGCAACAAACTCCGCGAACGCGGCAACGAATATGGCTCGACCACCGGCCGCCCGCGCCGTTGCGGTTGGATTGACCTGGTGCTGCTGAAATATGCCGTGCGAATCAACGGCGTGGAGGATATCGCGCTGATGAAGATGGATGTGCTTGACGGTCTGGATGAAGTGAAGGTTTGCGTCGGTTACAAATTTGGTGGCAAGATTTGCGATACGCCGCCGCAATCCAATTTCCAGTTCAAACACGTTGAGCCGGTCTATGAGACGATGCCGGGCTGGAAGAAGCCTATCGGGGCTGCCAGGTCGTTTGCCGATCTCGATTCCCAGGCGAAAGCCTATTTGCAGAAAATCGAGTCATTTGTCGGCGCAAAGATTAGTATCTTGTCGACGGGACCGGAACGCGACCAGAC
>CAZIBI010000068.1:3719-8250 GCA_964537215.1 uncultured Ignavibacteria bacterium | reverse complement strand
TCAAAATGCACCATCTAGGACTCGAACCTAGGGCCCGCTGATTAAGAGTCAGCTGCTCTACCAACTGAGCTAATGGTGCATTCAATCGACTATGTCTTATATGAGGGTGGATGGGATCGAACCATCGGCCCTGTGCTTAAAAGGCACATGCTCTACCACTGAGCTACACCCCCATAGCACGATTGCCAAAGATATAAACCCTACGCCCATTGTCAACCTGATTGGGAAGATTTTTCCGGCTATTCACTTGCACAGATTCTTGTGATTGCTTCTCATCCCGGGAGAACTAAACGCTCCGCGAGTACAGTTACTACTTGTAATCCAGCAGTTCCTTGGCAGAATTTACCGAAAGATCATAAGCCCACTTGGTAATTACAAAGGAGCAGATGACGCCACTAATGGCGTCGAGCGAGTAAATCTTCCAAATCCAACCGGCAGTAAGTGCAGCTATCGCCGTGAGGCTCGTGAGCCCATCGGCAATCACGTGGAGATAAGCGGCCCGGATGTTGTGGTCGGAGTGTTCAGCTTTGTGGTGAAGTACAAGTGCGCTGACCGCATTGACAACCAAACCGACAGCAGCTACGATGATCGCTTCCCCGAAGAGAATTTCCTGCGGTTTGAGAAAGCGCCCGACTGATTCGATAGCCATCCAAATCGCGATGACCTGCAGCAGCAGCGCCGAAGTGTAACCCGAAAGCGCCAGTATTTTGCCGGTGCCGGCGCCGAAACGCGGATTGTCGTGATTGCGCCGCGCAACTGCATAGGCAAACCACGTCAACCCGATTGCCAAAACATGGGAGGACATGTGCCAGCCGTCGGCGAGCAGCGCCATCGAATTTGTGTAGTAACCAAAACCGATTTCGGCGACCATGGTGATCGCCGTGAGTAAAACAACCCACTTGGTTTTCTGCTCATGCCGGCCTTGATGGCCGGAATGGTCATGCGAATGGGGATGCGGATGATCGTGCTGATGAGGGTGCGAGTGTGACATCAGGTCCGAACAACGCCTACCGGCTCGCATCCATGCGGGAGTTGCAACCATTAGCAGTCATAGTACAACTCGAACTCGCCGACGGTAGGTTGGCGGCCGATATTGCTGAAATCGTCATTGCGCACCTTGAGCCAGTTCTCGATCAAATCTTCGGAGAAAACGCCGCCTTCAAGCAAGTAGTAATGATCGGCTTCGAGCGCCTTTGTCGCACGATCCAGCGAAGTCGGCAATTGGTGAATCTTATCCAACTCAATCTTTGATAAATCGTCCAGGTTCTTGTCGAGCGGCTTGCCCGGATCAATCCGGTTCTTGATGCCGTCAAGCCCGGCCATTACCATCGCGGCATAGCCGAGATACGGATTCATCGTGGCATCAGGAGGACGGAACTCAAAACGCATGGTCTTGGGATTACGTTGATAACCCGGTATGCGAATACAAGCTGTGCGGTTGCCCATCGAATACGTCCCCGCGACCGGCGCTTCAAATCCCGGCACGAGGCGCTTGAAAGAATTGGTCGAGGGATTCGTAAAAGCTAACAGTGAATCGACATGCTTGAGAATACCGCCGATGTAGAACAGCCCTTCCTTGGACAACACGTTTTTGCCGCTCTTGTCGAAGAACAATGAGTTGCCATTGATCGCGAGATACTGGTGCACGTGCATTCCGGAACCCGGCTCATTGAACAACGGCTTGGGCATGAATGTCGCCGAGCGATTGCTGCGGAAACAATGGTTCTTGACCATGTACTTCACCAGCATGGACTGGTCCGCCATTTTAAGAAGCGGTTGAAACTTAGTTTCGATCTCATGCTGACCGCGGCCGCCGACCTCGTGGTGGTGATACTTCAGCCCGACTCCGACGTTCTTGAGCAAAGTCGAAATCTCTGAACGTAGATTAAAAGTCCTGTCAAGCGGCGGCGCAGCGTGGTAACCCTTCTTCCAACCGATCTTGTAGCCGAGATTGTCGGAAGTATCGTCGTCGATATCGTCAGTCTCTGCCGATTTGACACGATAATAGGCCATCCCCGGCTGTTGCCGATAGTCGGCGCGATCGAACACGTAATATTCAAACTCGGGGCCAATCAAAGCTTGGGCACCCTTGACGATTTTGGAAACATAACGTTCGGCTGCCGCTGCCACCCGGCGCGGACAGCGCGAGTATGGTGTCACCGTGCGGCCTGATTCCATAATATTGCCGATGAATGAAATCGTGGCTTGATCAAAGAACGGATCGACGAACAAAGTCTCCGGATCGGGTAACAGAATCATGTCGCCGCGCTCAATCGAAGTAAAACCGCGCAGCGATGAACCGTCGACGCCAATTCCATTTTCGAACAGCTCTTTGTCCAACGATTCGATCGGCAGAGTGATATGGTGCCAACCTCCCGACAGGTCGACGAATTTGACATCAATGAACTCTATCTTGTTCCCGGCAGCAAATTTCTTGATTTCTTCAAGCTTCATTTCCATACACTCCTACATGCATTGTCGCTTGTGACAAGTTTCACATAATTTATGCTCCGCTTGTAATTCTGGCAAGCGAAATCAGATAATATTGGTGGATGATAATTTCTTGGGCCGGCACCAAGGCAACGCTAATTCTATGCCGCCAAATCTGTTGACAATACGGCGATTTATGGCTTATCTTGTCGCATATTAGAAAATTACCTCTAAGGAACAGATCATGAACTTGAATAATCGACTTCTAACCGCACTGTTCACGGGCGCATCGATTTTGGTGGCGTCTTGTTGTTTAGCGCAGTCGGCGGCAACCGGATTGAGCGCTGATATGATCGAACGCCTGCGCGCCAACTTTGCCAACAACGGTAGAAACCCTGCCGCATACAATGCGCTGACGGCAAATGACATTTCGGCTCTCGCGGTAAATCGGGATCGCGTCATCGCGCACAATTCGATTTTCAGCAAAGAGATCACTACCGGCGAAATCACCAATCAGGAAGCCTCCGGCCGCTGCTGGATGTTCGCGGCGTCAAATATGCTTCGCCCGAAAGTCATGGATAAACTCAAGCTGGGCACCTTCAAGATGTCCACCAATTACTTGTTCTTCTGGGACAAGTTGGAGAAGTCGAACACGTTTTTGGAAGCGATGATTCAGCTCGCACCGCGTCCGCTTGACGATCGCGATGTCGACCTGTTGCTGGAAGACCCCTGCGGTGACGGCGGCTGGTGGTCGTATGTCGTCGATCTCATCGGCAAGTACGGTGTCGTTCCTGATCAGATCATGCCGGAAACCTATGCGACCGCGCATACCGGCGGCTTGAACGGAGTCCTCAATCGCAAACTCCGCAAAGACGCTTCCCTGCTCCGCGACATGTTCGCATCCGGCAAGACTCCGGGCGAGCTGCGAACTGCTAAGGAATCGATGCTGCGCGAGATTTACAGCATACTTGCGCTCAATTTTGGCGAGCCGCCGCAAAAGTTCACCTGGCGTTTCGAAAGCAAGGATTCAGTCGTGGCGCCGCCGAAAGAATACACTCCCAAACAATTCTATACAGATATGATCGGTGTCAAACTTGAAGACCAGGTCGTCATCTTTGATCATCCGGGAGTCGATTATTTCAAGTACTATGAGATGAACTGGTCGAGCAACATCGCCGACCGCAACAACCTGCGCTTTGTCAATCTTCCGATCGATAGCCTCAAACGCTATGCGCTGGCTACCGTTCTCGGCAATGACCCGCTTTATTTCGCCTGCGATGTTGGCAAAGACAACTACGGCGCCAAAGGCATCCTTGCCGCCGGCATCTATGACTACAGCTCTGTCTACGGGTTCGATGTCAGTCTCACCAAGCGCGAACGAATTATGTACCGTGACAGCTCGCCGACCCATGCGATGGTATTCACCGGCGTCGATACGGTCAATGGCATGGCCACCAAATGGAAAGTCGAAAACAGCTGGGGCGACAAGGGCGGCGAAAAAGGCTATTGGACGATGTATGACGATTGGTTCAACGAGTATGTCTACTGCGTCATCATCGACAAGAAACTGCTCCCCAAGGAAGTTGCAGCAATCTTCGATACCAAGCCGGCGACCTTACCGTCGTGGGATCCGATGTGGAGCATGTTGAAAAAGCTGCAATAAGAGGGATGCTAACTGCTAAGTAGCCGCGAGCTACACAAGCTTCGAGATATCCTGTGCCCCGACCGTCTGGTTGTTGCCCGTAACGAGCCGGCGGTGATAGTCGATCTGGCCCAGATGATAGGCAAAATGCGGCGCCAGATGCGTGATGAATTGGCCAATCGTCAGTTGGATTTCACCGAGCATGATCGGATACGGTTTTTCCAGATCCAGATCATTGATTCTCGATAGTCCGATTTCGACCGACTGGATGGCAAGATCGATTCGCGTTTCAAATTCAGCGAGCGGCAATCCACGCAAGGCAAACTCCGCATCGCGATTGCGCACATATCCAGTCTCACCGATGACAGCACCGATAAAGTGGCAGATGTTGCCGATCAAATGCAACGCTAGCGTGCCGGCGGAATTGCTCACGCCAGTCGGAGTCGCCCAAATGTCGGC
>CAZIBI010000068.1:0-3619 GCA_964537215.1 uncultured Ignavibacteria bacterium | reverse complement strand
GGGAGCTTCTTGTTCCCCATCGGAAACGTGATCGCCAGATTGCCGTTTTGGTCTTTCTTGGGGCCGAGGCCGAAGTAAATGAAATTGTCCCAATAGAATGAGGTCAACAGATAGGTCGTTGGGACTCCCGCTTGCTTGAAATACTTATCCGCCTCACCCTTGCCGTCGAAATGCGGCACTTTGTATTTGCCGTGCAGGGTCGGCATGCGGTTATCATCGAGCGGCACCCATTCGCGGGTATCTTCCAGCGTCGACCAGATGACATGCTTGAGCCCCGTTGCCTTGGCGGCTTCCGCCATCGACTTGGCCTGCGTGACTTCTTTCTCCGCCGAAAAGTGCTCCCAGAAATTCGTTACGCAAAAAGCTCCGTAAGCTCCTGCGAAGGCCTTTTTCAAGCTCTCCGGGTTATCCATATCCGCGCTGACAACTTCGACGCCGAGATCGGCCAGCGCCTTGGCTTTGTCCGAATCCACATTGCGGGTGATTGCCCGCACCGCGAATTCACTCGACTTATCGCCTGTAATTGCGCGCACGAGTCCGCCGCCCTGGGCGCCGGTCGCGCCGACGACGGCAATGATCTTCTTGTCTGCCACCACTAACTCCTATCGTTAAGTTTGAAACATCCTCTGTAATTGTTGATACTGCACACGCTTAAACACTGTTGGATTAATCGCGGTTCCCGAAATGTCGATATTCTGGAGTGACATTAGGGGGACAGTGGAATTGCTGAACAATTGACACAATCTGAAACGATACCGGCCGCCGCTCATTGTCCTGATTCTCAATATCGTCTACTTCTTTGTCGATACTCATGCTTTAGGAGGATCAAAGCATGTCACGAATTCAGCAATTGGAAAAAGCCAAAGGCAGCCAGCATTGGCTCCAGACAGCCGTCAACTCAAATCCGAATTCCCTCGCGAACAAATTGCGCGGTCCGCTCGGGCTCAAAGGCGATGATTCGATCATCTGGCATTCGCCGCTCGCAAATGACAACTACGCCGAATACAGCGACGGGCAGTTTCTCAAAGTGCTCGGTCTCGAAGACAAACTCCGCAACCGTTCGCTCGAATCGTTCTGGCCGCACGGCGGTCCGGTTTGGGATGGATTGGCGACGACCGATCGCGGTGATGTCATCCTTGTCGAAGCCAAAGCTCACTTGCGGGAGATGTCTTCACCGGGCAGCAAAGCGGGCGAACCGGCATTGGCGCATATTCGCCGCAGCCTCGATGAAACGCGCGATTTCCTTGGCGTCACGACTGGCTCCGACTGGTCCGGTACCTACTATCAATACACCAATCGTCTCGCGCACTTGTATCTTCTGCGCGTGCTCAATGACATTCCCGCTTGGCTGGTATTCGTGTATATCCTCAATGACACGGCGATGAATGGCCCGAAAAGCATCCTCACTTGGAAGAACAAGATCGCAGCGATGCACCACCAGCTCGGTCTTGGCAAGCATCCGCTGGAGCGGTTTGTTATAGAGGTGATGGTGGAGGCGGGTAATCTTTAGTATGGATTTCAGTAGGTCCGAAGCAGAGGGCTTCGGACCTACTGGACTAGCTCTGACTAAAGTTCGCGAATTCCAATCGATTTGAGATAGTCGAAAGTTGAATCATAAAACGATGGACTGCGTGTCGGGTCAGTGGAAGATCCCTCTGGTACAAACAGGACCATTCCTTGCCGAGCTCTTGTCAGTAGGACTCGGTACGCGTTCTTCAAGTAGACCTGTCGTTCGAGCTTCTTGATCCTTTGCCATTTAGTTCCGCGAAATGAATAATGTTGCCAACCGTTCTGGCCGAATCGAAAGTCACCATCCCAACAAACGCACGCCCAATCCAACTCCAAACCCTGGACATGAAACTCAGTGGCAACATCTTCCAGATAGTATGAAGATCTAACATCTTCCTTACCGTCGAGAAACCACTTGACCGGATTGACTGGGGTCTTCACATCAATTGCGTGTGGTTTGAGTCTCTCAGCTTTAGAGGAAACAATCATGCCAATCCGCTCATTACCGCACGCTTGATTGCGGAGCCATGACTTGGCCTTACCTAGGTGCCGAGTCATGAAGATCGGATACCGATCGTCTATAGCAGATAGAAGATTCTTTGCGGCATTGACTTCGCAATCCAGAACTTTCTTTACGAACTCTGAGACTCGCTCCGCCCGGTAGGACCTCATGGAAACCCCCAAATGGAGTTCCGGCAACAGTTGGACTTGACTGTGATTTGCCAGAGCGACCATGTCCCCAGCAGTGCCATACTCGCTATCATTCAGTCTTGGTGAAATGTAGATGTCCCAGTGCGAAAAAGTGCCTTTTATAGCTTCAATCCATGCTCCGATTCCCGCCTCTCCGGTGTTGATTTCCTGTCCGCCACCGACCAAACATATCACCACAGCCCAATCATCACGACGGTCCATGTATGAGAGGAGGAATTCGGGTTCCGAGGACTTAAAGTCCGGCACGCCTTTCTTGCGAGCCATGAATGATTTTGTTCGTTCAAGATTCCAAGCCCGCTGCGCCTCGTCAAATATGGCAACATGGTCGGCCGGTGAGTGCTTCGCATCCCTTAAACCTTCGTCGCGAAAATGATGAACGTTTTGGACAAAGGCCTTGACGCGTGAACCGGCATCGCCTTTTCGAATTTTCCTTCCAAGTGCCTTTTCTCGCGACACCATGTCACGGGCCAGTGCCTCACGGAGAATAGCTACCAGCGGACCATTGCCGGACAGGAAAACACTGTGAAGTTCACTACTAGCGTCGTGATACTTCGTTGCCACATTGAGACCAACAAGCGTCTTTCCTGCTCCCGGAACACCGGTAACGAAGCATATGGACTTTCTTCCTCCCTCACGCGAGCTCTCGATGATCTGCTCAATTGTGTCGGAAGTCTCGCTGAGATTTATTGCCCCAGCTTCACTTCGAGAAATTTCAGCGACTCCATGTCCTGCGTACAGCGCACGAGCAGCTTCTATGATCGTTGGAGTGGGAAGATATCTGGATGTGTACCAAGCCTCGGAATCCAATGTATCCGCTCCGACCGAGTCTATCACACTCTGAACCAGCGAAGGCAGGTTTTCCTTGTTTGAGACCAAAACTTGATAAAGCCCATCAATTCGCGGATTCTTCACGAGGTTCGATTCCATGAAGTCGGTTTCCGACGGCACCAAAATAGGAATCAGGGGGATTTTGTGACTGCCCTCATGAAAATACTTCAGGTCGGTCGCATAGTCGTATAACTGGTCAATGTCAGCTCGCTGTATCTCACGACTTCCTATCTTGAATTCTATGACAATTAATACTCCCCCAATCAGTAGGATTGCGTCAATCCGTTTCCCCATTCTCGGGACCGCGAATTCGAGATATATTGATCCTGTTTGATCCTTTAATACAGGACGAAGTATTGAAAACTGCGCGAGCCAGGCATCACGCTGAGACTGAAGAATAGAGTGAGCGCTGTTTTTGACGAGCTGAGCCAATATCTGGTCGTCAGATGAGTCTCCAAACTCGTCTATGGTTGCTGAATACCAGGAACGTGGTAGTCGAGGTTTCGCTTCGATGCCCATCATAGCCTTTGAATCTTAGTCAATCCAAAGCCGCCAATCGCACTAATCTTAA
>CAZIBI010000067.1:0-8551 GCA_964537215.1 uncultured Ignavibacteria bacterium | reverse complement strand
TTAACCGGCGAATTAATAACAAACGGCATGGTTGGAAGCAATAGAAATTAGGGGGAGTTGGAAGCGAGCGAAGTGGAACTAGAAAGCTTTGTAGGTCAAAACCCCTTACGGCAGAGTCATTGTGGTAGAATGCAGTATGAGGGGTTTTGACATTTCTGTGTGGATGACAACGGAAAGCGACTCAGATGTCGAAACCCCTCGAAGTTCAGTGCAAGAACTGTTATTCTGCAATTGGGGGTTTCGACCTACTTGGCTGCAGAGAGTTCTGGTCTAAAACGTGATTTGGTGTTTTTCGGAGCCGTCGGGACGCATGAGCCAGAGATGGCCGTTCCACCGATCAACTTTGGTGTACACTATCCATTTACCGTCCGGTGACCAATCCGCATACCCACCTCCTTCCGTAGTGAGGCGATAGGGCTCGCCACCCGAGAACTTTGCGGCCCAAATGTCATTTTCGACGCCAAATACAATAGTCTCCCCGTCAGGAGATAGGCTGATCTCACGTTTATAACCTGGCACGTCAGTCACAAACCAGACTGAGTCAGTGTACAGATTGTATCCATAGACGCCACATTCTGTGTAGATGCAGGAGTCCAAGAGCGCGATCGTCGAGCAGTTGGGCATCCAGTCTCCGGCGCCAGCACCTAAACGTGATTCGACATGGACAGTCGCATCAGCATCAAAGTCATACATGTACATTCCGCCCTCAGCCGTCTTAACAAAAAAGATTAATTTGTCGCCACAGGGCGACCATGAAACCGCGAAGTTCCGGTTCTTAAACGTAATCTGCTTTGTCGAATTGTCGCGGAAGTCATAGACGAATATATTTGCATTCTGATTCACAGCGATTCTGTTGCCATCCGGCGACCATGAAAAACCTGTGAACTTCACATTTGGCCAAATACAGGTGTCCTTTCCGGTCGCGACGTCGCGTATGAATCCGCCCCAAGCCCATGATGTGTCTCGTGCACCATCCGCGGGAAAACGAGCATAAATAATCTTCGAACCGTCGGGTGACCAGGCAGGGAACCAATCGATCTCCATTTGATTCCATGGGGGTAATTTCAGCGTATCACTATCATCGTCGCTGGGCTTA
The DNA here is from genome assembly GCA_964537215.1 of uncultured Ignavibacteria bacterium. Classification (GTDB taxonomy): domain Bacteria; phylum Zixibacteria; class MSB-5A5; order CAIYYT01; family CAIYYT01; genus JADJGC01. Next base: position 7,455 of record CAZIBI010000067.1, on the reverse strand, counting down.
TTGTTGCATGAAGGACCAATTGTGATCGCACCAATTAGGCAGGCGATCATAATGATCGCTCTTGAGAATAACGCAAGTTGATGTTGGATTTTTGAGGGCACGAATCCTCCAGCCTTTTGATTCTACAACTAAATGGACTCTATGTGCCATTATTTGTCAAGGGATTTCTCTTTGCAGTTCGGTCCACTAGCGCCAGTTCACACCCCGGTCGCGGATACGATTGCATCAAGGCAGGACAGTTCGTCGCAACCGGTGCAAGAACTGGCGCAACGATGTTTGGGGCTGTTTTTCGTAGGTCAAAACCCCTTATGGCACGGTCTGTGTATACGAATGCAATATGAGGGGTTTTGACATTTCTGTGTGGATGACAACGGAAAGCGACTCAGATGTCGAAACCCCTCGAAGTTCAGTGCAAGAACTGTTATTCTGCAATTGGGGGTTTCGACCTACCAGATACTTTGAGAATGTAAAAAATCAAAATGTCGGGTTTCGACCTACTGCCCCTACTTGCCGTTGGTGTGCTTCCGCAGTTCGGCGAGCGCGAGCTCGGAGACGACGAGTTTGTGCTTGTAGGCCGGAGTCGAAGGGATCGAGTCGACTACCTGCACTTCGATGCTGAATTCGGATTTGAAGTGGTCGCGGTAGGCTTTTTCGACAATCGGGATATGGCGAGTGGGATCAAAGTCGTCCGACGGTTCGAGACGGACGCGCAAGTGGTCAAGCGAGACTTGTTCGAGCTGCACGCGGCGGTACTTGTGGAAATTGGCGTTCTTGAGCTGGACAATCACATTCGGGCAAATCAGGCCATTGCGGGTGAGCAGCAGATCGCGACCGCGTCCGCCGATAACCTCAATCGCCTCGAAATTGACCGGCGCATTTGCGGGATAACCGCGATTGATGCCGACATCCTCGGTGTGATAGCGAATCAGCGGGAAAGCGTAGTTTTCGAAACCGGTCGAGATGATATTCCCCTGCCCGCCTTGAACCGGAGCGCCGTCGTCTGACTCGAACTCGAGATGGACGAAATCGGAATTGATGTACATGTTGCCGTCGTTGAGTTCGCCGGCGGAGGCGGTATTTTCGCGGTTGCCGTAGTATTCGCGCAAGTTGGGACCTATGAATGACGTGATCAGCTCGCGGTATTCGGGGTAGACCTTTTCGCCAAGCACGCAACAAAGCGGGACTTCGAGCGGCGCAAGATTGTGCTGACGCCAATAATAAATCAAGGTTGCGAGATTGGACGGCTGCGAAAAGATCATGCGCGGGCGGAATTCTTTGATCTGGCGATAGATCACCGGAGCATGCTCCAGCGTTATCGAGCGTGGGTCGAACTGCAGACTATTTTCGTTCATGTCGATGTGCGGGTGATGAAAATCCTCGCCCTCGCGGTTGGACAAAGTCAGATGCACTCGCGGATCGCGGAAGCGATAACCGAGATTGTGCCAATAGCGCCAAATGATCGCATTGCGAATGGTTTCGGACTCGCGCGAACGGTACATCACCATGCCGTCGCGGGTGGTGGCGCTGGTCGTGGTTTGCAGCGGGTTGAGTTTTTCGAATTCGTCTGACTTGAGCGCGTCGTGGTTGGCGATAACGGTTTCCTTGTGCAACGGTGGGATGCGGCGAAAATCCGCGAATGATTTGATATCGCCGGGGAGGATGTGGTTTTTGTCGAAGAGTTGGCGATAATACGGCACGTGCGCGTAGGCATACTCGACGAGCGCCTGCAGGCGGGAGAGCCGAAATGCTTCGAGTTCGGCGCGGCTCGCGTTCTGGTGGTCGAGATAATATTTGAATTTGCGCGGAAAACTGGAGCCGTACTTGAGCGGCAACGGAATTGCCGTGTGGTACATTTTTCGCAGTGAGTTATTCAGCAGATTCACGTAACTAAGCCCAACACTACACAGTTATTATTTGCGCTGCAGAAAAATCTCTTCATAGTCCGCCGACACTTCAAAACCGAGCTTGCGATAGCACGCAATGGCGGCGGCATTGTCGGCCTTAACATTCAGTCCAATATCCGGCACCAAACCGAGCAGTTTCCGGCAAATCACAGCAGTAACTTCGCCGGCAAGTCCCTGCCCGCGCCATTCGGGATGGGTCGCGATGTTTCCCAACGCAGCGACGCGATAGAGCGGCGAGTAGACATGCACGCCGCCGACTGCGACAAGTTGGGAGTCCGCGCGGATTCCGAAATAGCAACCGGTCTCGAGCATGCGGGCGTCAAACCAGTTTCCCGGATAGCTGGCGCGATAAAACGCCAGGATTTCTTCTTCATCATTTATCGTCAACTGGACGGAATGTCTTGAAGCAGCCGCCGGGATGAGTTCCGGCCGGCGTAGAATCATTTTGTGATGAAGGCCGTGACTTTCCATCACGAACTCGCCCGCCAACAAATCGGATAGACCGGGGCTTAGGTGGGAGTAGACGCGGTCGGGCAGCTTTGGTATTAGGCGCCGAATCAATTCACGCGCCGGTACGGGATCGGAATCGATGAGAATGATCAGAGTCGGAAAGGCGCCGGGCTGATACAGCAAGGCGATGGACTTGAGGTCGCCGTCCGACTTGAGTCCATACCAAGTTGTATGCGGCCAGAAAAAATCATCCAAGTCGCCGAGCTGATAGATGTTGAGCGCAACATTGCGCCGCAGAAAACTTTCGATCTCGGCGCGATCGGTAAGAACGGCTAGTTCGTCCACGCGGCTACTTCACGATGCGGAGGACTTCTTTGAACTTGTCGCCCTTGGCAACGCGCAGCAGTTCAAAGAGCGTCATTTCGGTGCTCATCACGCCGGCGCCGAGGTCTTTCATGCGGGCGATACCGAGTTCCTTGTTGGCGGCGCTGCGCGACGAAACGGCGTCGGCGATCAATTCGACGCTGAAGCCGTCTGCGAGCAGGTCGCGGGCAGTTTGGTAGACGCAGACATGGGTCTCGATTCCGGTGAGCATGACGTTATTGCGGCCGGAGGCTTTGAGCGCCGCGGCAAATTTCCCGTCGCCGCAGCAACTGAAAGTATCTTTGACGAGCGGCGAGCCGTCATTCATTAGTTGCGCGATGGCGGGAACTGTCGCGCCGAGACCCTCGGGATATTGCTCGGTCCAAAGAATCGGAATGCCCAGCAGTTGGGCGCCTTTGATCATTCGTTCAAGATTCGCGAAGAGATTGTCTTTGTCGTACATCAACTGCGCAAGTTTTCCCTGCACATCGACTACGACGAGGACGCCATTATCAACGGTCAGCATAGTAACGGTCCTTTCCTTTCAGCCCGGACCAATGATAGCTTGCGCGCGCGAATTTGGCAATGAGGCGATTTCGTGTCGCTCAAAACCATTGACAGATTGCGATTTCCGGTTATCTTAGGGCCTACCCTTTTTCTCGCAAACTTGCACTTTTATCACATTGAGCACACTTAATGCCGGGAGAGTACATTTACGAGAAACTGGACTTAATCGCCCCATGTAGTTCCGAAGCGCTCGACGAATACGAAATGAAATCTCAACGTTTATAGGAGACATCATGAATTTCAGGTCCATTGCCATCGCCGCCTCCGCCCTATTCCTTCTGTTGACCGCGATTGCGGCGGGCGTCGCGCCGGCGCGTGTCAGTTACCAAGGAAGACTGTCCGACGCCGTGGGACTTCCCCTTAACGGTAACTATTCTCTGACCTTCAATATCTACAACTTGCCGGGCGGAGGGTCGTTGCTCTGGACCGAAACACAAAACACGGTGCCGGTTGCGGACGGATTGTTCAATGTCGTGTTGGGCGGAATCACTCCGTTCGGAACGGTGTTTGACGGTGCCGACCGCTACATCGGTATTCAGGTCAACGGCGGGCCGGAACTTGCGCCGCGCAAGCAGATCATGTCGGTAGCTTTTGCGCTGCGAGTTGCGACGATTGACGGCGCGAGCGGCGGGCATGTCACGGGCGACTCGCGAATTGAAGGCCGCGTGGTTATCGGCACCGGCGACGCGCTCGGAACGCTGTCATTTACTGCCGGTGCAAATAACACGGCATCGGGCAACTACTCGAACGTTTCCGGCGCAGACAATACAGCGACCGGAACTTATGCAAATGTCGGCGGAGGATTTGAGAATCTCGCCGGTGGATACGCCTCGGGAGTCGGCGGCGGCGTGAATAATACTGCCTCCGGAGATTCGTCATTCATTGGCGGCGGCGGTAACAATGTCGCCAGCGGGCGGAAGAGCTTCATCGGCTCGGGGCGGGATAACCTCGCGACCGGCGATTTCTCGCATATCGGCGGCGGCTGGTTGAATTACACGGCCGCGCTGTACTCGACAATCGGCGGCGGCGAACGCGATTCGGCGACAGCACAGTGGGCAACGGTTGCGGGCGGCAGAAATAACAATGCCGAAGGAGGCTATTCGACCATCGGCGGCGGAACCGGCAACCGTGCGGTCGGCACCCGCTCGTTCGTTGGCGGCGGCGTCGGCAATACTGCCGAAGGATTCGATGCGACAATCGCTGGCGGCGAAAACAATATCATTAACGGCAGCGGCAGCTTCATCGGCTCGGGGGATGACAACAATATTCAGACAGCCAATTCCGCGATCTGCGGCGGGTTTTCGAATTTCATCACCGGCAGTTTTGCAGCAATTGGCGGCGGTCATAACAACGTGGCGGCCAGTGACACTTCGTTTGTCGGAGGCGGCAGTCAGAACGTCACGGGCGGAGCAACTGCCGGCGTGGTCTCTGGATCGCACAACACGGCGAACGGAGATTTTTCCGGCATCGGCGGCGGATATAGCAATTTGACCGGACCGAGTGGCGTTTTTGGTGTGATCAGCGGCGGGCTCAATAATGATGTCACGGACTCGGGTGGCGCCGTTGTCGGAGGTGTGAACAACGTCAACAACGGGGACGTCTCTACAATACTGGGGGGCTCCGGTAACTCAATTGTAGATGAACTACTCAATCCCGCCGTCGGCGTCCTTGTCTTTGGACGAAACGTCGTCGCCGGCGGGGCCGACGATCGTGCATACCTCTTCAACGGCGCAAACCCGGGCCGACTCTCAATCAACCGCGATTCAAACGAGGGTGGTGCGGCGTATCCAATTCACGTCGGGACTGCCGCGACCAACGGCAACGGCGCTCGGCTGACGATTGCCGGTGTCTGGACCGATGCGTCATCGCGGACATTCAAGGAAAACTTCGTCGAGATCGGCGGGGCGGAATTGCTCGAAAAGATTGCGCAGTTGTCACTTCCCCATTACAACTACAAGGGTACGACGGAAAAGCACATCGGCCCGATGGCGGAAGATTTCGCTGCGTTATTCAATGTCGGCTCCGTCGATGAGAACACCGGACAGATTGATCCGATGTATTTGTCGGCGAAAGACGTTGCCGGAGTTTCGTTGGCGGGGGTCAAAGAATTGATTGCAGAGAAAAATAAGTTAGAGAATCGCGTTGCTGAATTGGAGCGTATAGTTCGGTCACTGATTGATAGTAAGAATTAACAATCGCCCTGGAGAAATGAGTAATCTAATGTTCTATCGAATTTTCAAGCTTGACGCAATCGCCGTTTCATTACAGTTACTCTTAGTAGTGTGCATGGTTGTTACAAGTTATGCGGCCGTGCCAGGACTGATTAGTTACCAGGGCCGACTAACAAACGCAGCTGGAACTCCCGTTCCTGACGGCGCGTACTTCGTTCGTTTCCAGATTTATGATGCGCCAGTGGGCGGAACATCGCTGTGGAATTCGAATATCCAACCGGTGCAAACTAAGGAAGGTGTATACACCTATATTCTCGGCCAGGATGTTGCGTTCCCCAATGGACTCTTCACTGGCGGCAATCGCTGGCTCGGTATCACGGTTGGCGTCGATCCAGAACTGTCGCCGCGCAAACAAATGATTGCAACGAGCTATGCTTTCGTGAGCCAAAATGCAGATTCGGTGAATTGGGCTGGAATCAAGAACGTTCCCGCTGGATTCGCTGACGGAATCGATGACAATTCTGGCGGCGACATCACAGCAGTAAGCACTTCGGGCGGTTTGTCAGGCGGAGCGGCTTCTGGAGCCGCTAATTTGTCAATTGCCAATGGCGGTGTGACCTCTGCGCATATTGGCGACGGACAAATCGTGGATGCCGATCTTAACGCATCCGCGAACATCGCCGCGTCCAAGATTGCCGGAACAGCGGCGACGCGGTCGGGGAGTCAGACGTTTACCGGAAGAAACACATTTGCCGATACGGTGCGCTTTGCAAACAACGCGCTTGCGGTTTGGACTGACCATGTCGCGGTGGGCAAATACACGCCTTTTTATGGCCGGCAGATGATGAATATTGAGGTCGTCGACACAACTAACGACTATTTGAAGTCACTTCAGGTACGAGCGGAAAACAGCGGCACCGGTGAAGTTACCGGAATGTCATCAATTGCTTATTCCGTTGATGGTGCAACTACCGGAATCGCAGTTCAAAGCATCTCTGACAATCTTTACAGGTACGGCGCCTACATTACGACGAATTCGGCTTCGAGCCCGTCCTCCTCCGGCTACTCCGTCGGGACTAAGTCGACAGCAACCAACGGTAGCTTGTCCATCGGGGTTGACGGAGATGCCTGGAGCGCCAACAGGACTGTCGGAGTCCGGGGAAGCTCTTATTATGCCAGCCAGGAAGGAGTCGGTGTAGCTGGAACTTCCTACTATGGTTCTCCTAATAACATCGGTACCTATGGTGGCGCAACTCTGGGTAGTTGGGGTGTTGGAGTGTACGGCGAGGCGTGGGCGAATAGCACGGCCAATTGGGCGGGATATTTTGGCGGCGACGTAAATGTAACGGGCTTGCTTTTTAGTCCAGCCAAGGCCAACCGGATCGACCACCCGCTCGACCCGGAGAACCGGTACCTGCAGAGCAGCGATGTTCAATCGCCGGAGATGATCAATGTCTATTCCGGCAACGCGACAACAGATAACAACGGCGACGCCGAGGTGGTCCTGCCGGAATACTTCATGGCCGTCAACAGTGACTTTCGCTATCAGCTCACGGTGGTTGGGCAGTTTGCTCAAGCCATCGTGGCGAGCGAAATTCGGGACAATCGCTTTGCAATCAAAACCGACAAGCCGACAGTCAAGGTGTCGTGGCAAGTTACGGGCATCCGGCAAGACCAATTTGCGCAGGCGCATCGAGTAGAGCCGGAGGCTGCGAAACAACCGTTCGAAATCGGCAAGTATCTGCATCCGGAACTCTACGGGCTCGGAGAAGAGCGCGGAATGAAAGCGGAAATCCGCGCAGAAGCGATGAAGCTGGAAGCCGCAGGACGTGAACACACGCAAAAACGCGACGCTGCCGCAAGGAAGTAAGTCTTTCGGCAGATTATGTCGCCAAGCGGCGCTTGGCGGCGTAGAATGATTAGTACTTCGCAATCACAACTCGAGAAAGAAATCCGCGAGCTTCGCAAGTTGGTTGAAAAGCTGGCGAGCGAGTCAAAAT
>CAZIBI010000066.1:0-8729 GCA_964537215.1 uncultured Ignavibacteria bacterium | reverse complement strand
TCCGTCTTGATCACCAGCAGCGGGGTGCGATTGTAATGGAAAAAGTGATAGTTGTATTCTTCACTGACTTGCGTCAGGTATTCGAAATCAAAATTTCGTTCATACGCGATGTTCCGCCGCTTGATCCGCTGAATCAACACTTCCGTCGAGGCCGTCAAGAACACGACCAGATCCGGCTTCGGCAGCGTCTTCTTCAGTAACTCGGCCACCTGCTTGTACAGTGCCAGCTCTTCTTCGGTCAGATTCACTTTCGCGAACATCAGATCTTTCTCGAAAGTGTAATCCGCGACGATCCGTTTCTTGAATAGGTCGAATCCCACCAGTTCGCGCTGTTGTTGATACCGCGACAGCAGGAAATAGAACTGCGTCTGCAGCGCGTAGCGTTTGCGATCCTTATAGAAGTCCTTCAAAAATGGATTCTGCGCGGCTTCTTCCAACACCAGGTGCCCGTCGATGCGGTCAGCCAATATTTTGCAAAAAGTCGTCTTGCCGACGCCGATTGGCCCGTCGACGGCAACATAGTGAAGGTGCGAAAAACGATCATCCATGATATAGTTCCACCAACTGGGTTCGGTCTGTTATCGCCCGAAGGCATTCGCGATAAGGCCGCTTATCGGCGATGCAATACGCGTCCGGATTGATCGCAAGCAGCGGCACCAGCACAAATCGCCGCTGACAAATCGACGGGTGCGGCAATTGCAAATTCTCGGAATTGCTTTGTTGAAGATGATAATTGATGATGTCGATGTCAATCACCCGCGGTCCCTTGGGTATCTTATATTCTGTATTGAATCTTGCCTCCACAGCCTTGGTTTTTGCCAACAGCTGTTCGGCCGTCAATTCCGTCGCAACTTCGACGACATTGTTCAGAAACTCCGGCTGTTCCAGAAAATCAACCGGCGAAGTCGAATAAAATGCCGAACGCGCAACAATTGCAACTTCTTTGTCTTTCGCCAGCAATGACAACGCCGCTTCGATGTTCTCCGCCCGATCGCCGAGATTTGAACCGCAGGAAAGATAAATCGAAATACCTAGCCCCGCGATCGCTTCAGTTCGACTTCGATGTAATCCAGATTCCCCGGGATCGGCGGAATCATCTTCCGCACCCGCACAATCACTTCTTCGGTACGTGTATCGTTCAGGATCTGTTGCGCGATATCTTCCGCAATCGCTTCGATCAGCGCATACCGTTTGTTATTCATGATATCTTCAATCGTCTGGTACACTTGCGCATAATTCACGGTATCAACCAACTTGTCGCTCTCGCCGGGCTGCGTCAAATCGAGAATCAACTCGCAATCAACTTCGTAGCGCCTGCCGGTTTCTTTTTCCGCCGCGCTGACGCCGTGATAACCGTAGAAGATCATATTCTGAAGGCGAATCACATCACTCATGGCGAATCTCCTCAATCCGGGACCTAATTGGTTGAAAGTGCTTAATGAGAGTCGTCACCGCTTTCGACAGCGCATCGCCGCCGACGTTTGCACAAACGCGAATCCAGCCCTCTCCTTGCTCGCCAAACGCCGAGCCCGGAGCGACCAATATTCCACGCTGCCGTAACAGCGAACGCGCAAAACTCAAAGATACGCGCCGATGGCGCAGTTTGATCCAAACATATCCAGCCGGACAAACTGGATAGTGCTCAATCTCGGCATTCTTCAGCTCGCCAACGATGATCGCCGTGCGGCTTCCCAATTCCTCGCGGCAACTACTGATGTGCTCTGCCAAAGCCGATGCCGAGGCAAACACGCCTTTGGTCGCCGCAATCGACGACTCCGAAGCTTCGAGACTTAACAACTTTGCGAGTGCTGTCAACGGCTGAATCAACGTCTTGTTGCCGACCAGCGCAGTCAGTTTCAGTTGCGGCGCACACAATGAAGTCGAAAAACTGAACATCTCCAGACCGACTTTCAGGCGCCGTGGGTTCTCGCAAAACAACGCCGGTCGAAAATTCCCCGCCGAAGACAACGCATAAGACGAATCGGCAATCACAAAGATATTCGCCGTTGCGGCCATCTTGCGCAATCGCTCGTAGAAAGCACTGTCACATATTGCACCGGTAGGATTATGCGGTGAATTGACTATCATCACTCGCGCCGTTTTCGAAGGACGCTCGGACATCATTTCCAAGTTCGTCAGGTAGTCGTTGCGCTGATACAACGGTATCGTCTTGACCTTTGCCCCAAACAACAGCGCTGCAACGCGGTATGCTTCATATCCCGGATCCGGCACATGAAAGACCGTATCGCCGTCCGCCAGATAAGCCGCCAACAATAACATTGCCGCGCGTGCGCCAGGCACAAGCAGCATTTCCCGCGCGGGATCGAGTTCGACGGATTGATATTGTTGCAGATACTCGGCGAACACCGAACGCACTCGTTCCGCTGACACTTCAACGGTGTCCGCACTACCGGCAAACGGCACACGCACCGCGTAACGACCGAGATCGACCACTTCCTTGCCGCGGCGCTCCATCATGGCACGCAGGTCGCGCAGTTCGCTCAGGAATGGAGCCGGCAATCGCTGGATGCGGTCAGCCGATGATAATACCACTCGTCCCGAGATTCTCAATTCTCTCTCCGTCGGCGTTCGCGTGGAAACGGCATGTTCTGTATTTCTGCGTCAAGCTCATCAAAGTTTTCATCATCGTATTGCTCGGCCAAGTCGCGCAATGTCCAAATCTGCTCCGACAAATAAAGCGCTTTACAACAATGCTCCGCCATCTCCAGCCGGAAAAATGCCTGCCACAGATCCTCGCCAATCGACACCAAACCGTGGCGCTCTAGTAAGTACGTATGATTCGCTCCCAGGTACGATCCAATCAACTCTGCCAGATTCGCTGATCCCGGTTCGCCGAACGGCACCAATGGAATCTCGCCGAAAGTCTCGCGAAACTCCGGCAAGACATCGCCTTCAACTTCCATTCCGGCAATTGCAAAGGAGTTGGCGTAGCTGGGATGCGCATGCACGACCGCTTTGATTTCTTTCCGGAGATTGTAAGCGGCGAGATGGATGCGAAATTCCGATGACGGCTTGGCGCTGCCGGAAACAACCCGGCCATCGGGCTTGATCAAAGCCAGTTGCTCCGGTTTCATGTAGCCTTTACAAACGCCGGTCGGAGTAATCAAAATTTCTCCTGATGCCAGCCGCACCGATAGATTCCCCTCGGTTCCGGCAATCAACCCCTTGTCATACATCAATTTACCGACTTCGCAGATTGTGGCGCGCAGTTCGTTTTCGTCTTGGCTCAATCTTATTTCCCTCGTTGACCACAAGTTAGTCCCGCCGGCGATGAAATGTCAAGGCAATTTCCGGAAGGGCTTTCATTCAATGTTTACGCGCTCAAACGCGAGTCAGCCGTCAGGTGCCTCCGATTTTGCAGGCAGATTTTGCACTCGCGCCGACCAGAAAGTCTATGTTGATTTTGTAAGATGTTTCTTAGCAAACGGTTAGGGATTCAACAAAATCCGAATTAGGGGATAAATTCGCAAATACGTATATATTGTGTCCGATAACTTGTTGTCACCACTACATATTGTGTTTTTTCAAATTTTATATTTGACACTTTTTTGCCTGCGCGATAACCTGTTCATCCCGTGCGCGAAACCGTTTTGGCGGTCCAACCGGGCGCGAGGATAATTCAAAAGTGATTTCCAGTCGACGGGCTGGAGCATAAACATGTAAATGGCTCGGGTGACTAACCTGGCACTCGAATGGGACTAATCGGTTCTAGAGGGAGAGGAACTATGCAGGGATTTCAAAAGAAAGCGTTAACAGAAAACGCTCTGCGCGTGCTTGAGCGGCGCTATCTGGCGAAGGATGACAATGGAATTATCATCGAATCGCCGGATCAACTATTCCGCCGCGTTGCCAACGCCGTTGCGCTGCCGGACAAAAACTACGGCGCCACCGACGATCAAGTAAACGAAACCGCAGAAACATTCTACCAGATGATCGCCAATCTCGAATATATGCCGAACTCACCGACCTTGATGAATGCCGGACGTCCGCTGGGGCAGCTCTCGGCATGTTTCGTTCTCCCTGTCGGTGATTCGATGGAAGAAATCTTCGAAACGATCAAGCACGCGGCGTTGATTCACAAATCCGGCGGCGGTACCGGATTCTCCTTCTCGCGCCTTAGACCGCGCAATTCAATGGTCGCCTCAACTTCCGGTGTGGCCTCGGGGCCGGTTTCGTTCATGAAAGTTTTCAACGCTGCTACGGAAGCGGTGAAGCAAGGCGGAACTCGCCGCGGCGCCAACATGGGAATCCTGCGCGTCGACCATCCCGATATTGAAGAGTTCATCTCCTGCAAAGACGACCTTACCCAGGTCACCAACTTTAACATCTCCGTCGCCATCACCGACGAGTTTATGCGCGCGGTCAAAGAAAATCGCGAGTATGCCCTCTTGAACCCGCGCACCGGCGAACCATACACCATCAACGGCCAGACCGTTACCAAGTCCGCGACTAAGGTGTTCAACACGATTATCGAACACGCTTGGCAAACCGGCGAACCGGGCATCGTCTATATCGACCGCATGAATGAACTCTCCCCGAATCCGGGCTTCGAAGTCATCGAAGCTACCAATCCTTGCGGCGAACAGCCGTTGCCGCCCTACGACTCGTGCAACCTTGGTTCAATCAACCTTGGTGCAATGGTATTTGATGATCTTCCGCGCGACTACAACGCCAAGGTCGATCCGGCTCGCGGCGTCGATTGGGAACGCCTAAGAAGACTCGTGCGCGACTGCGTCCATTTCCTTGACAATATCATCGATGCCAACAAGTATCCGATCTCGGAAATCGAAGAGCAAACCAAGCGCAATCGCCGCATCGGGCTCGGTGTCATGGGCTGGGCGGACATGTTGGTCAAACTGCGCGTACCGTACAACAGCGAAAAAGCCTTTGAACTCGGCGAGAAGGTCATGGACTTCATCAACTCCGAAGGCCACTTCTACTCCTCCGAATTGGCGCGCGTGCGCGGCAAATTCCCCAACTGGGAGCATTCGCGCTTTGAGAAAGATGGCGTCATCATGCGCAACGCTACCGTCACGACAATTGCTCCGACCGGTACGATCTCGATTATCTCCGGCTGCTCGTCCGGCATCGAACCGTACTATGCGATTTCCTTCGTTCGTAATGTCATGGACAACACCAAGCTTGTCGATGTCAACCCGCTCTTCGAAGAAATCGCCCGCAAGCGCGGATTTTATTCGCAGGAATTGATGGAAAAGATCGCCAACGACAATTCCGTCCAGGGCTTCGATGAAATCCCCGGCGACGTTCGCGAATTGTTCATCACGGCCGCCGATGTCAATCCCAACCAGCACATCCGCATGCAGGCCGTTTTCCAGAAGAGCTGCGATTCTTCCGTCTCCAAGACCATCAACATGGATCATTCCGCCACCCAGCAGGATGTGTTCGATGCTTACTGGTACGCGTACGAACTCGGCTGCAAAGGCGTCACTATCTACCGCGACGGCTCGCGCCCGCAGCAAGTGCTTTCAACCGGCAAAACCCAAGACCCCAATGCGAAGAAGGAAGAACCGGTCGCCGAAATCGCCCAGCCGGTCATGGTTGCTGCCGCTCCCAAACCGGTACCAACCGAAGCCGAACTGAAAGAAATTCAGGCACGCCCCGATGTGCTTACGGGAATCACCGAACGGATTCGCACCGGCTACGGCAATCTCTACATCACGATCAACATCCATAACGGCAAGCCGTTCGAAGTCTTCGCACAAATCGGCAAATCCGGTTGGTCGACGATGGCTGACACGGAAGCCATCTGCCGCGTCATTTCGCTGGCGTTGCGTTCCGGTGTACCCGTTTCGGCTATTATTGAGCAGTTGGCCGGCATCGGCGGCGAGTCGCCGTTGTATCAAAACGGCAAGCTGATCAAGTCAATCCCGGATGCCATCAGCATGGTCCTGAAGAAGCACTTCGGCGAAGGTGTCGACGAAAGCAAGGCAACCCAGTATCACGAATCGTGTCCCGATTGCGGCACGCGCCTCGAGCACGACTCGGGCTGCGTCACCTGCCGCAGTTGCGGTTTCAATAAGTGCTAACTTTCATTGAATAGTTGAATTGTGAAGAAGCGGCAGGTGGAAACACCTGCCGTTTTGTATTTGCTGAACGCTGTCGACGAGTGTGGAAACTCGAAGCACTAGTTACACGGCGCGGGACCTTCACGGAAGAGATAGTTTACAATGCGGACGACATCAGAAATATTCACCATGTTGTCGCAGTTGACATCACCGATCCGCATCGGATTCGGCGCCGGTCCACTAACGAAGATGTAATTGATAAGAAAGACAGCATCCGAGATATCGACTCGTCCGTCGCCGCTGCAATCGCCAATCAGCAACGCCGCGTCGATCGTAGCCGATAGTGAGAAAGTAAGATGGTTCGGCGGCGAGTCGGAATCCGTAACTCCGATAGTGAAAAAATAAGTAGCAGCGTAGGTAGGGACTCCCGACAGCAAGCCCACGTTTCCACCAACAAAATCAACGCCATACGGAAGGTCGCCGCCAAGCATTGACCAAGAATACGGCTCGATACCACCCAAGGCTTGCATTTGATACTCGTATGGACTGTTCACTTCGCCATTGGGCGGATAACGGGAGATAATCGTAAACTGTAGCGGTTTTTCGGCGACTGTCTTGAGTATCCAATTGTGCGGATCGAAAATCACCTCACTCACCGAGTCTGCGAACTCAAGCTGAATCAACTCAAAGCCATTCGCGATCCAAAGGGTGTCATCCAAAGTATCGTTGCCGACAACATACTGCATCTGAACCGGCATATGGAACAAATCGAAATCTTCCTGAACCTGTTCAATGATTAGATATAATCGATATTTGCCATCAAGAGCTGGCTTACATTGCCAACTATACTCGTACCTTGGAAAACCATTACCATATATCCATTTCAGGAAGAACTCGTCAAGATCCACACCGGAAGCTTGCTCCATGTAGAACTGGAAATCCTCGGTCACGGCAGTTCCATATTTCAACGGTGAATCGGCGTAGGCGCGCAGGCCATCAAAAAAGGCTTGATCGCCGATTATTCCGCGAAGCATGTGCAGTGCCCATGCACCCTTGTTGTAAACAATTACATCCAAGGTACCCCAAAGATCGATCGTATCGGTGCGATAAATCGTTCCGTCCGATAGAAACTCGATCCCCTTCATGTAGTCATGCAGCCCGTCGGAGCCAGTCAGAGATTCGATAAACAGAGCCTCTGAATAAGTGGCAAAACCTTCATTCAGCCAACAGTGATGCCAGTCGCGACAGGTAATCATATCGCCCCACCATTGATGCGCCAACTCGTGAACCACAGTCATCATCTCACCCGTGCGAACGGATGACATAGAGGTATTTGTCTGATGCTCCATCGCCGTACCTTCCCACGGGAAAGACGACATGGCGTATTTTTCATTCATGAACGGATATGTGCCGATTATGCGAGATAGCGAATCAATGGCAGGCACGGTGATGGCGTATGTTTGCTGCGCCTCTTCGAGATCCTGCGGATAGACCCAATAGTCTACAGGAAGTGAATCGGAGTCGGTTGGGTGTGCCCATTCGCGCCAGTGATCGAACTCGGCGATCGCAACCGAGACGAGGTAGGTTGCTATCGGATAGCGGACCAACCAGTGAGTCGTGCGAGAACCATCTTCATTATCGACGTCGCTGATCAAGTTCCCATTTGAAGTGCAAAACTGATCTGCCGGATAAGTGATAAAGAAATCAAGCGAATCCGCTTTGTCACTGGGATGATCTTTACAGGGCCACCACGTGCGTGCCCAGAACATCTCCGACAGATTTCCAATGACCGGCTTACCGCCCAATGTGGCGAACCGGAGCGCCCAAGGGGTCAAGTCCGATTCATTAGCATGATAATACGTGTTCGCTGTAAACTTTTCACCGGGCTGAAGAGTTCGGCCGAAACCGACAGACACAATTTCCGAGGTTCTCGTGAAAGAAGCTGATATCCCGTTTACTTTGACAGAGTCGACTGTCATCATCGATCGACAATCGATTTCGCAGACGGAGACCGAATCGACGACTTCGGCCGTCATAGCGACATTGCCGATCAACAACGCATTTTGTCGATCGAACTTCAGATCGAGCCGATAGTGCGAAACGTCGTACTTTTCCTGTTGCGGCGATCCGCCCCGCGGAGAGCCTTCTGCTCCCGGGATCCGCAGGTGAAGCGACTGTGATTTTCCTTGGCGGCAAGCCTCGTGTGCCAACCGAGCCTGCCTTAGCAACTCCTCGCTAACGGGGAGCACGGGCTGCTCGGCAAACGCGTCCGGAACCGGAAATGCGAGAAACAAAACAATCGCCCATATTGCAGGCATCGCCGATGTATACAGATAATCCTTGCGAGTCACTGCTTCCCTCCACAAATAGACTTCGATCTGATTCAGAATCTGGCATTAGCTGCTCATCTATAAGACGAAACAATCTGCCCACTTGTCAAGCGAAAGCCGCTTGGTTTCCGATGCACTTGTTTGTGTATGTTAGCTCAAAGTAATAAACTGGGAGTGAATTAGTTTGATAATTTGCGGCACAGCTAATTAGCCCCACAACCTATTATCACATTTTTGCGCAACACAGGGCACTTTGAGCAACTTGCGGCTATCGACTCATCAGATACGCCGTCAGCTTCTTGATCTTCATCAAATATTACTTGACTCATTTATCCATTTTCATACATTTCTA
>CAZIBI010000065.1:1863-8783 GCA_964537215.1 uncultured Ignavibacteria bacterium | reverse complement strand
CAATCGAAGAGATCAACGCGGTGGTACGCAACAAGGCGCTGTCGGAGCGGATACACGCGTTCTTTCGCGGCCACAACAATCTCTCGGAAAATCAATAAACTCGCACGCGACCTGTCCACAATTAGATAAAGCTTGAGTGTTGTGCGTGCAGAAAGCAAAGCGCTGAAGCGCTGCTTCCATCATCGACTTCTAATGCCATAATGACCTTGACAATTCTCGCAGTCTTTGTACCTTGTACGAAGTAAATACGCTCATCATCACGAGGGTGGACATGAAAGGGTTTCAAGCTTCCGTCGTTTCAATGGCGATAATCATCTCCGTCGCTGTCATTTCAGTAAGGCCCACTTTAGGCGCGGCACATGTGCCTTTGATTACTGTACCACGTGCAGGAACTGATTCCGTGTTTTGTTACACTTCATCTCTAGACAAGTCGCAATTTGCCATCGAAAATGAACCGCACAGCGACAAGCTTTTGGTTTGGACTCGTTACTCTTGGGTGAACAACGACTGGGAGCCTTACAGCCGGGAGATCTATGATTACAGTGGCGAGTCAGTGCTGCGCCGGACAATCGAACAATGGTCAGATTCGCTCTTCGAATCGAACCTTCGATGGACATACTATTACTTTTCAGATGGCAAACTAGGACAAACACTTAATGAACGTTGGGACGGACTCGAATGGCGTTACAACACGCTGTGGACCAATACTTACGATGATTCCGGACGTGTAATAGAATTCTTGATCGACAAATGGGGTGTAGCTGGCAATTATTGGACGAATAGCTCCAGGTCCTGGTCATTCTATGTCGACAACCTTCTCGTCGCCGAAACTACCTACACTTCAGACGGCTGGTCTTGGTTCTACTCGGATAACACCCAGTATACTTACGACAATTCCGGCAACATGACACAATGCACCCATCAATATCAGTGGCCTCTTCCGGATGGTTGGCTGAATTTTTGGCAACAAAACAACACCTACAGTTCCAGCGGTCGACTTAGCGAGTCAATTCTACTCTACTGGACCGATGGTGCTTGGCTCAACGGCGATCGTTCGACATACGAAAGTGACGAATTCGGTAGGGACACTGTTGTGGCCGACTATACGTGGAACGAAGATACATGGAAGCTTAACGACATTGATACGACTCGTTTCGACGACGAGAATCGCATCGTCGAGCAGATTTCATTTCGAACCGCTGATAGTTACCTTAAAAAGGAGAACTATTTCTACAACGAACTTGGCAATCTCGTGGAACGAGTAGCGGTATCCTCCCATGACGGTGATCCGTTGCGCAATAGCGGTCGCATGACTTACGAATACGAGACTGCGACCGCCGTCGAAGCAACTGATTCGCGGCTGCCGGTAGGTTTTGCACTTCGGCAGAACTATCCTAACCCCTTCAATCCGACAACGGCTATTGAGTATGAAACGGCCATCTCCTCGGAGATAACAATCACCATCTCCAACATTCTTGGCCAGGCAGTAAAAACGCTAAGACTAGGCCAAGTTTCCGCAGGAATTCATAGCACTTCTTGGGACGGCACAGATAGCGACGGGCGTCCGGTCGCGAGCGGTGTCTATTTCTATAGACTGTCCGTTGGCAGCAATCACATTCAGCGAAAGATGCTTTTGCTTCGTTGAAGTCCAAACGTTAGCCCGCTACGGGCACGGGGCCGGGCCGGAGGCGAATATGAAATTGATCAGGAATACGGCATCAGAGACGGTGATGGTTCCATTGCAGTCGGCATCGCCATTGGCTGTAGTGAATGGCGCGGGACCAAAGGCAAAAATGTAGTTGATCAGAAATACGGCATCGGAAACAGTAATGAAGCCGTTATGGTCGGCATTGCCATGCATCACCGGATGGATGCAGTCATTCTTGAGTATCCAATAGCTATCTGCGACATCGTTGTTGGCATCGAGCCCGCGCGCGCGAATCAAGTAGAGCAAGTCTTCCTGGAACAATCCAGTCGGAAGCAACCCCGAGAATCCATCCAGCGAATTGAAATCCGTCCCGAAAGTTGTATAGGTGATCGCTTCTTGTTTGGGATAAACCGCTATCCCGAGTTGGGCGCGATACTTCTTGTTGTTGGGCAAATACCCGAGTACCAGCGAATCACCGCGCGCGATCAGGAACGATGAGCGCAAGACTCCGCCGACCGGGTCGTAGAAAGTTGTCGGGAAGCTGTCGTTCTTGGAGGCGGCAAAATCAATTTTCTGTGCTGCCAACCAATGTCCGAACGGCCCATCGATCGCGAGCGCCACTGTCGCTTGACGACCAAGATAGGCAGACTTAAACCACTCCCAATCGGGCTTGGGTTTGATGTCGGGCTTGAGGCGATTGCCATGCGATTTGAGGTAGTCGATTAATCCAGCCGCCAAATCGTCATCCTGCGTGCCGAGATTTTCGCGCGTGCGGAAATCAAGAGCCAACTTCTCCACCATCTGCTGTGTCGTCAAGAAGGTTGCGCCCTCGGCCATGACTTCGATGTAGCCCTTGTCGAACCAATGCTTGAAAAATGATGCGAATATTGACGGCGCGGCATAGTACTCGCCGAACTCGCCGGCGTAATTGTGATTGCCGTCGTTGAAGTTGTTGTTGGCGTCGCCGTAATCATTCCGCTTGAGCAGCGCCAGAGTGCGCTCTTCGGAATTCGGCAAGTAGCGATAGCCGAAAGTAACGGCGATTGGATTTTCATCCTCGATGGCGACCTTGACAGTTTCCGCGCCGCAGGTCGACATCAGGTCGGTGCGGTTGAGAAAGTCAGGCGCCAGCGGTTTTAGGTCGAGATAGATGCTTGCCGTATCGGACGTGTAGGTTGAATCAAAATCCGCCACCGAAACGCGCATAAGATAGCTGCCTTCATTGAGACCAAACGGCTGCCAGACAGCGGACCAACCATCGCCGACAGTTGCCGGGGTTACGCCGTCGCGAAGCGCCACTGCGCCATCAAAGTCGGCTCCCAACTGATACCATACACCTGACTTGTAATATTCGAATTTGGCGCCCTGGAAAGTCACGGCGTCGTTGCCTTCGGCGACCCAAAGCGTCTTGCCGGGATAGGTAACCCCGGAGTCGGCGGGCACGACAAAGCGCGGCTTCGGCAACATGTCGCCCTTGGAGTAACCAATTGAAAACAAATGGATTGAGCCGGGAAAGTTATAGTAATCGTTTTGCGCCAAATCGACGAGTCCCTCGCCCCATTCGTTGTAGTTGATGCACAGATACGGGGTCTGGTCGATGGCAATTCCGGGGTCAAACTGTGTCATGTCGCCGCTGAAATAAATGCAGGCGAAGTATGGCTTGTAGACCGGGACCGGCGTTTCGAGCGCGATGATAAACGAGTATACGTCCGCGGCGGGAATCTGAACCGGATACAGATCGCCCAGATATATCAGCTCGCCGGGAACCGGGCAAACCGGCGACGAATAGAGCGGATCGACTTCGGCTAAGAACACCTCGACATTCATCGTGCCCGGATAGTTTAAGACAAGCGTCATGCCGATATGGGTCACGACAAACGGGTAGGTCGTGTCGCAGACAACATTGGGAAAACGCAAGTCCTGATAGGCGTAGTAGATTTCTTCCCCTGCCATCCAATCATAAAGCGCGTTTTGCGGTTCATTGACAAAGACCGTGCAGTCGGATTCGTAGTAAAATGATTTCTTCAGCGAGGGCATAGTTTTCGTTGGCGCATTCGCAATTGCCGCGAGCCTCGGCGTGCCGGTTTTTGTTGCCTTGCCCTTTTGGAATTGCGGCGGCACAGCGTTGTTCGCAGCAATCAGCGGCGAGACGGCAAGTAGCAAGAAGAGATGAAAGGTTAGGACCAATTTGATCATACAAGGTTTATCGGCAACGATTTGTGTTCTTGTAAGCTATCGGGTCGACGCGGACTCGATGGATTTGAATGCATGCAGGCGCCAAAGGATGGGACGATTCCGTCATGATATGGGAATTGCCCTTCATTTTTTTCAGAAATTCTCACTGTGCAATTATCTGGCGGGTAAAGGAGTCAAGACTGAACAGGATTTAACGTCGGTCAAGCGTTCGTGTTAGCTAACCAGAAAATAAGCTGTTTCAAATTGGTCAAGCTTGGTGCAGAAATTGCGGAGCATAAGCGCGGTTAGAGTGGACAAGATTATCCGATTACGGAGTTGGAGGAAAGATGGAAATGGACAGTCAGGTCAGAAATCAGAGCATCGCGGCGATAATCATCTTGGCACTCTGTTGTATTGCGATATTCCTATTTGGCTGCGCGGAAAATCCGGCGGCAGTGAATCCAAACGATCACGAATTTGGCACAGTCGGAAACGGTTCGAATTCCACGGACTCATTAGAACAGCCCGTGTCCGTTGACACCGTTCTGATTGCTACTGATACCGTTGAAGGTCTGGTTGATTCGAACGGCGATACGCTGCATCTCCACATTCAGGGGAAGAAAGTTGATTTCTATGTTCCCGCCGGTGCGCTGTCAGAAGCAGTTACGATTTCAATTATTGGTTCGCGCTACAAGGTCGGATTGAACAAAGAATTCTATACTTACGAATGCGGTCCGAGCGGATTGCAGTTTGCGGTTCCGTTGGAATTGACCCAATTAATTGCCAGAGCCGACGGAGCGAATGCTACCCTTTGGTACTTCGATGAATCCGACCTCGACGGCGACGGCATTGGCTGGGAATCTCTCGGCGTCTCCAAAGTCCAGGGTGGCAAAGGAACTTTCCTGATCAGTCACTTCTCCAAATACGGAGTGAGCTATTCTTGCTCTAACGGCGGCCAATATGGCGATATCGAAACGGAGACGAACTTAGACTGACGAATTAATCCAGACTCCTTTCGGGACGGTGCTGCGCGGCGGCAATCGGGCGCTTGGACTGCCGCCGCGGACAGAGCCGGAAAAGCGGGTGGGCAAAGCGGCTTGAAACCCCTCATTGAATCCCTCGAGCGTTGAATCAACATCGAGGGGTTTCTTTTTTGTGGGGTGTTATTCCCATACCGGTCAATGATTTGGGCCGATTTCGATTTTCTCCTTCAAAAATTTCCGCTTAAGAATCAGAATCCTCTTGACGACTGCACAAATGTGCAGTATATTGATCCCACGTCAAAATTAAGCACGGTTACCACGGGAAACAAACACCGGAGCGAGCGTGCGGCTCGCTCCGCCAAGGCAACATCGGTTAGGCGGCTTTCCGATGTTCGCGAAAGGAAAGTGAAATGAATGTGCTGGAAACCAATCAACTGGAATGCTGCTGCGGCGGCCTGCTGCTTGCGAGCGGCAATTATTATCTTTGTGCCGACTGCGGCGATCGCTATTGCGCTGAATGTGGCGGCGACGTGATCCCCGAGGGCAGTTGCTACTTCTGCCTCTCTTGTGCCTCCTCAAGTTGTGAAATGTCATAACCGAGCAATGACATTCTGCTTCATCCCGGCTCCTCTCCTCCCTTCGGGAGAGGCGCCCCGGGGTGAGGGCTTGAAGACACACCCCGTCCCGTGTCCTCCTTCGTCGGACCCGGGCCACCCCTCTCAAGAGGGGAATTTGGCGGTGACGTGTTACGAAAGCGATTTTCAAATGCACAAAGAGTCTTAGAGGCGATGGACAATTGGCATTGCGAGTTCCCCTCTCGAGAGGGGTGGCTCTCTCGACGAAGTCGGGAGAGACGGGGTGTGTTCTTTGAACATAGCCCAAAGCTGACTCAAGAATTACCTGGATACAAATCATGAATCTAATGCAAATGGAACATCTGAAATCATACGGCTTGCCGGAAGTTGTCGTCGCCAGTTGGCGCGAGCGGCTCGGAAATGATCTGCTTCCTGTGCAGCGCAAGGCAGTGATCGAGAATCGCATTCTCGCCGGAGAAAGCGTGCTGGTGTGTGCGCCGACCTCGTCGGGCAAAACCTTCTGCGGCGAACTCGCGGCGACGGCGGCGATTTTCAACCGGCGCAAGGCGCTGTTCTTGGTGCCGCTGAAGTCGATTGCCGAGGAACGCTTCCGCGACTTTACCAATCGTTATCGACGGCTGGGGATTCGCGTTGTCATCGCGACGGGAGATCATCGCGAATTCGAACACGATCTTGAGAACGGCAATTTTGATCTCGGGATCTTGATCTATGAGAAATTCAACCAACTCTTGATTCGCAATCTCGATCTGCTCGCGGCGGTGGGATTGATCGTAATCGACGAAGTGCAAATGCTCGGCGATTGCGAGCGCGGCGCAACTTTGGAGTTGGCGATTCTCAAAACGCTCAAGTCCGATTACCACCCGCAGATTGTCGCGCTCTCCGCTGTACTCGACAATGCCGACGAACTTGCCGACTGGCTCGGCTGCCGGCTGCTGGTTGATCATTACCGTCCCATTGAATTGCGCCACGGCGTGCTTTACAATGGCCGCTATCGCTACCGCAATGCCGACGGCCATTCGGGCGGCGAAGAAAATCTATCCGACTGCAATGTTGACGACGCGGAAGAATTGCTGCTTGCGAATATCGAGAGCCGCGTCAATACCGGCGAACAAGTGCTGGTGTTTCTTAAAGCCAAGCGTGCGTGCGAGATGCTTGCCGCGCGTTTGGCGGAGCGAAATTTCTGGCCCGAGGCGGGCAGTACTTCCGAACGTATTCAGCGCGAGACAACGACTATTCTCGGCCGGCGCCTGATCGAGACCCTGCAATCCGGAGTCGCGTTTCATCATGCCGACTTGTCGCACCGCCAACGCAAGGTTCTCGAACGCGGTTATCTCGAAGGCGAAATCAAAGTGATGATCGCGACGACAACTTTGGCGATGGGTGTGAATCTACCGGCGCAGACGGTGTTCATCGACTGCTACAAATACCAGCCGGGTCGGCATGCACAGCGCGCACTGATTACGCCGCTGGGTTGGAGCGAGTACGAGGCGATGTCGGGACGCGCCGGTCGTTATGGCC
>CAZIBI010000065.1:0-1763 GCA_964537215.1 uncultured Ignavibacteria bacterium | reverse complement strand
CCGCTGGGTTGGAGCGAGTACGAGGCGATGTCGGGACGCGCCGGTCGTTATGGCCGCGGCGCATCATTCGGGCGTTCGGTGTTGATTGCCAATTCGGATATCGAGGCCGAGACCTTGTGGAAACTCTATGTCGAGGGCCACGCCGATTGCGTGGGATCGTCGCTTGAGACGATGCCGCTTGCCGACGTGATCCTCGACCTGGTTTCTGCAGTGGTCATCGGCAAGGTCTCTGAAATCGAGCCGATTTTGCATTCGACATTTTATGCCGCTGTCGAAGGCGCAGTCGAATCGAAGTATGTCGTGGAAGCAACCGAGCGACTAGTCTCGCAGCGGATGGTCTTTATCAACGAGGATGCAATTGCCGCCTCGCCGATGGGACAGCTGGCGAGCCGGCGCGGAATCGGGGCGGCTTCGATGTACAGAATGGCGACGGAGCTTCATCAGTACGGCGGCTACGACCGCTTGAGCTGGCTCTATGCCGTTGCGGTGCTGGCGGATTTCGAGTCGGCGGGAGTCTATCTCGATGCCGCGGATGATTACGGCAAGGTCTTCCGCGGGCGTTTGCAGACTTACTTGCGTGAATCAACGCAAGCTGCGCCGTGGCTGACGAAGCTGGTTGCCGATGATTATCTGCTTAGCGAGGCAGAACTGCTCGGCTTGAAGACGGCGTTCTTGCTGCTTGGTTGGACAAGTTCGGTGGAAACGGCCGATCTGGAGTTGCGCTTCAAGACGCATTCCGGGTCAATGCTGCAGATGTCGGAACGCGCCGCATGGCTGATTGATTCGTTGGCTGAATTGGCGGAGTTGCTGCATCAGCCAGTCGGTCAAGTCGAGCAACTGCGTAGGCTCGCACATGTCGTGGGCAAAGGCTTTGACCTGCCCGGCTCGATTTTTGATACAGCCGGATTCAGCGCCGACGAGCGCGATCTGGTCTGGCGGTTATTCAACGCAGGCTGGGTAAGTGCGGGGCAATTCACTGAACAGAAGCGGGCGCAACTGGCGGCATTCGTTGGCGAGTATGCTGCCGGAAATTTGATCGAGAAATTCAGAAAATTACGAGAAATAAACGATGCTGACACAGTCAGCAAGGAGGACACCATGCCTACTTTGAAATTGCGCGGACTGCTGACCGGCGAGCGCGTACGGATTTTCTTCAACGAATCCGAAATCGAATTGACACCGAAGAGCTTTAACTACCTTTACAAGCTTGGGGCGGCGCGCTTCCTCAAGCCGGAAGGCTGGATGAGCAAGGAAGAGATCGAGCCGGGATTCAACCAGGCGAAGAACATCTATCGGGTCAAGCAGGAACTCAAGCGATTTGCCACGGGGCTTGAGGACATGATCGAAAACAACAAGTCGGGATTCTACCGGCTCAAGCTTCGGCCGGAGCAGATCAAAATCGATGTCGCATCGATGGAGTCATATTCCGATTATGAGTTAGCGGAGTTGACGCGGCGTCTTGCCGGCGCGAAGATTTGTTGATGCTAGGCCCCGTAGGGCGAGCCGCCCTATTGGAGACTGGTCGGAGCAAAGAGATACATTGAGGGGTTTCGACATGCTTGAGTGTGTGTAGTAATTCGAAGTTGTCGAAACCCCTCCATCCAACCGTTCAAAACCGTCGGCGGTGGAATTAGGGGTTTCGACCTACAAGACTGCCCTACTGTGAAGGCTCGCGTCTTTGTAGGGCAGGTCTCCTTACCGGAAGCAGATTGGAAATAGAAGCCTGTCATTGGAGACCTGCCAATAAATGCAATGATCAGGGA
>CAZIBI010000064.1:0-8897 GCA_964537215.1 uncultured Ignavibacteria bacterium | reverse complement strand
TCCCCGGTTACGCCTTTGCCGGTGATTGAGCGAAAGTTGGTGATTGCAGGAGGAGTTATTTGCCTTTCAGCGGCTCCGGCGACGATCGCCGCGGCAAGCGGATGCTCGCTGTTGCGTTCGATTCCCGCAGCGAATTCAACAATTTTGTTTTCCTGCCAACCTTCGGCCGCATAAACAGAGACAAGTCGCGGTTTGCCTTGTGTCAGTGTTCCCGTCTTGTCAACGACCAGCGTGTCGACTTTGCGCAGCGTTTCAATTGCCTCGGCATTTCTGAACAACACGCCGACCAACGCACCCTTCCCAGAGGCAACCATGATTGACATAGGTGTAGCCAAGCCAAGAGCACACGGGCAAGCAATGATGAGCACCGCCACCGCGTTTATTAGAGCGTGCGCCAACCTCGGCTCCGGCCCGACAAGTGACCAAGCAATGTATGTGCCGACTGCAATGAGCACGACGGCGGGCACAAAGTAGGCGGAGACTTTATCTGCGAGACCCTGAATCGGCGCGCGACTCCGCTGTGCTTCGGTAACCATCTGAACTATGCGGGATAGGAGCATATCAGCACCCACCTTTTCCGCCTGCATGACAAATGACCCAGTGCCGTTGATAGTTGCACCGATCACCCGATCCCCGGTCAACTTTACCACTGGAATCGGTTCTCCAGTGACCATCGATTCATCAACCGAACTACTCCCCTCTACCAGTAAACCGTCTACCGGCACTTTCTCGCCGGGTCGCACGCGCAGTCGGTCTCCCGTCTGAACCACATCTAACGCGATGTCTTCGTCGGAACCATCTGCCTTGACCCGTCTGGCCGTTTTTGGTGCTAGGTCCAGCAGAGCACGAATAGCACTGCTGGTTTGGCTTCGGGCACGCAGTTCCATAACCTGTCCCAGCAACACCAGGGTGACAATCACCGCCGCCGCTTCAAAGTAGTCTGCCACGGCTCCTGATTCCATACGGAAGGACTCAGGAAAAATGGTCGGGACAATGACGGCCAAAAGGCTATACACATAGGCGGCGGCAACACCGAGACCTATCAGGGTGAACATGTTGAGGCTTCGGTTTCGCAGTGACAGCCAGAATCTCTCGAAAAATGGCCAACCGCCCCACAGAACCACTGGCGACGCAATGGCCAATTTTAGCCAGCTCATCAGGGAGTGTGACAGCACGCGATTGAAAGGCTGTCCTGGTAAGAATTCGCCCATGGCCAGGGCAAACAGGGGAACAGTCAGGACAACGCACACCCAGAAGCGCCTAGTCATGTCGATCAATTCGGGATTTGGGTGCTCGCCAGTGGTGACGGTTCGAGGTTCTAGCGCCATACCACAAATAGGACATGACCCAGGGCCAGAACGCACGATCTCGGGGTGCATCGGACAAGTCCATTCCGTTTTCGGCATTGCTTGGGCCGGAGAAACCGGCTCAAGAGCCATTCCGCATTTTGGGCAGCTTCCCGACCCCGAACTTCTCACCTCAGGATGCATCGGACAGGTATACTCACTTGAATGAGCCGTCTTCTGGGGATTCGGTTCCACCGGCTCTTTTGAACCTGAGGCCGACTGTGAAAGGTACTGATGTGGATTGGCGCTGAACTTCTTCTGACATCCGGCACTGCAGAACAGGTATGTCTTTCCGTCGAAATCAATCCTGTGCGGAGAATCAGATTTGACCGTCATGCCACAAACAGGATCTCGATAAATTGGCTTGGCCGGGTCGGTGTTGGTTGGTGCCTCATGCTTCAAGTGATCGTGCTCCATCGATGGTCCCTTGTGTATCGCGATGTCAAGGTAACTAACCTGACATTCAATCCAAAAACGATCGTTGTTTCCAGTGCAAGATAAGGCAATTTGGTTTCCGGCGCAATGACGGAGTTGCGCGCACCATGATCCTACGTCTTCTCAAGCAGATCAATGTTTTGCTTCGGTTGGTCCGAATCAAAATCCTATGTTCACAGGCCAATCTATTAAGCACCTCATCGACGGTTACTTTGTTCACTTCAATGAGCTTGCTGAGGCAGGCGGCATCTAATTCGCCATGCTTCAAGAGTAGCCGGCGCACCTTTCCCTCGACTTCGCTAATCTGATCTTTCATGTCAACCTCCTATACTAACACTTGCAGAACTCGGCCCGATCATACCGGAATGTTTGGATGAATATGACCAACGGCCAACATACTCGCATCAGTTATCAGCGATCCAAGGCTAATCAATGTCCGTGGCTCGAGTGTCTTGCGCCCGAAGTGCTGGACCCAGTTGTCACCCCTACCATCATTCGACACATCTCCTGATGTCTCGCCAAGTTGTCAGCATACTTGGTCATCATTTCCTGATGATTTACCATCGCCTCCGCCAAAAATCCAACGTCCGACAACTTCATCATCATCTCGAAATGGTCCTGAAGTACAGCAAATTCATCCGCAATTTGCTGACAGTGGGATGTCAGGTCATTGGTTTCCTGATCGCCCCCGTTCTTCCCCTGTACTCTCACGGGTACCATTCCACACTTAGGGCACTTGCAGGGCTTGTCTGATACAACTCAGGATGCATCGGACAAGTGTATTGACTTGCTTGTGCTTGAGAGGCGGGAGCGAACTGGGATTGGGTGCGAGACACACCGCAGCCGCCGTTTTTACTGCATCCGGCTTCCGCTGGTTCCAGAAGGAATGCGCCGTATCCCAGAAGTGGAACAGCGATCAAGCTTACGAGTAGCAGAGTCCGTTTCATGAGTGTCTCCATGTAAGTGTCTTCTTGATGCAATTCGATCACCACCACGGGACGTGGTTCCTTCGTGGCGGGAGTGCGGAAGTTCGCCGCCGATCTCCGGGCAAGCTGCTCACACTTGCGGCGATACTTCCGAACTTGCGGAGAGTTCCGGATTTATGGTGCTGTCGTAAAATGAAATTCCATCGCCTCGCCAGTCCCATCCATATCCATCTCCATCTTCATACCATTCCCGGACATCATCCCGGGATCCATGATCATCATGTGCGCGGTACCGGGCATCATGAGGCTGTCGGGAATAAAACTGCAACTGTCCATGAACTCGTTCCAAGCAATGTGACCGCGTAGTTGCAGTGAATCCATCAGCGTAAGCATGCGGTTCGGGTCGGAGTGATGTGACTCGTGTCCGCCGCTGCCAGAGTGGTTCATGGTTTCCATCCACATCTGCATACTGGAGCCACCGGTAAAGAACAGCCTTGACATCACCGACAAGGTATCCATCGGCGCGCTGAATTTGATGCCGACCGCGGCGTTGGTTGCCACGCCCGTCGCGCCATTGGCCGGAGTTACCCGAATTGCCAGAGGTTGTCCACTGTCGCTACCGGAGTTGGTTACCTGATCATTATCCGATTTGCCGCATCCAATTATCAGCGACACGAGCAATAGTGCTCCCAAAGTAAGGCTCACGAATTCTGTAGTCTTCATTTATTCTCCTCCCGGTTAAAGTGTCATGCGTCGTTTCGTCAATTCGCACGAGAAACAAGGCGGGCCGAGTCGAAATCTCCTGTCGGAACTGTCGGATTGGGGAACCGACAACTCTGCAGTTCTAGGATTTCACCGCCGTGTGCCTGGACCCGCCATGTGCTCACCTTATTACATGCCGCAACCACCGCCGTGGCCCCCATGACCGCCACGATCACTCTCGTGCTTATCATGGTCGTCCTGTTTGCGCGATTGTTCGTCCAGCTTTGCGAGATACTTGGCCGGCTCCTTGGCAAACTTGTCCTTGGACTTTTCATTGGCGAAATAGACCCGCCTGCCCTGAAAGTCGGTGAAATACGATTTGTCTATCGGCTTTCCGCTAACCGGGCACTTAGTCTGGATATTTTCAAAAAGCACCCCCTGTGCGGCCGCTTTCTCGAAATAGGAGTCGGGGTCAGCGGTCAACTTCTGGGAACACCCGCCACAGCAGTGGTAAACTCGCTGGCCCTGTATATCGGTATATATTGTCGAGTCGATCGTACCTCCCATCACTGGACAGTGCGTCTGTGGTTTTAGTTCCTTGCGCGGCTTCGCGACGTAGTTCTGATTGCCACCAAGTAACGAGGCCGTGGTCATAATGCAAACGACGCCAATTAAGACAGTAGTCATTCTTTTCATTGTGCTCATGTGTTGTCTCCTAAACGACAGATTCGTATATGATGAAATGGATATCACGATCAATCATTTAATCAAATAGTGTGCCACAGTTCCCACATTGTCTAAGTCGCTGTGCAACAATCACATTCAACCTAAGCCAGCCTAATACCACTGAATGTGAATGGAGAATAATCTCCAGCATTGAGTACTATTCTTCGTTTTTATCCATTGTTCGCCACATGTTCGGCGGGTAAGCTGATAGTGACGAGATTTGCAAGTATCTTCCAGTCAGTGTCTTCCAGCATTCCGGTCAGACAATTTCTACAAAGTTCCGTTCTTGGCACGGTTTTCTCTACTGATCGCGGAGGGAGCACAAATGAACGGATGGAAGCAAGTATGAAACTAAAGTTGGTTTTCCTGATCGCGATCACAGCGGTCACCGTCATGATCCACTATGGATTGTTTCTGGAGCCGCTCTTTGGGCACGCAAGTTGGATCCATGCGATTCATAGTCGCCTCTGTTACGTGCCAATCGCGGTCGGCGCAATTTGGTTCGGGCTTCGGGGTGGATTGCTGACGGCGGCGTCGATCACGTTTCTGGTTATTCCATTCGTTGCCAGCGCCAACGAGGCTCACTCAAGCATCTCTGGAGAGATCGTTGAAATCGTCTATTACTTTGCTATCGGCGGCCTGATTGGAGCATTGGTAGATAGAGAAGTGTCGATTAGGAGAAAACACGACGAAGCCCAGAAGCAGCTTGATCATGCTCATCGTCTTTCGATGGTGGGGCAGATGGCTGCGGGGGTTGCCCACGAAATCAAGAATCCTCTTGCATCAATAAAGGGCGCTGTTGAAATTGTCACCGATCCGCGCATCAGTGATTCAGCTAAGTCGGAGTTTCGCGATATCCTCATCGGCGAGGTCAGACGAATTGATCTGACAGTGGAAGAATTTCTTGAATTTGCGCGCCCCAAGGAAACCCGGCGCGAATTCACAAATCTGTCTTTGCTGGTCGTTCAAACCGTTCGGCAACTTGAGGGTCAATTCTCGAAGGACAACGTCAAGATTGAAAATCATATCACACCCGATGTTTGTGTCTTCGGCGATCCTGAAAAGATTAGGCAGGTATTGATCAATGTCCTGATTAATGCGGCCGAGTCGTCAGAAGATGGCCCCCATGTAGCCGTTTGCCTTATCAATGATCGTGAAGTCGGAGCGATCCTGACGGTTACAGACAATGGATCGGGCATTCCTCAGGAACAGCTCGAACGAATTTACGAGCCCTTTTATACAACCAAGCCATCGGGTTCCGGCTTGGGGTTGGCAGTCGTGAAGAACATTGTTGAACTTCACGGCGGGCACATCAAGATCGACAGTGAGTCGGGAATGGGCACAAAAGTAAGAATTACATTTCCATTGGCGGTAGAGGCTGCGGAGGCAATATGAGTTATCGAATATTGCTCGCTGATGACGATTCGGCGCTACGGCGAATCTTGGACTTTAAGCTAACACAAGCAGGCTATCTTGTTACTGCAGTCGAGGATGGTGTGCTCGCGCTCGCCACGTTGCGAGATGCCGATTTTGATCTTCTGCTTACCGATATGAAAATGCCCCGATTGAACGGTATCGAGCTTCTTAGGGAAGCAAAACGATTGAAACCCCATTTGCAGGTCATTCTGATGACTGCGTTCGCTACTGTGCCACAAGCTGTAGAAGCTGTCAAAGCGGGTGCATTCGACTACTTGACGAAGCCCTTTGAAGACGAACAACTTAAGTTAACGATCGGGAGAGCAATACGCATCGTACAACTCGAGGTAGAGAATCAAGCCCTTAAGCAGCAGCTAAACGAGCGTGGTGAGCCCAAGAAAATGCTCGGCATTTCCCCAAAATTTCTGGAGATGAACGACTTAATCGAGAGGGTCGCCCCTACAAACGCCACAGTCCTGATCACCGGCGAATCAGGAACGGGTAAGGAATTCGTAGCAAGAACAATTCATCAGAAGAGTTTGCGCAGTAGTCACTCCTTTATTGCTGTCAATTGCGCGGCCATTCCTCGCGAGTTAATCGAATCGGAGCTTTTCGGACATGTGAAGGGAGCTTTTACAGGCGCGGTGAGAGATCGCAAAGGCAAGTTCGAACTCGCCGACGGTAGCACTTTGTTTCTTGATGAAATCAGCGAACTCGGCATTGACCTACAGGCAAAGCTCTTGCGTGTTCTCCAGGAACATGTCTTCGAGCCCGTTGGTTCGGAGGCCAGTACTGAGGTGGATGTCCGTTTGTTGGCCGCCTCCAACGTCAATCTTCGCGAATACGTGAGAAAGGGGCAGTTTCGTGAAGACCTGTACTATCGCCTCAACGTCATTCCGATACATGTCGCACCATTGAGAGAACGAATTGACGACATTGAATTATTAGTTCGGTACTTTGTCTCCTCGAATGCTTTTGGTGTCGATATCGGAGTCGATTCTGTCTTAATGGAAACGCTGAAGTCGTTCCAATGGCCGGGAAATATTCGCGAACTCCAAAACCTTATGGAGCGACTTGTGATACTGCGAAAATCCAATTTGTTGACGACAGATGACCTTCCCCCTGAGTTCGTTGCTCAATTGGCCGCTCAAAGGTCTGTTCCCGTGCAAGACTTCGCGGAGAATGTTGTTTCATTCTACGATTCAGAAAGAAAGATGATTATCGAGGCCCTCAATCGATTTGGTTGGAATCGTACGCGAGCTGCGAAGTTTCTCGGGATTCCACGTCACATCCTGATCTACAAGATAAAGAAATTCGGACTTCAAGAAGGCCCATCGACAATGGCTATCAGAGATGATAATTAAGCGTTACCGGGAGGAGATAATGTGCGAAGTTGGGGAGTAACAGTTTTGTTTGTAGTGATATCGGCGATAGTCATGCCCGGCCTTTCGACACTCTACGCTCAGAGAGTTGATGGAGACTCGTCAAGCGTTCGAAGCTCTACAGCAAAGGCACTAAGCCGGAGTCAAGTCGTTTCTGAAGTTGTGAAAAACAACGATCGCGTCGCAGCTGCGCGCCACATGGCAGAAGCTACAGAACGAATGATCCTATCGGCCGGGCCTGGGGAGGATCCAATGCTCGGAGTTCAGAAAACGATGACGATCGAGGTACGTAGTGTCAGCAGTTGCAGATGGTCGGAGTCCGGCATCATGCATCACGATCAACGAAGGCATCCAGCACAGTGAAAGGGAAATTAGGATGAATCCTCTGCACTCGCTGTCGGGTATGAGAACCCGGCGTCGCATGGCTAAGAATCGACGGCTCTCTGGCCCGCAACTAATCGTTGCCTGTCTGACCGTACTGACCTTAGCGGACGCAAGCATGGCGCAATCTAGTGGCGGCACCGATACGCTGTTGAGCTTGGAGCAGGTGGTAAGCACGGTCAGAGAGCAAAACGCTTCGGTACGGTCGTCGAAAGCGATGTGGGACGCCCTTAAGGAGCGGCCAGCCCAGGTCCGAGCGTTGCCCAATCCAATGTTCTCTTATCGGGGAATGAATCGGGCCGGAGATGGAGTGCCGTGGGGCAAGGAAGAAAAGAACTTCGAGATCGAGCAGGAGTTCCCGTGGTTCGGCAAACGCGGCTTGCGCGGGCAAGTCGCCCTCAGAGAAGCCGAAGCCCAGGGATATGAATACCAAACGATGGTACAAGACGCCGTACTCATGGCCAAAGAGACGTACTTCGAACTCTTTTCGGTGCAGCGTTCGCTCGCTATTACGCGCGCCCAGGAGGTCCTGCTCAGACAAGTTGAGACCATTGCCCTGAAGAAGTATGAAGTTGGCGAAGTTACGCAGCAGGATGTGATCAAGGCGCAGGCGGAAATCTCCATGCTCGGCGTGCAACTGAATGATCTGACCCAACAGGAAGCTGCGCTGAAAGCCACTCTGAATCAGTTACTTAATCGACCGACGCAAGCTCCACTGGGAATTGCTGCAACCGCACCGCCGAAGGATTTCACATTCACGTCCGAAGAGCTGGCCAAATTGGCTCAAGAGAACCGCCCCGAAGTTTTGCAGGTACGCGCAAACATTGAACGCAATCAGGCCCAGCGTAACCTGATGAATAAGGAATTCTGGCCGGACTATCGGCTGGGGTTGGAATACCGCTCACTGCGGGAAATGGACGACGTCGTAATGGTGCAGCTGAGTTTCGACTTGCCGCTGTGGCGTGGCAAGTACAGGGCGGGAGCGCGCGAAGCGACCAAGATGGTGGAATCTGCCAAGTTATCGCTAGAGGCGGCGGAGCGCCAGACATCGGCTGACGTACTGGCGGCGTTCTTTCGACTGCAATCGGCACAACGCACCTTCGATCTATATGACAAGTCAATTATTACCCAGGCTGAAGCTCGTTACGACGCCAGTGAAGCCGGCTACCGTACAGGTCGCGTTGGCTTTCTGGAGCTTCTGGAAAGCGAACGCTTCCTGCTGGATACTCGCGTTGCCGCAGCAATGGCAGAAGGACAACTCGGCATGGCGTTGGCTCGACTTGAACGGGCGATCGGTCTGGACCTAATGTCGGGATCGCCGTCAAACCAGCGCCAATAACTCGTGGATTACAATGAGGAGAATAATACATGCAACGACAAGATGATTCACCAGATCTCACCCGACCCACCTCAGTGACGGGGCGGCGATCCGGAACGCGCAGGACAGTGTTTATTGTTGGCGCTGTCCTGGTCGCCGTGTTGGCGGGAGTGCTCCTACTGCGCGCCTTCGGTGTTTGGCAATCTGACGACCCGGGTAAGGAAAAGACGCAGTATACATGCCCCATGCATCCGGAGATCATCCG
>CAZIBI010000063.1:0-9655 GCA_964537215.1 uncultured Ignavibacteria bacterium | reverse complement strand
GCGGCAGTGCGAACAACTTGTCGCGGCAACGAAATGGAGAAAGTCGTACCAGTGGCATCCGTCGCGAATTCGATGTTGCCGTTGTGCGCCTGGACAATGTCGTGAACAATGGCGAGTCCGAGCCCGGTTCCGCGCGATTTGCCATGTGTGACGAACGGCTTGAATATTGTATCGCGAATCGACTCGGGAATCCCGATGCCGTTGTCTTCGACTTTAAAGATAACCTGGTCCGGCTTAGCGACAAAATGAAGATGAATGTCACCGCCGTTGGGCATGGCGTCTTTGGCATTCGCTATCAAATTCGTTAGCGCGCGCCAGATCTTGAGTCGGTCAATCGACAAGTAAGCATCCGAGCCCTCTTCGATAATCTGGTCGAAGGAAAAATTGATCCCATCTTTGGCGAGTGTTTGCTTGTAAGTCGCATCGATCTCGCGGCAGAGATCGGTCAAGTCCACCGAAGTAGTCGCCAACTTCAATTCGCCGCGGGCGAAGTCGAGAATCTCCTGCATCATCGCCAGGATTCTCTCAACCTGCCGTTCGATTGACGCGAAATATGCGTCGCGTTCCGACTGGTCCAGTTCGAACGAATAGAGAAATTCCGCCGAGCTAAGCACAATTTGCATCGGATTCTTCAAGTCGTGGATAATCGTCGAGGCCACCTCGCCGACACTGCGCATCCGCTCCGATAACCGCAGTTGCTCCTCTACGTTCCGGTGCATCGCCCGTTCTCTGGCTTCAGCAATTTCGCGCTCGATTGCTGCAGTAAGCCTGCGCAGATTCCCCTTCATGATGTAGTCCTTGGCACCGGCGCGCATGACTTCGACAGCACGGTCTTCGCCGATACTGCCGGACACAATCATAAACGGAATATCAAGACCGCTCTCTTTGAGGATTGTCAGGGCATCGATACCGCTGAAGTTGGGCATCGTGTAATCGGAGATAATGGCATCCCACTGCCGCGCGTGCAGCTGCTTCTTCATCTCCTCGGCTAATTCGACGCGCACATAGTCGGGCTCGTATCCACTGCGGCGCAATTCGCGCAACAGGAGCGAGCAGTCATTTTCAGAGTCTTCAATTAGCAGCACTCGAATCGGCTTGCTCATTAGCAGTTCTCCTCGACGCGCCCCCAGACGGCGCAGCATTACACTAGCTTATCGGCTTGTTGGGAATACAGAAGGAATCAAGCAGTCCGTGCGACCCGATATCTGTATTTTATTTGAGGCGGACTAACCCCATAAAAATTGTCGGAGAAATTGCCAACCTCTTGAGCCAGAAAATTACACGGTCACGATTCCTGGATTGGGCGATTGTCCGGACTGCTGGAAATCAAGGATTTACCGATAATAGATAGGGGTCCAAATCGGAACAATCCCGAATCTCGTTGTTCGACTAAAATGGATGAAACTGGTACCAAATCGCAGGGCATGGCCGCACATGAGCGAAACGAAGTCAACTTCAGATAATCTGACTCCCGAGCGGTGGCTACAAATTGCCCCGACTGTTCTAGGCAGTGCTGCAACCATCATCGGTGTACTGGTCATCAACGGTTGGATTTTTGATATCGCCATTCTCAAGAGCCTACATCCGTCTTTTGTCTCGATGAAATCCAACACGGCGGTCGGTCTGACGCTGCTCGGTGTCTCGCTGACCTTACTTGGTGCGTTTCCCAAGCAGAAATTTTCCCGCTTGGTAGCCGGCTCATTTTCGATTGTCGCGCTACTAATCGGAACGATATCGCTGGCGCAATACATCTTCTCGATTGACCTGGGATTCGACCAGTTGCTTTTCTCCGAGGCTCCGGGCGGCGCAGAGACCTTTGTTCCGGGACGAATGGCACTGATAACTTGCCTGTGTTTTATGATGGCCGGTGCCGCAGTGCACATGATCGCAGCCAATTATAAGAAATTTAGGCACTTGCCCGATTTATTCCTGGGAGCTACTGCAATGACATCGATCTTCGTCTTGCTTGGCTATGGATATGATGAAGCAACATTACGCCAACTCGGGTTCTACGGCTCCATGGCTGTCCATACCGCGATGGCATTTTTGATCATCACGTTTGGCGGATTGATGCTCTATCCGGCACAAAGAATAACCGCTCCAATATTCCAAAAGACAGCAGTCGGACAGATGTTGCGCTGGGTCCTGCCGGCGTCGGTCCTTGTCCCTGTACTGGTCGGCTGGCTGCGAATGGCGGGAGAACGAGCAGGATTGTACGGCACCGGTGTCGGCGTGTCGCTGTCGGTGGTGATGACTATCACGCTGCTGTTGGCGCTGGCTCTGATCGGCGGCAGCCTTTTGGATCGCTCGCAGAATCGGACCCGCGAAGTCGAACGCCAAGCACGAGAAAATGACCAAAGACTCCGGGCGCTTCTGGACAACTCGCGTGTGTCAGTTCATATCAATAATCTTAATGGACAACTGATCTTTGCGAACCGGCAATTCGAAGAAATATTCAACGTCGCTCCATCGGACGCACAGGAACGCAAAGCTGCGGATACTTTCGGAGATAAGTTGGCGATGCTGCATGCCTTCGCAGATCGGCATGTCCTGTCAACCGGAAGTCCGTACGAATTCGAAGAAGAAGTTGACAGCGCCGACGGTAAGAGGAACTATTTATGCTCTAAGTTTCCGATGTTTGACTCCGACGGCAAGGTGTACGCCATCGGCTGCGTCAGCACCGACATCACCGAACGCAAACGCGCGGAAAATGAAATCAATAAGTTCTTTGAGCTGTCCAATAACCTACACTGCATCGCAAACCAGGACGGCTATTTTGTCAAACTCAATTCGGCCTGGGAATCGGTCCTCGGATTCACGCGCGAGGAACTGACCACGACCCCGTTGCTCAAGTTTATCCATCCCGACGACATCGAGCCGACGCTGGCCGAAATCGCGCGTCAGTCGAACGGCCAGAGCGTGATTGCATTCGAAAATCGCTATATCTGCCGCGACGGCACCTACCGGACATTACTATGGAACTCGACACCCTCGGCTGACGGCAAGCTGATGTATGCGACAGCGAAAGACATAACCGACCGCAAGCTCATTGAAGCGAAGATAGCCGCGCTAAACAAGGAGCTGGCACAACGGGCGGTGGCGCTCGAAGCTGCCAACGCAGAATTGGAGGCGTTCAGCTATTCGGTCTCGCACGATTTGCGGGCGCCGTTGCGCAGCATCGACGGATTCAGTTTAGCGTTGCTTGAGGATTATGGCGGCAAGTTGGGTGAGGAAGGCGACGACTTCTTGCGGCGAGTAAGAGCAGCTACGCAGCGCATGGCGCAACTCATCGACGACATGCTGCAACTGTCGCGCGTATCCCGCGGCGATTTCACGCGTGAGGATGTTGATTTGAGCAAGATGGCCCATTCTCTGGTGGCGTCGTATCGTGTAAAGCATCCCGAACGAGACGTTGAGTTTACAATGCCGGATGGCATCATTGTTGAAGGCGACTATCGACTCTTGCACGTGGTACTCGACAACTTGATTGGTAATGCCTGGAAATACACCTCCAAGGTCGAGAAGGCGCGAATTGAAATGGGCGCCTTGCCTGTCGAAGGCACGACCGCGTACTTTATTCGCGACAATGGTGCCGGCTTCGACCAAAACTACGCAGGAAAGCTGTTCGGGGCATTCCAGCGGCTTCATACCGCCGCCGAGTTCGAGGGCACAGGTGTCGGGTTGGCGACAGTGCGGAGAATCATCAACAGGCATGGCGGTCGCGTTTGGGCCGAGGGAATCGTCGATCGCGGCGCAACCTTCTACTTTACGCTTGAAACGTCCGTTGTTGAAACAACCGCCGTTCCAACGCGGAGCACTTCAGTCCCTGTAGGTTAGGGTCTTTCTGCAGCCGCCACCGTTGCCACTATATCCTCGTTCATCTATTAGCTCTCTTCCCAATTGATGCTCCCAATACAAAAGGTTAGCATGTGGCTGCGTATCAGAATTGCGGACGTTGAACCTCTATCGAAAGAAGTCTTATGAAGCTCGACCCCAGAACATGCATTGGCCACGTGCACTTGAAAGTATCGAATCTCGAACGATCAGTGAATTTCTATCGCGACGTGCTTGGATTTGAACTGACGACGACTTTGGGAAATCAAGCGGCGTTTCTTTCAGCAGGCGGTTATCACCATCATATCGGCCTCAATACCTGGCAAAGCGCCGGCGGCCCCCCTGCCCCGCTCAACACAACCGGGCTCTATCATTTCGCGATCTTGGTGCCTTCGCGCAAGGAATTGGCGCGCTGCCTGCAGAGTCTGATTGACCATAAGTGGCCGATCCAAGGCGCCGCGGATCATGGCGTGAGCCATGCAATCTATCTTCACGATCCGGATCATAACGGTATCGAGATCTACTGCGACATGCCAAAAGAACAATGGCCGCAAAATGCTCAAGGCGGGTTGGAAATGTATAGCCACGCCCTTGATTTGGACGCACTACTGGCAGAACTAGCCTAAGCACATCCGGAAACAAAAACGGCGGAAGCAACTCCCGCCGTTTCCATTCAATTCTTGAATCCAGACACTATGGGCACGACGAGCATGGTGCCGGTCCGCCCGAGAAGATGTAAGCAATAATGTGAACGGCGTCGGAGATAGTGATCAGCCCGTTGCAATCGCTATCGCCGGCGGCAAGCGGATTTGGCGCCGGACCGCCGCTAAAGATGTAAACGATGAGATAGACAGCATCTGAAATCGTCACGATGCCATTGCCGTCGCTATCGCCACAAACATAGCTAACAACCGTAATTGTCTGAGACGTACTCGAAAACGCGTCCGCCACAGTGACATCAAAATCGATGCTAAAAATGGTATTGGGAGACGTGCCGGAAACTGTATCTGCCGTCTCGGTGAGCCAAACCGGCAGATTGCTATAAGTGACCGTGTGATTGAGGTCATCCGGATCGTTGACCGTCGGCGAGTATTCGAATGCGGAACCTGCGCGGATCAAGAACGAATCGGCAGAGACGATACTTGGAGCGGCGTTGACATTGAACGAGTACGCCCACTGCTCACCAATGTAGGGGTCGGTTGCGATCTTTCCGGAATCGTCGGCGGCTTTGATGTAGTAGCGAATCGTGCTGCCCGGGGCTTGCGCGGGGATCGCACCGGCGAATGAATCCGGATGCGCCGTGGCAAACAACGGTGTCGAAGAAAATGGTCCGCCATTGACGTTGTAGTAAATCTTTAGCGAGTCGCTGATCAAATCGCCGTCAGAATGTGCATAGATGAAAGCCGTGACCGGATAGGGATTGAGAGTATCGGCAGTCGTAGTCAACGGAATGTGGCTCAAGAACAACATGCGGCGATCGGGAATTCCGCGCGCGCGGCAATGGATCGCGTCATCCGATAGCCAGGATCCGGTGAAACCGAGCACTTCGTAGCCGGGCATGGCGTTGCGATAGACTTCAAGCGCCGAATCGTCCCAGGCGTTGCTGAAAGTCGGCACGAGCACCTTCTTGTTCAAAATGAGCGAGTTCGTATAGGCAGTGCCGGCCGGACAATAAACTTTAACGATCTTATATGGTTGTCCCCAGGGACCGATCATTGCCTCAAGCTGCGCGATGCGCGTGTTGTGCGCGGCATAGCCCGGATCGCTTGCAGGCACTGTCTCGACCAGAAGGGTCTGCGGGTTGAGAAATTTGGCAAAGCAATCGATATGATGGATGCCGCTTGGGTCAACATATTCGATAACGGTATAATCATTGCCGAGATACTGATGAAAATACGATTGGATTTGAAAGGCCGTCAGCGAAGGATTTTCATCATAAACCAGTCGTTCCGACATCGACATGCCGGCGCCATTGGACATGTGGTTACCACCGGTATGGATAACGGGTAGCGCATAAACCGGGATATTCCAGGCAGCGCCGAGTACCTGCGGCACGAGATCATCCTGCGGGCGCGGACGATTGTAGATATTATCGACGAAGCCAATATTACCGGAAGAATCGAAAATTGTCCACGGGCCGTAATCGCGCGTCCAGATTGAATTAGTCGCAGCGATAACAAATTCCGTATTCGCCATGTTGACGCCGCCGGAAGTGTAGGTGCTGATTGCGGTCGATTGTGCTGCAGCATTAGCGACGAGCGTCGTCACGCGGATATCCTGCGACATCTCGGCGATCAACCCAACGGGAATACCAAGCGGCCAGCGAATAACGACACGGTCGCAATCTTCCCACTCGGAACAGGCACGCATGACGCCTGATGGCGGCGCAGTGCGTTGGAAGTTCATGCCAATTTCGTGGAGACGGGTCTTTTCTTCATCAGTGAGTCCGATTGGCAAAAAGACTTCTTCGGTGGAATTGTCCGAAATTACCTGCCGTTGTGCAGACGCTGGTTGCGGCGCGGTGTCTTTGGCGGTAAGCAGGACTGCTTGAAACGCGAGTACACCCAAAAGAGCTGACAGCTTGAGAAAGTTCTTCATTTTGTATCCTATTGCTTTTGCAATCCGGCAGTACGACTGGATTGTTTCGTGTGTTGACTGTTACAAGATAACGTGCAATTGAATTGAGTCAAGCAGGGATTACTGCGAAATTTGGCAATGCGGCGACGGCGCCGGGCAGCACGCCGGCAGAAATGGGCTTGCGGTATTCAGCAGAAATAGACAATATGCATCCAGAATTTCCTATTCACGCAACCGCAATCGATTGCAAAGGCAATTATGAAGCAGACAGAAGCTAACGCATCGCCTGTGCCGGACCATCCGCACCGGCAATACAAGTATTACGACCTGATCATGGCGCTGTTCGTGACGGTGCTGTTGTGTTCAAACCTGATTGGGCCGGCAAAGATCTGGACCTTTCAGGGCATGTCGTTTGGGGCGGGGATCTTGTTCTTCCCGATCAGCTATCTCTTTGGCGATATCCTGACCGAGGTCTACGGTTATGCGCGCGCGCGCAAAGTCGTCTGGGCTGGATTTGGAGCGCTGGCGTTTGCCTCGCTGATGTCGTGGGTGGTGCTGACGCTGCCGCCGGCAGAGGGCTGGAACGGCCAGGAGGCGCTGCGCAGCGTGTTCGGATCGACTCCGCGTGTGATTTTCGCCTCGATTTCGGCCTATTGGGTTGGTGAGTTTTCGAACTCTTACGTGATGGCGAAGATGAAATTGTGGACCAAGGGGAAGCTGCTGTTTATGCGCACGATTGGTTCGACGATTATCGGTACAGCAATTGACAGTGCGATATTCTATCCGGTTGCGTTTTGGGGCGTCTGGACCAACGACCAGGTTATCAGTGTGATGCTCGGAAATTATGCCCTAAAGGTGCTTTGGGAGGCTGTTGCTACGCCGGTAACCTACAAAATCGTGGGATTTTTGAAGCGGGTTGAGAGCGAAGACTATTACGATTACAAGACGAATTTCACGCCCTTCTCGCTGAAAACCGACTAGGCGGAGGCGCGATTTCTGCCTTGCTTCCTGCGGATGAGCGTATATATTGCATCCCCGTCCACGGTGGGTGTAGCTCAGCTGGTTAGAGCATCAGATTGTGGCTCTGAGGGTCGTGGGTTCAAATCCCATCATCCACCCCATATTTACCCATTCTTTGCGTCTCCAAGTCGCCTGACTTTGCGTTGACATAATCGAAATCTACATTATCTTATCTTTGGAACGCAATAGCAGCGCCGAAGCGTCCGCTAGTAGATCTTTTGCCCATTGTTGGCGCTGTGCGTTCGAAAGTGTTCCTCGAACGAGGGGTTTCGTCCATGGAATCGCCGCGCGCGATTAATATTCTCACCTCGGTTGACTGGCTAAAAGTTGTTGAGTCACTCACGGATTATCTTCTGGTAGTTGGCGGCCAGGGCCAAATTCTCTACATCAATCGAGCTGCCAACCAGGAAATTCGTGCCCAGACGATGAGCCGGACGGTCTTCGACTTCGTGGCACCAGAATTCCACTGCCAGTTGCGAGAGAAGCTCGCACTTCTGTTTGAAAACGGCTGCAACGACCAAATCGAAGTGAAGCGCTCCGACCCGGACTTTGCCCAGCAGTGGTGGTCGATCTCACTTTCGCCGTTGCGCGAGCGAGACTCGATCGTAGCGGCGATCTTCCTTTGCCGTGACGTGACGAACTTGCAGAATATCCGGCAAGAACAGCAAAAATCTATTCAGATACTAAAAGAGAAGTTCTGGAAAGAAACTTCGGCACTTAACAGTGCGCGGGATTTTTTGAGCGAACAGATTGAAGTTCGGCGCGAGGCAGAAAAGTCGCTTAGAGACAGCGAGGAGCGCTACCGCGTACTGATTGAAAATGCGCGCAATGCGATTTTCGCCATTGATCACGAAGGGAGATTTCAGTTTCTCAATCCGGTGGCAGCGCGGGAACTGGGCGGGACGGCTTCAAAGTTGATTGGAAAGACCATGCAAGAGCTGTTTCCGCCGGAGATTGCAGGGCGCCAGTTGGCTTCAGTGCAGCGCGTCATCAGCACGAAGACTGGCGAATCACACCAGGCGTTGACGTATATCGGCGGCAAGCACAAGTGGTTCATCACTTCGATTCAACCAATCATCAATAACGATGGCAGTTGCCGGACAGCGCTGCTGGAGTCGACCGATATCGACGAGCAGGTGCGCGCCGGGCAGCAACTGGCGCGTGAACGCAATTTCTCGAATTCGATACTGCAGACAGCCAACAGCCTGATCGTGTGCCTCGACTCTAAGGCGAATATCACGGTATTTAACAGCGAATGCGAGACTGTCACCGGCTACACGTTTGAAGAAGTAAGAGGAAAATCGTGGCCAGAGACTTTCCTGCCGGCAGAGAAACGTCATGCGGGACTCAATGATTTTGCCGCCTGGGTGCGCGAACATCCGCACGACAGATACGAGAGTCCACTGCTGACAAAGTCGGGCGAGTTGCGGACGATCTTCTGGTCGAATTCGTCTTTTGTGCTGGAAGATACTGGCGAGCTGATGGCAATTGCAATCGGAACAGACATTACGGAGCTAAAACGGGTCAAGGAGTTACTCGAAGTTACTGAAGCGCGTAATCGCGCGGTGCTGGAAGGGCTGCCGGACTTGGTGTTCGTCATAGACAGGTCTGGGGTGTTTCGCAAGTACGAGGGTGGTCACCGCGACAGTCTATTGATGCCGGCCGAATCAATTGTCGGTTCGCATGTGTCGGATGCCCTGCCGCCGGATATTGCCGAGAATTCGTTGCGGTTGATCGATGAAGCGATAACGACCGGAGTCATTCAGCAGTGCGAATACGAAATTGCCACTGATCAGGGTCCAGGTGTTTTTGAGTGCCGCTTTGTCCGCTACAGCGACGAGGAGTGTATTGCGATAGTGCGCGACGTTACCGAGCGCAGAAAGATGGAACGCGACCTGGAGGAAATCAACGAGAAGCTCAAGGATGAGCACGAAGCGTTGCTGGCAAAGAACACGACATTGCGAATAGTGCTCTCGGAAATCCAGGAAGAAGTTGAAGCAGTAAAACGGCAAGTTCACGCCAATGTCGAGAAGCTGATACTGCCAATAATTAGCCGATTCCGGGATCGAGCTTCAGCAGAAGGCCGCGGATATGCTGATCGGATTGAGGCGCTGGTAACGGAGATCTCTTCGCCGTTTTCGCGGAACCTACAAAGAGCCTCGGCGAACTTGACGCCGCGCGAAGTTGAGATTTGCAGCATGATCAAGAATGATGTGCAGTCGAA
>CAZIBI010000062.1:0-10929 GCA_964537215.1 uncultured Ignavibacteria bacterium | reverse complement strand
CGCTGGTTCTCGCCATCCTTTTTGCCGTCACTGCCAAATCCTCCCGCCCCAAACCCGAAGAGTAATAGTCTTTGTAGGTCAAAACCCGCCTTTGCCAACGAGACACAGTTCGAGCGTTCAAAACGCGTGAAGTCCGTGACACCTTTCTTAGAGACTGAAGGGTCTTGACAATCTCTTGCTCGATACTGCCTTGCTATTCCTAGCTTGTAGGTCGAAACCCCTAATTCCTGCTACTCAATATCTCGAATACCGATTGCGGGGTTTCGACAACTGCTATCCGGAAATCACGAACAATGTCAAAACCCCTCATACAACATTCCACCATCAAGACTGTGCCATACGGGGTTTTGACCTACAAACTTGCCATCTTTGTTATTCCCCCTTAGCAAAGCGGTCAAGGGGGTTGTGTTCTAAATCTCCACCGGCTCAAACCCGGCAAAGCTCTCATCCGATTCCGGCAACTGGCTCAAGTGCAGCCCGCCATCGATCCACAACTCCGCCATGCGCGCCCACATCCGCTGCACCACCGGATCGCTGTGCGCCCGCTCAATTGCTTCGGCACTCGACCACTCAAAGATGTCGATGAGAAATTCCGGATTGCTACTGGAACGCAGAAAAATCGGCGCTCTTGCTGTCATTAAACCCGCTTTTAGGAAATACTCACGCTTGTCCTTAACAACCTGAAAGAACTCCGCCTGCACCTTTTCTGCGACACGATACACCGCCAACACTACTATCGCATTGCTTGCCATTGCATAAAGTACGGTAACATCCTGCCGTTTGTTTCGCCCCCCGCAGTCTCAATATGCCGCGCTCAAAATCGCCGCAATTTCCTCGAGCAGCTTGCGATCCGCTCCGGTAAAAGCTGCATGTCTATGCGAATCGATATCAATTTCGCCCACGACTTTTTCGCCCTTAAAAATCGGCACCACAATTTCCGACTTTGTCTCCAGCGAGCACGCCAGATATCGCGGATCGGCATTGACATCATCGATAATAAT
Source organism: uncultured Ignavibacteria bacterium (assembly GCA_964537215.1). GTDB lineage: Bacteria > Zixibacteria > MSB-5A5 > CAIYYT01 > CAIYYT01 > JADJGC01. The sequence goes on along the minus strand of CAZIBI010000062.1, from coordinate 9,928 downwards.
CGTCTGCTCCTCGCGCACAGCCGCTCCGCATATTCCCGAATCGGTCTTGATGCGCGTGTGCGGCGAGGGCTTTCCCAGAAACGGTCCCAGCACTAACTCGTCGGCCGATTCCAAACTGTAAATTCCCACCCAATCGTAATGTTCGAAATTGTGCTTCAACAAATTGACGGCTTCAAACAGCAATCGCTTTGCGGCGTCCGGTTGGCTCGCAACTTCGTTCAGCCGCGCAATGATATCGGCATTCGTCAGCTTATCCATTTTTAGATTTTCCTTCACTCCAATAGTCTTCCAACTCTCGATACTTCTCCGGGAATTCGGCAGTGAATCGCAAGAACGTCGGTATCGGATAACGAATTCCGCCCTTGTGCGTTCCTTCCAATCCCGCGATCAATTCCGCCGCATGAGCCGCCGGAAACGCGTACGCCATCTCGTCATCCTGCGTCTGCGCAAACAATCGGTCGCCGTAGCAGGGAAGTACCACCTGCGGCTTCTGCGTCAACATCGTCTCGATACAAATGTCCGCACAATCCAGTCGCGAGGAAAACCGCGAATGCAGATAGCCGCCCGATTTCCACAGAGACGCCGCCATCATCCTCATTACTTGCGCCGAATTACCGTAAACGAGAATCACATGCGCTTCAAAATTCGCCCTCTCGATTGGCGAGGTCAGGAAATACTCGTACTGTTTAAATGAGAACTTCGGTAGTTCCGCCTCGGTCTTCGCGCCGGCCGCCGCCGTTTCCGTGTACATTCCCTCGCAGCAGCATCCGCCGGTGAAGTGCTCTACCAGCGGCTCAAATCCGAAGGCCGATTTTGCCAGCGGACACGAAATATCGTCATGTCCGAGCGCCATCGCCCATCCGTAGCGCCGCGCAATCGCAATACTCTGGCAAATCGCCGACTTGAACCCCAAATCTTTGAAAGGCCGTTTCACCCGTTCCGGCAACGGCTCGCCGTGTTTGACCATCCGGATCGCCAGCGGAAAACTCTGCGGCCGCACATGTTTCTGAATTGAATCACTTAACTGTTTCATTATGTCAGTCATTGTTTCTTCCTCGCGAGTGCGAATATAGAACAATTTCAGTCTATGTCAATCTCCCCGCTAGTCTTCTCCCTCGGAATCGGCGCTGTCTCTTCAGCAATCCACAACATCTGCCGATTCAACAGTGTATGGCAGATAATCCCCGCATTCTTGTCGTCGACGATGAAGAGTCGATGTGTAACTTCATGGAAATCATGCTGCGCAAGGAAGGCTATTCCGTCACCACCGCGCAGTCCGGAAAATCCGCTGTCAGCATGATCGATAACGAGCCGCCCGACTTGGTCATCTCGGACATCATGATGCCGGAAATGTCCGGCATTGACCTCCTCGTTGAAACCAAAAAACGTCACGAGAAAATGCACTTCGTCGTGATGACCGCCTTCGCATCCGTCGACTCGGCTGTCGATGCCCTCAAGCGCGGCGCCGATGATTACATCACCAAGCCGTTCAAGGTCGACGAAATCAAACACGTTATCAAGAACTTACTCGAGAACGACCACTTGCGCTCGGAAAACCAAAAGCTCAAGGACGAACTCGCGGGGCGCTTTACACTCGACAAATTCATCGGCAACTCGCAGGTCGTCGTCAAACTGCGCGAACTCGTCAAACAGATCGCTACATCCGATTCGACTGTGTTGATTTTAGGGGAAAGCGGCACCGGCAAAGATCTCATCGCCCGTGCCATTCATTCGCACTCCCGCCGTTGCGACCAGCCCTTTGTCGCCATCAACTGCGGCGCGATTCCCGAACTCTTGCTCGAATCTGAACTTTTCGGCCACAAGAAAGGCTCTTTCACCGGCGCCATCAAAGACAAGGAAGGCCTTTTCCAAACTGCTGACAAAGGCGTCCTGTTCCTCGATGAGATCGGTAACCTGACAATTTCTTTGCAGGTCAAACTTCTGCGCGTCCTCGAGTCGCAAGAATTCACACCTGTCGGCTCGACTGTTCCCGTCAAGGTTGATGTCCGCCTGCTTGCGGCGACGAATTCAGATCTAGAGAAGGATGTCAAAGCCGGTCGCTTCCGCGCTGATCTCTATTATCGCTTGAACGTGCTTCCGATAAACCTGCCGTCGCTGGCACAACGCCGCGATGACGTCGCATTGCTGGCAAATCACTTTCTCAACCGGCTCGCGCTCAAACACAATTGCGCGCCGAAAACACTCTCCGAAGACGCCGAAGAGCTCATCGTCGCCGCCGAGTGGCCCGGAAATGTCCGCGAATTGGAAAACACCATCACGCGCGCCTTCTTGCTTTCGAAGGGCAACGTGATTCGGCCCAGCGATTTCCCGGAGAAATTGCAGTCATCGGAATCGACCGAGATTTCACCGATGCCCGATACCGGCAATCCAACATTAGAGTCAATCGAGAAGGCATACATCTTCTGGGTGCTCAACCAGACTGGGTGGCAAAAATCGAAAGCCGCAAAATTGCTCGGCATCGACGCATCAACGCTCTATCGCAAGATCGAACGCTACGGCTTGAGAAAAGACGAATAGCACTTCCGATTGTCGGAAGCGCAATTGCGCCGCGGGAATCTGCCCTTGCAATTTGCAAGGTGAAATAGCAGAACTCCACACGCGCCGCCGCAAAATAGGGGAGACGTCCGGCACTGGCCGCGGGAATCGCCACGGCCGCAAGCAATTATGATCGCCGCTTAATCCGGCACTCAAGTTGCATGGAGTCTTTCTCGAGTTAGCAAGGAGATCAATGATGATAAACAAGAAATCGAAAGAATTAGGATTCACGCTGATCGAACTGATGATCGTCGTCGTGATCATTGGGATCCTCTGCGCTATGGCGATCCCGAGATTCCTTGCCGTCAGCACAAAGTCTAAGCAGTCGGAAGCCAAGATTATTCTCAAGCAGATCCACAATAATCAGCAAACCTACTTTCAGCAGAACCAGACTTACTGGATTCCGCCCGGCGGCACTGTCGCCAACTCCGTGACTCCGCTGGTTTTCGCTGATATCTGGGTTGATATGCAGATTCCGGCCCGCTATTGCTACTCGATCACCGGCACGCCGACAACTTTCGTCGCGACGGCTTGGTGCAGTATTCTCGATGATGACCCGACCCAGGACCAGTGGACTATCAATCAGCTTGGGCAGCTTCAAGTCACTCCCGGACTTGACGATGCAGCTGATTAAAAAAATGATTCAATTTGGAACGGACATTTGACGAAATGATTCTTAGAACAACAAACCGTAACATCGACCAGCAGGAGGAAATCATGCTTAGCAGATTTCAGAAATCCCAGAAGGGTTTCACACTCATCGAACTGATGATCGTGGTCGTGATCATTGGCATCTTGGCCGCTTTGGCGATTCCAAGATTCATGCGCGCGACAACGAAGTCGAAACAGTCTGAAGCCAAACAAATTCTCAAGCAAATCTACACCATGCAGCAGACCTATCGCCAGCAGAACGACACCTACTGGACGCCTGCCGGCGTTGCCGGTAGCGCCACTGGCAATGCGTTTGCCACAATCGGCGTCGAAATCGGCCCGACAGCCCGTTACTCGTATTCCATCGGCGGCGTTAGCGCGACTGCATTCCTTGCGACTGCAACCGTGGCCAACCCGGGCTTGGACGACGACGTAGCCCCCGATACCTGGACCATCGACCAGGACGGCACACTGCTCTGTACCTCGGATGACTCCGTCATCTAAGGATCGAGCCTGATACTGATCAAGCAGCGGAGGGTCTTGGGCCCTCCGCTTCGTTTTAAGTCAATCGCTTCCTAATACAGTAAATACCCGCCGAATTGCAAAATGCAATTGCGTCAATGCAAGATGAATAATTTTGCCTCCGGAACTCGCGGGTAGACTCCGCAAGGGCGTCGTAGCCCGGTGCGCAAGGCGATTGTACGTAACCAGTTGCGAACAAAGTTCACAGCGAGCAAATCTGCGCACGCTATTTGCATAAGTCACCGCAGAAGTAAGTGTGAATACGAAACGAAGTAGTGTCAACCAATAACGTAGGAGGAGCGATGCTCACAAACATGAAGAGAAACCAGAAAGGTTTCACACTCATCGAACTGATGATCGTGGTCGTCATTATCGGTATCTTGGCTGCGTTGGCCATTCCGAGATTTATGCGCGCCACAACTAAGTCAAAGCAGTCTGAAGCCAAGCAGATCCTTAAGCAGATCTACACCATGCAACAGACCTATCGCCAACAGAACGACACCTATTGGACGCCGGCCGGCGTCGCCGGTAGTGCGACTCCGAACGCCTTCGCCCAGATCGGCGTTGAAGTTGGCCCGACCGCCCGTTACTCATACTCGATCGGTGGCGTCAGCGCGACCGCGTTCCTTGCGACCGCGACCGTTGCCAACCCGGGTCTTGACGATGACGTGGCTCCCGATACCTGGACAATCGACCAGGACGGAACACTGCTCTGTACGTCGGATGACTCCGTCATCTAACACGGTAGCGACATCTTGATTAGCAAGCGGAGGGTGAATTGCCCTCCGCTTTCTTTTTGGGCGAAAATCGACTTCCAGAAATCTGTCGGTTAATTGCAGAATGCAATGCTTTCGTGCAGTATGAAGCGAATCAGCAACTTGACATAAATGCTTTTCTTTCGTCACACCACACCGCTGCACCTGCAAACCAGTCAACCATAGCCTTTTGCAGATTGCTTGAAATCATCCCATTTCCCCGCACGCTTATTGCATATGTAGGAATTAGAAGACAACTGGAAATTGCACTGAAATTCGGCCCTCGGGCAACCCATAACGTAGGAGGAGCGATGCTCACAAACATGAAGAGAAACCAGAAAGGTTTCACACTCATCGAACTGATGATCGTGGTCGTCATTATCGGTATCTTGGCTGCGTTGGCCATTCCGAGATTTATGCGCGCCACAACTAAGTCAAAGCAGTCTGAAGCCAAGCAGATCCTTAAGCAGATCTACACCATGCAACAGACCTATCGCCAACAGAACGACACCTATTGGACGCCGGCCGGCGTCGCCGGTAGTGCGACTCCGAACGCCTTCGCCCAGATCGGCGTTGAAGTTGGCCCGACCGCCCGTTACTCATACTCGATCGGTGGCGTCAGCGCGACCGCGTTCCTTGCGACCGCGACCGTTGCCAACCCGGGTCTTGACGATGACGTGGCTCCCGATACCTGGACAATCGACCAGGACGGAACACTGCTCTGTACGTCGGATGACTCCGTCATCTAACGTTCGTGATACTTTCGTGATCGGGCAGGGACTTTGTCCCTGCCCTTTTTTTATGCCCTCCAACAAGTTAATCCCGATGAGATCTTGCCGAAAATAGGAGTATGACAACCAAAAGAATCTTGATGTGGTTGTCCTTCCTGATTCCGCTGGGCGTCTACCTTTATACCGCTGCCCCCGGAACCTACTGGGAGGACTCTGCTGCATTTCAGGCTGCCGCCTATGAACTCGGCATCGTCCACAATCCCAGTTTTCCCGTCTTCGTGATGTTGGCGCATCTCTTTACGCTGATCCCCGTCGCGAATCCGCAATGGCTCGTTAATGCCTGCGCGGCGCTCTTTGGGGCGCTCTCGTGCTTGATGCTCTTCAACATTGCCGGTCTCATTCTCAAGCAACGCGAGGATTCCGAATCCCAACTGTTTCCAGCAATCATCTCGCTGGCAATTGCGCTCGCCTTCGCCTTTGTCTATGGCGTCTGGGTTCAATCAGTGCGCGCCGAGGTTTACTCGCTCAATCTCTTCATCACGCTCTTACTTGTTTGGCTCATGCTGCGCTATTCAGCCGGAGAATTGAGCAAATCGCAATTTGCCGTATTCGTCGGACTCGGCCTTGGCATTGGCTGTACGAATCACTATCTGATTCTTGGCGCCGTCTTATTGCCAATGCTACTCGCATTCATTGTGCAACAGCGCGATTCTTTGCTCAATGGGAAGGTGCTCCTGAAGGGATTCTTGTTCACTTGTCTCGGCCTCTTGCTCTATGTTTACTTGCCGTTGCGCGAATCCGCCAACCCGGTCTTCAACTGGGGCGATTTTTCAACTGTCGGCGCGACGTTGAAATCAATACTGCGGCTAGATGAAGCCCTTCCCATCAACCAAATGACCGTCGTCACGCCTTTCTTCGAACGGCTGCTTTCGACAATCGCCGAACTCTGGCGCTCGCTGCCGTTGATCGTCTGGGCATTCGCAGCTCTCGGTTTTGGATCGCTGCTGACTCGTAGTCGCGAACACTTTACATTGGTCACCTTGATGACTCTTACTTCGATTGGCGTCACTGCCTACGCCGCCGATTTCTCGCGTTATAATCTCGATCTCTATGGCTACCTGATGCCCGCCTACGCCGGCATCTTCATTGCCGTCGCTGCCGGCGCTTTTGCAGTCTGGCAATTCGCAGCCGCTCGCATTCGCGTCGAGCAGCGTGCATTGCGCTTCGCCGCTGCATCTGCGCTCGCTTTGGCGCTGTTCGCGAAGGCAGGATTCCTGATGGCGACCAACTACGCCGACGCCTCCAAGCGCGACCTTTGTGTGCCCGATGAATTCGCCCAATCAATACTCGAATCCCTGCCAACGGATGCCATTTTTCTCGCCGGCGAGGACAACAGCTTTTCGCCACTGCTGTGCAAGCAAATCATCGATGGTTGCCGCCGCGATGTCGTCGTCCTTTCTGCCGGTGCTTTGCTGCGCTCCGATTATCGCAAGAAAACGCAAGCTCGCTTCAACTGGCTGTGGTATCCGGACAACTGGAATCAGCGCGCCTTTGCCGAACAGTTCCCGACCAACCTGGCCGACTGGATTTCGCACAATTCGAAACATCATCATATCGCTATGACTCTGTCGCAATGGACTTCGCCGCTGGTCGACAAACTCCAGCCCGAGGATTTCTACTACAGCTACAACGACACCGCCAAACTTGCGCAGTCCGTTGCCGCCAGTTCTGTGGTCTTCTATCGCGACAATCAATCGCTCTGGCAAAACAGTCCAGACATAACCACCCGCGAGCACTTCGGCCGCCTGCTGTATAACCTGGCGTTCTATTACAGCAAGCACAACCAACTCACCCTTGCCGCCAAGTACAATCGCGATGCCGCCGCAACCGATCCGTCCAATGTCGACCTGCTCTTGAGCTGCCTGAAAATGGCGCTGCTCACCAGACAGCCGGAGGATCAGCAGAAATTCGCGGCCACCATTGAAGAACTCGATCCCGACAACGAGAAACTCGAAGCCATCCTCAAAGCGGCGCTTGCTCTGAATCAGGATTCGCAACGTGGCAACTAAGTACGCAGTCTCCATCGTCGTGCCGATGCACAACGAGTCTGCCAATCTGCCCAATACAATTGATCAGATTGCCGCTGAATTGCGCAGCGCTGGCCACAACTTCCAGATTATCGCCGTCGATGACGGCTCCACCGATGACACAGCGCGCAAGCTTCACAGCTACGCCGCGACCGCCGACTGGCTGCATGTCATCAGCTACCAGCCCAATCAGGGCAGGGGATATGCCATTCGCGCCGGTATTGCCGCCGCGAGCGGAGAGATTATCTGCACCACAGATGCCGATCTCTCATACACACCCGACCATCTCACCAAGATGATCGCGCTGCTGCGGAAATATGAAAAACTCGACTGCGTCGTCGGTTCGCCCTACACTGACGGCGGCTCCACGGAAAACGTGCCGCCCCTCCGTCTTGCCATTTCGCGGCTCGGCAATCGCATCATCAGCCACGCTATCGGCGGCAGCATCAAAACCTCGACCGGCGTGTTACGCGCCTATCGTAAGAACTGCATCAAGTCGCTCGAACTGTTTTCATCCGGTAAGGAACTTCACCTCGAAATCATTTCCAAACTTCTCGCTGCCGGTTACAGCATCATGGAGATGCCCTCCATCCTGCGTTCGCGCAAGCTGGGCAAATCCAAATTCCGCTTCCGCGCCATCGCCGCATCACACTTGCTGTTTTCACTGCACGAAAAACCGATCCTTCTTTTCGGATTGATTGGCCTGGCGCTGATCGGCCTCGGACTTATCGGCGGCGGCTATGTCGTCTATCTCTGGCAAAACGGTACCCTCAACCCCAACCGGCCGCTCATGACGCTGCTGGTGCTCTTCATCTTGACGGGTATTCAGATTCTGATGTTCGGATTTCTCGGCAGCGGACTCGTCCGCCTCCGCAAAGAAATCTTCGTCGTCCAGCGCGAAAACAAAATGCTGGAAATGAAATTGGACCAATGGAAGGAATCACTTGAAACCAACGCGAAGTCGCAATCGCCCGATACCGGCGGCTCCACCGAGCGGCAACGGGAGCATCAAAAAGCTCCTGTTGATTACGAATCGTCTCCCCGTCTCGGCTGAAGATCCGGCCTCGCCTTTCGTCCTCGACTTTATTCGCGCTCTCAAAAAAGCCGGAGTCGAGACTTCGGTGTATACCTCCCACATTGGCGAGACCGGCCCCGATTTGGGCTTTCCGGTAATCCGCTTCGAGTGGGGCGAGACGAAAAACACCCTTTCTGAATTGTCCCTAACGAGTTGGTCCAGTTGGCAGAAGATCAAACGCCATTTCGTCTCCGGTAAAGAGAATCTTCTCGAGCATCTCAAGACGAATACCTACGATCACATTCTCGCACTCTGGGCGCTGCCGTCCGGCTGGTTTGCTCAACAAGCTTACCTCCAGACCGGCATCCCGTATTCCGTCTGGTGCCTAGGCTCCGATATCAACGTCTGGGCGCACCGGCCGATTGCCGGCCGCATGGTGCGCGATGCGCTCGCCGATGCCGCCGCTCTCTACGCTGACGGCGACGAGCTTGCCGAGAAGGTCAAACACATCTCCGGCCGGGAATGCCGCTTTCTCCCGAGCTTGCGCCAGTTCAATTACAAGATGCTCCCGATGCCGCGCGAAAAATTCTTCCTTTACCTTGGCCGCATAGAAAAGAGTAAAGGCGTCTTCGATCTCGTGCGCGCTTTCGCTATGCTCAAACAAGACATCTGGGATTACCGCCTGCTCTATATCGGCGATGGCTCCGCCACAGACAAACTCAAGGCTGAAGTCGAAAAGCTCAAGCTGCGCGGCAAAGTCCACATCCTTGGTCGCGCACCGGTCGAGGAAGTCATCAACTATCTCCAGCGCGCAAAAGCTCTGGTCATCCCGACGCACAGCGACTCAATTCCGCTTGTCTTTGGCGAAGCGCTCCAAACGGCGACGCCAATGGTCGTCACCAATGTCGGCGACTTGGGAACCTTGGTCCGCGATAATAAGCTGGGGCTCGTCGTCCAGAAGAAGTCCGTTCGCGCGCTTAACGATGCCCTCGTGCGTTCCATGATGGGCAGCCTCGACATTACCGTATCTGCGCGCCGCTTGCTCGATCATTTTTCGCCCGAGATGGCTGTCAAAACTTTCCTGGAGAAATCCGGTGCTGCCGTCAAGTAAACAGCATTACTACGATCGCTACTGGCAGGAGCAGGATCGCTCCCGCGTCTCGCGTCGTGCCGAGTGGCGTGCTTCGCAGCTATACGGGCTCATCGGCATGCGCTATCGCTCGCTGCTCGATATCGGCGCCGGTCTTGGCGAATTGTTGACTTATTTCCGTTCCGCCGGCTACCGCGTCGAAGGCTGGGATGTCTCGCCGGAGGCCGTCAACTCGCTCATAACTGCCGGTTACTCCGCCAGGGTCGTCGATCTCGAATCCGACCACTACGACGGATATTTCGATGTCGTTTCCTGCTGCGAAGTCCTCCAGCAAATCGAAGATCCCGCCGCTGTCCTGCGTAAAGTCGGCGCCGTTCTCAAACCCAATGGCCGTATCTTCTTCTCGGTGCCAAACGAGTTTCATCTCGTCCGTCGCTGCGGAATAGGGGACCCCTGCGAATCGCACATCCAACTCTTCTCGCCGCGCAAGGCCGCCGAACTCGCTTTAGTTTCCGGCTATG
>CAZIBI010000061.1:0-11381 GCA_964537215.1 uncultured Ignavibacteria bacterium | reverse complement strand
TGTCTCCCTTTAGAATACTTTTCATCGCTCCCAACATAGCATCCGCCCCTGTCAGATTCGGTCAGTGGAATTTCGCTTTTTTCAAGATTTATTGGCTCTTTAAAGCTACGATTATATCGACATTTGTCAAGGCGCCATATCAGGGCGCCCCCCGTCCCGCCCCTCTTTCCCCTTGACAATATTCCTTCATCTTGATAGTTTGCCCGACTATGGAGATACTGCTGGATTCCATCACAGCCGACCCCAGCGAACTTGAGTTAACTGCCGAAGCCGCCGAGCTCGACTTACATCTCGATCTCGCCAGCATCGCGTCTCAAGTCGTATATAATGTGTCGGCCTGGCGTATCGAGGAAGAGATATTCCTCAACGGCACAGTAACTTATACCTTGCAGCTGACTTGTGCCCGTTGCCTGAACGAATTCGCCCAGGCGTATTCGTTTCCGATGGATCTGGTCCTCCAAATGGTGCCGGATGATCAACTTAAGCAGGAAGCCGATGAGGGGGATGAGTTTATCATGATTTCCGGCGCGCGGACAACCTATGTGCTCGATCAGCATTTGCGCGATTTGATCACTTTGGAAAATCCGCTAAAACCGCTCTGCCGTGAAGATTGCGCCGGGCTGTGTTCGCATTGCGGCACAAACTTGAATGAGCAGAGTTGTAATTGTATAATTAAGGAAGCCGATCCCCGCTGGGAAGCGCTCAAGAAACTTTCGAATAATAATTAGTTGGTTGAAACGTTAGATACGAGAGAGTACAATGCCACTTCCAAAACGAAGACACTCCAAGCAACGCGGCCGCAAGCGTCGCACACATTACAAAGCTACAATCCCCGCACTTACGGAATGTGGCAATTGCGGCGAAGCCAAAATGCTCCACCACATCTGTCCCGCCTGCGGATTCTATCGCGGCGAACAGATTCTGGAAGGAAAGGAAGCCTAAGCTAACCTTTGAACAGACGTATCGCAGTTGATTGTATGGGCGCCGATCTGGGACCGCTCCCATTGGTTGCCGGCGCTGTAAGCTATCTCAATCTCCCCGCGAATCAGGGCGACTCGATCGTCTTGGTCGGCGATGAGGCTGTGCTCAAAGAGCATCTTGCTTCATTGGGAGTTAACGGCAATTTGGCGATTACCATTGCCCACGCTCCCGAAGTCGTCGACATGACCACGTTCGCCAGCGATGCCGCGCGCCGGAAGAACACCTCGATTGCCATTGCAATCAAGATGCACAAAGACGGCGTCGTCGATGCCGTCGTTTCGGCGGGCAACACCGGCGCTGTTATGGCGACCGCGATGTTCACGCTCGGACGAATTCCCGGTGTCACCCGCCCGGCGATTGCAGCATCATTTCCGAACAAGCACGAAACAGCAACTTTGATTGTCGATGTCGGCGCCAATGTCGATGTCAAACCGGAAAATCTCTTCCAGTTCGCGCAGATGGGTTCTTCCTATGCGGAAGACATCATGAAGATTCGCTCGCCCAAGGTCGGTTTGCTTTCGATCGGCGAAGAGCCCAACAAGGGCAACGAACTCGTCTTAGCCACGCACGATATGCTGCGCGGCGGCGCGTTCAATTTCATCGGGAATGTCGAGGGCCGCGATGTTCTCGACGGCAAATGCGATGTCGTCGTCTGCGACGGCTTCATCGGCAATATCCTGCTCAAGTTCGCCGAGTCGGTAAAGGTTTTCCTTGAATGGCGAATTCGTAAACAGACCAGCTCGAACTATTTTTCCAAAGCCGGCGCGATTCTCATGGGGCCTTTCCTGCGCCGTATGCGCCGTGCTTTTGATTACTCCGAGGTTGGCGGTGCGCCGCTTCTCGGTCTCAATGGAAATGTCGTTATTGGACATGGCAAGTCCTCGGAAAAGGCGATTATGAATGCTATCAAAGCAGCGGCCGAAATGATTTCGACCAATGTTACCGGTCATATACAAAAACGCATCGAAGTCAGCTCCGGCAAGGCGGTCGAACAATGAAAGGCGTCGCAACATCCGCACGCCTGATCGGATTCGGCGCTTATGCTCCGGTCAGTGTCCTGACCAACGCAGATTTCGAAAAGATGGTTGATACTTCGGATGAGTGGATCACCAGCCGTACCGGCATCAAACGCCGTCACGTTGTCGGCGATTCCGGCGAAGCCGCTTCCGATCTGGCAATTGCCGCCGCGCGCGACGCCATTGCCGATGCCAATATCACTGCCGAAGAAATCGACCTGATTATCATCGGCACCGTCACCGGCGACATGAAGACTCCCTCGACTGCCGTGATCGTCCAGAAAGCCCTAGGCGCTATGAACGCCGCCGCTATGGACATTAATGCTGCCTGCGTCGGATTTCTCTATGGTCTGACTACCGCCAGAGCTTTCGTCGAATCGGGAATGTACAAAACCGTCCTCGTCGTCGGTGTCGAGGTTCTTACCAGCATCACCAACTATCAAGATCGCGGGACTTGCGTACTCTTCGGCGACGGTGCCGGCGCTGCAATCGTCCGCGCAACCGATGATCGGAATTCGGGAATTCTTGCTTCACATATCGCAGCAGACGGCAACCACACCGAGCTGCTCTATGTTAAAGCCGGCGGCTCGCGCCAAAAAGTTACAATCGAAAACATGAACAACGGCGCCACCGGGATTTACATGAACGGTTCCGAGATATACAAATTCGCCGTCCGCAATATGCAGGATGCCGCCGAGCGCGTGATCGCGGAAGCCGGTATCAAGCCAGAAGACATCGATTTGGTCATCCCGCATCAGGCGAATATTCGCATTATCGATTCGCTGGCAAAGCGGCTCAATGTTCCCGATGAAAAGCTGTTCGTCAATATCCAGGATTACGGCAACACTTCATCCGCGTCGATTCCGATTGCGATGGTTGAGGCGCGCCAGCAGGGCAAAATGAAACCCGGCGATTTGGTCCTGCTGCTTTCCTTTGGCGGCGGCTTGGTTTGGGGCGCAATCCTTTTCAGGGTGTAATTAATGAGCAAAGTCGCATTTCTTTTTCCAGGGCAGGGCTCGCAGTATGTCGGAATGGGGCAAGACCTCTTCGACAAGTACGACGAAGTCCGCACGCTCTATAAGTCAGCTTCCGAGATTCTCGGCTACGATCTCGCGCAAGTCAGTTTCCATGGTCCGGAAGATCGCCTGAAAGAAACCGTAGTAACGCAACCGGCGATCTTAGTGCACTCGCTGGCGTGGCAAATCGTTCTCAATAACAGCAATATTTCTGCCGACTTTGCGGCCGGACACTCGTTGGGCGAATACTCGGCGCTGGCAAGCGCGGGAATTCTCTCTGCCGAAGATGCAATTCGCGCGGTCAACACTCGCTGCAAAGCGATGCAGGAAGCGTGTGATCTCAATCGCGGCACGATGGCGGCAATTATCGGTCTCGACAAGAGTGCCATCGGTCAATTAGTCGAACGCATGAAATCGGTCGGCGTCTGTGTGCCGGCGAATTTCAACTCGCCCGAGCAAGTCGCAATTTCCGGCGACTATGAAACGGTTGAGAAAGCTTTGCCGGTCGCCAAGGAACTCGGCGCCAAGCGCGCGATATTGCTGCCGGTCGGTGGCGCGTTCCATTCGCCGCTGATGCAAAGCGCGGCTGCGAAATTGGAAGTCACCCTCAATCAACTAGTCTTCCAGCAACCAGCATTTCCAATAATTGCCAACGTCACGGCCGAGCGCGAAACCGACACGGTCAAAATCAAGGAACTGCTCGTGAAGCAGATTACTGCGCCGGTTCTGTGGGTTGATACGCTCAACGAACTTCATCGTCTCGGCGTGCGCCGTTTCGTCGAAGTCGGCCCCGGCAAGGTGCTTTCCGGTTTGGCAAAGCGGACTTTGCCGTCGGACATTGAAATCATGAGTCTTGACAAACTCCCGGACTTTGATTTGGTTGGCGAGAAATTGCTGGAGGTTGTTTGAGATTAGCAGGCAAAGTTGCACTTGTCACCGGCGGTGCTCGCGGTATCGGACGTTCAATTGTCGAAAGATTGCTCGATTCCGGCTGCAAGATCATGATCGCCGATGTGATGGACGAAGTCGGTAATCAAACGGTTGCCGAATTGACTTCGCGCGGTGAACTTGCCTATGTTCACTGTGACGTGACATCCGCCGCCGAAGCTCAAAACTCCGTCGAGAAAACGGTCGAACGATTCGGCAAGATTGACATTCTTGTAAACAACGCCGGAATTACCAAAGACACTCTGATCATCAAGATGGATGAATCAGCGTGGGACCGCGTTTTGAATATCAACCTCAAGGGCGCGTTCCTGATGTCGCAGGCGGCAGTCAAAGTCATGATGAAGGCGCGCTCCGGTCGCGTCGTCAATATATCGTCAGTCGTTGGTCTGATGGGCAATTTCGGCCAGGCGAATTATTCCGCCTCCAAGGCCGGTCTGATCGGACTCACTAAAACGGTTGCAAAAGAATTAGCAGGTCGCAATGTTACCTGCAATGCGGTGGCGCCCGGCTACATCCAGACCGAGATGACTGAACATCTGTCGGATGCCGCCAAAGAAGCGTTCTTAGCCAATATTCCGCTCAAGCGGCCGGGTCTTCCCGCCGATGTGGCCAACGCGGTCGCCTTTTTGGCGTCCGATGAGGCGGCCTACATCACCGGGCAAGTGATCCAGGTCGACGGCGGACTGTTGATGTAAGGGAAGAAATAGGAATTTAACTTTTCATCGGAGGATGATAGTATGGATGTCGAAGCCAAAGTAAAAGAAATTATCGTCGAGCAGCTCAATGCCGACAAGGACGCGGTTGTTCCGACCGCCAAGTTTGTCGATGACCTCGGCGCCGATTCGCTCGATACCGTGGAATTGGTGATGGCGCTTGAAGAAGCGTTCGGGCTGGAAATTCCGGACGAAGAAGCCGAGAAGATTGCCACCGTCGGCGATGCCATCAATTACATCAAAGCCAATGCAAAGGAAACGGCCTAAGCCTTCCGGTTAGTCCAAACAATCTTGTGACGACAACTATGAAGAAGGCAGTAATCACCGGGCTCGGAATTATCTCGCCTTTAGGCCATTCCAAAGACGAATTCTGGGCCGGCATCAAATCGGGCAAGTCCGGTATGTCGGCCATTGATCGCTTCGATACGTCGCGTTTTGATTGCCGCTTCGCCGCGCAAATCAAGAACTTCGACGCGACGGCCTACATGGACAAGAAAGAAGTCCGTCGCAGCGATCTCGTCCAACAGTATTCCATCGCCGCCGCACAAATGGCGGTCGATGACTCCAAACTCAACCTCGAATCGCTCGACAAAGAACGTGTCGGCGTCGTTACCGGCTCCGGTATCGGCGGTATCGCGACCTTTGAAGATCAGTGCTGGACTTTCCGCGACAAGGGTCCCGGCAAAGTCTCGCCGTTTTTTATTCCGATGATGATTATCGACATGGTGCCGGGATTGATCTCGCTGCGTTTCGGATTCAAAGGTCCGAACTATTCGACGGTCAGCGCGTGTGCTTCGTCGGCCCATGCCATCGCTGACGCCATGCACATCATTCAACGCGGCGAGTCGGATGTCGTCATCACCGGCGGCTCGGAAGCTTCCATCACAGAAATGTCCTTTGCCGGTTTCTGCTCATCGCGAGCGCTATCTACGCGTAACGACGAGCCCCAACGCGCATCGCGTCCGTTCGATGTCGGTCGCGACGGGTTTGTCATGGGTGAAGGCGCGGCGATTATTGTACTTGAAGAAGAAGAGCATGCCAAACGCCGCGGGGCACATATCTATGCCGAAGTCATCGGCAGCGGCATGTCTGCGGATGCTCATCATATCACCGCACCGGCGCCTGACGGCGACGGCGCAGCGCGCGCCATGATTGCGGCGCTCAAGGATGCACATTTGCAGCCCAACCAGGTGGACTATGTCAACATGCACGGTACTTCGACGCCGCTCGGCGATATCGCCGAGACCGTCGCAGTCAAGCGCGTGTTCGGCGACCACGCCAAGAAGCTAGTTGCCAACTCGACCAAGTCGATGGTCGGCCACATGCTCGGCGGCGCCGGAGCAATCGAAGCCGTCACCACGGCGTTGTCGCTCGAAGAAGGCTATGTGCACCAGACGCTGAACGTTGATAACCAGGATCCGCAGTGCGATTTGGATTACTGCCGCGAAGGCGGACGCCAATTGCCAATCAAATACGGCATTAGCAACTCATTCGGATTCGGCGGCCACAACATCACACTTGTTCTCGCCAGGTACGATAGCGCAAAGGGTTAACTGATGCTGCGATTTCTCGCCCGACTCTTTGGTGGCAAGCCGAAGCAGACCACGCAGGCGATCATAAGTCTGGACTCGAAAGAGCAGCTTCAACGCGAAATCGGATACACTTTCCAAAACGACTACTATCTCATCAAAGCCCTGACACATCGGTCCTACTTGCGCGCCGACGATTCGCGCAATTTGCGCTCGTATGAACGGCTCGAGTTTCTCGGGGATTCGGTTCTCGGCCTCATTGTCGCCGAAGAACTCTTCCAGAAATATCCCGACATGAGCGAAGGCTTTCTGACCAAGAACAAATCGCTGCTCGTGAACAAGAAAGTTCTCGCCCATGCCGGTATGCAAATCGAACTGGGAAAATACATATTGATGTCGCCTGATGAAGAGCGGGCCGGCGGACGCATCCGCCAATCCATTGTCGCTGATTGTCTCGAGGCGCTATTTGGTGCGATTTATCTGGACGGCGGCCTGGCGCCGACGGAGAAAGTAATCAAGCGCGTCATATCATTCAATTTCGCCAAGACCAGCGAAGTGCTTTCGCTGCGCAATTACAAAGGCGAGCTGCTCGAACGCTTGCAGGCATCGGGCGGCGGCATGCCGAAATACACGGTCAGCGATGAGGACGGCCCTGATCATCGCAAAGTTTTTACCGTCGAAGTTTATGTCGCCGGCAAACGTCTCGGCACCGGCCGCGGCGATTCGAAAAAAAGCGCCGAACAACGCGCCGCCGAAAGCGCGCTTTCTACTCTCGATGAAGAAAAGTAAACTGGAGGATATAGATGAACATCGTGGTTTGCGTTAAACAGGTCCCGGAAATTGCACTGGTCACCGTTGATGCTGCGGCTGGATCGCTGAACTTGCCGCAGAGTCCCGGAATGATGAATCCTTTCGATGCTTACGCCGTCGAGGAGGCTTTGCGCTTGAAAGAAAAATCGGGCGGCACAGTCTGGGTGCTTTCGCTCGGCGGCAAAGAGGCCGATTATGCTTTGCGCGAAGGACTGGCGCTTGGCGCCGACGAAGCGGTGCATCTCATGGACGACAAGTTTGCCGGACTCGACACCATTGGCGCGTCTGCGGTGTTGGCGGCGGGAATCAAGAAGATCGGCTCTGCTGATCTGGTCATTTTCGGCAAGCAGGCGGTTGACTACGATTCTTCGACGGTCGGAGCTGCAGTCGGCGGTGTGCTGAATTGGCCCGCCGTCATGTACGTGCGCAAGATCGAATCCATCGGAGACGGGAAACTGGTGGTTGAGCGCATGACCGATGACGGCTTCGACAAAGTCACGGCGCCGACTCCGGCAGTGATTTCGGTCGTCAAAGAAATCAACGAGCCGCGACTGCCTTCATTGAAAGGGAAGATGAACGCCAAGAAGAAGACTGTTGCTGTTTACGGTGCGGCGGATTTGGGTGTCGATTTGAATGCGGCGGTCATTACTGATGCCAGCACAACAGCGAAGGCAGCCAATCCACCGGCACGCCCCAAGGGCGAGATGATTACCGGCGCGACGCCGGCCGAGATTGCTGACAAGTTGTTTGCAAAGTTGCGGGAGTCGCAGGTTATCTAATCTGATTCCGCTATAGAAATGAGTAATGACGAAGGTCAGGCAAGATTGCCTGACCTTTTTCTTTGGGTGAAATTTTCTTGCTCATCTGATATGTTCTTTGCCGGAAACTGCCATTTCGATTGGTTCTGGCTGCGTATCAAGTATGAAAGTAGCTCATTTGAATCAAATCAACAGTTTGTGCATAGTGTTCGCGCGGCGCAGGACTTGCGCTGGTGCGGATTTGCTTTGCGGCATAACGAGTTACGGGAAAAGTTTGCTGTTGTATTCGCCAAGCGCAAAAAATGCTTGACAAGGATGCCAGATCGGCTTAGCTTAAAGCACAGCCAAAGATGTGCTTATCTTTGTCCCCTGTACATCTTTGACCCGAATTTGTAATCTATCAGTTTTTTGGAGGCAGTAGGTATGAACCTGCTAAAGGTGTTTATCGTCGTGGTAATGACCGCCTCTATATCGTTGCTTCTTTCCAGCAAACTTCAAGCCGTGGATCATCCCTGGGATGACAACAAGGGTGACACCACGACCATCGTCGGTTCGACGCCGCAGATCGGTAATGAACCGCGACCAGTTGTTGTCACCAGCATAACCTCGAGGTTCATTGCATGGACACGGATATTCTTCCTCGAGATTAAGAGTGTGTTGTTGGGTGCGGAGAGGAACGATATAAGCGTGAGGCCAGCAGCGGGCAATACTCGCAGGAGTAACAACCCGTTCGACAGTAGAAAATAGAAACCCTTTAAGTTAGTTAGTCTTAGATGAGTAGCAGAATCGGTAATGCACTTACGGAGACGGCTGACAAACTTAAATCGATTCAAAGTCTCGTTAGCGAAAATAAGTTTGTCGAAGCCAAGTTAGAACTGGGAAGGCTTGCGCCCATCGTCGCGCAAGAGCCCGACTCCGTAATTGCCGGCGAATATCATTTCCTTCAGGCGGCAATTGATATCAATCAAAACCCGCCGCTCGAGGTTCTTGCCGTCGCACGCAAGGCCTATTCGCTCCTTGCCAATACTGCAGAAAATCTCTTAATCGGAAGAACACAAGCTCTCATCGGGAAACTCTACGTTGCGCTCGGCGACTTGACTGCGGGCGAAGCTTTCATTCGCGACGCGATCAGTTCATTCCGGCGCATCGACCATGAGGAAGAGCTGGTTGGCTGCTACAATAAGCTCGCGCAGGTCTATTTCATTCGCGGCGAATTTCGTCTTGCCGACAAGTTCCTCTCCGAGTCGATCGAATATCTGAAGAAGTCCAATGCAGTGTCCGAGACGGCGCTGATTCGCGCCCGCGGTAATCGCGCGCGTATCCAGATTTTGCTCGGCGATTGGGCGACGGCGCAAGCGACATTGAGAGAATGCGTTGAATTCAACCAGCACACCGACGGGGGACCGTCGCTGGCGAAGAATCTGCTTTCGCTCGGATACGTGCTTTACCTGCAGGAAGAGTACACCGAGGCGCGCCGCGCTCTCGATGAATCTTATGAAGTCATTCGCCGCCACGACTTGTTGCGTGAACGCGCGATCTATCATGAATACATGGGTGAATTGCTGCAAGCCATGGGCGACAGCCGCATGTCGCGGCAGCATTATGCTTACGCTCTCGAAATCGGCAATCGCATTGCGCCTGAAAGCGCGATCATCAGCCAAACCGAACGCCGCTTGGCAGAGCTTGAATATTTCGCCGGCAACTATGCGCTGGCGCTCGATCACGCGAAGCGCGGACTTGAAGTCGCCAATCATGTCGGCGAGGTTGTCGAAACTGCCGGCGCGAAGAAAATTCTCGGCGCTCTGGAGGCGGCCAATGGCAAGTTCGACGAAGCCGTTGCGCTTTTTGACGAAGCGATCGCAACGCTCGAACTCGCCGGTGAACAGCGCGAATTGGCGTGGGCTTATTTTGTCGCGGGTAAGGCGCTGCTGAACTCGGCAAAGCACCACAAAATTGCCGTTCGGCACCTTAATTCGGCCGTCCGCATTGCCGCTCAATTGCCGATTACCTGGCTCAAGATTCACGCGCACTATCAACTGGCGGTGCTGGAAATCAAAGCGCGCAATTTTGACGAAGCCTTGAAATATTTGGTCAAGTGCGAAGACCTCGCGGCGGAACACAACGATGACCGCGCTATCGAAGAATGCCGCATACTCCGTCTGTCGATTGAAGACGATATGGTTGATGCCGGTCTTTCGAATGAAAACGAGTACAGTTTCTTCAGCTCGTTCTTGACCGCTTCCGAATACGGCAGCCTCAAGAGCGGCAATCTCGAAGACACGCTCAAGGTGCTGCGCAATAAGATCGGCGGTCATCGGGCGTTCATTTTCTCGTATGACACGCAGCAACATTCGTTCGAAACTTTGGCGGCGCTCGACTTCAATCCGACTTCGCTTGCGAAAGTTGCCAAGTCGCTGGCGAATGGCCGGGGCGGTTCGTTGCCGCTCAATCGTCCGTTGCTGGTGACGCACTTGGGTCCCGACCGCAAACGCATGTTCGATTTTCTGATGGCGAATGCCGAAAGCGTCGGGGCGTTCATTACGTTGCCGATTCAACTGTCGCAGGAAATTTCGGGTCTGGTGTATATCGACAAAGACGAACCGGCCGACGGCGGATTCACCAAAGCCAATCTCGATTTCGCAATTGCATTTTCTGATATTCTCGCGTTCAAGTCCTCCGAAGAGCAGAAGAATCGCTTGGTGCAGGACAACCGCCGGCTGAAGGACCAACTCCAAAAGCAGCTTGCTTTCCCCAACATTATCACGGCCAGTCACGATGTGCTCGACATTCTCGATCGAGTCATGCAAGTGAAAGACTCGCCGATTTCGATTCAGATTGAGGGTGAAACCGGCACCGGTAAGGACCTGCTCGCTAAGGCGATTCACTACAATTCGAACCGAAAGGATAAGCGCTTCATTTCGGTCAATTGCGCTGCGCTGCCGGAGACGCTGCTTGAGTCCGAGTTGTTCGGCTACAAGCGCGGTGCGTTCACCGGCGCCGAGGGCGAGAAAGTCGGATTGTTTGAAGAAGCCGACGGTGGGACTTTTTTCCTCGACGAAATCGGCGACATGCCGCTTTCGATTCAGGTAAAGCTGCTGCGCGTGATTGAAGAAAAAGAAGTCGTGCGTCTCGGCGAAACTTTCCCGCGCAAAGTCGATGTCCGCGTCATCAGCGCGACCAACAAAGATCTGCGTGCGCTGATGGAGTTGGGGCAGTTCCGGCAGGATTTGTATTACCGGCTTTCGACCTTTGCGTTCCGTTTGCCGCCGCTGCGCGAGCGTCGTGAAGATGTGCCGCTTTTGATCAAGCATTTCATTGGCAAGTTTGACGCGGAAGTCAAGATCGAGCCGGAAGCGTTTAACTGTCTGGCGGATTACGATTGGCCGGGCAATATCCGCGAGCTTGAAAATGAGCTGAAGAAGCTGGTGCTTCTGGCGGGTGAAAAGAAGGTGATTTCCAGTTTTATGATTTCGCGGCGCATTACCGAACGTACCGACAGCGACGGCGCCGAGCAGACCACGACCAGCGGCAGTTTTTCGCTCTATGAGCGTTTGGGCCGGCTGGAGCGCGAGTATATTCTCAAGGCGCTGCGCAATGCGAATTGGATCAA
>CAZIBI010000060.1:1232-11813 GCA_964537215.1 uncultured Ignavibacteria bacterium | reverse complement strand
CGGATATCTTCATCGGTGGGAACAAGGTTCGCATTGAGAGACGCGATGTATTCAAAATCGGGAACGACGACGGCGATTGGTTCCTGGCCGGTGCCTTTTTGGCGCGGCAAGACGGCGCTTTCGACGATGTAGGGCGAGGAGTCGATGACGGCTTCGATTTCCTCGGGGTAGATGTTCTTCCCCGCCGGGGTGATGATGACGTTTTTCTTGCGGCCGGTGATGTGGATGTGGCCCTTGGAATCGACGTAGCCGAGATCGCCGGTAGCGAAATAGCCGTCGCGCATGACAGCGCTGGTGGCTTCGGGATTTTGATAGTAGCCGAGCATGATCATCTTGCCGCGGGCGGCGATCTCCCCTATCCCCTGTTCGTTGACATCGAGGATTTTGATATCGACGCCGTCGAGCGGTTTGCCAACGGAGTTGTAGTCGTTGTCAATTTCGCGATTGACCGACAGCACCGGCGAAGTTTCGGTGAGGCCGTAGCCCTGCAGCAGGACGATGCCGAGATTGTTGAAGAAGCGCGAGACTTCGGGATCAAGCGCGGCACCTCCGGAGACAAACATGCGGACGGAACTCAAGCCGGCCTTGGAGCGCAGCGACTTGAAGATCAGTTTTCCGGCAGCAATGTTCAATACAGATTTGGACAGATCGGAGAATTTGCGGCCAAGGTTGACATAAAGGCGCGCGACGGGAGATTTCTTCTGCAATGCGCGCTGGATGCCCCAGTAAATCTTTTCATAAAGCAACGGAACGCCGCACATGACGGTAGCGCCGAGGGCTTTGACATCCGCCATCAGGTCAGCGGATTTGAGCGACTGGACATAGCCAATCGATGCGCCAATAGAGAGCGGAAAGATAAAGCCGCAGGTCGATTCGAAAGTATGGTGCAGCGGCAGGACCGACAGGAAGCGATCTTCGTGAGTTATCAGGAGGCGCGGTTTGATGGCTTCGAGGTCGGAGGTGATATTTTCATGCGAGAGCATGACGCCCTTGGAATCGCCGGAAGTGCCGGAAGTGAAAATCAAGATCGCGAGTGCATCGGGCTTTGCCGTGCTGGGCGACGGTGTTTTGCCGAAGCCGAGTCCCTCGAGCTGCGATAAAGTCAAAGCGGCAGTCGACTCCGGGGGCGAATCGATGGCGATGATATCGGGATGCGGAATCGACATGGTGGAAAGTTCGATGAGATCGTCATAGGACGAATGCGCACAAAAGATGTGGCGGATTTCGGCGCGGGCAATGATGGTGCGCAATTCGAGATACTTGAGCTGGGGGTCGAGCGGAACGACGACGCCGCCGGCAGCGAGAATGGCCATGTAGATCAGGCACCATTCAGGGGAGTTGCCGGCATAGATGCCGATGCGGCCTCCGGGCTGGTGCCCCAGTTCGGGAAGACCGGCCGCAATAGCAGAGACGCGGCGCCACATGGCGCCGTAGGTCAAGGGGCGGAAACCCTCGCCGGTTCGGAGCCAGAACGCGGTGCGATCGGCGTTGAGTTCGGCTGATTTGTTCAGCAGTTCGTGTATCAGCATAATGCGTTACTTATACGAATAATCATTAAGCTAGATACATATCGCAAGAAATTTGAGGTAAAACGAAAGAGGCCCCCGAGCGAAGGGAGCCTCTTCAGACAGGACTAGAGCAGGATGAGCCTTACTCTTCGTTCTTGATCTTGACTTTCTTGGCAAAGCTGACATCACCGCGCGGATCAAGGTCGGTAACGGTGATGATACAGGCACCGAGCGTGGCCGGAGCCGTATAGAACAGGTTGACTTCGCCATAAGCATCGGTCGTCATAAGGGTGCTCGAGAGCGAGCCAATGCTGGCCGCGATCTGCAAGCGGTGACCGCCTAGAGGATTGCCGGCGCGGTCCTTGACGACGATAGAGAACGGAACCGTAGCGCTGGGCTCGATTTCGGCCTCGATGATAATATCGGAGTTACCGGTATAGGTATCGCCGGTTAAGAACAAGGTCTGGAAGTTCGAATTCGGTCCAACGACACCACCGGCCTGGACGCGAACAAACGCGACAGCGCCGACGCCGTCATCGGGAGATACCGGCGAATAATCTCTGCGGAGAACTTCAGAATGATATTCGCCTTCGAACAACGAATTCGCCCAGCCGTCCTGGGTGGCGCCGCCGTTAAGCGTACCGTAGTCGGTTCTGAATGTAACGGGGGTGTTCGGAACAACCCAATTGGAATTGATATCTCTGACTTGCACAATGACAGAGCCTTTGTCCTCGCCGTCCGCGTTCAACGAACTCGGATAAGCGATGACATCGACGTAGTATGACGGACCGGACGCAATGAACAATCCGGTGTCGGCGACGGTGCCGCCGGAGGTCGAGACATAAATATGGACGAGACCATCATTGCGCGGATTTCCGGAGTACCAATCGACTTCGGCGATACCGTCCGGCCATGCCGTACCGGTGAGCGCTTCAGCTTGGACGAAACCTTCTTCGGTGCTGAAATAGACAGCGGTCGAATCGGGAACCGGATTGCCCCAAATATCACTGACGTTGGCGCTGATATGGTTCTGCGCGTTGACAACGTCCCAGGCGCGGATGTTAAGAGTCTGCACGCCGATCGAAATGTGCGCCGGCGGTCCAGCGTTGACGGTGAGATGCGTCACAGCGGACAGGACGGTACCGGAAGAGGCGCGAAGGCGGATCGTACCGGCGACGGTGCCTGAATAGACTGTGACGGTCGCTCTGCCCTGCGAATTGGTATTCACAGAGACCGGGCCGTAACCTTGCGACTGAATATTTTCGCCGCCGTTCGGGCCGTTGGCGATGGTGAAGTCGACCGGAATACCTTCCGGTACGGTATTACCAAATTCGTCGTAAGCGGTCGCGGTGACTAAGCTAAATTCGATACCGCCGACGCCCTTGACGCGAAGGTCTTCACCGTTGTGCGACAATGCGATTGACGCAACGGTCGTGTTCGGATTGAGCTTGGCGGAGATTTCGGTGTAATCGTATTGATTGTCGCCAACCAAAGTCGCGCGAATGTAAACGGTGGTTGCCTGGCTGCCGGCAAAGTAGGTGACGACGGCCTGGCCGCCGACGGTTGAGACGGTCGAAGGGATTGAGCCGATCGGATCCCAAACGGAGTTGGCGTTGGTATCGAACAGCAAGCTGTCGATGCCCTGGCTGAAGTAACCATCTTCATCGCGGTCGATGAAACGCTCACCGGCGACGAGATAGATGATGGTGCCATCAGCAACGGGAGTATTATCGCTATTGACGGCGGAGACGGTCACACGGGCCGAATCAGCGCCATTGGCGGTCATCAACGCCGGATTGAGGACGATAGAGACGCGTCCGGTCGAGACTGCGGATTCGTTAATGCGCATGCTCTTGCTAAGGCTGTTGCCGCTCACGGTTGCCGTGAGAGTGGCATTGCCGGCCGACGCTGCAGTGAACATCGAGGCAACGAGACCGTTGGCATCGGATGTGTCGGTTACCGGCGTGAAGTAGCCAAGCGAGGTCGGGGTGACCGAGAATGTAACGGCGCGACCGGAGACGGCCATGCCCTGGGCGTCGGTGACGAGGGCTTCAACAACAACGGTCGAACCCTTGTCGACCTCGGAGGTCGGCGTCGAGACGATCTGGTCGACGAAGTAATCGCCGCTGCCGGAGACCGAGTCGTCGCCGCAACCAGCGACGATGAACGCGAAAGCGAGCATCACAGCGATGGCGGCGCCGAGGGCGAGTTTATTTGTTAGTGAAAACGAATTCATATCTGAAAACTCCTTCTCGTGAAATCCAATCGATTGCATCACTGGTTTCGCTTAGTTTTCGCTGTCGGTCGGAACCGTGGCACCGGCCAAGCTTCCATCGACAATCGTAGGAGTGACAAAGATCAAGAGATCACGATTTTCGACCTTCTTGCGCTCATAGCGGAAGAGGTAGCCGAGCAACGGAATGTCCTTGAGAACCGGAATGCCGGACTGGTCTTTAATGACGTCCTGTGTGGTCAAGCCGCCGATGACAGCGGTCTGGCCATTTTCAACGACGACGTTGGTTTCGGCATTGCTGGTGTTGATAATCACGCCGTTCGGGTCGAACGTGTAAGAAGAACGCTCGGGACGAAGCTGCATGAGAATCTTATTGGCTTCGGTGACGTGCGGCGTTACGCGCAGCAAGGTACCGACCTCTTCGAAGGTGATGACGACGTTACCGGATTGGTCGAACTGCTTGATCGGAATTTTCTGACCCATCTGGATGCGGGCTTCCTTGTTGTCGACCGTGGTGATTTCCGGATGGGCGACGATCTTGCCGTTGCCATTGGAAATCAACGCAGAAATAGTCGCGGTCAGGTCCCAACCGTCCTGGAGGGTCGTGAAGCTGAAGCTTCCGGCGGGATCGGTAACCTTATCGAGATTCTGATTTGATTCCTGGCTGTATTCCTTACCGGAGCTGGTGCGCTTGAATCCGGTGGCGGTCCAGTCAATGCCGTACTCTTGCAAGGCACTGGTGGAGACTTCGATCATTTGCGTCGAAATCTTAATCTGCTTGGTGGCATAATCAAGTTTGCCGACGAGGGCTTCAATCTTAGTCAGGTTCGACGGCACATCGCGAACGACGAGGTTGTTGGTGCGCTTGTCGATCTGGACCTTGCCGCGTTCGGACAACAACGGCTGGACGGTCTTCTGGAGATCTTCCGCAGCAGCGTTGTCGATTTTCATGACGGCGGTATTGAGCTCGGTGAGCTTCTCTTTTTCGCTGAGGTGCTTTTCCATCGTCGAGACTTCATCGAGGTAAGTCTTGGTCGGCATGACGCGAATATACTCGCCTTCCTGAACAGCCGAGAGGCCGTAGGTCTTGCAGACGATTTCGAGCGCTTCCTGCCAGGTTACTTTCTTAAGAGAGAAGGTAACGTTGCCGGTGACTTCGGGCGAAGTAACGATGTTCTTCTGTCCGTAGTCAGCCAGGAAGCCGATGACCGTGCGGATGTCGGCGTTCTGGAAGCTTAGATTCTTAATCGGCGCGGAAGGATCATCCTGCGCGAGAGCATTCTGGCCGATTGCGATTGATGCGAAGAGCGCAATCGCAAGCACCAGAAATGTGCTATAGAATTTTCTAAGTATCATCTTATCCTCTCTCTATTGATTAGTGCGTTTCTTCAAGGTCAAGGGCTACCTGCCGGTTCCAGCCGTACTGGCGGATCTGGAAGACGACACGATCTTCGCCGATCGAGAGAACGAAACCGTTCTTAACGCGATCGCCGGTTTGCAGGATGTAGGAATAGCCGTTGGCGTCTTCGAACAGAGCGCGGCTGCTCTTTTTGTCCTGCAGGATTCCGACAAGACGAAGCGATTCGACGTCGGGAATGCGATCATAGCCGGCGGTCTTTTGTGCGTCATCGACGAGCGGTTCGAACGGATCGGTACGGCCGCCGGTGGTATAGAGCACAATTTCGCGTTCGGGCAGGAACTCGTTGTAGGGTCCGACCTGCGGCGCCGGAGTGGCGCTCTCTTCGGTATAGTCAGACTGGTCGAGCGCCATCAGCTGCTCGTCCTCTTCGTTCTGCACGAATTTGATACCGCGTTTGTATTTGAGGCGGATCTTGTCAATCTTGGAGAGGCTGACATTATCCGTGCTTTCTTGAGCAAGGGCAGCGCTGTCGACCGCCTCGGCCTTTTCGGCTTCGAACTGATCGCGGCTGGCCTGATACTTTTCACGCACTGCGTCGCTCTTGGACTTGACAGTCGGAGCGGCGTTTTCTTGAGCGAGGGCGGGATCGTTCTCACCGGAGTGCGATGAGGCGGCCGCATCGTTCGGATTGTTCTTCAGAGCCGTCGCGAGCTTGGGATCAAGCGGACTTGCGCCTGCTTCATCGGCGAACGCCGGCTTGGGATTTACTTTCAGATCCGGCAGACCTGACTTCTGTGCCTTCGGCGGCTTGATCGATTCCGAGGGCTGGTTGGCGGGCGCGGTCGCCGGGCTCTTCAATTGCGGGATAACCGCGGAGTCGGCGACTTTTGCCGGCTCGGTTTTGGATTCCTGCGTCACCGGAGCAGACGGTTTTGAATCGCTCTTGGCCGGCGCGGGAGTTGCGGTTTTGGCCGGGGCACTGGCTGCTTCGTTGTTGGCAGCAAGTGTCGGAGCCGGTTTTTCTTCACCATAAATTGAGCCAAGCACCTTCGGGTCAACCCTGACAGCCGGTTTCTCGGCAACAGGAACAGACGCGTTCGTCTGCGGCGTCGCCGGATTGGCGGTGCTGTTATTGTTCGCGAGTTGCGGTGCAGTCGTCTTTTCCGGTTCGGGCTTGGATTGTGCGGTCGTTACCGGCGACTGGGTGATAACCGGGACATTGGACTGCGGTTGGCTGCTGTCGGCCGATTTCGGCTTGTTGAGCAGCTTGCCTTCATCAATCGGCTTGGCGGCGAGCTTGACATCTTTCTTGGCCGGATCAGATTGATCGAGCTTCGGAGCGTTTTGCTCGTTGCCGGGGATCGCGGGCATTGCCTTCGGCGGGTCGTTCTTCACCAATGTCGGTGCGGGGGCATTGCCCGGCACCGCTGACCAGAGCGGAAAGTCTTGGTCGGACGGAGTATTGATGAAGAGCGTAACGCCATTGTCGCCGGCTTTCACTTTATAGGTGAGGCTGCCGACGGCATCGATAACAACGCGGACGACCTTCTCCGGGTCGGTTGAGAATTGGCTGGTGCGAATTTGCTTGACCATACCGGCCGGCAGATTCGCAAAAGCATGTTGCGGGAGGCCATGAACGGCGTCCTTGATATCGACAACAATGCGATACGGTTTATTAGCGGCTTCTTCCACGATCTGGTGGGTGAAGTCGCACTTGCCATCGCAGGCAATGGTCAGCTCGGTGAACTGGCCACTCTTGACGAGAAGCAAGTTGTTCACCGTGACTGTCGCATTCGCAGAGAGCGAGGCAGTCGCAAGCAGCAATATCAGAGCTGCGAGGATTCGCTTAATTTGCATTTTCCGTCTCCTCTCCTTCAAACTGGACGCCTTTGAGTTTCTCTTCCGGCTTCACGAAATAAGTCGAGAGGAAGAAGTTGGCTTCAAGTGTGCGCGTGTCGTAGTCGCCTTTCTTACGGTCGGCTGATTTCTGCAGGGCGACTTCCGGAGGCAAGCCCTTCAGGTTCAGGCGCGAGACGTTCGTGATGAACGGGAAATTGGCGACGGCGGCGAGAAAGCGGCCGAGTTCGTGGTAGGTACCGACGAACTTAACGCCGTACTCGGACGTGTTATAAAAGGACTCGCTCCCGGACATTTGCGGCATGACTTCGCCGATCTTGGCCTGGGAAATCATCGAAGCGGAATGGAGTTGCATCAGGAAGTCGGGCACTTGCTCTTCTTCCGGGAGCAACTGTTCGATGCTCTGATAGCGGTCCAACAGCTTGTCGTATTCTTTGCGCAATCCGGTCAACGATTTGGCTTTCAGCTCGATCGTTTTGAGATTGGTCATGACCTGCTCGTAGCTGGCACGCTGCGCGCTCAATTGCTCACTGGCAGGTTCGTATACCTTCGAATGCCAGAAGTAGAGCGCCAGAACAAATACCAGCGCTACCAGCAGCAGCTTCTGTGTTTTCGGGTCTTTGAAATCCATTTATGCCTCCGGCTCTCTCTCTCTCATTTCGTTGTTGACCTACTGTTCCTCATTCATGTCGTTGAAATAGTCGAAGCTGTAGTCTTCGTCTTGCGCAGAAGCGCTGGAGAGGTCGAAGTCCTCATCGGACATATCTTCGAACTCATCCTTGGCGAGGTCTGCGTCGTAATTGAGGTCGCAGGTTATTTTGAAATTGTAAGCTGTCACCGAGCCAACGTCTTCGTTGATGGCTTGGGCAAGCTTGACGTTGTCAAAGAAGTCAGATTTCATCAGACCGATGATGAAAGCGCCGATCGCATTGAGACTGTGGGCGTAACCCTGAATCTCCGCCTTTCCGATGGCCGGGTTGACGGCGACGACCGGCTGCTGTGCGGCAGCGGCCTGCCCTGGAGGAGTATTCACGGGCTTACCGGGAGTGCCGGGCTGATTAGCCGGTGCGCCGGTGCTGGGCGGAGTCTCGGCGAAACCGGTCATCCAGAGGAATTCCGGAATGCGGGCATTGAGATCTTCCATCATTTTGATGTAGAAATCGCGGCGATGGTCGAGTTTTTCGATCGCGGAAACGCGCGCGAGGATTTTTTCTTTCACTTCAGTCAGGGCATCAATGATAGCGATGTCCTTTTTGTAGCGACCCTCTTCGATGCGTGCCTTAGCGATCAGTTTCTGAAGCCGACCCATCTGATGGTTCTGGTAGAAAGTGATGCCTCCGAGTGCGATGACAAATGCAGCGGCGGCAACACCAATGTAGACCAACTTCTTGTCGAAGTTGAGGACGTTCCCTCGTCTCCGGTACTCTTTGGGGAGTAGATTAATTTCCAACATATTGGCTATACCTTCCTTGCTGCCAGTCCAATCGGCACCGCCAGAAGGGGTGCAATTCTCTCCGGCTGGACGTTAGTGAAAAGGTCGGGATCATATTCGATATTGCGGAGCGGGTTCGAGATCTCGATCGGAATATTCAACTTGGATTGAAGGAATTCCGGCAGATGCGGCATCAGCGCGCCGCCGCCCGAGAGCACGACCCAATCAATTTTGTCGACCTTCGCCAGCGAGCGGAAATACGAGAATGCGACTTCCAGTCCGGAGATGAGTTCTTCGGCGGAAGTCACGATGGTCGCCTTGAGCATATCCTGGTCGATCGAGGCTTCCATTTCGCCTTTGATCGCTTTCATCGTCAATTCCTGGTTCAGACGGAATTCCTTCTGAATGGTATCGAAGATGATGCGACCGCCGGCGGCGACATCGCGGGTCGAATGGTAAATGCCATCCTTGATGAACACGACGTTGGTGTTATCGTAGCCGATGTTCACGAGCGCAGTGACGCGTTCGGGATGGATGTCGTAATTGATTTCGTAGGCATTGAGAACTGCGAAGGCGTCGGTATCGACGATGATGGGACGCAGGTTCGCATCGGTGAGCAGATCGAGGTACTGCTTTAAGAAGTCGTTGCGCGCGGCGACCAGGAGGACATCCATCTTGTTGTTGACGTCGTCAACGCTCAAGATATGATAGTCCATAGTGACGTCATCGAGATCGTAAGGAGCCCGTTGTTCAGCTTCAAACAAGATGGCCTGCTCCGCTTCGGGGCCGGTTTTCTTGTCGAGGGTGAACTTGTCGGTGATGACGCCATGTCCGGAGACAGAGACAACAACATCGCGAGTCCGCGGGTCGACCATGTCGATGACGGATTGGATGTTAAAAATGACTGTGTCGCGGTCTTTGACTTCGTCTGAGACAATTGCCTCAGGCGGGAGATCGCGCGATTCCATCGCCAGAAGCGCGAAGGTGCCGTTGCGGCGTTCGAGTTTGACGCATTTGATCGAGGAGGCGCCAATATCGAGTCCAACGGTCGTCTTGCTACCTTGTCCAAACAGCATATCGTACCTTATCTGTTAAAATGAGCTATTTTCTCTGTCGCGTGGAGACTATGGCGTCTCCTCCATACAGAAGATTGTTAAGTTCTTTAACTCTGTTTTATTATCGTCGCGGAGATGGGGAAAAATTAGCGCGCGCTGACAAATTATTTCACAGCGGGGGGTGACTGCCCCGCAAATGCGGAGCAGTCTGATCAGATGTGAAGCAAAGGACTAATTGTAGCTTTCCAATTTGGCACGTCCCGATCCAGCGACCAAAGAGACTGAAAATGAACGAGTTGAGCCGCCGCTGGTGCCGGAACAGACGACATCGCCGCTTTGCGAGGCGGTACCGTTGGGGTTGAAGATCACCGTTGAATTCGCGAAACTGGAACCCATGTAATTGAGATTCGTGTTCATCGAGTCGCGGCGGACGACTGAATCGCCGTATGCAAAGGTGCCGCTGGTGGGATCGACGAGGTCGACGAAGGTGATCATAACCTTGTTGTCGGTATCGAAGAAAACGCCAAGCTGGCGCTGTTGGCCGACAGCGGCTGCGCGGGCGTAGCGCAGGGCGCTGACGATTTCACGGCCGGTGTTGTCGAATTTCATCTTCTTGATGGCTCCGCCGAAATTGGGGACAGCGAGAGCCGAAAGTAATCCGACGATGACAATGACAATCATCATTTCCATCATCGAGACGCCGCGTTCGGGGTTATTTTTGAAGATCATGTGTTCACTCCGTTTAAGAGATTAACTGCCAGATAGCTGTGCAAGGATGCTGCCAAGTCAATCAGGATTCTGATTTGATTGTGAATGATAGAGTTGCGAAGGCTACGCGGCCACAGCGACTAGTTGCAGAGTGCGAAAAGTATTAATGGGAGGCGTCAGGGTATGGGGAGGAGACCATAGAGGGCCTCATCTCATGTCCTTTCCTTTGCCCTCACCCCTAACCCCTCTCCCGAATACGGGAGAGGGGGAAATGCCCGCACAGGCAGTGTGCATGTAAAGGCGCGGCGCAGAATTGCCCTCACCCCTAACCCCTCTCCCGAAAGCGGGAGAGGGGAAATGCGCTCACAGGCAATGTGCATGTAAAGGCGCGGCGCAGAATTGCCCTCACCCCTAACCCCTCTCCCGAA
>CAZIBI010000060.1:0-1132 GCA_964537215.1 uncultured Ignavibacteria bacterium | reverse complement strand
TGTGCATGTAAAGGCGCGGCGCAGAATTGCCCTCACCCCTAACCCCTCTCCCGAAAGCGGGAGAGGGGAAATTTGCGGGCGATTGGAAGTTGGCAGGTCTGCGGGGGAGATGCTTCAATTTGCTAGATGATTCCGGCAAGCAGACCTGCCCTACCTGAATCTTGGAAGGGGGCGAACAGGATGGTCGCGAGAAAGAACTTGCCATTATAATGGAGCGATTGGTATATTATGTGTCAATCAATCCATAATTAGGGAGGTAGTCTATGTTCTCGCGGAACTGGTATTTGATTTTGGCGGGCTTACTGATTGTCTTAGCGGGGTTGGTGTCGTGTGCGAAAAAGGGATCGGATGACGATGTTGATGACGGCAATAATCCTTACAACATTCTCGATTTGCGGGTCGTGTCGGTAAGCGACACAAGTGTGACGCTGACGTGGACAGCGACGGGAGATGACGGCGACGAAGGAACTTGCACGACGTACGACATGCGGTACCTACAAACCTGGATTAACTACGACAACTGGGAAGACGCGATTCAAGCTAACGGTGAGCCGAGTCCAAAATTGGCGGGCAGCGCGGATTCGATGGAGGTGATGGGGCTCGACGAAGACTCTACGTACTACTTCGCGCTGATGGCAAAAGACGAGGCCGGCAATTGCAACAGTCCTTCCAATTGTGTGATGGCGATGTGCCTTGTCGATCATGTGGTAAGTTTTCCGGATGCAAATCTGGAAGCGACGATTCGCGACAACATTCATAAGCCGAGCGGACAGATTCTTCAGTCGGATTTGACGGGGCTGGTGTTTCTCGATGCGAATAGTCGGGGGATAGTGAACTTGACGGGAATCGAGCAGTGTGTAAAGCTTCAAGTTGCGTTTATGTCGGGGAATGCGATTTCGGATCTCGCTCCCCTAGCGTCTTTGCCGGAGCTGTTTGCGCTACAAGTAAATGGGAACGCTATCACCGACATTTCTTCGATTGCGGGGATGGATCAGATAACGGTCCTTTTCGTTGACGTTAATCCGCTCGCAAGTATTGCACCGATCACGCAGATGCAGGGGCTTCATATTCTATCGTTGCGCCAATGCGGGCTGACGGATTTGGCGGCAGTCGTTGCCAATGCGAATATTGC
>CAZIBI010000059.1:0-12400 GCA_964537215.1 uncultured Ignavibacteria bacterium | reverse complement strand
GCGCCCCGGCGATGCCTCCCGGCGGCGGCTACGGCGACATGTACTAAATCGTTCTGATACGATTTGCCTATAATAGACGCGGCGCGGTTTCACCCGCGCCGCGTTTTGTCTTTGATTGTAAACTGGTAGATTTCGGAGGGTTTATGGCAAGAAACACGAACCAAGTTACGCTTCTGTCGAGCAGTGTTTCAGTTCCCCAGTACATTGCGTTAGAAAATAGCAGAGATGCTGAAGCAATCTTGAAGTTTATCAAGGAGAGATTTGACGAGAGATACATCGCACCCTTTCGAAATCACAAGGAAAAGCACGGCTTCATTATGATGGTGTCAGCGTGCCTCATGATCGAGTCGCTCGAATCATTCCATAAGGGATGGAAGAAATCACCAAATAGTGCATTGGCATTCTGCCAATTTTTCGACCGTACTACTCGATTTTCTGCACTCCGCGGTTTGAGTGGCGAGTTCTATGAGCACGTGCGATGTGGTCTCATGCACCAAGGCGAGACGACTGGCGGCTGGCGAATACGGCGGGATTCAAGAGAACTCTTTGACGTCGCTTCTTTAACAATAAATGCTACCAAGTTCCTCGATCAAGTGGGCCTCGCTCTTGATGACTATTGCGAGGAGTTGAGAAGCAACCAATGGAATTCCGAGATATGGGTCAGATTCAGAAAGAAAATGAAAGCAATTTGCTTAAACACCGATCGGTAAGCAAAATCCAGAGTTCCATTTTTAGGTCTTCTTGGTGTACTCGTATTAACAGCACCTACTTGCCATCGGAGAACAGGTCACTTCCGTGATCACTACTGATGTTGTGCCACGATACCACTTAGGTACTTGACAAGTCGGAAAATTGGACTTAACTTCGCTCATGTAACTAAGTAAAAGGATTGTAATTGACTTCCAAGTGTCTGGGATTATTCGCCGGTAGTTGTATTCTCTCACTCGTAATTTCCGTTTCCTGCTCGAAGGGCAACGAACCGCAAATGAAACGCGGGACAATAAGAGGACATGTATCAGATGGAAGCAATCAACACAGTCCGCTTTCCGGTGCAACGGTGAGTATTTCATACCCTGGTGGAGGAAGCACTCAATACACTATCTCAGATGGGAAATACGAGCTAGGCAGCATACCATCTGGTACACGCACCCTAACGGTTACGAAAACTTCTTATGAGGATTTTTCCGCATCGGTAACGATAATTGCCGATCAGACAGTCACCCAAGACGTTACCCTCTGGCATTCTAAATAGACCACCAGTCCATATTTCAATTCCACGGCGATAAGTCAAACCCTTCCACTCTCGAAAAGACACAATCAAGCAGAAACCGATAGCGAACGCGGTAAGAAACAATCGTTCAGTATTCCATCCCACTTCTCAACACGATTGGAAATTTACTATTGTGGAAATATTGTCATACGCGCGCTCTGGGGCGCTCAGCGTCTGATGCTGCTGATATTTCCACATGTTTATCCACAGCAACTGTGAGCAAGAAGTGGACAAAATTTCAATTTTTTGCTTTACAGTTTCTCGTCAAATTCTTTGCTTTCGAAATGACCGATGGAACTTCCCGAAATGGAATGTTGAGAGAGGAGGTCCGGATGAAAAAAATAAACGAGTGAAATGGTATCAGCACTTCACTCGTAGTTTTGCCCGTTTCAATCTGTTGACACGAGCGGGGCAATGACAACCTACCCGATCAACAAATTCCTGTCAAGGAGTTTGAGATTTCACCCCGTCGAATCCCCGCTCGAAAAGCGGCACAAATGTGCCGTCATTCTATCAATCGATTCATAGGAGAATGCAATGGCATTCATTCAACAAACTCCTCTGTCATTCACCAGAGCTGATATCGAGGCACTCCGTCCGGGACAAATTGGCGTGTATGGTATTTACCGCTACGGTACTTGGATCTATGTCGGTAAAGGCGATATTCGACAAAGGCTTCTTGATCATATCGGTGGAGATAATCCTTCCATATTGAACGAGTTTCCTACCAATTTTGTCGCTGAAGTGATCGGTGTCGATCCCACATCGCGCGAGAAGCAGTTGATCGCAGAATTGGGCCCGATCTGTAATCGCCGAATTGGCTAATTCTCTCGTCTGGTCGCCTCAACATGCCGTCAGGAATTTACATCTGACGGCATTTGAGTTTCGATGGTAGCGCATTTTCGTAGTTGACTAATACCACGTTTCAGCTATGTTTCGATATGGGATATATCAAGAAAAATGGAAAAATAATCGGATACTCCGCGACACCCAGTGATCCTTCTCCTAATCCCGCGAACGTGGGGTCGGGTCAGCCTGCTCTGAGTAAGAGTCAAGGCCGCCTTGCCGAAGAAGCTACACAGGATCAAGACTCGAACTATTTTGAGCAAATGGAGCCAGGCAAATTTCCGAGAGGGCATATTCCGGGCTCCAACCGGGACGGAAAAATTGTGACAAACCCCGGTCTTAGAAATACTGGATGGTTACCTACCGACGATATCTGATATCTTCGTGAAGCAGTTTGCACACTATTCGTAAGAGCTTTTCGGCGAGACCTGCGGCCGCCAAGCCCCTGCTCTTGTTCCCTGCAGAAACCGCAGGCGTGAGACAACGCCGTCAAACGCGGATCCTAATCCCGCGCCCCTACGCTATCGCAAAATCTTCACCCAATCCTAACCAACGCCTAACAACTTCTCTGTCAAAGTTTCGTAGACACAACTGGCGACGATACGAAATGGAGGAAGACATGAAGCAAGCTAACATCGCGTTCTCCGAAATGCTCAAGTGGACCAAGGTCCCGCGAAAACGCCCGCGCACGTATGAACTTATCCAAGGCGACAACGTCTATGCCCGTCTCACGTGGCAGAAATTCGGCGGGTCACATGCCATCGGCGAATCGCAGGCCGGGAGCTTTAGCCTCAAACGAGTCGGATTCTTCTCCACTAAGGTCACAATTCGCACCACCGAATCCGATTCGGATATTGGCTACTTCTACCCCACCATGCTCGGCGGCGGACGAATCGAATTGCGCGACGGGCGGGTGTGGAAGATCAAAACAATGGGACTATTTCAACCGCGCTATGATGTGGTCGATCAAAACGAACGCGTCGTACTCGGCCTCAAGATCAAGGGCTTCGGCGCCGGTGCCGAACTGACATTCGCCAAACCATATCCCGACGAGAAAACTGCCTTCTTGCTTGCAATTGTCGGATGGTACGTATCAATCCTCGCCTACGAAGACTCCTCTGCTGCGGCAGTAATTGCCTGTTGCTCGTGAGATGAAAAGTCGTTGTTCAGTACGTTATTCGAGGCGTTAGCCGCTGTTCCTGTGAGCCAGTCATCACTCCGGCCAATACACGATCAGGCTGACAAATGCAACCGCTACCGACACAACGTTTGCCCCGTACAACCACAGAAATTTCTTTCGTTCAAGCCACTTTCCGACCATCTGCCGCAACACGCACATTTCAATTAGCGCATTAACAAAAGCTGCGGCAAAAACCGTGAGAATCCATGTGCCGATGTTGTACGTCCCGGTATCAAACAGGTTTTGGATGAGAAGGCCGGGGAATAATTCAAGTAACAATCCCGTAATTGGAATGAGCAAATATCCGGTCATGGCGGATACGGCATTCATGACAATGTCAGCCAGGATGCATGACAGCCAATCTTGTTGAATTATCTTGCGGAGAACAAAATACTCGACAATCAATCCGGCAGCGATTGCATACCACGATAGGATACGTCCTTCGAGGTCCAGCGCCGGCCAGACAACGTCGGCTAAGATCGGATCGTATGTCATTATCAGTGCTGTTGATCCCGGTTGCCGTCGGGAAGATTCCAATTGACACCCGACTGCGGCGGCACAAATCCCGGCGGAATCTTCGGCTGCCACACCGCCATCCCGCCGTCGTCGTGGTCGTCTCCTCTCGGCCGCTTCTTCTTTGATTGAAATTCCGCATGACATGTCCGGCACCGTTTTGGATCATCGACGAAGCCGCGTTCAGCGAAGTACTCTTGCGCGCCGATCGTAAACACAAACTCCTCGCGACAATCGATGCAGATCAGAATCTTGTCGTGGAATTTTCCCGATTCACTCATTGAACTTTCCTGCCCTTCCTGGACTGTGTGGATATTTATTATCGGTAGATCGAAGATCGCACCACCTTCAAACTTGCAATACTACTTGTTACTGCACGGCCTGCTCCATCAGCTTCATCAACTTCGCAATCTGCTGGCGCTGCTCATCAAGCTGCAGTTGCTGCTCTTTCATTCCCTGAATAAGAAGCGGCACCAGTCGCGCATAGTCAACTGCATAGTACCCGTCCTTGCCTTGGATCACCGCCTGCGGCACCACTTGCTGAACTTCCTGCGCAATCAGCCCGATCTGCTCACCGCTGCCAAACTCGCGCCCATCCGGTAGGTTGCGTTTCCAATCATAACGGACACCGCGCAATTGCCCGATCTTTGCGAGCGCATCATCAAGCGTCTCCACATTTGTCTTCAGCCTCGCGTCGGACGGGCACGCGATATTCGACGCGCACACCGTCCCGGTTGCGAGGATGTTGCCTGCAACTTTCAGTTTCTCCTCGGGAGTGCTGTCGCCGACACCAACATTGCCGAGTGAATCAATAACCATTCGGATTGTGCCACCATGAGTGCGGAAATTGAGACCGCGAAGACTCTGTGCGCCGTTGTAAATTATCGCGCCATCGAGATTGTCGAGCGGACTACCAAAGACGACGCCTGTAGCTGAAGCACTTGGAGCCAGTATGGATAGATAGGCCGTCGAGCTGTTCTCCAATGTCGCTACGGTTCCTCCGAAAGTCGTGACTGTCCCGGCGCTGCCCTTGAAGACGTGCAGATTCGCCTCCGGTGCGTTCGTGCCGACTCCCATACCACCGCTCGCGCGCACGAGAAACTGGTTGCTAGCGGTTGATACGAAATCGGAATTGGTCGAGTCTCCCCACACGAAGGTCCCGCCATGAAGTGCCTGTGCCCGTTGACCCGCAGCGAATGAATATGCTCCTTGCGCTCGATTGGAGAGCCCGCCGGGAATCGTCGCCATCCGGCCAGCAGCAATATTGTTTTGCCCGCCGACTACCACGGAAGCTGTGCCAAACGCAACGTTGCTGTCAAGTTCGAAACCTGCCGAATTGCCACCACCGCCGACGAATGATAGAGCCCCTCGCGCCTTAGCACTTCTTCCTGCACCAACGAATGCGTCCGAGCCGCTGGCAGAATTGTCGTTGCCGGCAACTACTGCCGATCTGAAGCTTGACGCAACATTTGTTTGCCCGGCACCTACGAAAGATCCGACACCAGTCGCGCTGTTGCGTTCTCCACCTACGACTGCCGAGATGCCGCTGGTGGCCGAGTTAGCGTATAAAGTCGCAGGTCCACCACCGCCACCAACGAATGAGTATTGTCCTAGCGCCGAATTATGGCCGCCTCCGGTAACTACCGAGCCTTCGCCGCCGGCAGTATTACTGGTCCCCCCAGCAATTGTTGAAGACTCTCCCAGCGACGAGTTCGAGTCTGCGGCAGTTGCGCCGCCGCCACCGCCTATGAAGGAAAACGCTCCGCGGGCGCGATTGTACCCGCCACCGCCGGCAAAAGCGCCCTCGCCTACCGCCAACTGTCCTTTTCCCCCAACAATCGTCGAATAGTCTCCCAACGCGGAATTGCTGTCGGAAGCCAGCGAGCTGCCGCCACCGCCGCCGACAAATGTCATCGTGCCGCGCGCAGAGTTCTTTTCGCCGCCCACAACGACGGAGCGATCTCCGCTGGCTTTATTGCCAAATCCCGCACCAACTGTCGAGAATGCGCCTGATGACAAGTTTCCGTTGCCGCCGAGAACTGCGCCGCGATCACCCGAGGCCGTGTTCGACGACCCGCCCGCGACGACGGCATGCGATTCACTCGCAGTATTGTTCTCTCCGCCGCCTACCGTGGCGTTCGTTGTGTCGGCGATATTACCTCTGCCTCCACCGACATGCGATCTGGCGCCGCTGGCAACGTTCTGTATTCCGCCGGTCACGGATGAGGCCGCACCCGCCGCTGAATTTCCATCGCCGGCCACAAAAGCGAAATTGCCCGCATTGGAATTTGTTTTGCCTATTGCAAGCTTTCCGTCAATTACGCCGCCAGAGGCGTCATCGACCGTTGCAACGCGCAGTGCGTACGGCACAGCCGCGATCTTCTGCAGCGGTTGAAGTATCGGTCCGCCACTAACTGAAATTGCAAGATAGCGATCGAGCGCGACATTGATGTCAAAGACATCTTCTTCAAGCGGCGTAAACGACCCCAGCATCACAGTGAACAGTCCA
Organism: uncultured Ignavibacteria bacterium; assembly: GCA_964537215.1. Classification (GTDB taxonomy): domain Bacteria; phylum Zixibacteria; class MSB-5A5; order CAIYYT01; family CAIYYT01; genus JADJGC01. Next base: position 6,082 of record CAZIBI010000059.1, on the reverse strand, counting down.
TTGATCACCGGCACCGCTGGATGGGTCTCGGTCCATTCGGCAATGCCGCTGCCGCTGGAATTGTCGTATATTGTGAATGTGATGACGACAGTATCCGTTAGCGCTCCGCCTCCGGAACCGTTGATCCTGCCTTGATAACTCACCAGCGGCGGCACGAAGGCAAAAACAGCCGCTGCCGAAACGGCGATGAACAGAGCGGCAAACTTTGACAAGTTGCGCATGTCTCCTCCAAGTATTGATAAGATAAATTAGTATTGTCGTAGTAATGATGAGAACTCGCGCAAGTCGTGCGAGTTGGCGACACAAGTCGCGCGCGATGCAATCCACCAGTCGGCTTCGCGCAAATTCCTGCCTTTGTTCGCTTCAGGGAGTACCTGAATCGCGGGCCGGTTGTGAGTCGGTGTGACTCTTACAATGATTGCAACGATGATAATATACATCATGGATCAAATTCGTCAATGCTCTTATTGTAACGAGACCGGCGCCGGTAAACCGCGACTCTCATAAACCTCGCCGCTCCATCTTGAACTCATTGCGCCAGAACGATCCGGCTAGTATATTTGCGAATCTGGAAAATCCCATTTAATCATGTTTCACGGAGCTATTTGTGGACGACATCAAGAAACTTCAGGGCACTTGGAATATCGCGGCACTCGAAGTCGACGGCGCCAAGCAACCTGACGGTGCCTTCCAGGGCACACAGATTACGATCAAAGGCGATAGCTTCACCACCACGGCTATGGGCGATGTCTATAGCGGTACGTTCTCGGTCGATGCTTCGGCAACACCGAAAACAATCGACATGCACTTCGCCGACGGACCCGAAAAAGGCAACACATCGCTCGGAATCTACGATATCGAAGGCGATTCGTGGCGGCTCTGCCTGACCGTCACCGGCAAAACACGACCGCGCGCATTTGCCACCTCGCCGGGAAGCGGTCTCGCACTCGAGACTCTTGTGAAAGCAAATTCGCGTTCCAAACCGAAAGTCCGCGAAAGTAAGAGCGATGCAGGTTCCGCTGGAGACTCATTCTCCGAGATGGTATTCGCAGCAGTGCCTGAACTCCAGGGCGAATGGAGTATGGTTTCCGGCGTTCGTGATGGATTTCCACTCGACAAGATGATGGTAAGCTCGGCAAAGCGCGTAGTCCACGGCTGCGAAACTACAGTCTCCTTTGGAGGCAAGATGTTCCTGCAGGCTCGGATCAAAGTCGACAAATCAAAGCATCCCCACGAAATTGATTATTACAATACCGCCGGCATGAACGCGGGCGCAGTCCAGCTTGGCATCTATGAAGTAGACGGCAATCTACTGAAGTTGATTTACGCCGCGCCCGGCGCCGCACGACCGAGTTCTTTCGCTACAGAACAAGGCGACGGCCTGACATTCACGATCTGGAAAAAACAAAACGCAGTCTAAGATTCGCCCAGAGGAAACTTCCCAATGCCTGATGAATCGATGAAATCCTACTACGCCCAGCGTGCCCGCGAATACGAACGCATCTATGCTAAACCGGAACGCCAAGCCGATCTGCGCCAACTTGAGTCGCACATCGGCACACTCTTCACCGACCGCGATGTTCTCGAAATCGCTTGCGGCACCGGCTACTGGACACAATTTGCAGCAAATTCTGCGCGCTCCATCACGGCGACCGATATCAACCCCGAAGTCATCGCCATCGCCAAATCCAAATCATATCGCACACAACCGATCTTTCTAATTGCCGACGCCTATGCGCCGACGACCATTCCCGGCGAATTCAATGCGCTGCTCTCTGCGTTCTGGTGGTCGCACATTCCCAAAGAACGTCTCGAAGAATTTGTGTCCGCACTTCACCAAAGGCTCGCTCCCGAATCGCTCGTCGCGTTTCTCGACAACCGCTATGTCGAAGGCAGCAGCACACCGATCAGCAGCACCGATGCATCCGGCAACACTTACCAGGACCGCCGCCTCGACGACGGCTCGATCCACCACGTCCTTAAGAATTTCCCCAGTATTAGCGAGATCGAAGCGGCACTCGTTGGTCGATCAACTAATCTTGAAATCTTGGAACTGCAGTATTACTGGCTCGCGACTTACACCACCGCATAACGATGCAGGTCGCCGCGTTAACACTATTTAACAGCTGCAGCAGCAACATGAGCTTGACGCCGCCCGTAACTGCTTACATAATTCGGTGCCAGGTTGTAGATCAACGAATGTAATTCGAGGAGAAGTAATGACAGTCCGACATTTGAACTTAATCGTATTGACCTTGTGCGCTTTCCTAGTTGCGCTTTCGACTCAAGCCTTCCCCGCGGAACTCTCCGATGTTCCCGCCGGCAGACTCGTCGCCGACTATATTACTGCACTGAATTCCGGCGATGAGGCTGCGATGCGTGGTTTCTTGGAGAACAATGTCAACAACGAAGCACTTAAGCGCCGCCCGGTTGAGCCGCGACTCGGAGTCATGCGCGATCTCGCGGCGGAATGGAAATCCGCAGAGATCAAGCAGGTCCTCGAAATTGCCGACTCCGCAATTGCCGTGCTCGTCGTCACTAAACCCGGCGACTGGTTTCGCTTCACCATGTTCCACGATGCCGCCAATCCGCCCAAGATGATTGGCATCGGCGTCGAGGAAGCCGAACCTACCGACCAGGTCGACCTGACCCCGATGAGTTATGACGAGTTCCTTAAAGAAGCTGCCCGCATCATAGCAGCCCACGCGCAAGCCGACGAATTCTCCGGTGCCGTGCTGATTGCGCGTCACGACAAGCCGATCCTGCAGGTGGCATACGGTAAAGCCGACATCGGACTCGGTACCGCCAATCGCACCGATACGAAATTCAATCTCGGTTCTATCAACAAGAAGTTCACCCAGCTGGCAATCGACATGCTCGTCGAGCAAGGCAAACTGTCATACACCGATCCAATCGGCAAATACCTCACCGACTATCCGAACAAAGAAGCCGCCGCCAAAGTAACAGTCGAGCACTTGATCAAGATGCAGGGTGGGATCGGAGACTTCTTCGGCAATGCCTATGACAGCCTGCCCAAAGATCGTTTCCGTCACAACCGCGATTTCATTTCGCTATTCTCCGGCGAGAAGCTTCACTTCGAACCGGGCACCAACACCGAGTATTCCAATGGCGGCTACATTCTTCTCGGAGCAATCATCGAAAAGGTCAGCGGCCAGGATTACTACGATTTCGTTCGCGACAACATCTTCATTCCCGCCGGTATGACGAATACGGCGTCGTATGAGGCCGATCAGCTTGTGGACAATCTCGCGCAAGGCTACACCACCGAAGGTTCTTACGATGGCACGCGGCGCACAAACATCTACTCGCGACCTGCCCGCGGCAGTGCTGCCGGCGGCGGATACTCCACCACTGATGATCTGTTCAAGTTCATTCTTGCGGCTCGCGCCCACAAATTCGGCAACGCCGGCGCCGCGGCCTACAGAATGGGAATAGCCGGCGGCGCGCCGGGAATCAACGCCGACGTCGAGTCTGATCTCAAGGGCGGTTTCGACATCATTGTTTTGTCAAACTATGATCCGCCGACTGCGATACGTTTGGCGCGGGAATTGCGCGTATTGGCGTCGCGCGTGAAGGAGTGAGAACGATCTTAGTTGCGGGTCATGCGCCCGCGCGCGAGCGAGGCAAACACTCCGCCGAGGCATAGTAGGGCAAAGAACGCAAAGGCGTAACGGCAAGCCGCGACAAATCCGCTCACATTCGCGGCGACGATATCCGACTTTCCGATGAAGACCGTCATAGTCACCGTGACGACCGCCATTGAAAACATCATCCCGATCTGTCGCATTGCGCCGACTGTCGCACCGGCAAATCCATATATGTTGCGATCTACCGAACTCATGATCGCGTTTGTGTTCGGCGAAGAGAACAGCGCAAAACCAAATCCCAGCACGATCAGACACGCAACAACATATCCGAGCGGGATGATTTCACTAATGAACGCCAGCATTATCAGTCCGACGCAACTGACCGCCATGCCGACCGAGGCCAGCGTCCGCGGTTCGATGCGATCCGATAGTCGTCCCGCCAGCGGCGAAAACAATGTCTGCACGATTGGCTGCGCCACCAGAATCGTTCCCGCCATCTGCGGCGTCAGCCCGCGCACCTTTTGTAGAAACAAACTCAACATGAATCCCACCGCAAATGTCGCGGCATAATTGATTAACGCTGCCAGGTTGGAGAAGGCAAATACGGTATTCCGACGAAATATCGCAACGTCGACCAACGGACTTGCAACGCGCAGTTCGTACTTGACGAAGAGCGCCATTCCCAGCAGTCCTGGAATCACCGTCATCGCCGCCTGTATTGACGGCATCGTCGTGAAACCATACATAGTCAACCCCAACGCTGCTCCGAGTATTGCCGCTCCGGTCAGATCAAATCGTTCATGCTCTCCGCTCGACCAGTCGCCTTTGAGCAATAACATTGTCGCGAGCAGCAAGATCAAACACAGCGGCACATTGAACCAGAAGATGAATCGCCACCCCAACTGTTGTGTGATGAATCCACCGATGAACGGCCCGGTCGACAATCCCAGATAAACAGCCGCTACCGTCAGCCCGATCGCTTTCCCGCGTCCATCCGGCGGTACGACCGACATCAAGATCGGCAGGCTCGTAGCAAAGACCATTGCCGATGCAACCCCCTGAAGTGCTCGATAGATTATCATCGTTGACGCCGAGCTTGAAGTTGCCAGCAAAGTCGATGTCACGAGCAGCAAGAACACGCCCGCCGAGAAGATGCGCTTGCGTCCGTAGATATCGCCTAATTTACCGAAAGGAATCAGAAATATCGATGCCGCCAGCAGGAATGCCGTGTTCAGCCAGCCCAAAGTCACGGCACCCATCGTAAATTCGTCGCCGATTGCCGGCAGCGCAACGACAACTGAGGCTCCCATGAATGGCCCGATAAACGAACTCAAGGCGGCGATGAATACTGCCGTATTTCTTTCCGCTTTCATGCTCTCGTTGCCCATGAAAGCAAATCTAAGTAATATGCTTGGGACTGCAACAGGACTTATTTGTGTGCAAGACGCTTCTGTAGTTCGCGTCTTCGGTTGCGGCTGACCTTTTGCACCGAGCCGTCGCGAAGCGCCACCGAACACACTCCCCCTTCTTCCAGTCGAAAATCTTTGATCGCGGCGACATTGATAATCGTCGTCCGGTGAATCCGCACAAACTGCAGCGGATTGAGCTTCGCCTCCAGCGATCCAATCGACGAATAATACAAATATGACCGACCGCGGCTGTGCAACTCCACAAAGTGGTCAAGCGAGCGAATCCAATCAACGTGCTCGACCTCAAGCGACATCGAGGACTTCGCCGAGCGCACAAACATACGCTGCAAATATTCGAGCGGACCGCTCGCTGCGCCGCGAGAGTCGTGTGACCCGTCCCAGTGTTCGAGCAGTGTGCGAAATCGCCCAAATTGATTACCCTTGCTTCGTCCGACAATTTGATCTCTCGCCCGCTCGATGGAATCGCGCAGGCGCTCCCGCCGGAACGGTTTCAACAGATAATCGAGGGCGTGATGTTCAAACGCCTTTACCGCATATTGGTCATAAGCCGTGACAAAGATCACCAGCGGAAACTGCTTCGCATCCAAATGCGCAATCACTTCGAATCCGTCCAGTTGCGGCATCTGGATGTCGAGAAACACCAAATCGGGCAACTCGTGCCGGAGCATCGCCACGGCTTGCTTCCCGTCGCTGCATTCGCCCACGATCGTTATGTCGTCGAAGTCGGCCAGCAGTCGCGACAACAACTCGCGTGCCGGCTTCTCGTCATCGACGATTACTACGCGGAGCGTTCTTTTATGATCACTCGCCATAATCCTCTATCACTTTCGATATGCGGCATGGAATCTGAATCATTGCGTGAATCGGCTTCTTGTCGCGATCTGTCGGACTTGCCATCGAGATCATCGTAAGAACCCGCTGCAGTTTCAGTCTCTTCAACAATCAAGTTACCCCCGTTGTAGAATTTGGGCAATGAAATGATTTATGCGAAACGACGCCGTCTCGTTGTGTCAGTCGGCGTCGTCGGAAGTGCAATCCGGGTGA
>CAZIBI010000058.1:0-12452 GCA_964537215.1 uncultured Ignavibacteria bacterium | reverse complement strand
TGCGACACATCGACGATTGTCCAGCAAGCCGGCGTGCACTGCGCATTCGCGCCCGGAGCCTCAATATTGGCTTCGGCGTACGCCATCACCAACGCCGCATTGCTCGTATCTGCCACTGCCGCCGCAACAACGCTGGCCGGAATCACCGCGTACTCGTACGAGATGATGAAACCGTCGGCGTCAGTGCCGAACCAGTTGATCAACGGACTTGTCGTGAAATGCGAACCCGGCGTCGGGATGTTCACGATCTTGACTATCGGCTTCTGCGCCAGGGGAGTCGGTCCATCCGGCTTGGTGCTGCCGCAAGATGCAATAACAAATGCCGCAAGCAGCAACAGCAGCGGGATCGCGCTCCGCAATATTCTTTTTGACGAAAACATCTATCTATTCCTCCTCAAACACACAAATTTCAATATTAGAACTTCAGTCCCAGTGTAAAGCGGTGCGCCTCGGTCAACAGTCCCATGTCCTGGTAACCATAATCCAAACGCAGCTCCATCTTGTTGAACGGAACTCGCAAGCCACCGCCGACGCTGAACGTCCCTTCGTCATAGTTGAACTTCTCGCCCACCCGGACAAAGTAACGCTCGTCATACTGGTACTCGAAACCGGCATTGTATTTTTCCAGGTTATCCGACGGATGCGAAGCTTCAATCGCAAATACACCCTTGTGATTCTCGCCGTCGATCACATTGATTGCGCCGCCAAAGCGGAAGTTGATCGGCAAGGGATAACTCTCGGTGATAAAAGTCATATCCGGACCAAAGTTCGAAATCACCATCGAGATCTTGAAATTACGGAATCCGGTATCATAGTTCGTGCCGACATCCGCTGCCCAGCCGCTGGAACGTTCATCTTCCAATAGCTCGTCGATAAACTTCAAGGTCAAACCGATGCTGAAACGGTCGGTCAAAGCGCGGCCATAGCTCAACGTCGCCGCATAGCTCTTGGCGCCAAATGTCCGGCCCGTTCCATTGAAATACTCGTAAGTCGTCTCATCCATGTTGCCGGCATCCAGTGCATAAAAGCCCAGTCCCAAAACGCCGCCAAAACGGTACAGCGGATAGGCAATCCCGGCAAAATCGTAGGTGATCTCCGCCGGATATTCAACATGCGTGAACACCGCTTCGCGATCATAGAGCTGGGTCAGACCGGCCGGATTGTAATACATCGCTGTCGCATCATTCGACACCGCTACGTAGGCTTCCCCCATCCCGATCGCGCGGGCGCTTACGCCGATCTCCAAAAACTGCGCTCCTGCTGTGCCAACCTTCGCCTGAGCGAACAATACGCCCGGAAGCAAAAGACTCATCAGCACGAGCCACAGACATTTCTTCCTCACTATCATCGCAGCTCCTCTATCGATACCAAAAAAACATTCTTCCCAATTTGCCGGCGAATCAACTTTCCCGCCGACTACTTAATGATCACAAACTTGCCGATTTGGTTGCCCAACTCCGATTCGACCGAGTAGAGATAAATCCCCGACACAGCCGCCTGCGTGTTGCGCGTAATCAAATCCCACGCCATCATGCTTTCGCCCTCTTGCAGCGGCGCACCGGCCGGATGCTGCAGCTCGCGCACCAAATCGCCGTCCAGCGTGTAGATGCGGATCGTCGCTTTGCTCGGCAGATTCGCAAAATGAATCCGGCGGGCATGCTCTTCATCGGTGATGTTACCTTCAAGCCGTTCGTAACCGGCAGTGAAATAGCCGCCGTCGATACGGTACGGATTCGGGAAAACCGTCACGTTCAGCTTTTCAGCGACCACGCGGTCGGAAGAGTTCACCGGATAAATCTGAATTGCATTCGCCAGCGGCGAGCTTTCCAGCGGTGCCAAACTCGTGGCCGGATTGCCAAAGTCGAGCGCTGTCACGGCCATATACACTGGCTGTGAAGCCAACAGGCCCGTGATCGTAAATTCGTACTCATAGTAGGCGTCAACGGAATCGTTCAATTCCGGCACCCAAACCATGTCGCCCTTCTCGGCATTCGGATACAGCTTGTACATGCCGCCCGGTTCATCGAGGACATCGCGGTTGAAATCCTGCGGAGTGAAATAATAGGCGGTGACTATGCCGTCGTCATCGACCCACGGCAGTGAATCGGCGGTCGACGTGTACTGACCCGGATCGAAATCCTGCCCGTAAATCGTCTTGAGCGAATCAAGCGTGAACGGATTCTCCGACAACTCCCAACGCGCCGGATCGAAACCGGTGTTCAAGCGAACCCGGTTGAAATTCTTCCGGTCGTAAGAAGTCAGCAACGCAAACTCGGACAGTACCAACTTGGCGCCCATATAAATCCGGTAGCCTTCGAAATCTTTCTGGAACGAGAATGGATCTAACCCTTCTTCGGTGTCTTTTCCATTCCAACGAATCGCAACCTTGCCCGGCGAAGCGGTGAAACGCACAAACGGCGGCACCGGAGGCGGCGGACCGGAGAAATCCGGAACACCATCGCCGTCGCGATACAGTTCTTTTTGTGTGCAGGGATTGATAATCGGGTCATCGGGCCGGATCGACTTGATGCCGTCGCCGTCAGAGTCAACTCCCGGATTATCGTACACCCACGCCGCCCACTGGGCGTTGGTGGCAAGATCGGAGAAGTTCAGCATGGCGTCGAACTTACCAGGATCCGTGTCATTGTAATTTTTCTTAAAATCATCCGGACGGACATGGAAACCCTCACCGCCGATATAAGCCATCGTGATCGGAAGCGAATCTCCCGGCGCGATGTCAAACGGGCCAAACGAAAGCAAATAGCGCGTATCATAGCCGTCGGCAAGATTCTTGCCAAGCGCCGGATCTGCCGGTGGCGGCAACCACCCCTGCGCCGTTTGATTGATCGTGGAATAAAGCTGATCGTAATCGAATTCGCCGTTCTTCATGAAGAAGTACTTGTTCTCGTCGCCCGCCGGCGTACCGAGACCGCCGGTGCCAAGACCGCGCGCATTCTCCTGACGAATCGGGCCCCAATCGAGCGAAGCATCTCCGTTAGAAACCCACCAGTTGAAGCTCGTCTTCAACTCCGGGTTGGGCGTACGCACCACGCGCGTACCGGTCACTGCCACTGGGCTTTTCGCATCGAAGACGCCCGCAGCATTTGGGTCGCCATCGTTATCGGCAATCCACGCCACATTAATGACATCCTCAAGCTGCGCACAGGACGGCGATACCACCGTTGTCTTGAATCCGCAAATGTCGTCCTGGAAATAGTTGCCACTGCCCGCATGACCGACGTCAGCATCAACATAAATGCCCATGTATGCTTTTTTGATTTCGTTCACGCCGATATTGCGAATTTGGAAATCGAGCAGGATAAAATCCTCGGCATACGAATACGACCACGAGTAACTCTTCTGCGTGATTTCGACGTGAATCGGCAAGTGCGGCCGTCCCTCTTCGGGATTCTGCGGCACGTAACTGACATCTGTCAAAGTGTCAAAATAGACGGCAATGTAATCGGCTTCAGAAACCGCATCCGGAGAATACTCCGCATCCGACTTTCTGATCGTCCTCTTCACCATGTTGCCCTTCGGCGGAGCGTCCGCCCACATTTCGAAGGCGTTGATCCAGCCGTCGTGGCCGTGAGAAACGAGTGTGTCCTCGTTGACAATCGCACCGATCCAAAGCGCGCCCTGGAACAAATACTCAATTCCGGAGCCGGCCGGATAGACGCAAGACGGCGCCGATCTCCCTGTTTCCGGATCGAGAATACTGGCGTCGGCCTGGTTGCCGAAAATGCCGTAGTTTGTAACTGTCAGATGAATGTTTCCGACCTTATGAACGCGAACTTCCTGCGCGGGATTGCCCGCTGTGGGCTTGTTCAGGGCTTGCAGCCGCAGCAAATGTTCCGAGCGCGTCTCGCTCGTCGCCAGCGCCGCGTGCGCCAGATTATACCCGCCCAACAGAAAGCCAAGTGCCATGACACATTGCCACAGCATCAGGGTCCTATAACGAAAAACGTTCATTAACTTGCCTCCGACTCTATCCAGAATAATTTTTTTCAAATCATTAACCAGCGTTCGATACATTCCCTCTAATTAGAACTTCAGTCCCAGTGTAAAGCGGTGCGCCTCGGTCAACAGTCCCATGTCCTGGTAACCATAATCCAAACGCAGCTCCATCTTGTTGAACGGAACTCGCAAGCCACCGCCGACGCTGAACGTCCCTTCGTCATAGTTGAACTTCTCGCCCACCCGGACAAAGTAACGCTCGTCATACTGGTACTCGAAACCGGCATTGTATTTTTCCAGGTTATCCGACGGATGCGAAGCTTCAATCGCAAATACACCCTTGTGATTCTCGCCGTCGATCACATTGATTGCGCCGCCAAAGCGGAAGTTGATCGGCAAGGGATAACTCTCGGTGATAAAAGTCATATCCGGACCAAAGTTCGAAATCACCATCGAGATCTTGAAATTACGGAATCCGGTATCATAGTTCGTGCCGACATCCGCTGCCCAGCCGCTGGAACGTTCATCTTCCAATAGCTCGTCGATAAACTTCAAGGTCAAACCGATGCTGAAACGGTCGGTCAAAGCGCGGCCATAGCTCAACGTCGCCGCATAGCTCTTGGCGCCAAATGTCCGGCCCGTTCCATTGAAATACTCGTAAGTCGTCTCATCCATGTTGCCGGCATCCAGTGCATAAAAGCCCAGTCCCAAAACGCCGCCAAAACGGTACAGCGGATAGGCAATCCCGGCAAAATCGTAGGTGATCTCCGCCGGATATTCAACATGCGTGAACACCGCTTCGCGATCATAGAGCTGGGTCAGACCGGCCGGATTGTAATACATCGCTGTCGCATCATTCGACACCGCTACGTAGGCTTCCCCCATCCCGATCGCGCGGGCGCTTACGCCGATCTCCAAAAACTGCGCTCCTGCTGTGCCAACCTTCGCCTGAGCGAACAATACGCCCGGAAGCAAAAGACTCATCAGCACGAGCCACAGACATTTCTTCCTCACTATCATCGCAGCTCCTCTATCGATACCAAAAAAACATTCTTCCCAATTTGCCGGCGAATCAACTTTCCCGCCGACTACTTAATGATCACAAACTTGCCGACCTGATTGCCAAGCTCGGACTGAACTGAATACAGGTAAACTCCCGAAACGGCCGCCTGCGTGTTGCGTGTGATCATATCCCACGACATCATGCTTTCACCTTCCTGGAATTCGCAATTACACGGATGTTCGAGTTCGCGTACCAAATCGCCGTCCAGTGTGTAGATGCGAATCGTCGCCTTGCTTGGCAGATTCGCAAAATGAATCCGGCGCGAACGCTCCGGCGAAATATCTTCGCGCTCGTAATGAGCCTCGCGATAACCGCCGTCGACGCGATACGGATTCGGGAATACCGTTACATTCAAATTCTGCTCGACCACGCGGTCGGATGAATTCACCGGATAAACCTGAATTGCATTTGCCAGCGGCGAAGTCTCGAGAGCGGCCAGACTTGTTGCCGGGTTGCCGAAGTCAAAAGCCGAGACGGCAAAATAGACCGGACGCGACGCCAACAGCCCTTCGATTACGAAAGTGTACTCATAATAGGCGTCCACGGAATCATTCAGATCCGGCGCCCAAACCATGTCGCCCGGCTGTGCATTAGGATAAGTCTTCGCAATCGAACCCGGCTGGCCGAGTGTCGCGCGATTGAAATCCTGCGACGTGAAATAGTATGCGGTCACTTCCGCGTTATCATCAACCCACGCAAGCGAGTCTCGCGAATTCGGATACAACGAAGGATTGAAGTCCTGCCCGAAGATCGTTTTCAGCGAGTCAAGCGTAAACGGAACTTCCGTCAACTCCCAACGCGGCGGCTCGAAATTCAAATTGAGTCTATAACGATTATAATTTTCGTGGTCGTAGGACGAAAGCAGAGCAAACTCGCTCAACACCAGATCGCTGCCCATGTAGACGCGATAACCTTCGAAGTCGCGCAAGAACGAGAACGGATCATCCGATGTCTCGCTAACCTTGCCGTTCCAGCGAATCTCCACCTTCCCCGGCGAAGCCGAGAAACGCAATTGCGGCGCCGGCGGAGGCGGCGGACCTGCAAAGTCCGGTACTCCGTCACCGGCTTTATAGTACGGCTTACCGGTACACGGATTCAAATGTGGATCATCCGGATCCGTCGACTTTGTGCCGTTGCCGTCCGTATCGATACCCGGATTGTCGTAGACCCAGCCCGCCCAGAGTGAGTTGGTGACCAAATCCGAGAAATCAAGCGCAGAATAATACGCTGTCGGATCGGCCGAATTGAACAAACGGAAATCATTCGGATTCTTATGGAACTTGTCACCGGCAGCATAAGCGATTGTAATCGGAAGTGAATCTCCGGGTGGAAGCTCAAATGGTCCAAACGAGAATAAGTAGCGCGTGTCATAGCCATTGGCTAAGTCCTCCGCTAATCCCGGCGCATTCGACGGCGGAAGCCATCCCTGCGCAGTATGGTCGACCGCGGAATAAATCTGATCGTAGTCAAACTCCGGACGCGACATGATATAGTATTTGTTGCGGTCGCCCTCGGGTGTGCCAAGATATCCGCCGTAATCGCGGTTGTTGTCTGTACGACGCGGTCCCCAGTCGAGATTGGTGTCATCGCCGTTGGACACCCACCAATTGAATGAAAATTGCAGTTCCGGATTAGGCGAACGCACGACGCGCGTACCGGCAACACCGGTCGGACTGAACTGATTAAACACATTGTTGACCGGGTCGCCATCGAAGTCGGCGGTCCAGGCTATGTTGACGTTTTCTACTACATCAGGACACGCCGGTGTCGGCGCGTTCTCAAGGTAGCCGGTTATGTCGTCGGCAAAACCGTCCGGCGTGATCGTATGCCAGATGTCGGCATCGACGTACAACGCCATATACATCTTGCGCAAATCTCGTTCGCCGATGTTGACGACCTTGAAATCCATCAGTACAAAGTCTTCAGCATAGCTGAACGACCAGGAATAACTGCGTTGAAGCACCTTTATTCCCAGCGGTTTGTGCGGACGATTAAGTACGTAGTCGCGTTGCGTCAAGGCGGCATCGATCAACGTGTCGGTATACTCGGCAACATAATCCTGCTCGCTGATTGCTTCCGGACTGTAAAACTGGGAAGTCTTGCGGTTGGAGAGCTGGATAATATTATCAAGGGGTACACCGCGAGGATACATTTCGTTCACTCGCTGCCAACCGTCGGCGCCGACCGACACCAACGTGTCGTCATCAGCAACCGCGCCAATCCAGAATGCGCCTTGGAACAAATAGTTGACGCCAGTGCCCGCCGGAAATTCAAACGACGGCGCTAATTCGCCTTCGGTGATCCCAGGACCAATGCAGTAGCTCTCGGTCAACCAATCCGAACCGTCGCCGAACTGGCTGCCGAAGAACCCCCAATTCGTGACCGTAAAAAACACGTTTCCGACACGATGAGAACAATTTTGTGTGTTCGGAGTCGCAGTGACTTTGCGCAAAGCTTGCCTGCGCAAATCACTATCGTCGGCGCGTTTGGTAGCTGACAGCGCGGTCGCGCTGACTATCATCAGCGCAACCAACGCAAATCTATTAACCTTCCACACCATTCCACCACGCAACATCATAGTACCTCAAGATCATTAAGATTAGAACTCAACTCCGATACCAAGCCGGATATTGCGGCCCGGACCAAGATTGCCCGGGTTGTTGTTGATCGGAGTGCCTTCCAGCACATAGTTCGCGCCGGTAAACTTTGAGTTCGAGTTATATCGTCCTGTCAAACCATAGATGAAATCAATGTTCTTGTTGTCGAACAAATTGTTAACCCACAGCGTCGCCGTGTAGGTCATTCCCAGGAACGGGATGCGCTTGTAAGCGCGGATGTCGACATTCGAAGTCGCGGGATAGCGCAGCGAGTTCGTCTGCGGCGACTGGCCCGGAAGCAGTCTAAGTCCCGGATAGTCGCGGTCCGGCGTGTACGGGAATCCCGAACCAAACTGCCAGATTACGTTTGCACCCCAGGAATCGGGGAGCTTGAATCCGAACAACTCCGGATGATCATCGCGGCCGATTTCGAAATCGATGTTGAGCGAGATCGAATGACGGACGTCCCAATCGAGCGGGAATTCTTGAATCGGAATCGAAAGATTGTAGAAGTTGTCGAAGTAGTTCGAATTTTCATTCGAGCTCTTGCCGTACGCAAACGAATACTCGTAGGTCATCGTGCCCTGGACATAGTTGCCATAGCTCTTTTCGAGTTCGGCTTCAAAGCCGCGGGTACGTGCATAGTCAGAGTTGGCATACACGTTTCTCTGCAGCGGGCCGGTGCCTTCGCGCTTCGAGTTGATGATTCCAAAAATGTCCTTATAGAAACCGGACAGGCCGAGCGAGTAGTCTTTCGACAGAAGATAGTTCACGCCGAACGCGTACTGAATCGTCTTCTGGAAATCGAGATTCTCGTTGCCAATGATACCGAATGCGCTCGAAGATTGCGTCGCGCGCTGGTACATCAGATTCAAATCCGGCAATTGGTTGAAATGGCTGTAGTTGAAATAAACCTTCGCCTTGTCGGATATCGGATAGCTGAATCCGATACGCGGGCTGAAGCGGTTCTGCGATCCGAGGACGGATTTTTCGGACGATTGATCCGGGCTTTCATTCTGCTTCAGTTCAGCCGACTGGATGAAGAAGTCATAACGGATACCGATATTCGCAATCATCGCACCATATTCCATGCGATCCTGCAAGAACACCGCGCCGGTGATCGGCTGGCGATGGTAGAAATCACGGAAAACGCCGCGATCCGGCCAACCGCCGCCGTCCGGGGTTCCGTCATACGGGAAATCCGGATACTGAAGTTCGGCATAGTCCATCGTATGGAAGTCGACGTTCACGCCGGTCTTGACTTCGTGCTCTTTCGAGAACTGCTTGTTGACCTTGAAATCGGCCGTATAACGAACCGCTGAACGGTCGTGGTACAGCGACCACTGGTCCGAGCCGCGATCATAGAACGAATCGCGGTTGTCGAACTTGCCGTTCTTGTTCAGGTCGATAAACGGCTCGCCCGCATCATATACGGCGTTCTTGGCATCGAACAATCCGTTTCCGTTGAGATCACGGAACGGCGTGCCCGGCAACCACGGATCCTTTGGACCGTCGTACTTTGAATTTCTGTTGAGATCCTGATTGACGGCCGGGTCAACAGCCATTACAAAAATGTCGATACCGGCGTCATAAACACCGTTGAGATTGACATCCGTAAACGGTTCGCCCAACACTACGTCGCCGTCCGTAAACGGCTCGGCGCGATCAATATTGGTAATGTCCGCACGGCTCTCATCATAGATACCGTTGCCATTGGTATCGCTGATCAAGACATCGCCGGCGTTCCATTTGCCGTCGCCATTGAGATCAACGAACTGTTCGGAATCATATAGATCGACAACACCATTGCCGTTCCAATCGGTCAGAATGGTATCAACCAGCGTCGTCGAGTTTCTGGCGCCGACTACGCGTGAATCCACACCGCGAAATTCTTGATCGGCTTCTTGTGAAACTAGCGGCCACAAGCCGTTGGGAGCTGAATATGCATCGCCGAACGTGTAGAAATCGCCGCCGTGCGCCCATGACGTGTCGCCATTGGCGTTGATGAACGGTTCCGGAGCGTCAAATTTGCCGTTGCCGTTGCGATCCTGGAATGACTCGTAGACATCCGCCTGCAAGAAATCGCCCGGATCTTTGCCTTCTCCCGGACGATTGGGATCACCAGGCTGTTCCTTGTAGTCGCGGTTGTAACGTGACAACTGAACCGTGTAGTACGTCGACTTGTCAATCTGGTGCGTCAACTGCGCCGAATATGTCGACGAGTTTTCGTTTACCACCGGTGCGTACGCCGGCACATAAATATGCGACCAGGCGAAGGTCGTGTTGTTGTCCCACGAACCGTTGTAACGCAGATTCAGTCTGATATTCGGGCTGGCTTCGTAGCGAACATTGACATGCGCTTCATATGAGTTCTGCATACGGTCATCAAGGCTGAACAGCCCGAGGATCGAACGCGACTTGAACCCGCGCTGCGTCGCCGAAGTGAAATAATCCTTGTAACTGACATAGTCGTCAGTCTTCTCGCCGGCAGCCTGAACGGAATAGAATACCTTGTCGGTAAACCAATTGATGCCAAGCTTCGGCAGAATGTTGTTCGCAAGCAACGGTTCCGGACCGCTAAGGTTAAATTCCATGCGGTCGAAATTGTTCGAGCTCTTGCGCAGGATGTTGGTGCCGAAATCGTCGGTCAGGTATTCAAGTTCGGCGGTTGTAACCGAAGAACCGGCTTTCGTCGTGATATTGACAATACCGGAGGTCGCGTTGCCGTATTCAGCATCGAAACCGCCCTTGATAATCTGCATGTCTTCGACGACGTTATTCGAAATATTCATCGCCTGGTCGACTGCGCCGCGTCCGCCGAGCGGGTCTTTGACCTGCACGCCGTCAACGACGTAGGTAACTTCGTTGGAACGGCCGCCGCGGAAATGGATCTGGCCGAAACGCTCGACAACACCGACTTGCACCTTGAGCAGTTCGGACACCGTCGATACCGGCATGTTCTTGATCGTCTCTGCGGTGATCTGGCGCATGTCGCTGGTTTCACCGACGCGCAGCAAGTCGCGCTCGGCTACCACGATTTGCGCCTCGGTCTCGACAACCGATTCCTCCATCGTGAAATTGACTTCAGCCGTGGCGTCCACGCGAACTTCGACGTTCGTCATGCGCACCGACTGCCAGCCGTTGAGGGAGGCCGTAATCGAATAGATTCCCGGCGGGACGTTAATGATGATAAACTCTCCGTTCGGGTCAGCCTGGGCACCCATTGAAGTGCCGTCGATCTGAACAACCGCAAACGGGACTGACTCCTTATTCTTCTTGTTAGTCAACTTGCCTCTGACCTTACCGGTCGAACCGGCAAAAGCGCCGGACGCGGCGATCAAAGCCACAAGTGAGAAAACGAGTACGTTTCTTAAGACGTTAGCCATTCGCATGGACCTACCTCCTGCCCGCCGCGAGGGCGAGCCTATCCTGAAACATGTTTGTATTTTTCATAAACAAAGAATAAAACCGCAACTTTCGGGCTGCCTAGACGTAAACTACATTGACGTCTGAAGTGAAACCACGATGGCGGACAATGATCGATGTCGTACTCCCATAAGTGCCTGTAAGGCTTTTGCCTGACAAGGCTTTCTGTTTCGCAGAACAATCCCTGAATAAAGCATTTTCAGCCTCCCACAGTCAAGGGAAATTTGACTGATGTCATGAGCTTTTGTTTCCCAACTAAAAGACTCGCAAGTCGTTATTTTGTTTAATGCAAAGGGTCAGATTTTTGTAATCGGGTAACGATAGAATCGGTGCCCCAGCGCTTGCGCTGGGTTCCCGCTTCGGCGGGATTGCTGTGGGCTCGTATGCACGACAGCGACGCCTAACCTGGCGTCAATGTCAGATTGAAACGTTCGCCGAAAGCCCGCTCAAAGTCGGAAAGCACTGAACTCATTAGCGGCTTCTTGCCGATTTCGCGCTCGATCGAGGTCACAGATTCCCTTTCCAGCCGAAATCCCTCCGGCCAGAGTTTGCCTAGGTCATCATCATTCCAGTTGTCAGCGACGCGGATCGATCCATGCTGCAGAAAGAACTCGCCGGTGCGAAACTGGGCGCTGCCGCAGATTTTGCGACCACGAACTGTAACTTCAAAAGGGTTTAGCATTGCAAAGCAAGGGTTTAGCGCACTGCGTACGGGCGCTGCCGACTGCGGCAGTTCGGTGATCTTGATCCCGGTAGCCTTCAATGCCGCAGAAATTGCTTCGCCAATCGCCCTATACGTAGTCGTAAGCGAACGAAAGTCCGGGTGGTCGCTGCGGCGAGCAATGATCGCATAGCAAAGATCCCCTTTGTGCAGTAGCGCCCGACCGCCCGTTGGCCGTGTTACCAACCCGTATTGCAACCGCTCGATTTCGCTGACAACGACGACCTCTTCGGCAGTCTGATTCGTCCCCAAGCTAACCGTCGGCCGCTCCCAGCAATAGAATCGCAGCACCGGATTTGTGCGTACGCCTCCCTGAAGCTGCTCCAAGAGCTGCCGGTCAAGCGCCATATTGTGCTCACCCGTGAACGTCCCAAACGGAATGTACTCCCACATCATCCCCCCAAGTAATCAATCCGCCCCCCCGACGCAACAACAGAGATTCAACACAGTTCGTAGGTCGAAACC
The DNA here is from genome assembly GCA_964537215.1 of uncultured Ignavibacteria bacterium. Lineage (GTDB taxonomy): Bacteria > Zixibacteria > MSB-5A5 > CAIYYT01 > CAIYYT01 > JADJGC01. The sequence goes on along the minus strand of CAZIBI010000058.1, from coordinate 223 downwards.
CCTAATTACCGACTCTTTCCCTTCAAATCCCTTCGAGGGGTTTCGACATCCTGGTTCACGTCTACTCCCATAAACCTATTCGTTATTCCCCCTTAGCAAAGGGGGTTAGGGGGTTGTATTGACACAGCCGCAATCTCGCCCTGTACCCCACCGGAACGGTGGGAAATCCGTAGTTCGAAACCCCTTATTGCCGACTCTTTCCATTCAAATCACATCGCGCGGT
>CAZIBI010000057.1:0-13157 GCA_964537215.1 uncultured Ignavibacteria bacterium | reverse complement strand
TGGGCGGATGACCTGCTTTTCTGCACCCTTGATGCCGTAACTCGCTTCCTGCCCTTGAATAGCAAGTACCGGATAGTCATTTCCGACACCGTTGGTTTTATCCAAAAAATCCCACATGAATTGGTGGCTTCGTTCAAATCAACGCTGGATGAAGTCCGCTATGCTGATTTGCTGCTTCATGTTATAGACATTTCGCATCCCAATCCTATTGACCACTATGAGAAGACAAACGAGGTGCTGGAGGAAATTGGCGCCGGCAAAATCCCGCGCTTATTGATTCTCAACAAATCAGACCGCCTATCAGCAGAAGAAATCCCGACAATTGACCTGAATTTCCCGCCAACCCACACTTTTTCGGTATCTGCAATTACCCACTCCGGCCTCGATAATTTCCTGAATTTTCTAACGACCTTTGTCGAAAAGGATATTGGGGCAAGATTAGGCGTGGGAAAACACAAAGATGGCAAAGCGCGAAATTCTGATCGTTGACGACAACCCAAATATGGCATCTTTGTTATCAGAGATGTTGGATGTCTATGACGTTAAGAGCCGGGTTACCAATGATGGCGAGTCCGCTCTTAAGCTGCTGGACGAAGAGCAGTTTTCGCTGGTGATTACCGACTTGAAAATGCCGCGCATGTCCGGAACGGAGCTGCTGGCGGCAATCAAAGGCAAGCACCCGCAGGTACCAGTCGTGGTGATCTCCGGTTACAATGTCGGCACCAACGAAGGCCAGGTCGTTTCCGGATTGGCGAATGGCTTCATTCACAAACCGTTCAAGATGATCGACATTCAATCCGTCGTAGAGCAGTTCTTATAGGCGGCATTTGTTTGTTCTGACCGAAATCCCCAATCAAATCCCATCTCACGCTTGCTATTCGTGCGCCTGAATCATTCCAATCTTTTCATTGCATCGTGTTAGTTCCCCCTTTATAATGGCATATTAGTATGGTTGGCGACGGCTCTGTTAGCCGGAATTGCCGCGAATTTCTGGCGCGCCTGGAAACAGTCGCTGGTAAATCGGGGAGAAATCCGGGCGAAATCACGGTGGTCGCCGTATCGAAAACTCGCCCGGTTGAGGATGTTCTGGCGGCCGTTGCAGCCGGTATGTCGCACGTCGGCGAGAGCAAACTGCAGGAAGCGCAGTCGAAATTCGCAGGAATCGATCGCAACTTCACTCTGCATATGATTGGTCATCTGCAGAGCAACAAAGTCAAGGCTGCGATTCGCCAGTTTGACATGATCGAATCGGTCGACACGGTGAAATTGGCGCAGGTCATTGACGAAGAGGCGGGCAGGCAGAATTTGACGGTGCCGATTCTGTTAGAAGTCAATTGCAGCCGCGAACAGCAGAAATACGGTCTCGAACCGGAGAGTGCGGTTGAAGCCGCGGCTTTGGTCGCACAACTCAAGAATGTCGAACTGTGCGGATTGATGACTGTGGCGCCTTTTGTGGAAGACGATGCTCTAGTCCGGGCGTCATTTGTTGAATTGCGCCGGCTGTTTGAGAATATCAAATCATCGCTTCCGGGACTGAAGAATTTTTCGCAGTTATCCATGGGCATGAGCGATGATTGGGAAATTGCCGTTGCGGAAGGCTCGACGATGATTCGCATCGGACGGGCGTTGTTCGGAGAGCGTTAGGCGGCAGCACGCTGGTAGTCGTGAATATCGAAAATTGATTCGTGAAAGGATTCGGTGTTATGGGCATCACTCCGGTTGAATTGCGAAATGTTAAGTTCGAAAAGAAGCTGCGTGGCTTTAATCCTGCGGATGTGGAAGCCGTGCTTAATGAAGTTGCCGGAGAGATGGAGCGCCTGATTGACGCCAACAGCAGCTTGCAGCGTCAGGTGTTGTCGCTGGAAGACAAACTCAAGCAGTTTCAGAATCTCGAAAAATCGCTCAAAGACGCGCTTCTGACGGCCCAGCAAGCCGCCGAAGAAAAACGCAAAGCGGCGGACCGCTCGACAGAAGTGCAGATTCGCGAAACCGAAGTAGTCTGCGCCGAGATGAAGCAGAAAGCTCTTAGCGAAATCGAGACGATGAAATTTGAATTGGCTTCATTGAAAATGCAGAAGGTTCGATTCGTTGCGGAAGTGAAATCGCTTGTCGACGCACACCGCAAGCTGCTCGATGAAAAATCAAACAGCGAACTCGTCGTCGATGTCGCCGCAAATATCCAGTCGATTCAGTCGGGTGTGAGTGAATGAGAATAGGATGATTACATGAACTTGATGGACAAGATTTCCGAAGCAACCGAGTACATTCGCAATAAGACAAAGTCCGAACCGGCAATCGGAATAATTCTCGGCACGGGGCTAGGCCGTCTGGGCGAGCGCATCGAACGCGAAACCGTGATCGACTATCAGAATATTCGCCACTTCCCCGTGTCGACTGTCGAGGGACATGCCGGGAGATTGATATTCGGCAAGCTCAAAGGCAAGAGCGTCGTCGCGATGCAGGGGAGATTTCATTTCTACGAGGGCTACAACATGGAGCAGGTGACTTTCCCTGTCCGTGTTATGAAGCAGCTCGGAGTCAAGACCCTGATAGTTTGCAACGCCGCCGGTGGAATGAATCCGCAGTTTCGCGTCGGCGAGATGGTGCTGATTACGGACCACATTAATTTCACCGGGCAAAACCCGCTGATTGGTCAAAATGACGAGCGCATGGGACCGCGTTTTCCGGATATGTACAACTGCTACGACAAAGATCTGGTCGATTTGGCGGAACGAACGGCGCTGGATCTCGGTTATCGAGTCATGCGCGGGGTTTACGCCGGTGTCACGGGACCGAATCTCGAAACCGGCGCCGAGTACCGGATGCTGCGGGCAATGGGCGCCGACTTAGTCGGGATGTCGACCGTCCCGGAAGTTATTGTCGCGCGTCATCAATCGATGAAAGTGCTGGGTGTGTCGATTGTGACCGACATGGGGCTGGCGGATAATCTCCACCCTTGCAGCCATGAGTTGATTCTCGCTGCCGCGAACAAGACTGAGCCATTGATGACCGAGATGATTGCCAATGTTGTTGAAAGGATGACGATTTGAAATTTGACGAGCTAAAGTCCGACGCTTCCTTAGCGAAACTTGAGGAAGCCGTCCTCAAGTATTGGGACGAGGCTGATACATTCCACCAAGGCCTGAAACTGCACAAAGATTCGCCGCGGTTTACTTTCTATGAAGGTCCGCCGACGGCGAATGGCCGCCCGGGCATTCACCACGTCATCACCCGCACGATCAAGGATATGGTCTGCCGTTACAAGCAGATGCAGGGCTTCCTTGTTGAACGCAAAGCCGGTTGGGATACGCACGGCCTCCCGGTCGAGATTGAAGTCGAAACGCAACTCGGCCTGAAGAACAAGAGCGAAATCGAAAAGTACGGCATCGCCGAGTTCAACAAGATGTGCCGCGAGTCAGTGTTTAAGTACAAGAACGACTGGGACAATTTGACCAGACGCATAGGGTATTGGCTTGATCTGGATAAGCCCTATATCACTTGCGAAAACGATTACATCGAATCGGTTTGGTGGATACTGGCGCAATTCTACAATCGCGGACTGATGTACAAGGGACATAAGATCCTTCCCTACTGCCCGCGTTGCGGCACTGGATTGTCGTCACATGAAGTTGCCCAGGGTTATCAAGACGTCAAGGATCCATCGATCTTCGTCCGCGCCGAACTTGTTGACGAGCCGGGGACTAAGTTTCTCGTTTGGACGACGACTCCGTGGACACTGATCTCAAACGTAGCACTGGCAGTCTCGCCGGATGCCGACTATGTCAAAGTCCAATTCGGCGAAGAGAAGCTGATACTTGCCGAAGGGCTTGCCCCGAAGGTTCTCGGTGGTGAATTCACCGTGCTTGATCGATTCAAGGGTAAGACTCTTGAGCACAAACAGTACAAGCCGTTCTTCCCTTACTTTGAAGGCAAATACGACAAAATCTACTATGTGACTTTGGCAGACTTTGTCACTCTTGATGATGGCACCGGTATCGTCCACATGGCGCCGGCCTTTGGCGCCGACGATTATTCCGTTGGCTTGAAATACGGATTGCCGGTGATACAAGCCGTGTTGCCCGATGGCACATTCCCGCCCGAGGTCACCGACTACGCGGGCAAGTTCATCAAAGACGCCGACCCGAATATCATCAAGGACCTCGATAAGCGCGGAATCCTGTTCAAGAAGGAAATCTACGAGCATTCGTACCCGTTCTGCTGGCGTTGTCATTCGCCGCTGATCTACTATGCGCGCAAGTCGTGGTACATAAAGACATCCGAAAACAAGGATCGCCTGCTCGCCCGCAGCAACGAAATCAACTGGGTGCCTTCTGAAATCGGCACCGGCCGCATGGGCGAGTGGCTGGCGAACAACGTCGATTGGGCATTGTCGCGCGAACGTTACTGGGGAACGCCGCTGAATCTTTGGATCTGCCAGGAGTGCGAGAAAATTGTCGCGGTTGATTCGGTGGCAATGCTGCGCAAGATGGCGAGCAATGCTCCCGCAGATCTCGACCTGCACAAGCCGCACGTTGACATGCTCGATGTCAAATGCGAGTGTGGCGGGAAAATGGTTCGCGAGCCGGAGGTCATCGACGTCTGGTTTGATTCCGGCGCCATGCCTTATGCGCAGTTCCATTATCCGTTCGAGAACAAAGAATACTTCGAGGCGAACTTTCCGGCGGATTTCATCTCGGAAGCTACCGACCAGACGCGCGGTTGGTTCTATTCGCTTCTGGCAATCGGGACTTTGCTCTTCAACAAGCCCGCTTACAAGAATGTGGTTGTGATTGGGTTCATTCTTGACAAGAAGGGCAAGAAGATGTCCAAGTCGCTCAAGAACACAATCGATCCGTTCGAAGTTGTGAATACTTATGGAGCCGACGCGCTGCGTTGGTATCTGCTGACCGTCAGCCAGCCGCATCAGTTGACGCGGTTTGATCTTGATGGGGTCGGCGAAACACAGCGCAAGTTCCTGGATACGCTGAAGAATACTTTTGCGTTCTTTGCAATCTATGCCAACATCGACAATCTCAGGGACCGCGCGGTGAGTGAATCAGGCGGAGATGTTCGCAAGCTTCTCGAAAAGTATGCCGGAGAGCCGCTTGAAATCGACCGCTGGCTGCAATCCCGACTGGAGAGCCTCAAGAAGAGTGTCACGGTCGCGATGGATGCCTACGACATGACGCGCGCCTGCCGCGCGATTGATGAATTCGTTCAAGACGAATTGTCGAATTGGTATGTCCGCCGCTGTCGCCGCCGCTATTGGGCGTCCGGAGACACGCCGGACAAGTTCCGCGCCTATCTCGAACTGTACAACGCGCTTGTCGATGTGTGCCTCTTGTCGGCGCCGACGATTCCGTTCCTTTCCGAGCGGCTATATCGCGAGCTTGGCAATGGGAATTCGGTGCACCATCAGTCATTCCCGAAGTACGACGAATCGCGCATCGACCGAGGATTGGAAGAGCGGATGAATGCGGCAATCAAGCTAGTCGGGCTTGGGCGTTCGGCGCGCAATGTCGTGCAGATCAAAGTGCGCCAACCGCTGGCAGAGATGAAAGTCAAATTGCCGGGCGAAATCAGCGAGGCAAATGTCGCACCGCTGCTTGATGTCGTGGCGGAAGAAATCAATGTTAAGAAAGTCACATTCATAGCAGACACAACGCAAGTGGCTGAATATACGATGTTGCCGAACTTGAAGGAGCTTGGACCGAAACTGGGCAGCGCCATCAATGCCGTCAAGGCAGCTTTGGCTGCCTTGCCCGAAGCGGAGATCAAGAAATTCCTCGCGCTGAAAGAGCTGAAGCTGTCAGCCAATGGGCAATCGTATACTCTTAGCAGCGACGAGGTGCAAGTTCGCCTCACCGGCAAGCCCGGCTATGCCGTCGCTGCCGACGGCGGATTTACTGTTGCCATAACGACCGAGGTTACCGAGAGCTTGCGCGATGAGGGTTTTGCGCGTGAGCTAGTGAATAAGATCCAGAACATGCGCAAGGACGCGGATTTCGACGTCACCGATAACATCAGTGTCGTTATCTCGGCAACCGATCTGGTCGCCACAGCAGCGAAACGCCATCTTGATTACATCAAGAAGGAAACCTTGGCGACAAAAGTCGACTTCGGCGAACCCGGCGACGGATTCCAACGCGACTGGGATATCAACGGCGAACCGGCAAAGTTGGCAATCAAACGGTAGCTTTTGAAGTGGCGTTTTTCGCGCAATTTGGTTATTATGGGTATCTCATACCCGCGTTGAATCAGCCCGACTTTAGGCCGACCCAGGCGGCGTGAGCCAAGTGTTACGAAGTAATGAGCTGAATGAAATATGCGAAAACGTGATTTAGAACGGTTTGAGAAGATCCTTTTAGCGCGCCGCGAGGAATTGATGCGCGACATGGGTCTTTTCAAAGACATGAACCTAAATACGACCACCAAGGAAGCGACCGGCGACCATTCGAGCCATTCATTCCACATGGCTGATCAGGGCACGGACGCCATGGAACGGGAGAAGGCCTTCCTTCTGGCTTCGAAGACCGGGCGCCTGGTCTATCACATCAATGAGGCGTTGCGCCGCATCAGCGACAGTACCTTTGGAAAATGCCTCGGCTGCGGCAAGCAAATCAGCACGGCGCGGCTTTTGGCAGTACCGCATGCGCGTTTTTGCATCTCCTGCAAAGAACGCGAGGAAGAAGCCAAAGCTGCTACGACCGGACGCAAAAAGTAAACTCAATGCCGTGGAACGACAATTTACGCTGGTCCCCTGCCAATCGTTATCTCGCTAGTCTTTCGTTGATTTCAGCAATAGTGCTGCTTGCCGATCAAATCACCAAGATTTTTGCGCTCAAACTATTGAGCCCGGTTACGAAAACCAACGTGATTGGCGAGCTGGTCCAGTTCACTCTCGTCTTCAACGAGGGCGGTGCATTTTCGACGAAGCTTGGCTCGACCTACTTCTATACATTTGCTTCGATAATCGTGATGATTATCGTTGTGGCGGTCCTGTACAAGGATTCCGGAAAGAACCGTGTTCTGGATCTGGCGTTAGCATTGGTACTCGGTGGCGCGCTTGGGAATCTCACTGATCGTTTGCGCTTCGGCGCCGTGGTAGACTGGATTGATGTCGACTTCCCTGATTTCTCGCTCAAGCCGGCAAAGATACTCTTCTTCGATTTCCCGGGCTATGCGCTCAATCGCTGGCCGGTGTTTAATATCGCCGATTCCGCCGTCTCAATTGGAATGGTGTTAATCGTTGTTGCTTTGATTCTCGATTCCCGAAAGCGTAAGTGTGAGCTTAATCACAATCAAAATCCCAGCACTGCCTGAACCGCTTCGTATTGATGTCGCTTTGGCTCAAGCCGATTTAGGAATGTCGCGCAGCCAACTCAAGCGGCTGATAGGCGAAAAGCGGGTCACCATGAATGACAAATGGATGCGCGTTTCGCAGCTTGTCGCAGGCGGTGAAGAAATCACCATCGACAAGCCCGACGAAAAGCGGATTGAATTCGTCTCCGAAGCGATCGATATCGAGATCATATTTGAGGACGACTTTCTTGCGGTTGTCAATAAGCCGGCGGGTATGGTTACGCACCCGGCGCCGGGGCATGAAAGAGGCACTATGGCGAACGCGCTGCTGCATCATTTTTCGCAACTATCGACCGGCTACGTTCGCGGGTTTCCCGGCCTCGTGCACAGACTCGACAAGAATACCAGCGGTTTGATGGTCGTTGCCAAGAACGACGTGATTCATCGCAAGCTTGCCGCACAATTGATGAACCGGTCCCTGACCCGCGAGTATTGGGCGCTCATTTGGGGCAAGATGAACCCGCCGGAAGGAACAATCGACATTGCGATTGGCCGCTCGCGCGCTGACCGTCGGGTTATGACTTCGGGTAGCCCGAACACCCGCGAGGCCGTCACGCACTACGAGACGATGGAAGAACTGTCATTCACCAGCCTGATTCGCCTGCACCTGGAGACCGGCCGAACCCACCAGATCAGGACACACTTAAAGGAATCGAATCATCCGGTGTTCGGAGACCCGGAGTACACTGGCCGGGAGGGTCGTCTGACGGGTATTGAAGCCCGTCATCGCGCAGTCGCCGCCAAGATGCTCAAAATGATTCCGCGCCAGATGTTGCACGCAAAGAAGCTCGAATTCGTCCATCCAGAAACCGGAAAATCGGTATCTTTCGAGATTGATTTACCAGAGGACTTTAGACAAGTTCTAGAAGTCATACGTCAATATCGGTAGGAAAGGACAATTATGAGCAAATCCCTAAAGCTTGGCTTACTGATACTTCCGATTCTCATCGCCAATGTGCTTCCGGTCAACGCAGCGCCGCGCAAGTCAAAGCCCTGGCCCGATATTAATCTCTCGATTCTCCCGTCAGTTGTCGGTATGTCGAATTCGTGGGCGTTTGAGATCAACAAACGCAGCCCGGCGTATCTCTCTGACCTCGACAAGCTGCATATTGCTGTCTCTTATGGTCGCGGCTCGAACGATAATGACATCCCGACATTGACCGGTCGTCCGGCTGGACGATACGGGTATTCCTTCTATCGCGGCGTCGACTACAAGTTTGACAATTTCAAGCTCGATGTCTATTCGCATCTGGGCAAAAAGACCTTTGGTTCGCTGTGGGCAACATACGGCGAAGACAAAGATCGCCGCACCAAGGAAGCATTTTTGGTTTCGGAGCCGAATCGGCTCAACGTCAAGACGGCTTTCGCCTGGAATTTCCATCCGCACTTGACAGCGGCAGTTGCCGGGACGTTTAACAACTACCCGCGCTCGTATATCTTTGCCCTGCAGCCGAGTGGGTCTGCTCCCGCTGATTCACAGTTTGCCCTTCCGGCGAATGTCGGCGAGAACCTCGAAGGCCAGGTCGATCTCATGTATCGCACCGATAACAATCTCGATATCATCTTTGGCGGGCGCTTTATTTACCAGCACACCAAATTTGCCGCCCCGGACCCGCCGGCAGGGGCAGGTTACCGCGACACGTCCGAAGTGAAGGAATTCGTCTACAGCGGCGCGCCGAGGGTCATCGTGAAGAAGACTTTCCAGTCGGGAAGTTACTTGCGCGCGGGAGCATCGTTGTATTTCAATCTCTTTGACTATCAATATGCCGGTGCGGGTAAGTGGAACTATCCGTCAACGGTAGTGCCTTCATATCGCGCACAAGCGTTTGATACAATGGTGCCGAATTGGGAATTCTATGTCGACGGCAGCAAGCTGCTCGGGGCAAATGCCGCAGTGTATACTGCGCTGGAGTTCTCGGGATATCCGAACCGGCTGACGCGCAAGGACACGGACTTTGTGCCGGTTGATCTATCGTTAGTTGACGCGGACAATATCTTCTCGACGGCTCTGACTGTTGATTTCAGCGCCAAACTGACGCGCATCTTCAATGGCATGGCGGGCGTGACGGTGCGACATATCGGCAAGGGCGATGAGACTAATTCGACTATCTCGATGGATGACCGGTCACTGTATGCGAGTTTGCGTTTTGGCACGATGACGCGCTTCTACCGCAATCTGTGGTGGACGATTCGCGTTAACGACTTGCATCTGTACACTTCCGAAGCGGTCGGCACAGCGGCGCTGTTCGAGAATACGTCGTATTTCGAAACCGAGATTCTGTTTCTCGGATTGTAATTTATCAACAAGGCAGGTCCTGCTGGGAGCTGCTTTGCTGGCTCACTTCACTAATTTCACCACAACATGTCGACAGACGTTTTTCAAAGACGGAAAACTTGCCAATAGTGAGTCATCGACCCGCGACATTGCCGCAGCGAGTTTTTTGCGCTTGGGCAAGAGATTGAACAGGTCGAGCGAAATCGCGTTCACCTCCGAAAAGTACGGCCGGAACCAGCGCAAATCAGACAGGACGAGCGGCTCCTCGAACAGCGTATGCTTGCGTCGCGCCAAGTGGCGATATGTCCAAAGTACAGGGTGATAACGGAGATCATCGATGAAAGCAGCTTTGCCGCCCGGTTTCAGCACACGCGCGATTTCTTCCGCGGCCATTTCCAGGTCGACGTGATGCAATGCCGCATTGCCGAAAATGAAATCGAAAGTTGCATCCTTGAACGGTAGGCTTTCTCCAGCCGCTACATAGAATTCGCACCGCCCCGCAAGTCCGTTTAACTCCGCCGTCGCGGTTGCGACTTCGATCGATTTTGCGGAAATATCAATTCCCTGACACTTTGCTCCGGAACGAGCGAAGTAAATCGAAGTCCAGCCGGTACCGCAGGCAAAGTCCAATAGCGTCTTGCCGGAGATGTTACCGAAGAACTCCTTCACTGCCGCATAGCAGCGCTGGTGCGAAAAGTATTGCTCATAGTTGAGGGTGTTGGTGAAACGCAGACCACGACGGCCGGAAAGTGTCTTTACGGCTTCGCGGTCAAAGAAATCCGCCTCGTCCTGCAAGCGATCAAAAATCTCCACGGTGAAATCCGTCATGACAGAATCATTCCTTCCTGTGCCTGGCGAAATCAGCCAGACACTTCGAACCTGGTTGTGACTTTTTGATGAGTGCCGCCCCGTCCAAGCATGGAGATGATCCGCTTTTGACAAACTTCACAATGCCCCAAAAGAATGCGTACTCACGGTTGAGCTTCAAAATAGAAGATTGCCCGCGCATGTGTCAACCGGAAAATGGATACATTTTGCCAGTTTCCGTACAATATGGATTGCCATTGTCGCAGATTGGGAATAGAAAAAGGGCACGCAGTGCGTGCCCTTGAGTGGACTAAGTAATTGTGAAGATTAGTATGCCATCAACCGTTCGGTCTCGGCGACAATCTGATCAAGCTGCGGCAAGCAGGCGCGGTCGCCATCGGGACCGTATGCTACGCGCGCATCGAGCGGCGTGATCAATCCAATCGGAGCATCGAGATAGCCGAACGCTTCCGAGCTTGAAATCACGGCGGAAATTGTCGGTCCGGTACCGCCCGGGAAGCGATCTTCCGAGACGATCAGCACGCGGCCGCACTCGGTGGCTGCTTTGCGAATCGTGGTTTCATCCATCGGACGCAGCGTGCGCAAATCAATGACACGGGCATTGACGCCCTTCTCGGCGAGCAATTCCGCGGCCTTGAGGCACATTGGCAACGTAATGCCGTACGAAATGATCGCGATATCGCTGTTGTCCGGATTGTAGACCTTTGCCTGGCCGAACGGGATCATGTAATCCAGCGCCGGATACGGTTTTTCAAGCGGAACACCATCCCAATCGCGGCGATTGTAGAGGGCTACTGACTCGCAAAACAGGACCGGATCGGTACAACCGATCGCGGTGCGGAACAAACCGACGGCGTCTTCGGCGTTCGAAGGACACACGACGTGCAAGCCCGGGATGTTGAGGAACGTCCCGAGATTTGCTTCCGAGTGCCAGAACGAACCGGCGCCCTGCTTGTATCCGCCGTAAGAACAGCGGATGACCATATCGGCATGTTCTTGCTTCTTGGATCTCTGATGCAAGGAGCAGATGCGGTCTTTCAGGTGCTGATAAGCCGGCGACATGTAATCGATGAATTGAATCTCCGGTAGTACTTTGCGGCCCTGGAAGGCGTGACCCGAAGCGCGACCCAAAATACCGGCTTCGTCCAACGGCGTGTTAAACACGCGATGAAGCCCGAAAGCACGCTGCAGTCCCTGCGTCACCAGGAACACACCGCCCTTGCCTTTCAGGATCTTCTGCTCTTCGGTATTGAATTTCATCTTGCCGGAGAAATCCGCAACATCTTCGCCAAAGAGGATTGTGTCGGTCGTCAGCATGAATGAATCAAACAGGGCATAGTTCATGGCGCGACGGAATGTCATCGGCCCCTGGTCTTCGGGCAAATCGGCAGACGGGCGGGCACCCATTTCGAAGTACTTCTTGTACTCTTTCTTGCGGTCGCCTTTGTAGCCGTCGATGATCGACTTCCAGCGCTTCTGCGCCTTTTCGAAAGTGTAGTCAGTGACAAGATTGGCGATATAGTCGCGGGTCTTGTGCTGACGGTCGCCGACGACCTCCTTGGAGATGCGGGAGACTTCTTCGTCGTACTTTTCATACATCTTCTTGATCGCGTCGGCTTTGAGCACGCCGTCTTCGATCAAGGTTTTGGCGGCTTTGAGAATCGGGTCGTTGGTGTAGTGCCACTTCTGCTCGGCTAGAGCCATGTAGAACGACTGGTCATCGGAGCCGGAATGGCTTTCCTCGCGCACGACGCGGATATTGCAAAGCACCGGACCCTTGCCGGAGCGCGCATACTCGATGTTATCTTTGAGGTGCTTGAGCACTTCTTTAATTTCAGTGCCATCATAGTGGTCGATCTTGAGTCCGAAGCGCTGGTAGCCTTCGAACGGCGAGGTCGGGTCGCCATCGGGGAATTGCTCTTCCACCGACACGGAAATCGCCCAACCGCAGTTGTAGATCGAGAAGATATTGCGCGTCTTGTCGAACACTGAATAGAAGACCGCACGGGCAAACTCGGATTCGGAGGTTGAACCTTCGCCGATGGTCGTGTAGACAATGGCGTCTTTGGGCCAGCGTCCGCCGGGATAGCGCGACTGCTGGGAAATCGGAGTCGGGTTCTTGATGGCATCACCGATACCGGCCGACTCGAGTGCATGGGCGCCGGTCGAGGAGCCCTGGGCGATGATCGATTCTTTGGCGTGGGCGGCGTGGTGATGCTGGATCATACCGCCGGTCGATGACGAACGCGGGTCGCCGATGCATTCGAGCATCTTCTGGCGAATATCAATACCGCGCGTAAGGTCAAGTGTCATATTGCGATAGTAGCAAAGAAGCGGGTCGTCCTGGCGCAGCAAATAGCCGGTGCAGGCGTCCAGAAGTTCCTTGCCGGAAGAACCGATGAAGAAGTAGCTTTCGCCGCGGCGGGTCAGCAATTTTTCTTCAATGAGGATGCGGCGCGATTTGATCATCGTATCGAAGATCTTCTCGAGTTCGTTCGCCGTCAGTCCTGAATACTCTTTCAGAGGTTTATCGCGGTCGGTGATGTACTTTCCGACCTTATCGTAAGTCTCAACCTGTTGAAGTATTTCCTTAATATCCAATGTCTCCTACCTTTCCGGGAGTCAACTCAATAATTCGAATATAAGTACGCAAAATAGCGGGTTTTTGCGAAAAAACAAAGCGATTTTTTGG
>CAZIBI010000056.1:2856-13930 GCA_964537215.1 uncultured Ignavibacteria bacterium | reverse complement strand
GCGCCGACCGAAGGACTCTACGAGTTTGCTCTTAGCTCCGACGACGGCAGCAAACTCTTCATCGGCGACTCGCTCGTCGTCGACAACGACGGCCTTCATGGCGGCGGCGATGTGATGGGACGGATCGCACTCAAGCCCGGGTATCACCCGCTCTACATCCCGATGTTCCAATGCAAGGGCGGACGCGAACTCGATCTCCACGTCAGCGGCCCCGGATTGCCGCGCGAACGCCTTATCTCAAATCGACTATTCCATGCCGAATGATAGAATGATTTTTACCCCTCTCCCTTTCAAGGGAGAGGGGTTAGAGGCGAGGGCATGACCGCCGGCCAACTTCATCACGTCGAAATCTATGTCAGCAACCTCGAGCAATCAGCCTCATTCTGGGGCTGGTTTCTCGGAGAACTGGGATACACACTCTATCAATCCTGGGACAAGGGGAAAAGCTACATTCTCGGCGACACCTACATCGTCCTTGTTCAAACGGAAGAACGATTTCTCGATGTCGCATACCATCGCTGCCGCACCGGCTTAAATCACCTCGCCTTTCACGCCCGCTCGCGCGAGCAGGTCGATCACTTGAAGTCGCTCCTCGAACAACGCGGCGTGGTGCTTTTGTATCCCGAGAAGGCACCATATGCCGGCGGTGCGTATGGAATCTTTTTTGAAGACCCCGATCGCATCAAAGTCGAATTGGTCGCACCGGAATAACGCTCCCAGATTTCGCTTGTGGCGCGAGTTTGATCCGCCTATCGTCGGCTAGGTAATCACATTGTCCGCTTAAGAGTTTGACTACGGAGGGTTAGGCTTATGACAAAAAATTTCAAATTGATGCTCGTTGTTGCCTTGGCGATATCAGTCGCCGGTTGCTTTGACTACGCCGAACGGCTCGAATTAAACGCCGACGGTTCCGGCATTATCAATCAGCATATGGTGCTCTACAAAGAGGGCTTGCAGGGCATGATGCAGATGTTGCAGGGATTTAGCGGTGACAGCACCGGCAGCGCATCGGACAGCTCATCGTTCAAGTTCATCAAACGCGCCGACATCGAGGCAAGGCTTGCCGGCAGCAACGGCAAGCTCAAGCTGCTTGACTTCAAAGAATCACAAACCGATTCCACCGCTATCTATGATATCAAAGTGTCATTCACCGACATGGCCGAATTGTCAAAATTCTCCAATAGCTGGAGCAATTCGAACATGATGCAGGGCAATTCTGACGTCAAAGATATCACCTTCACCAAAAACAAATCCGGCGGCTGGGATTTCACTCGCGACATCGGCGATTCGGCGTCCGCTAACTTAGGCGGACTCGATCCCGACATGTCCATCGAGGTTACCGACTCAACTGCCCAGGCGGATTCTTTGATGGAGCCAAATCCTTTTACCGACATGGGAAACATGATGAGGGAGATGATGGCACAAGCCTTCGCCAACCACACCGTCAAATTAACGGTGAAATTCCCCGGCGAAGTTGCTGAATCGAACGCAGCAATCATCAGCGGCAATGAAGCTACTTGGGATCTCAAGATCGCCGAGATCACCAAGCACCCGGTGAAACTCACGGCCGCCATTCGCCCGTAGTTTAACCTTTTAATTGTCCGGGTCGGAATCACGAAATTTCGGCCCGATCTTCCTGAATTCAAAGCGTACTCAATTTCAACTTGAAACACCCTTCGTCCGATCATTCTGGAAGGTCAACAATTGCACGCGCTTGCCGATACAATCTAGGCAATTGAAATTTCACCCCGTATCGCCCTTGCTATTGTGCGACTCTGAATTCGGTTCTCAACGGGGCACAACTTAGACAACTTGAACGGCGGATATGGTGTCGAATAAGAGTCCACTGTCGCTCGCGGCAAAAATCTCACTACCTTATCTTATCCTCGGAATACTCTATATTTCGCTTTCCGATCGAGTCACAACTTATCTGGTCGGCAATTCTGATGTCGTTGAATCGCTCACGACAATTCAAACTATCAAGGGCTGGGCGTTCATTTTCTTGACTGCTGGCATCCTACATCTTCTGGTCTATCGCTTCATCAAATCACTAAGCCGCACACGCACCGACCTGGTCGAGCAGGAGGGTAAGTATCACAGCCTGTTCCAGGGCGCCCCGGTCTCAATTTGGGTCGTAGATTTCTCGAATGTCCGCACCGCAATTCAATCGCAGCTGGAGCGCGGAGTCGCCGGCCCGCACAAATATTGGTCGGAGCACATGGACGAGTTTCGCGATCTGATCCATGCCTCGAAGATCAAGAATGTTAACAGCGCGACCTTGGCGCTCTTTGCTGCCGACAGCGCGAGCCGCTTGAACGACGAAATAGCCTATGTACTAAGCGAAGAATCGTGCGAGACTATTCTCGGAATCATCTTCGACCTCTTCGCCGGCAAAGAGCCAACTATCTGGGAAATGCAGGTTCGCTCGCTCTCGCAAAAGGACCTGACCGTTCTCATGTCGTTAACATTCCCGCCCGGTGTCGAACTCACTTGGACTGAAGTACACTTGATGATGCTCGACATTACAGCGCAAAAAGCCGTCGCAACCGAACTGGAAAACAGTCACCGTCAACTCCTCGAGGCGCAGCGCATTGCCCAAACCGGCAGTTGGGAGTGGATTTTCGCCACCAATCAGATAAACTGGTCAGGGCAGGCTTACTCAATCTTCGGAATTTCCGAGGACGATTTCGAAGGAAGCTACGACGCTTATCTCAACATGGTGCATTCCGAAGACCGGCACAATCTCGAACTGTCATTGAACGAATTGCGCCAGACTGGCCGCGGGCAAACTGAACCATATCGTATTCTCCGTCCCTGCGGCGAGATCCGTTACGTCGTAACGCGCGGCGAAACGGTCTTCGATAAACAGGGCCGCGCCGTCAGTATGATCGGACTCGTGCAGGACGTCACCGACCGGCACCGCGAGGAGCAAGAACGCACGCAACTGGAAAACCAACTGCGCCAAACCCAGAAACTCGAATCACTCGGAGCATTGGCCGGCGGCATTGCCCACGATTTCAACAATATTCTCACGCCGCTCTACGGTTACACCGAGCTGGTAATGCAGGATTTAGATCCGAACAGCCGGACCCACGAAGACCTCTCCCATGTTATGAAGGCGGCTACTCGCGGCAAGGAACTTGTTCACCAGATTCTCGCATTCAGTCGGCAGATCGAGCAAGAGCGCAAACCGGTCCTGTTGCACCACATCGTCAATGAAGTTGTGAAGTTGCTGCGCGCCTCGGTGCCGCCGACAATCGAAATTACCAAGAGCTGCGAGGCTGAAATCGACGCAGTCATCGCTGATCCTGTGCAACTACATCAAGTCGTCATGAATCTCTGCGTCAACGCCTGTTATGCCATGCGCGACCGTGGTGGCAAACTTGAGCTCCACATCGATATCCAGGACTTCGACGAATCTCAATCTGCGCTCTCTTCCGAATGCCAACCTGGCCGCTTCGTGCGCTTGCGCGTTACAGACAACGGCGTCGGTATGGATGCCGAAACGCAACAGCGGGCATTCGAGCCGTTCTTCACAACAAAACCTGAAGGTGAAGGAACCGGTCTCGGACTTTCCGTTTCGCGTCAAATCATCACCAGCCACAAGGGGACCATTACGGTAGACAGCTGCGCAGGGAAGGGCACTACCTTCACAATTCTGCTGCCACGAACTCAATCTGAATCCAGTGACGCGGTCGCCATGAGCCTCTCTCCAAGTCGTGGCCAGGGCCGGATACTGTTTGTTGACGACGAAATCGAAATCGCTGGCCTCGCCAAACAAATGTTGAGCCGTCTTGGCTACGAAGTCGAAACTGCGCTCAACTATGACCAGGCAATGCACGTCATTGCCAATTCGCAAGACTTTGACATTCTCATCACCGATCAACTCATGCCGGGCAAAAGCGGAGTTCAACTCGCCATGGATTTGCGGGCGCGCAAGTTTGAAACACCGATCGTTCTTTTGACAGGCGACGGCATCAGCTTTTCGGATGAAGTGGCCCAGCGTTGCGGCATTGATGCATTTCTTAGCAAACCGTTTAGCGGTTTCGAACTCTCCCAGGTCATCCGCCGGGTATTCACCAACTCGCGAGTATTGGCCGCAAATTAGCCCCAGCTGGCGCATTGCGAGTTTCCAGTTAATCCGAACATGACTCCATATTTCCTGCAAAATCTGTTGTAATCAACTTCAGATTCTATTACTTGATCTAAGGGGAGCAGACAATGATGAGTGGGCGAAATATGAATTCTCCGAAACTCTACCCGGAAATCGAACCTTACAAGGTCTCGAGTCTCGCAGTTTCCAAGCTGCATACTGTCACCTATGAGGAAGTCGGAAGACCCGACGGCCGCCCGGCGCTCTTTCTCCACGGCGGGCCCGGGGTCGGAATCCTGCCCGGGTACCGTAGGTTCTTCGATCCGAAATACTACCGGCTAATCCTGCTCGATCAACGCGGCGCCGGTCGAAGTACCCCCCATGCCGAGCTGAATGAAAACACAACCTGGGACTTGGTCGAAGACATCGAGAAATTGCGCATCCACTGCAAAGTCGACCGCTGGATTGTTCTCGGCGGAAGTTGGGGTAGCACTTTGGCGCTCGCCTATGCCGAGCAGTATCCTTCCAGCGTCGAGGGCTTGATTCTTCGCGGAGTCTTTCTGGGCACGCAACCGGAAATCGACTGGCTCCACAAATACGGTGCTTCGGAGATCTGGCCCGATGTCTGGGAACGCTTCAGCGGATTCATCCCGGCAGCCGAGCGGCACGATATTGTCGCAGCATACTATCGACGTCTAAAGGGCGACGACAGTGATCGAGTCGCTGCTGCCCGCAATTGGGCAATGTGGGAATCGTCCACCATGTGTCTCGTGCCCGATCCATTTGCAATCACGGAGATGACCGAGTCCGATGCCGCACTGTCCATCGCACGCATTGAGAGCCATTACACTTATCATAAATTCTTCTTTAAGTCGCCGAATCAGCTCATCGAAAACGCCAGCAGAATTTCCCACGTACCCTGCCGCGTGGTTCAGGGACGCTACGACATAATCTGTCCGGTGCGCGCCGCTTGGGAACTTTGCAAAGTCCTGCCGCATTCGGAACTGCGAATAGTCCCCGAGGGTGCGCATTCACCGATGGAACCGGCAATGGCGACGGAATTAGTGCGCGCCACTGAAGACTTCAAAACTCTGCCGCAAAAATAATCGTTGCCGTCCTTCGTTGGTGCTGCTATTTTTCGCGGATTCAACCAGAAAAGGAATTTGAAGATGCTTAGATTCATTCTGATCAGACTGATAATCAATGCGATTGCTCTCTGGGCGGCTGCGTCATGGATTGACGGCATTCACTTCGAGGGTACACCTTGGCAGATGGTGATCGTTGCGTTGATTTTCGGAATCGTCAATGCTTTCATCAAACCGATCATAAAGTTCTTCGCATTTCCGTTTATCATTCTCACGCTCGGTTTGTTGACTTTGGTGATCAACGCCCTGATGTTGATGTTGACAGCTGCGATGACGCCGATTCTCAAGGTCGAGGGATTTTGGCCCGCGCTGTTGGGAAGTATCGTTATTAGTATAGTGTCGATGGTCTTAAGCTGGGTGCTCGACAAGAAGAAGGATTAGCGCCGCCGGTTTCAATCAATTCTCTGCCGTATAATCAAGCTCCGAACCAAACATGCTGTGCGGAATCAGATAAACCAGCAAATGCACTGCAGCAGCCGCTACATACCACCAGCGAGCACCCTTGGATTTCCATCCCCTCCAGATCGCAATAATCCAGACCAGCATCGCCAATGCGGTCTTGTTGTCAGTCAAGTCGTGCCCGAATGGCCATCCTGTCCAGTAGGCGCCAAAGGCAAACTTCTGAACAATCGGTCCCAATATTAACCCGCCTACCAGCAGTAGGGCAGAGGTCCAAAACGCCAGTGCTTGTGATTTCCCTCGCCGCGCAATCGCCTCAATTCCGGTACGCGTTGCAAGCAGCATCGAGAAAAACATAAACGCAATATGCGGCGCCAGCACGCCGATCGGAACATGCCCTTTGAACCGCAACACCACCGGTTTGTCTGGAAGAGTAATTTTGTCGCCGGCCGAATTCACTAAAATCAAGCTGTACGATATCTTGCCTGCCGCCGGCTGTTGCGGCAGCAGTGCTTTCAGCGTGTCGCCGCTTCGCTGCATCGGTATTGTTGCCCAGTCATCGCGGCTATTCAATCGGCGCCAGGTAATCTCTCCTGCGACTATACCCGAACTCGCGGGAATAACTACCGGCGCATCCAATTCCGTTACATGAGAAGTTGGTAAGCGAAAGCTGATGGTTTCGCCGTTGCTTAACACATGCTTTACACGGACCGGATATGATGGCCCAGTCAATCGCTGGAATACAACCGATCCCAGCGTTATCACAATCGCCAATGTCCAAATCAGTGCCGTCTTCATCTACTGTCGATTCCTTCAATCGCTATCAAAGCAGCCCAATATGCAGAAATTAGTCGACGAAAAGCAAGTCACTTAGAAGTTGCCAACTTGAATGAAATGTGATTTAATGTCTATGGCCAAGTTTGCAGTTACAGTCCACAACTTTCTGGAGCAATATGTCGGTACGCTCAATCTTCGAGAATGTCCATTCGTTTTTTCTACTAGCTGTCGGTCTGATCGCAAGTACGATAGCTGTCACTAATGCGAACGTCCAAGCGGAGAATGTAATCACTGAAGTTTCCGGCATCACGCGGCTGGGCGGCAAGTTGCTTATGGTCAGCGACGATGCCAATGGCTGCTATTTTGAACTCAAAATCGATGACCTGTCTGCATCCGTGATTCCTATTGATCCCGTCAAGATCAAACGCGTCAAAATGAATGGCTGTGAAGCTGTCGGCGACTTTGAAAGTATCGCTGTGCTCGCCGATGGCAGGGTCGCAATCCTGTCCGAAGACATGCATGCCCTCTACGCCCCGACTCGCCCTGGTGCAAGCTCCTGGGGTGTTCTCGTAAAGTACGACCAGTCGGTTTCCGAATTCGGCAATCGCGGACTCGAAGGCGTTTCATCTCTTGCCTTACCCAACGGAACCTCGAAGGTTGCTGTTGTTTGGGAAGGGGGATATCCGGTCGTGTCGTCGCTCCCCGAACAAATTCAGAACACAGTTGGCCATAGCCCTTTGGTACCGATTCTGGTTTTGACCGATGTCCCGCGCAATGCCATGGGATTGGAGGTCGACGACACCGCCAGCTACATTGCTCTGCGTCTACCCAAACTCAAGGAATCTGGATCTGCCACGAACGAGCCAATTCTGCTCGACTCCGAACTGCCCAAAGCCACCGAACCCAATGATGAACCTGCGCCGCCGTTTGCCCAGCGCTTTCGCGCTCCCGATCTGGTCTGGCATCAATGGAAAACAGATTCCGGCGTCGATACCGGACTGATAGTTCTCCTTACTTCAGAAAATTCACCCCTGCGTGGATCTGGTGCCAGTCACGAATTCAAGTACAAAGAACTCCAGCGCTTCGATCAGCACGGCAAGCCCGTAGGCACGGCGATTGAAATCAACGACTTGGTCAAACCGATCTTCGACGGCGTCACCGCCGTTCAAATGCGCACCTGGTCCGAACGCATGAAACTTGAATTTGCCGAAGTGCGCAAATTACTCGAAGAACAAGACTGGGAGAATGTGAATTGGGAGGGACTCGACTGGTTTGTGCGCGGCCAAAGCCTGATTCTCATCTATGACGGCGTTCCTGCCGATCCACCCTTTGCAGTTGTTATTCCGATTCCGGATAATTGGAAATAGCCTTAACCCATGAGAGACAATTCGCCGACACGCTACTTGCTCTTCGGATTGCTGGCTCTGCTTTGGATCTACGGCCTCTACGATCTATCTCATTCCGAAAAACAGTGGGACTTCAAGACCTATTACTTTGCTGCGGTCGCGAAAGCACAGGGGCTTGACCCCTACGATACCAAAGTCGCCGAGCAACTCGCCGGCTCGCAGGTCAAACTCTCGTACGTCTATCCGCCATTGACCCTCTGGTTCTTTCGCGCTTTCACCGTCGTAAATTTCGACACCGCGTATCTGCTCTATCTCATACTCAAAGTCCTCGCGCTCGTTGTGCTGCTGTTCCTTTGGCGGCGCTATCTATTCGATGGGGAAGACGATCTCTTGTTCTTGTGGTTCGTCACGCTGGCGTATTCATCGACGGTCTATTGGGATTTCGTTTCTGGCAATATCGGGCTCTTTGAACAACTTTTCTTCTGGCTGGCAGTTATTGGCTTCCTCCGCAAGAAGCTCTTGCTGTTTACCGCAGCAATTGTTCTAATTTCGTTCTTCAAGCTGACCATGATTGTGTTCTTGGCTTTGCCCTTGCTCTGGGACTGGCGCAAGGCTATTCGCTACTTACTCGGCGGTACGGCAGTCTTTCTTGTTTACCTGTGGGCGAATTATCTCATCGCTCCGGCGGAAACAAACTCCTTTCTTTCGATCTTACGGATTATTGATGAACGCGGCGAGGTCTACAACCACGCTTTGCTGCCGATGATCAAAGACCTCTTCGACAAATCCGAGGCCGCAACTTTCTTGAATAACATTGCCGGCACTGTCCCAATACTGCTTTACTTGTGCGGAATTGCCATAGTCGCCATCATTAGTTGGCGTGCTTATCAGTCCTTTGCAAAGTTCTCAAAGGGATCGGCTGCAATCGAAGCAATCTATCTCGCTTGCCTCGTATACGCCCTTGCGATGCCCCGCATGAAAAGCTATTCGTTCATTCTCCTGATACCGGCAACCTATCACGTATTGCGCAAGTGTGTCAAGCCGGAGGCGTTTTTTTACCTCTTCATCATACTTTCGCTGACGAAATGGACGCCCTTGCCGGTGCCGGACTTCGTGCGATTTCTTTGGTGGTATTTCCCCTGGTTTGCAGCGCTGTTGACTTGGATTCTTTACGTGCGCTTCCTGCGTCATCCCGATTCGGTCAAAAGCTGATCGAGCCGACTACAATTGAATCTCGCCGATAAAAAAGCAGGAACCCTGACTTGCGTCGAAAGGGTTCCATGCACCGATGTAGAATGACGAGACGAATCTCTTCGTCCCCTCCGTAAACAGAGTATCGACCTATCGGCTTCGTACATTCAGGACGAATTCCGACAATTTCTTTTTCCGCGTTGTTTCGGTATCTCTCGAACTTCGGCTTGTACCAAAACAAAAGGAGCTCCTCCCTCACAAAGGAGCTCCTCTATCCCCTCCTCTTCAGTACCCTTCACCGCCAAAGTGTTTCTTAAG
Source organism: uncultured Ignavibacteria bacterium (assembly GCA_964537215.1). GTDB lineage: Bacteria > Zixibacteria > MSB-5A5 > CAIYYT01 > CAIYYT01 > JADJGC01. The sequence continues at coordinate 4,661 of CAZIBI010000056.1, read as the reverse complement.
AGTAACTGACTTCGCAACTCTTTTATGCAAGCTCCGTGCCACAACACCCGCAAAACTCATTAGTTCCGTTAACCGCTATTAGCCAATGATTTAGGGGCAGTAGCACGCTGCGGGTTTGATGTTCGAACTTCGGCGCATTCGCAGAATGTGCGCCAAGACGTAGCGTCGATGAGCGAGTCAAAGTTTGTAAGCGATTGATTAATAGGGGATTAGTGAGCCGCATTCTCTGCGCAGGGAGCCGTGTCAGAGTTTGTCTTTACACGGCTCCGAAGCATAAACTACCCGAGATTAACTCGGCTCGGTCTATTTGTTGTTCGAAAACATGCCTTTGTAGACTGCTCCCGCCAACAACCCGCCAATAATCGGCGCCAACCAGAACACCCAAAGTTGCGAAATTGCCCAATCACCGACAAACAACGCCGGACCCGTGCTGCGGGCCGGATTAACCGACGTGTTGGAGACCGGGATGCTGACCAAGTGAATCAATGTCAGCATCAATCCTATGGCGATCGGCGCAAATCCTCCCGGGGCGCGCTTGTCAGTCGCTCCAAGGATGACAAATAAGAACAAGAATGTCATCACTACTTCGCAGATCATCACCGACATCAGCGAATATCCACCCGGCGAGTGCTCGGCGAATCCGTTTGAGGCAAACCCGCCGGCTGTCGAAAAGCCGGGTTGGCCGCTGGCGATCAAGTAGAGGATCCCCGCACCGGCGATTGCCCCGAGAACTTGCGCTACGATGTACGGTGCAAGCTCCTTGCCATCAAACCTACCGCCTGCCCAAAGCCCGAACGAAACGGCCGGATTGAGATGGCAGCCGGAAATGTGGCCGATGGCAAATGCCATCGTCAGCACCGTCAGACCAAAAGCCAGCGACACTCCGAGCAGCCCGATTCCCACATTCGGAAATGCCGCTGCCAGGACGGCGCTGCCGCAGCCGCCAAGTACCAACCACATCGTGCCGATAAATTCAGCCCCGAGTTTTTTCGAAAGTGACATAAGAATTCCTTTCTGTGTCACGTTTACCTGAATTGTTGCTTGTCACGAATCAAGTTGAAATTTTCGTTGCGCCGCCGTCGCGATGCAATGGCTGCGAATTTCATTGAGTTTTATTTTTTACGCAAGTGTGGAACTTGCAGCCCCGAGTTCAGAACTTTCCGATACAAAAACGAACCGGACGCGAAAGAGCATTACTCTCGCGTCCGGTTACAATTGGTAGAGACTTGCTACTTGTTTTTCTTCGCGTTATGGACGCACATCCCATGTACATCATGAGCGGCTTCCATGATCGCCTCCGATAGCACTGGATGGGCATGGAACACATCACCCAGTTGTTCCGCCGTCATTTTCTGGCTCATCGCAAGCGTAACCTCGTGAATCAAATCTGTAGCGTGCGCGCCGACGATATGGCCGCCCAGAATCTTGTCCGTCTTCTTGTCGGCAATGATCTTGACACCGCCAACCAAATCGCGCTCGGCTTTCGATTTACCGAGATTGCGGAATTGGAACTGGCCGATGCGAATCTCGTGGCCTTCTGCTTCCGCCTTCTGCTGCGACAATCCGACCGATCCAACCTCGGGGTCGGTAAAGATCGTCACCGGTACGGCGCGATAATCGACTTTCTGATTCTTGCCCAGCGCGTTGGCAACGGCGACTGTTCCTTCATGCGACGCTGTGTACGCAAGCAGATAAACGCCGGCGCAATCGCCAATAGCATAGACGCCTTTGACGTTGGTCTCCATCTTGTCGTTGACCTTGATTGAGCCGTTCTTGTTCAGCTCCAGCCCGGCAGCTTCGACGTT
>CAZIBI010000056.1:0-2756 GCA_964537215.1 uncultured Ignavibacteria bacterium | reverse complement strand
CGTTGACCTTGATTGAGCCGTTCTTGTTCAGCTCCAGCCCGGCAGCTTCGACGTTAATATCATCCGTATTGAACGACCGCCCGATTGCGACCAGCACTTTCTCCGAAGTAATTTCTTTGCCCGATTGCAGCTTGCAGACAACCCCGCCAGCGCCGTCCTGTACCGATAGGACTTTCTCGCCTGTGTAGATCTCCGCGCCATGCTTTTTCAATTCGCGTTCGATTGTCTTGGATGAGTCAATATCTTCCATGGGCAAGAGGTTCGGAAGCATTTCCACGACACTGACCTTGGTGCCGAGTTGGGCCAGCAATCCGGCAAACTCGGAACCGATAACGCCGCCGCCGATAATCGTCAGCGACTGCGGAATCGACTTGGGATATATCAACTCGTCCGAAGAAATAATCGTGCTGCCGTTAAAAGAAAACGCCGGGATATTCAGCGGCCGCGAACCGGTCGCGACAATAATCTTGTCCGCCTCGATAACTTTGGTGGTGCCGTCTTGCATATCCACTGCGAGCTTGCTCTTACTCTCAAAGTATCCGAAACCGTTGTACATCGTCACGCCGTACGACTTGAACAAGAAGCCGATTCCCGCAACCAATTCGTTTACAACTTTGTTCTTTCGTTCCACCATGCGCGCTAAATTGATCTGCGGCTCGCCTGGAATGTCGATTCCGAATTCGGCCGCATCCTTGATCTTGCGGTATAGGTGTGCCGAAGCAATGAAGGTCTTGGTCGGCACACAGCCCCAATTCAGGCAGATTCCTCCAAGTTTGTCTTCTTCAATACAGGCAACTTTGGCGCCCAGTTGCGCGGCTCTAATCGCCGCAACATACCCGCCCGGTCCGCCTCCCAATATTGCTATATCATATTTTTCAGCCATTCTCGTTCCTTTGAATAAAGCGACTCATAATTCCATATCAATACGCCCCGAATGGCTTTTTAGGTAATACGAATGTCGGAAAAAGTAAAGCGCTTTTGCGGCGCGGCAGTTGACAGGATTGCTGACTGCTTTTTAATTGCACGCCTCGCACGGCGCCGGCCCGCCGGAAAAAATAAAGTTGATCAAGTACACTGCATCAGAAATTGTCACAATCGCATTACAATCGACATCACCGGATTCCGACGGCAACGGCGCCGGTCCGCCGGAAAAAATGTAGTTGATCAGAAAGACCGCATCGGAGATCGTGACGATGTCGTTACCGTCTGCGTCGCCGCATAAGTAATTCGCCGGCCCAATTGTGAATGATCGTTCCGCCGCAAATGTCGAACCGCGCCAGCCATTGTCAATCGACTGCACGCTCCAATAGTAGGTCCCGACCGGCAAGTCGCGTAGCCGGAAATTCTGCCGCGCGTCGCAATTTCCCATCCGCGCAATCCGCCGGTATCCGCTCGCAACATCGGACATCGGCGAAACAATATCCACACCGCCGGGCGCTGTGCCGACTCGGATATTGTAGCTCAATCCGTTTGCGGAGGTTTCTGCATCGCTGCCTGCCTGCCAGGCAAATTGGGCATCGTCGCCGGTCACAATCGCCGCCAGCCCGCTTGGGGCAGTCGGGCTCGTGTTGGGAGTAAGTCCGGTGCTCTGAAAAAGCTTGGTCTTGTTCGTTAGCCCGGAAACAAGAAAATCGAGATCCCCATCGGCATCGTAGTCTCCCAGATTGACTGTGCCGCAGCAATAAATCTGCGGAGTCAGATTGAGCGCCGCGAAAGTCGAATCGCCGTTGAAACGAAACACGTCGCTGCCTGGCCCGAATACTCCTAACTGCGCTATATCAAAATCGCCGTCGTTGTCGCAGTCTCCGATATCGATCGCACCACCCTCGCCACACCCGGGGATAATCGCATGCATGTCGGAAAACGTGCCCGCGTTGTTTCGATATATATCAGTGAACGGGAAGCCGGATGTGCTGTCCGACCCCGCGATGATGGCATCCAGATCGCCGTCCTCGTCAACATCGAACCAGCGGCATTGTCCGTCGAACACATGCAGAAAACTCGTCGCCAACAGCGCCAGCGAGTCAATATCATTGCGATAGATGTATGTCCGCGGCTTCAGATTGGTCGAATTGCGCCCCGCAAGCAGCAAGTCCGGGTCGCCGTCCTCGTCGAAATCGCCCCAATCGAGCGAACCGCGGTCATAACCGGGCAACCCGAGATTGACTTGCGTGAATTGGTCCATCCCGTCATTGCGGTAAACTGTTACAACGTAGCCGCCGATATGCGCACCCATCAGCGATATATCGAGATCGCCGTCGCCGTCATAATCAAACCAATGCACATCGGCATCATACAAATCCGGTCCGCCAAAATCGATCATTGCAAATGTGCCGTTATCATTGCGGTACACCTGCGAGACATCTTCCGGATCGCCCTCGCCTGCCAACAACAAATCGAGGTCGCCGTCGTTGTCATAATCTCCCCACTGAATGCGTCCGCTGCGTACACCTGTCAGTCCGGCATTGATATCGGTGAGTACGCCGTTGTGATTACGGAAAATTCCCGAATAACTGTTCCCCGCAGACGGTGTGCCGATCAGCGCCAAATCAAGATCACCGTCATTGTCGAAATCGCCCCAGTCGGCGCCGGAATATCCAAGATTAGGCAAATTGTGCGGTATCGAAGTGAAAGTCTGTGCGGAAAGCGTGCCGAAAAACAGCAAGCCGGCAGCGATTACCAATGCATATTTCATCGTTGGTCTCCTTTGCCTGATGGCAGCGATCATCGGCGGAAATCAGTGAGTAATTACGAAA
>CAZIBI010000055.1:0-14258 GCA_964537215.1 uncultured Ignavibacteria bacterium | reverse complement strand
ACGGCGCCGGAATTGCGGGCGAAGTTCATGGCTTCAGTTGAGCCCTTGAGCATGATTTCAACCGATTGGAAGTCACCCTCCAACAAGATCAGAGACATAGTAAACAGCGCACCAAGGGGATTGTGGATTTTCAAGTAGTCGGCAACAAGCTGCGAGGCTTTGGCGACGTCAATGCGTCCGCCGATTTCCATCTCAACTTGAAAATCGACTTGCCGCGCATCGAGTATCGAAATCTGGTCGGAAGTGGCAACGAAAGCTGCTGCTGCCTTACTGTGGAGCTCCCGGGCAATGGCGAGATTGCCACGCCAAGTATTTAACAAACTCAAAAACAGCGTTGCCCGTGCGTGTAGCTTGGGATTACCGGCATCGGAAAGATAGACAGATGCGGATTCAAGAAGGTCACGCGCTTCGTCGAGACGACCGCAGCGAAGGTAGATGCGGCCGAGGTCCAACGCATGCCAGGTCAATGCGCCGGCATCGCCGCGCATCTGTGCAGTGGCGGAATAGCGGCTGGCGAGAAACTCGGCGGCAGCGATATCGCCGACAAATGAACAAGCGGCCATAGCGGTCAGATCAATTTGCATCATGCGGCGCGGATCGGAAATTACTTGTCCATTCCGGACCGGCAGCTGTGACAATTCGATCGCGCCGCGATAGTCGCCATATTCCGTTAACAAGGAAGCCAAGTTCCCGGAGACAGTGTACATCGCGTCGGCGTTGACTTCAGTCAGGTTTTCCAAAGCGCGCCGGTAAGACTTCTCCGATTCGCGCCAGTTGCCGAGATTTCGCTGTAACCCGGCAAGCGTATTTGCGGCTGCGCAGCGAGAGCGTGGCGCGGTAACACCGGCAGCGAAACGATCAACTCTAATCGCAAGCTTGTGGGTGCGTTTGATTTCGCCGGAGCGGTAGCGCGACCAGAGCATCTTGTCGACAGCTTTCATTCTCCAGAAATCGGAACGTTGCTTACGCGCCAGACCATAGGCTGCACCGAGCATTCGCCATTGTTCAGCGGGCAAACTCTTGATCTGAAACGGATCAATCAAGCCGTGATAGGCTGTCAGGCGCATGCGGGGCGACAATTCCGAAGATTGCAGTAGCGCGCGATAGATTTCTTCAGCAGCCGTCAAAAATCCAGCTTGCCGATATAGCTTTGCGAGTTGAAGAGACACGGCGTTGGAACGCTGCGGCAAATAGTGCGGCGAGTTTGGTTCAAGTGCCGACTCAAGCCATAGAGCTGCGGCAAGCGGCTGACCGGAACGCGCCAGCGCTAGCCCATGCCGGAAGAACTTCTTTGCACTCGTTCCCTTCCCCGGCTGGTCTTGCTGCGGTTTAAGCAAGGCGGTGATCTTCTTTGCCGTGGCAAATGGGAGACTAAGCAGCCAGCGCTCACCGCTACGGGAAAAGCTCGAACCCAAAATTGCAGTGCGGACAATGCGAATTGCGGCACGAGGCGAAGCATTTGCCTTGGCATCGATGAGACTGATCAGTTCCGCCGGAATGCCGAATATTCTCGGCTTGATCTTGAGAAAGGCGGTGGCTGAATTGCGCTGTCCTCCGACACTATGGAGTCCGCGGCGATAAGAAGACCGCAGATCGTGCCAGAACAGCGATTTGTCCGAATCTTTGGCGACAAGATCCGGGCGATGGTCGCTAAGGAGACGGAGAAGCGAAAACGGCCGCAGTTGATAGTGCTTCTGTGTAAGCGTGCTGATTATCGGCGCCAGCCACTTCAACTCGGGCGGAAAGTTCAGATTGGCGATTATTGACTCTGCCAACCCAAAGTTGTCGGCGAGCTTTTCACGCAACAATTCATCATTGCCCGCCAACTGCGCCAAAATCAGACCGAGCGAGTACTGGTCTGACCTGGTGACGATGATCTCGTCCTCGAGAATTTCCGGGGCAATGTAAGGCCGAGTCCCGACGATCTTACCTTTAGGTTTGGCACCATTCGGGCGCAGGAGATCAAGGTCGCCGACCATGAGTCTGACTTTATTATCGCGAATGTCGACGTAGACATTTTCCGGCGTCAGGTCGCAATGGACATAGCCCTGCAAGTGAATGAACTCGATTGCTTCGAAGAGTTGGGGAATAATCTGGTCGGCGGACGAAAAAAATATCTCGCGGGTCAGCGGCTGACGGCGCTCGGGCACTAGATAAGGAAACACGGCCTCGAATAAGCCATTGCGCTCAAAACCGGCAAGGGGCGCAAGGACGTTAGGGTGTTTCCAGAAGCGGGACGCTTCGTAGCTGTCACGAAGCACATCATTCAGATTAACATCACTGGGTTGAGCGGCGGCACGCGGACGCTTGATGACGACCTTGTGTCCGGTCCTGCGGTCGGTACCCTGCCAGACTTCGAATAATTCTCGCTCGGAAATCTTTTCTTCAGGGAGGTAGCGATTTGGCAAAGATTCAGAACTGCTCATTCAACTTTCCGGGACAGGCAGATGCAACATTCATCGTGGCAAATGGCATCGTGTGGCTAATCTTCTTTACTGCAAATAGTAATTCCAGCGAGCACAGACGGTACCATCACGGAGCCCGCACCTCGCAACTAACATATTCAAATAGCGAGTGAAGTCAAATGCGGAATATGGGTATGAAAATGCCGGAAACTGGGCAAGCAAATAGGATTCGGCTGTGCAGTTAGTAGATGCGGCTTGAAACAGCGCGTCAGACGCGGGCTTCGGACCTGTTACCGATGCTCTGTTCGAGATCCTGCAGACGGTCGGCGCTGATTCCTACATTCTGGAGGTACTCGAGGTCGCGAATGTTGCTGATTTCGGTGACGGAGCCTGCGGGAGCTGCTGCCGCGAATGCGGTATTGGCGATATGTACAGCTGTCAGAGCGGAAACATCAGAGTTGACACAACGCGATGGCTCGTGGTGAAAAGCTACGGCCTCGGCAATGACATCAGATTCGCCCCAGAGCGAGATCAAATAGGCGCCGATTTCTGCGTGGGTAACGCCAAGGACTTCGCGCTCGGCTTGGTGGAACGATATTGCTTTAGTTTTCGCCAATTCGCGGGCGCGTTGATAATCGCCACTGTACTGCAACATCATCACAGGTTTGCCGACGTCGTGCAAGATACCGGCAAGTAGTGCATCCGAGGCCATTTTCTTGCCGAGGCCAAGCTCCACTGCGTATTTTTGAGCGAGCGCGCCGACAGAGAGCGAATGCGAGTAGATGCATTCAAGATCGGCGAGTTCGGCGCCGGAGAATTTGAACTGATCGAAAATGCCAACGGTCAGAACAAGGGCGCGGACGGTATCGAGACCGAGCAAGCTGACAGCGCGGGCCGGGCTGGCTACTTGGCTCGTCAATCCGAAAAACGCCGAGTTGACGAGATGAAGAACTTTGGTGGTCATACCGACGTCGGCACTGATAATTCCTGCAACAGTGTCAATTGAGGATTCTTCGCGGCCGAGTTCGGCGATAAGCTTCTCATACGACTTTGGCAGCGTCGGAATCGTGGCGATTTCGGCAATCTTCTTATTGAGATTTTCATCCGCAACGAGCGAGCGCAAGGCGAAGGAGTTTTCGAGCGTCTGAACAAGCGAGCGCGCATCGCAAGGCTTGGCAAGATATTGGTGGGTGCAGCCGACGCATTGCATGATGAGCTCGTGATCAGAGTGGCCGGAAAGGATGATTCTGGTGATGCCGGGGTATAGACGCTTGACTTCATTAAGCAGTTGCGCGCCGTTCATCTCGGGCATACGCATGTCGGTTACGATTGCATCGAAGTGCGATTGCGCGAGCAATTCGAGAGCCTGGTTGCCGCTAAGGGCAAAAGCGACCTCCCACTTCCCTTTCATTTTGTAGAGCATGCGCTCAAGCGCCGAGAGAACTTCCTGGCTGTCGTCGACGAATAGTATCCTCTTCATGTGTAATTCTCCCGTGGCGCCATTGTTGAATTTGCAATTTCTGTTTGTGACTATGATCGCACGCCGGATTACCAGAAGAGATTAGCCCGCACTTGTCAGATTTCCGGCGAAATTGCCAAGAGTAAGATCTACTTGGTATTATCGACACGAAAACTGTGTTCTTTATGAAAATCGAATGCTTAGGAGACCGATGTTTCAAGTTGAGGCGCTAACAAGCTGCGCAAGGAGCCGGACCACCGGCAAAGATGTAGTTGATTAGGTAAACTGTGTCGGAAACCGTGATGATCCCGTTACAGTCGGCGTCGCCGGAAAGCAATGGCGTGGGTCCCGGGCCACCGGAGAATATGAAGTTAATCAAGTAAACAACATCTGATATAGTGAGGAGTCCGTTCGCATCGGAATCGCCGCAGATAAATGAAGTCGCCGTTGGGCTGATCTGGAACGAGCGAACGGCGGAGAAACTTGAATACAATGATCCATCGAACGAATAGGCGCGCCAGTAGTAGGTGGTGCCCTTCGTTAGCGCCTGGGTAACGACCCACGAAGTTGCGTCTGTGCCGCCGATGACTTGGTCAGTGGTTTGTGCAACAACGGAACTGAATGATGGTGCTATCGATACTTGGAAGTTGTAGCGAATTGCGTTGCCTTCTGCATCGACCGAGTTTGCAATAGTCAGAGTAGGAAATTGCGTGTTCATGACCGACCCGGTCGCCGGACTGGATAGAGCCGGAACCGAGGGCGCCGTGTTGTTCATCCCCAACAAAGCCAGTTCGCTGACCCAGATTACGGCAGGATAGGTTGTCGGTCCCATGTTTGCTGGTTGATAGAAGCGGAACCTCGTTGTCGCGGTCGGGACAATTGTGATGATTGTACAGCTATCCAGCGTTGGATTGCTGACGACAGTCACGTCCTCGAATGCAGAACCGCCCCACGCTTGCAACTTGAATTGCTGCGAGGTCATCCACCGTTGCTGACTTGCGTTCCATGCCCAGTAGACAACAACACGCTTAACGACCCGACTGCCGCCAAAATTGATCTCGATCCAATGCGGCGAGGTTGAGCTTTCGGCGGAAGACCATGTTGAGGTTGTACCGCCAAATGGGTTCAGGACGCCATCGGTGATACGAGTCGTCGAGTACCCGGGATAAGTGCTCGAGACAGCCGGCGTAATGCCATTGTCGAGGTCGATTAGCGCATTGGTCGTGGTAAAAGTGAAGTCGCCGCTGACGGCTTCATTGCCAGCGGCATCGCGCGAACGTACGCGATAGTGGTAGATCGTAGTCGGCGTTAATCCGGAAAGTGTCTGGGTGTGGCTGGAGACAAGGGTTGAGTTCAATGTCGTGGTCAGCCCATAGGCGGTCGTCGTACCGTAGTTGATTTGAGACGATGAGGCTTCGTTGGTCAGCCAGGTGATAACGGCGGAGTTATCGCCGATATTGCTCGAAGCGATTGAGGCGAATGTCGGTGCGGTGACATCAGGCGCGGCGGTCACAATGGATCGGCTGGCGCTCCAACTTCCCCATCCACAACTATTCTGGGCACGCGCGCGCCAGTAGTAACTTGTCCCAGCCGCGAGTCCGGCGGCCGAATATGCCGACGCCGCAGTTTGCTGATCGATTGTGACACTGGAAAAATCGGAATTATTGTCAATTTGCACCTGGTAACTCGTGGCGGTTGCGACATCGAGCCAGTCAAAAAAGATCGGTTGTGATAGTCCGGAGGCGCCATTCGCCGGAGACGAAAGAGCTGCAGCTTCGGGTGAAGCGCAAGCGCCGATCGAGAATGAGCGCGCCGATGTCCAGGTTCCCCAACCGCAGAGATTCTGCGTGCGCACGCGCCAATAATATGTAAGTCCAGAAGCCAATCCCGTTGCCGAGTAGTTCGAAACAAGCGGAGCTGTTTGTTGATCTATGGTTGGACTTGAGAAGTCGGAGTTGTTGTCGATCTGAATTTGATACGCAGTAGCAAGCAAGACTTCGCTCCAGTCGATCGCAACCGGCAAGGCGATGTTGGCAGCACCGTTGGCGGGTGTAATCAGCGAGGGTGTCGCTGCGGCAGTACAGCTGATCAAGAAATACCGCGTGGAACTCCAACTGCCGGGTCCGCAGCCATTCAAGGCGCGAACGCGCCAATAGAGCGAGACGCCTACGGTCAGTCCGGTCGCCGAGTAATTGGAACTTGTGACGATCTGGTCGGTGATGGGGCTGGAAAAATCGGAATTGTTATCGATTTGAATTTGGTACGATGACGCTCCGGAGACATCGGCCCAGTCCGTCAATACCGGCTCGGACAGTCCAGAGAGTCCGTCTGCCGGCGAAGTGAGCCCGGGAACCGACGGAACAGTACAACTTGTGCCACCGGGTTGCCAGGCGCCGAAGCGCGTCCAGACACGGCCACCGTAGGTGAGATTCATTTCCTGCCCTGCCAGCGGACGGGAGAAGTCCATTCCGGCCGGATTCACAAAACCCGGATTTGAATTGACACTGCGCACGTCGAAACCGGCGTTGCGCCATGCGGTCCAACTGGTGCCGCTGTAACCGGAATTTGGCGTGAATTCTCCGACGAATGCAGAGGCGCCGGTATACCAAAGATTGGAGTCGATTACGCCGCCGTAGTTGCTGCGCCAATAGTACTCGGTCGGCGGAGACTCCATTGGGGCTTCGCCGCCCATGACGTGGAAACCGATCGTCTTGTAAAAGGAAGTCGCGAAGCCAACGTTGTACTTGATTTCATTGTAGCCGAGATCCATGGCCGGGCAAATGATGATTTGCTGCACGCAATTGTAGAAGGTGTTGTTTGCGACGAAAATGTGGCCGAGAATCGGGTCATCAAACGAAGGACTGCTGGTATGAAAGTCGATGGCGAAATTCGCGCAGTTCATGATAATGTTGCCATAAATCGAATCGTATTCGGCTTTGTTGCCAACCCAGATACCTTGATCCATTGGCACACGTCCCCAAACGCTTCCGCCTGCCGACAATGAACCATCGATAATACAATTCTTGATCACATTATTTCGCGCGTTCTTGCCGGTTGAATTCGTGTAGTTGCCCATCTTGAGAGCGATACCTTCGCCATAGACATGGGTGATGACGCAGGAGTCAATCGTTGTATTGCGCGCCGAGTAGAAGATGAATCCGCTGCCGGTATGCGGGCCGGTCGAAAGTGAAGTCGAATTGCAATAGCTTAAGGAACATGCGACAAAGGCGTTATACTCACCCCAATCGCCGTTGGAGTAACACTGCTGGCTCTTGACGACACCGGCGTTGTTGCCGTTTCCGTGGCTTGAGCGCGATAAGTTGCAATTGGAGAAGATTACCGAATCGGCCATACCGCCACTGCTGGCAGTAAATGATACGACTGAAGAAAAGGCGACGCGAAAATCGAGGCCGAAGAACAAGACGTGATCGTACTGATCGCCATGAATTGCGACAACACCATCCCGGCAAGACATTTCATAAGTCAGCGCGCTCGGATTGGAGCCTGCGAGTGGCCAGACGTAGAGATAGCCGCCCGTGTAGACGTACCGTCCCGGGCGGTCAACTAATGTTAAATCATCGACCGGCTGCAAAAGGTAATCATTCTCGACGACACAGGGATAAGTGCAACCCGAGACAGCGGCGCGATAGATACTTCCTGAATAAACTGTCCAGCCGGTCACCAGTACTCCACCGGAGATTACAGCTTGACCACGAGTGGCGGAAGTCAGTGTTGAGCAGGCATAGACCGTTCGCCGCGAATACGTGCCGCCGGTAGGAGGTACAATTTGCGAATCACGATAACGCCCCGCACCAAACAAGACGACGTCGCCGGCGGCTATCTTGCCGTTGGTATTGTTTGGCGTTCGCCACGCCGTCGCCCATGAAAGTCCGTTGTTGGCGTCATTGCCGCCCGTGCGGACATAATAGGTGGTGGCAAAACTGTTGGAGAAAAGCAACAGTTGGAGAATTGCGATTGAACCGAAGAGAAAAGATCGCGTACTTCTGTGCATTCAGGTCCTGTCGTGAAGTGTCCCGCGCATAGGTCGCCTCGGGTGCTCGAGTACCGATAGTAAATAAACGTTCGTTGCTTGGGATCACTTGGCTGGATCCAAACTTAGTTATGCAAGAGAGTTACTCGCGCTTGCAAACTCTGATGAAGTAGCCCTAGCCTGAAGCGGAATCTTAAACAAAAAGGGTCAATTTTGCAACCAAAAAATGAAGCTAAATCGAGTTAGCCGACGAGCAGTTTTTGGAATGCCGGCAGCCCGCGCAGAGGTACGAAGTCCTCGGCAACCATAAGCAAGGGGCGCGAAATATAGGACGGGACGGACAGGAGGAACTTGAGTTGTTCGATGGCTTCATCATGGCGGCCTAGCGCGGTCAGGGCCAGCGCGTAGGTTTCAAGATAGACAATGCTGAAGACATGATCACGGTCGAATGGAAACAGCTCGATCGCCTTCTGGCAGCAGCTTAGGGCTTTTTCTTCTTGCCCAAGTCCGGCGCTGGCAAAACCGAGGTTTGCCAAATAGCGGGCATCCTCGGGACTGGTCTTCAGTTTGGTCTCCAGCATGACACGGGCGGATTCGAAATACGATTTCGACTCGGACGCTCTTCCGGCGCGACGGGCGAGGCGTCCCTTGTTGATGAAGTACAGCTCCATTTCAACTTCATCGATTGCGAGCTTGTCCATTGCGGCTTGCAAGTCGCCGTCGCAATAAGCGACGAAAACATCGAGCAGAGGATACTCCATCACCATTTCGGCAGGAACGACGCGCGCTTCCGCGTCTTTGAATATCTGTGCTGCGGCTGCGACGTTGCCGTCGCGGAGCAAAGCAATCTGTGCTTTGCGGGCGTATATGTCGATCCAATCGGGCACCAGCCAGATTGCACGGTCGAATTGAATCATGGCGGCATCGTACTGCCGCAATAACATGAAGGTGTTCCCCAGTTCGGACGCCAGCAGTGATGACTTGGGATCGAGCTCGGCAGCTTTGCGGATATTGCGCAGCGCCTCATTCCAGAAACCGAGACGGCGTTGGATAAATCCGGTGGCGGCCATCAAGCTGCTGTCGTTGGGGCGGCTTTTGCCGGCGATCGCGAACTGCTCAAGCGCTTGCATGTAATCTTTGCAACCGTAGTAATAGTAATAGCCCAGCGCCAAACTCGTTTCGGGAAGCTGCGGCGCAACGTTGACGGCGGCATCGACGGAGACCTTCGCCCGTGCGACACGAGCCGGTGTGCGGTCGTGGAAGAACCAATACATGCTCAAGTTTGCCTGCGCGAGTTTGACGTGCGCGAGAGCGAAATCTGGATCGAGCTCAACAGCTTTCTCGTACATCTCGATGGCTTTGCTAATGTCAGCCGGTTGCGTGGAGCGCGGATAGAATTCGTTGCCGCGCAAGTAATAATCGTAGGCTTCGAGGTTCGCGGTCGGAATTCGCGAAAGACTGTCGAGTTCAGGGGTTGCCAACGCTACACCGAGCGCTTTGGTGATCTCGGTCGCGAGTTCCGATTGCAGCGAGAAGATTTCCTCGAGTACGCGGTCGTACGATTCCGCCCAGAGATACGATTCATCCTTGGTGTCGACTAGCTTGCAGCTTAGGCGAAAGCGCGACGGCGTCTGGGAATTGTCCCAGCGGATTGTGCCGGTGAGCAGGAATTCCACGCCGAGTTCGGTAGCGATTTCGGGGACGCTGCGATCCTTGTCTTTGAACTGGCGCGCACTGCTGTTGGAGATGACTTTCAGTAATTTGATTTTCGCGAGGCTCGTAGTGATTTCCTCGGTCACGCCTTCGGCGAAATAGTTGTGCTCGGTCGGGCCGAGATTTTCGAACGGGAGAATGGCGATGGCTTTCTTGAGTCCTACAGCCGTCTTGGTAAATGTGCTCGCGTCGATGGAAGCGCTGCGACTGGCCGAAACCGCCGGAGCAATGGGTTGAATTTGGGAGACGGGTTGATCGGGCCCACGCATGTACTTGCGCAAGTCGGAGGCAAGCTCTTCGACATGCTGGTAGCGCAGCGCCCGGTCCTTCTGCAAGGCGCGTTCGACAATGTTGCTGATTTCGACCGGCAGCGCCGGGTCAGTTTCGCTCAGCGGTGTCTGCGGCAACTGGAGAATCGCCAGCAAGGTCGCGATCTCGGAGTCTTTCTTAAATGGCGGCTGCCCAGCCAGCATCTCGTAGAAGACGACGCCGAGCGAAAAGATGTCGGAGCGGTGGTCGACCTCGGAGCCTTGTGCCTGCTCGGGCGACATGTAAGCAATCGTTCCCAAGCGCACGCCGGTACTGGTGAGGCCGGACACGCTGTGCATCTTGGCAAGACCAAAGTCGAGGATTTTCACCTTCCCCTTGCCGCTGACGAGAATATTAGCGGGCTTGATGTCGCGATGGACGATTTTGCGTTCGTGTGCGGCGGCAAGTCCGTCGCAGATCTGCAAGATCAGATCGAGACAATTTTGCAGCGGCAGGCGTTGGGATTTCATCAAGTCCTTGAGCGGGACACCCTCCACCAATTCCATCGCGATAAAGTGACGGCCCTCATGTTCGTCGACTTCGTAGATCGTCACGATGTTGTTGTGATTCAGCGAGGCAGCGGTTTGAGCCTCGCGTACGAAGCGCGCCTTGGTTTCGGGGTCATCAGCAAGAGTTGCGGGAAGGACCTTGATTGCGACGTTGCGTTGGAGCTTGGGGTCGAATGCCAGATAGACCTCGCCCATGCCGCCGGCGCCGATCTTCTCAATAACACGATAGCGACCGACAACGGTAGTTGCCGCCGGAGCGCTCAAGCGGGTGTGCTCGAGATTGTCCTGATTTTCGAGTTCGCTCATTTCCCTATCATCGCAAAGCGGTTTGGTTCGGCGCAATATCGGCAAACTTTCACGAAAAAAGAATAGCGAATAACAATACAGGCAGCAATCAAAATGGCAAAAGAGCCGACCGTGCTTATCACGATCGGCTCTTGAAAATGGATATCAGGTATGAGCTGTGCCCTACAGGGCAAAGATATAGTGAATCAGCCAAACCGCATCGGAGATGTTGATGTAACCGTTGCCGTCGGCATCGCCGTTGCATTCGCTATATGGCTCCGGACCACCGGCAAAGATGTAGTTAATAATATAAACGGCGTCGGTGATATTCGTATGGCTGTTGCCGTCAGCGTCGCCTTTGCGGCACAGGAACGCATTCTGCCAGAAGCCTTGGCCGACCACATAGTTCGCAGATGAAGTTTGGCCGATAGCGGTCTGGACAACGGTTCCTTTCAGCTTGGTGCCGTTCGGGAAACTACTGTCGGTACCACCGGCAGCAACGACATCCCATCGCAGCGTGTAGCTTTGTGCGAACGCTGATGCGCTCGACACAATGGCAATTGCGGCGATCAGGCAAAGGGTTCTGCGGATCATATTCATAAGTCTCCTTTAATATGAGCCGTTACTGTTTCTTGCTGTCCGCTGACAATTGCATCAGCATCGCCTTGAGCTCGTTGACTTCGGAACGCAGTCTTTCGATTTCGGAGGTCGAATCGTCCGTTCCGACCATCAATCCTGCCCTCGGTTGGACGTTGCCAACTGACGCCGTGCGCGCAGGCGTGACTGTATTCGTAGTTCCGAAACTCGACGAAGCAGCGATGTCGCCGTACGCCTTGGGGATGAACACCAAGGTGATCGTCTTGCCGGACGCTGCGAAATTTTTGCTGCCTTCGGTGCGTTTGGCCTTCAAATAGAAGGTCGATTCACCGGCTCCGACGCTGAACACTTTCTGCAGGCTGATGACGCTGCTGGTCTTGCGGAATGGTTCGACAGCAGTGAATGACCAGGCACGATGTTGATCGTCCGGCTGTTCGGAGCTACTTGCAGAGACGCCGAACTGGGCAGTGTAGGTCGGAACTATGTCGGGTGACACTGTAGTAGCGTCGGCTTCAGTCAAATCAAGCGTAGCCTGGCAAGACGCAATCACAAGGACGTAGCCTTCGCTCGGGCAGTCGATGGACTGCTGCGCAAGGACGACCTGTGTGCCGTTAATGGTGGTGACGGTTTCTTCATCTTCAGCTTGCGCGGCACCGGAGTTAATCGCGGCGGTGCATTGGCGGCTGTCGTCGCCGGAGAATTGCAGACACGGTGTGAAGACTTCAGTTTCACTTGCCCAGAAGCGAAGGCTGTCTTGATCATCAAAAATTTCGTATCGCAGCAAGTCTTCCGCACCGTCTTTGCTGGTGCCGGACGGCTGCAGACCGATTGTGCCGGAGATTACGCCGCCGCGGGCGCCATCCAGCGTTTCGACGCGTGTCGAATAGCCAACCGAGACAAGTCGCGTGCGTGGCTCGCTTTCGGCGTCCGCACCAATCTGGATGCCAAGATAGCTGGCGGAGGAATCGAACACTTCAGCTTCAATCGGAACATTGTCACCGAGAATCACGTTGAAAAGTCCGTCAGTGACGTTGACGAGAATGGTCTCTTCCCACTTCAAGTTGGCTGGATCCGTAAGGAACGGATGGTTCCAAATGCGAAACGTCATTTGCACGGCAGTCGCATTCATGGGTTGACCATTGGGATCGGTCAGCAACCCCTGATAATTCAGCCGCGACGGTGTCACACCGGCAAATGCTGTCGCCGCCATGATGAACAGGGCAACGGCGAGTGCAAACACCGAAATTGATCGATTGGACATGTGCTCTCCTTCTTGGAAATTCTTAAAGTTCTGAGCCAGTTTTGGCAGACAAACCGGAAGTAGATACAGGAACAGCGTCGAGCATTCTTAGATGCCAGACCGGCTCAAAAGTCGGCACGGGTTAATGGATTTCTGACTACAGTTTAGTGTATAATCGACAAAAAAACAAGATAAAATCGAGTTTGCGGACTCACAATCTTGTCGGGAGCCGGTAATTCCGGGGAGTACTCACTAACTGAATTTCAGCACAATTTTGGCGACAGGCGGCACATGGCGGCGGCCCGCCGGTAAAGTGAGGTGCCTGGTGGCTATTTCTTGACGAGGTCCCGGACACCGCTGTAAAGAGACAGCCAGGCAAAGCGCAGGAAGGTCTCATCGGGCTTTTTTGTGTAGTCTACTTGGCCGACTTTCATGGGCCCAGATTCTTCGGGGGAGTTGGACTTGCGAATCCTAAATGTGTTGCTGATGATCGAAGCGATGCTGTTGACAATACCCTTTTCGCTTCCAGTTTCGCCGTCAATGACGGCAAAACTCAAGTCCCGATAGGTTGCCCGGAAAGTACCGCTGGCGTGGCCGGAAACGACATCGATGTCAAAAGACGCTTCTTCCAAATCCCCTTTTTTGATGCGTAGGCGTTCGGTCTTCTCGACGAATGGATTGAACAGACAACAATCCAACTTCCCCATCGAACCGGAGTAACTAAACTGCAGTTGCGGGTCAGCGACAGGAAGCGTTAGTTGCACTTTAACCGGAGACTCCTCCATGAATAAAGCCCGTGCCGAAATGTTAATCGTAGCGGCGCTGTCGCTGCGATTGGCTATTCCCTGCACGACAACTTCGGCGCTGTCAAAAGTCAGAACGGCTGGGGCGGCGCCAACGTCAAAGCGCTCGCCATAGGCGAATTTCCCGTTAGCAATGGATAGGCTATCGACGAGCAGCGGCGCGTCAGCAAGCGCGAGTAGATCATTTGGCATCAGCGGCGCAAACACAGGAGCAGCCGCTGGTTTGTCTTTGTTGATCAGGACGTCAAGAACAACATCGGACAATTCTGCCGAACGCGCGCGATAGTTTTCACGACGGATCAAATCGACGCAGTCAAATCCAGCAATTGAAATCTCGGGAACAGCAAGGTTGTATCGGGTTGTTCTGAATGCGCTTACGGCAAACAAATCTTCGTCGTCAAGCAGTGGTCGATACTCCAAGTTCGCAATTACGATCTGGGAATCCGAAGCTGAGATTGACATCGGCCCGCAGCGGAGGCTGTATTGCTGCTGCGCGATGACGATCGCGACGCTGTCAACTTCCACGAGTAGGTCGCCGGAATTGGAAGAGTTGACAGTTCTGTTCCATAGAAGGCTGATCCAGTTGATGCCGCTTACTTTGACGTTCGAGATATTACTCGTGAGTGTACTATCGAGGGCGTCGATTGCAATCTCGTCGAATCCGAATTGATTCCTAAAAACGCTGTAGTGTATTTCGCCAATGCGAAGCGAGTAAGCGGGATGTTTTGAGTTAAATGCCTCGGTGAGCTTCGGTTTAACCAACCAATTCATAAGGGGATCAGGGAGTATGATTAATGCCAGCAGGACCAACAACAAGGTTATGACAGCGGCGATGCCGACGCGCGATTTCTTGCTTGAAGGCACTGGATTCGATTGCAAAGACGAGTCTTTTTCGATTTGCATGTAGTGAGGCCCTCTTCCCTAAGTTAAGTGTATCGGCCCCGCAG
>CAZIBI010000054.1:0-14694 GCA_964537215.1 uncultured Ignavibacteria bacterium | reverse complement strand
TGCTTCTCGAGGATCACGGCCTGCGCTGCGGCGAGACGCGCAATCGGCACCCGGAACGGCGAGCAAGAGACGTAGTTCAGTCCGACGCGGTGGCAGAAGCCGATCGAATCGGGGTCGCCGCCATGTTCGCCGCAGATACCCATCTTGATATGCGGCTTGACGGAGCGGCCTTTCTCGAAAGCGATCTTGACGAGCGAGCCGACACCGACCTGGTCAATTGAGACGAACGGGTCTTTTTCGAGAATGCCTTTGTCGAGATAATAACGCAGGAACTTGCCGGCGTCGTCGCGCGAGAAGCCCATAGTCATTTGCGTCAGGTCGTTGGTGCCGAAGCTGAAGAAGTCGGCATCCTGCGCGATTTGATCGGCGGTCACCGCAGCGCGGGGGATTTCGATCATCGTGCCGACCAGGAACGGGATTTCGACTTTGTGTTTGCGAACGACCAGTTCGGCAACGCGCATCACGATTTCTTTTTGGTTTTGGAGTTCGGTGCGATTGCCGACGAGCGGGATCATGATCTCGGGAATGACCTTTTTGCCGTCTTTGATCAATTCGGCGGCGGCAGTAAGGATCGCTTTGACCTGCATTTCGGTGATTTCCGGATAGGTAATGCCCAAACGACAGCCACGATGACCCATCATCGGGTTTTGCTCATGAAGCTGGCTGATGCGCTCGAGGATTTTCTTGAGGCGTTCGATTTCCTCTGCCTTATCGGCAACACCTGTCAACTCGGCAATCTGCTTGTGGACCTCTTCTTCCTTGGGAAGAAATTCGTGCAACGGGGGATCCAAAGTGCGGATCGTAACCGGGAGGCCTTCCATTGCTTCGAAGATGCCTTTGAAGTCGGCCTTCTGGAACGGGAAGAGCCGGTCGAGCGCGGTTTGGCGGTCGGCCTGCGTGGTAGCCAATATCATTGCCTGAATATGCGGAAGACGGTTCTTGCCGAAGAACATGTGTTCGGTACGGCAAAGGCCGATGCCTTCGGCGCCGAACTTGCGGGCCAAGGCGGCATCGTGCGGCGTATCGGCGTTGGTGCGAATGCCGATCTTGCGGACTTCGTCAGCCCATTGCATGAAGGTGCCGAATTCACCGGAGAGTTCTGGATCAATCGTCGGGACTTCACCCATCATAACTTCGCCGGTGGTGCCGTTGATGGTGATGACTTCTTTGTCTTTAATAACCAGCGTACCGATAGCGAACTGGCGGCGGGACTCGTAGACACGGATATCTTCGGAGCCGGCGACGCAAGGTTTGCCCATGCCGCGGGCAACGACGGCCGCATGCGAGGTCATTCCACCACGAGAGGTGAGGATGCCTTCGGAGGCGATCATGCCGGCGATGTCGTCGGGATTGGTTTCCATGCGCACGAGAATGGTCTTTTCACCCTTCTCGGCAAGGCGGACGGCCTCGTCGGCGTGGAAGACGACTTTGCCGGAAGCAGCGCCGGGTGAGGCAGCGAGACCCTTGGCGATGACTTCGACTTCGGCTTCTGGGTCTATGCGCGGATGCAGGAGTTGGTCGAGATCGCTGGGGACGATGCGCATGAGGGCTTCGTCTTTCGTAATCAACTTCTCTTTGACCATATCGACAGCGATCTTGACGGCAGCTTCGGCAGTGCGTTTGCCATTGCGGGTCTGCAACATGTAGAGCTTGCTTTCCTGAATGGTAAACTCGAAGTCCTGAACGTCGCGATAATGAGATTCGAGCTGCGAAGTGATTTTCTTGAGTTGCTTGTAGGCGTCGGGCATGACTTTTTCGAGCTGGGTAATCGGCTGCGGCGTGCGAATGCCGGCGACTACGTCTTCGCCTTGGGCATTCACGAGAAATTCACCGTAGAATTCCTTGTTGCCGTTGGAAGGATTACGGGTAAAGCCGACACCGGTGGCGGAGCTGTCGCCCATATTGCCGAAAACCATCGCTTGCACGTTGACGGCGGTGCCGAGGTCCGACGGGATATTGTATTTGGCGCGATAGGTGATGGCGCGGGGAGAATTCCAGCTGCGGAATACGGCGTCGCGGGCCATCTGCAATTGCTGCCAGGGGTCGCTCGGGAACGGCTCGCCCGATTTGTCGACGACGAGCTTTTTGAAGCTGCGAACGATTTCCTTGAGGTCGTCGATAGAGAGCGAGGCATCGTGCTTGATGGAGCGCTGTTTCTTCTTTTTGCCGATCAACTCTTCGAATTCGTCCTTGTCGATGCCGAGCACAACGTTGCCGAACATCGAGATGAAGCGGCGATAGTTGTCATAGGCGAAGCGCGGATTGTCGGTCTTGTTGATGATGCCTTTCAGGGTCTCATCGTTGAGACCGAGATTCAGGATGGTGTCCATCATGCCCGGCATGGAAAATTTGGCGCCGGAGCGGACGGAAACGAGAAGCGGATTGCTGGGGTCGCCGAATTTGGCGCCCATTTCCTTCTCGACCTTGTCCATCATCTCTTTCATGTTGCGCTCAAACCAGCGCGGAAGCGAGAGATTGGATTCATAGAACAGGCGGCAGGCATCAGTTGAGATGGTAAAGCCTGCGGGAACCGGGATACCGAGATTAGTCATTTCTGCCAGATTGGCACCTTTACCGCCAAGCAAGTCGCGCATAACGGCAGTGCCTTCGGCTTTGCCGCCACCGAAGTAGTAGCAGTATTTCAAATCCGCCGATGGCGGCAGAGCTTTCTTCGATTCCTTGAAGTCATCCTTGGAGCGGGACTTAACGCCGATTTGCTTGACCTTCGTGGTGGTAACTTCCGTCGCCTTACGATCTTTCATCGGTTTGAGGGCGACTGCCGGTTTGGCCATTTTGCCGGTTTTTACGGCAGGTTTCGGCTTGGAGGCGGATTTGCCTTTGGGCGCAGGAGTTTTGGCTGACACTTTTGGTTTATTCTTGGCAGAGGCCTTGGCAGCGGCTTTCGATTTCACAGGAGACTTTTTCGGTGACATCGCACAATCCCATTCCTACGGTTTAATTCAAACTGGCGGCAATATAGTGTTTTTTGACCAAAAACAAAAGTGCTGCAGTAAATTTCTAAAAAGAAGGTCTACTGCAGCACTTTTCGAGATGTCGGACGCGGCGGCGAGTTACATGGTGAACATTTTCTCGCCGGAAATGATCTTTTGGAGCATTTTCAGAGTTTTCTCTGCGGGCGAATGCATGATATCGTGCGTGTTATAGGTCACTTTGACCGAATCACGCCTGAATTCCATGGCATTGCGGCCTTTTGCGCCTGGTACGCGCTGTTTCTTCTTGTGAAGCAGGTTATACTGGCGCTGGTACTCTTTGGCTTTTTCACGATGAGCCAAGTAATACTGGCGCTGGTACTCCTGGCGTCTGCGCTTGGCTTCCTCAGGGGAAACCGGATCTTTGCGCCGGCGTCTGGTTTTCGTTAGAGTAATTTTTGCCATCCCCGCCTTCCATGGCCAAAAGGTTTAGTAATTTACACCCAAAAAAATGAAAAAAACCTTGAATTCCCGGGGCGTTCAAACGGTACTGATGCAACTAATTTAGCACGTTGCACTTAAGCTGTCAAGAAATTTTTTCGCATTTTTAAAAGTTTTTTGGTGATTTTTAGGCGAGTGCTGTAACTCTATAGCTAATAGGGCAATCAGGAACTTAGAAATTTTACAGACGTCGCTGAAGCTGCTTGCGACCGCAACTGGAGCCACAATTCCGAAGTTCACAGCATTTGCTGACGGGTCTCTTTAGATATTACGCCCATAAGCTACGGCAAGTTCCGCCTAAGTGCATACGTAGACCCAACTAATCGATAATTTAGATTGATTTTTTGCGGAGTTGGATTCGCAGAAGCTGAAAATTAGTGAGAAATTGACGCTAGGAGGTGATTGCCGATATCCAGTCGCGCAAATATTGGATGCGCTGGATGAAGAGCGAGATACGCGCCATGACGGTATAGCCGAACGAGGCGCCGAAGGCGATCATCAAAGTGTAGATACCGATCTTGGCGCTGCCGCCGAACCAGCCCTTGTGCTCCTTGGAGAAGAAGAAATAGATCAGGCAGCAGATGACGCCGATGACGACGACGATATCCCAAGCGCCTTGTGGAACGCCAAGGAAGTCGGGGTTGGCAAAATCAAACTTGAACTTGAGAACGGTCGCCTGGAGTTGTTCGACCACGCGGTTCTTGAGTTCCAGCGGAATAGTCAAGCCGGATGCGATACCGATGTACAGTGCGAGCGGGTAGCGGCTGATCCAGGCGAGCTTCTTTGAGAAACGGGTCCACATCATGACGCCGAGAATCAGCGGAATAAAGTACCACCACTGGTCGAGCTTCCAGCCCTGGTCAGCAATAAACAACTTCTGGCTGATGATCGGGACGAGGTTGGTGCGGATCAACAATACAACGAAGTAGCCGGCTGACACGCCGACGACGAGATGTTCAGCGAATTTGTAGAATGGGTTATCGCGATACAAGAACGAGAAGGTAAACACCGTCAAGAGAGCGCCGATAGTCAGCCAGGTAATCTGTTCCATTAGTTCTGGCCTCCTGCTCTCTTCTTGGCGCGGCGATCCATGAAGAATCCGATATTGCCGAGCACGATGAATGCGATGATGACGATATGGGCGAAGATCTGAACTTTCATGGCTTCAATAGCCGGACCGGGATTGTGCGCCAAGTATTCGTACTCGGCGGCGCCCTTCATTCCGCCAATGATGCCGAAGATCTGTTCGGACTGGTAATACGGATAATAGTCGGCAGCCATAACGCCGGTGGTTGCGAGGGCGACTTTGACATTGTATCGGCCATTGGCATTGGCGACCCAGGCGTCGGCGACGTTGCCGCCGGAGATGCTGATGACGCATTTGACGTCGTCGTAGTTTTGGATCCCCTTCATCATCGGAATTGAATCGAGCGGGGTGTTGTTGTAATCCGATGAGAAGTTTACACGGAAGTTCTGGCCCATGCCAAGGATGACGAGTGCGTAGTACGGGCGGTATCCAAGGAAGACATAGTCTTTGCCGTATTCAGGCGTGATACCGCGATACATTTTGGTAGAATCAATGACGTTGTCCAAGGCTTCGTCAACCATACCGGCGCCGTTTTGCGACAGTGTCAAAGTGATGACTTTGAGTTTCTTCGCGAAAGCCTGTTCAAGCACCGAATATGCGACTGGGTGGAGTTCGGCCATGGCGTTTGGATCGTAGTCCATAGCGACAAGAATGTAGTCGCCTTCCTTGAGCGACTCAACATAGTCGTAAATGACTTTGACTTCGGATGCCGGTGTCGTAGGGATATTCATGGGCACGAACATACCAATAATAATCACGACAGCCAGAACCAGAAAGATCCAGCGGCGGTCGAGCAGTAACAGGCGTTCGTATAAGGTCACAGTAATATCCTCAATCCTTACCCAGATAAGCGCGCTCGATACCGAGCACGACTTTTAGCGCTGTCGCAACCATACCAAGACCGACGCCGATGATGATAGCGCGCTTGGCGGCCAAGTTTGGCACCAACAGGAGCCAATTGGCAGTTTCGTTGATCCAAATCGACAATTGTCCCATCGGGATGACACGGAACATCATGACGAGCGCCGCGATCAGCAATACCGCTGAAATGACGGAGCGGGCGCGGAAAGCGCGATAGGCTGCCGATGCAATAAAGAATGCCAGCAGGGAGAACATCGTCGATTGGATTGGTATCATCGTGTAACGGAACAAATGGCTGAAGGTGTAGTCTTCGAGGCCCTTTCCCCACGGGTTAAGGCCGATAATGACCATAACGGCAAGGCCGATCAACGCAACATAGGTGTATCCGTAACCCGGCAATTTGCGGCGGACTTTTTCGATGCTGACACGGATCAAAGACCAGATACCGAGCGCCAGTGCAAAGATGCCGATGATGACGGTCCAGTCGAGCAAGTACTCGTAGGCATCATCTGAAATTTCGGCAGGAATAAAATACTGCACAACCATCAGCATACCCGATGCGAACACAAGCAGTAATGGCAGTTGGCGTTTCAAGTATCTTCTCCTACTAGCTTATCTCAAAGAATTTCTTAATCACGTCGCCGTATCCGGCAAAACGGGTCAACAGACCGGCGAGAATTGCAACGATAACCAAGCCCTTGAACCAATCTTGAGCTTTGAGCGTGCCAAGCAACAGCGGTTCGCGGCCCAAATAGGCGCTGGCGGCGTAGAGCTCTTCACCGATCAAAGTATAGTCGCAAGCGACGACAAAGAACGGAAGTTGCGCTATTTCGTCTGTTCCGGAGATCTGAATCGAGCCGGATAAAACGCCGGTTTCGGCAAGCAACAACGATTCGGCGTAGAATTTACCCAAGTAGAGGTTAGTCGCTGGTTTTTCGCGCAACATCGTGCCGTTGACGGCGGCGACATAGGCGAATTGCGACTGCGTAACGAAATAGACAGAATCTTCAATGTAAGAATCTTGCCGGGCAGCATCAGCGTAGCCGGTTTTGACGGTTTCTTGCGCGACGGTCATGACGATCGGATCGTAGCACGGCACTAAGATCGAAGTTTGATATTCAGCTACGCGGCGCGCAACACGGCCAAGAATTGTAAACGATGCTATTGTGGCAATATCAGATGCGGTACCAAGGCCGAGGACGTACAAGATCGGACGTCCCATTTCGGTGGCGCGACCGATGGCTTCATCGATGGCTTCGATACCGGCAAGGGGACGGACGTAGAGGTGAATTCCCTTCTTAGCGACGTTGATAAAGTACAATGTCAGCGCAAAGAAGATGATCGTAAACATCAGGGTCGCAAACCGGGTCCAGTTGAACCAGTTGTCTTCGGCGCGCATCGGCCCGGCAACTTCGGATTGAGACCTGGCATCGAGCGAAGCCGCAACGAGACGGTAGTAAAAATCTTTATCCTTTGGGAAATACAGCGAGCTGGTCTTGTCGCGTTCGCCGGAGTCGCGATAGAACGTTGCGCCCTTGAGAGCGGTTCCGCGTTTCACCCACATCGAATCGACGGCATCGGGCGAATCGGCGCGCAGGACTTCGTAGTACATCACGCGGTCAGAGCCAGCGACATCGTCAACCGAGACATCCCACCGAACATCGATGCCGTGGCCGTTATCGTTGGGTGTATCCGCGAGACGGATATTTGTCGGCGGCGCAGGCGGAATCGGCGCTGGTGCGTTGGTTGTTTGAATTTGCGTGGAATCAGATTGAGCGCGCGTTGATTGACTAAGTGTCATCAGCAGTGCGATGATGAAGACGATTGGCAGTCTAAGGTTGAGCAAGCTGTGTCTCAAGTCAATCATAAGGTGATCACAATATATTCAGCCAGTCGTGAAACAAAAAGCTAATTCTTCCAACTAACAAAGAAATTCTGCCCATGACAGTATATCCAAAGGACGCGCCGAAAGTCACCATGAGAATCCAAATTCCCAGGCGCGAGGCGGCACCAAAGGCGCCTTTGTGCTCTTTTGAGAAGAAGAAATAGATCAAGCCGCAGAGCACTCCGACGAAAATTACCACATTAGTCGCTATTTGTACGAGCTGACTTTCCATTGAAAATGAGAAGCTGGAGAAGAACACCCCGAATCCTTGCCAGTCGGGCAAGAGCGGGATGAAAGTGTTGTTCATCTGCTGGATAAAATCGGATTGCAGGTAGCGGGGCAGATTCAATCCGGCGGTGGTGCCGATGATAAAAGCCAAAGGCCAGCGCGAAATCCAACTCATCTTGGGAACGAGCCGCAGAAGCAGAATTGTGCCAAGAATCATTGGAATTATGAAGTGCCAGGCAACGCCTTTGAATGGAACTTGGAAGTAAGTCGCGAGCGATTCGCTCATGCGCGGAACAACGTTGCCGACAATGGTGCTCCAGAAGCCTTGGCACATCCAATAGGCAGCCGAGACGCCGACAAACAAATGCTCGGCGAATCGATAGAACGGGTTGTCGCCATATAGGAAGGAATAAATCGACAAGGTCAAGAATGCTGCCAGCGTGACCAGGAATCCCTGGCGAATGTTCATCCACGAACTGTCTGCATCCCCAGTTTGAGCTTTGAGAATCCAGCTAATTACGAACGCCAAGGCAACGACAGCCATGATGATGCGCATGAGGCGGGTGGAATTAGCCATCAGTCGCCTTCTTTCTGCGCGAACGGAAGTATGATACATTGCCAATAATGATGAAGGCGATAATCACCACGTGGGCCATCGTTTGTGGACCCATCATTTTCAATGCCGGAGTTTCGATATTGGCAAATCGCGGGTAGCGCTTGATCAGTTCTGATTCGTATTCGGCTGCGCCTTTGGTGCCGCCGAGAAGGCCGATCAACTGTTTCGGATAGTACGGATACAAGAGCGGCGTTGATACGGCCGCAGCACCGCCACCGGTCGGGATGTTGGCGCGATCACCGGCAAACAGCACCCATTCTTTGACACCAGGTTTACCGCCGCCAATGGATATTAGGAGATCCATGTCTTTGAGTGAGTGGACATCCTTCATCATCGGAATCGAATCGAGCGAGGTGCCGTTGACATCGCCGGGGTACATTTTGCGAATGTCGGTAATGATGACATTGAGGACGCCTTCGTTACCGGCTTTGTAGCCCATATTGACGTAATCGCGGCCATAGACTGCTTCGGGGAATTCTTTCTTGATAATCTCGTTGGTGGTGACTTCCAATAATGACTGTCCAGTAGCCCAGATCGAGAAGAAATAGACGTGGTGGCCTTTGGCGAACGCGTGGCGGACGAAGGAGTTTGCCATCGGGTGAACCTCGGGCGCCATCGCCGGATCGAAGTCATAGGAGATGACAATCTTTGAGCCGGGCGGCAGAGATTCGATTTTGTCGAAGAGCGACTTGACGATAGGCGTGGCGGTTTCACCGAATTTCAGTTGGAAGAGAACTGCCAAGGCGACGGTAATGCCGACGAACATGAACACGATGCGGCGGTCGACATCTTTGCCGCGCAGAGACATGACGAGTATCCACAATAATCCGCTGCCGACGACGATGGCTGAAACAACGAATCCCACGTTCATTTCTCCTGACCTAAATAGCCGCGTTCAATGCCAAGGAGGAGCCGGAGCGACATTGAAATTACGCCAAGCGCGATGCCGATCATGATAGCGCGTTGGCCGGCGAGGTTGGGAGAGTTCATAATCCAGATCGCCATGTTGGGAATCTGGAAGATCGAGAACGAATCGGGAATCCAGGCAGTGAGCGCCATTCCGAGCGGCGTACGACCCAGCAGGATGACGAATGCCGAAAGTAGCAATATGGTCGCCTCGACATTTTTGGCGCGAAACGCGCGATAGGATGCAGATGCGACAAAAAACGCCAGCAGCGAGTACATAGTCGACTGCAGCGGCGACATGACAAAGGTGAACATCAACTGAAACCACGAGCCGGTTTCATCGAGCGCGCCGCCGATTCCGGACGGGTTGCCGATCTTGAACAGTCCGACGTAAAGCATCATCAAGAAGCCGATGAGAGTAACTGCCGAATAGCCCCAATTGGCTGACTGGCGGGAGACTTTCATTGAATGGACACGGATTAGGTTACCGCCGCCGAGGAAGAATGCGAATACGGCGATGATGTCGAAGAAAAGTGAAGCTTCCTCGCCCCAGCTTTCCATCGGCGGAATAAAGACCGAGAACAGGAGCACCCAGCCGACGCAGATGATTATGAGAAGCGGGACTTGTCTACGCATCAACTACCTAACTTATCGAGAACATGCGGTGCATGAGGTCTTCGATCCATTTCATTGATTCTATATGCCAAGCGGTGTTCAAAGTAACGGCGATTACGCCAATGACGATGGCAGCCATCGCGACGGCTTTGCCGATGTCCTGGCCTTTGAGCGAACCGAGTTGTTTGGGTTCGTTGGAAAGATAGGCCGAGGCGGCAAAGAGTTCTTCGCCGATCAAAGTGTAATCGCAAGCAGCGACAAAGAACGGCAATTGCGCCGGCATGGCTGTGCCGGCGATTTGGATGGCATCGATGGAGTTGCCGGTTTCGGCGAGAATGAGCGATTCGGCAAAGAATGCACCTAGATAGAAACAGGTCGCGGGCTTTTCGCGAACCATGATGCCGTTGACCGCGGCGACGAAGCCAAATTGTTCGTCGGTAGTGTAGTGAACCATGTCGTCGGAGTAAGCATCGGGGCGCCCGGCCATCGCGTAGGATTCCTTGATCATCTCGCGGCCGGCGGTCATTACTAATGAAGAGCGGCAAGGCATATTGATTTGCGAATCGTACTGGGCGATGGTGCGCGAGACGCGGCCCAGGATCGTTAGTCCAGCGAGAGTTTGCACGTCGTCCATGTCCTGCGTACCGGCGACGAAGAGAACCGGGCGGCCCATTTCGGTGGCGCGGCCGACAGCTTCGTCGATGGCTTCAAGTCCGGCGATGCGACGCAGGAAGAGCTTCTTGCCGCGCTTGGCGGTTTCAATAAAGAAGATTACGGCACCGCAAACGAAGATACCAATGACGACGACGGAAATTTTTGACCAGTTGAACCATTGGACAACCGACGAGAACGGATTTGACTCTGCCGACTCGATGCGCTGATCGCCGACTACAGCAGCAACTTTGTAGACAAACTGCCGGTGGATTGGTGCCTTTTCATCAATGAATTCAGTCTGGCCGTAGACGGCCTTGCCGATGACAGAGGTTTCAGTCGAGTCTGCCACGCGCCGCAAGATCTCGTAGCCGGTAAAGCCTTCGAGATCCTGGTAACCGGGATCAGTCCACTTTACGGTGATTCGGTCGCCGTTGTCATTGGGGGTGTCTTCCACGACGACGGTGATGGCGCCTTTGTCGGGGATTGGAGCCGATTGCTGTTGCGCTGGAGCGGCAGATGAGTCGGGAGTCGGGTTGTCTTGCGCAAGAACCGGAATTGCAAAAATGAGAATGAGAACTAACGATAGTGAATTGAGAATTTTGAATACGGACAGGCTTGGGGAAGTCTGCTTACAAATCATGATTGTTACTTAATCAATTTCAGCCAGTCGGCCAGTAAGAAGTCTACCCGGCCGATCAGGAGCGACATACGGCTCATTACGGTATATCCGAATGATGCTCCGAAGGTGATCATGAGGAACCAAGTGCCGATCTTGGCAGCGCCGCCAAACCAACCACGGTGTTCTTTGGAGAAGTAGAAATAGATCAGGCCGGTGACGGTACCGGTTGCTATGACGATGGCACCCCAAAGAGTCCAAAAATCGCCGGTATGCAGGGCGCCGGTGAACTCGATTACTGTAGAGTAGATTTGCGCCATCGCATCGGTGGTGAAATAGACCATCAATTTTAGACCGGCAGTTGCCCCGACGATGAAAGCCAGCGGCCAACGCGCGATCCAGCTAACTTTGTTGCCAAGCAGCCGGGAGAGCATCATGACGCCAAGAATCACTCCGCCCCACAGCCAGAGATTTGGTTCGGTGACTGGGTCGCCCGGGTTTGATGGCAGCGGCGGATTTACGCCGAGCCAGAACTTCTTGTAGAGGTTATCCCAGAAATAGGTGATGAACCAATAGCCGGCAGAGATACCAACGAAGATGGCCTCGCAGATCTTGTAGAGAATGTTATCCTTATAGAGGAACGAGATAATTCCAATTGTCAGGAACGCTGCGATCCAGATGCCTATTGTTTGAGCAAAGGTTTGTTCCATAACTCCAACCGTTAGTTACCCGATCTCCGCTTGCCTAGGAAGAAAGCTACGTTGCCGATAAGGATGAACGCTATCACGACGGCATGTGAAAAGACCTGCGCCAAGAGCGCAGAAGCGGCTTTGCCGATTTCGCCGGTCGCGAGTTCGAATTCCGCTGCGCCAACCATTCCGCCGGCCAAGCCGGTAAGTTGCTTGGAAGCGAGGTACGGATACATTTCAGGCGCTTGCACTGCGGTGTTACCCGCGCCGACCGGAACGCCAAAGCGGTCGACAGCGATCTGTACCCATTCCTTGGTGCCGGGGTAGCCGGACGAGAAATTGATGACAAAATCAATATTGCTGAAATTTTCGACGCCGCTAAGCAGCGGGATTTCGCTGTAACTTGTGTTGTAAATGTCGCGCGGGAACATTGTCCGGAATGAGGTGCCCATACTCTGAATGACAAATTCATTTCCGGACTGGAAGCCGAGGTTGACGTAATCTGTGCCGTAGACAGGACTCTTTGCCTGTACTTCGGGTTCAGCGAGTGCGCGCACAATCGACATGTTTGCTTGCTGTGGTCCCTGCGGCCAGAGACCCATGATGATAACTTTCAGATCGTGCTTGAAGGCGTACGCCAGGAAGGCGTCGGCCATGGGCTGGAGTTCCGGCGCTGAAGGCGGATCGTAGTCGAAAGCCGCGAGCACTTTGGAGCCGGGCGGTAATTTTTCAAGAGCTTCGTAGACTTTGTTGACTTCCGGAGAGACTTTAATCTTGAGAGCGAGCGTCATGAAGAACGGAAGCACCAGCGCGACTCCGATAAATACAAATACTGTCCGGCGCTCGATCAGGTGGCCGCGAACGGTGAGAATGAATACTCCGATCAAGGCGAGCAAGAGCAGCGCGGAAACGATGATCGAGACGGTACCGGAGAAGGCGAGCTTGAACGGCTGATCGACAAAGGTTTGAATCAAGGCGATGACGACGACGAGTCCGAAAATGCCGGGCATGATCAACTTCTTCATTATAGGCTACCCTTCAAGATGCGACCTCTCGATCCCGAGAATGATCCGCAGAGAAGTTGACACGATTCCGAGCGCGACGCCGATCTTGATGGCTCGTTGGCCAGCGTTGTGAGGATAATTCATCAACCAGCTTGCCAAATCCGAAGATTGGAAGCCATCGGGCATGAATCCGGTGAGAATGTCGCCAAGGGGCACTCTGCCAATCATGACGAAGAAACCGGCGAGTAGCAACAGCGTAGCTTGCACATTGCGGGCGCGGAAAGCGCGATAGGACGCCGATGCGACGAAGAAAGCCAGGATGGCGAACATCGTCGAGGAAAGCGGCGTGTAGATATAGACATAAAGCCAGTCGAAATTTGTGCCGGGGTCGCGGAAAGAAGTCGGGTTGGGATTCTTCAGACCGACGTAGCCGTCGATAAAGCCAACCACGACAATGAGCAAGAAACAAACGATGATAACCAATGAAAGCGGCCAGTCGTGTTGTTTCCGCGCCACTCTGATCATCGACATCTTGAATAAGCTAAGAGCGCCGAGGAGAATGGCAAATGTGCCGACAATTGCGAACCAATTGTTGAAGGTGGTTTCGAAGGCGTCAAACGGCGGATGCGGGATAAAATACTGGACGATGAAGGCGATACCGACAACGAGCGTGATAATGAATGGTACTTCGCGTTTCATCTAATCATTACTTTCCGTTAGCTGACCTGAAGGATTTCAATAAAGGGAACATCCAGCAATTGGAGAATGATACCAATGACGATTGCAAGGAGGAATAGCCCTTTGGCAAAGTCCTGGCCCTTGAGCGAGCCGAGCAATTTCGGTTCGCGCGCTAAGTAAGCGCTGGCGGCGAATAACTCTTCACCGATGAGTGTGTAGTCGCAGGAAGCGACGAAGAACGGCAATTGCGACGGCTGGCCGGTACCGGCGATCTGTATCGCTCCGGCGGCGTTGCCGGTTTCTGCTAGAATCAACGATTCGGCGAAGAAAGCGCCCATGTAGAACATGGTTGCGGGTTTGTCGCGCACGACCATACCGTCGATGGCAGCGGCATAACCGAATTGGTCGTCGGTGACGTAGTGCACCATGTCTTCATGGAATGCATCGGGGCGTCCGACCTTGCTGTAGGCTTCGCGGACGGCTTCTCGAGCGGTGACCATGACCAATGATTTACAGACAGGGACATCCAGCATGGTGTCGTTTTCGGCAGCAATGCGGGCGACACGACCCAAGATCGTAACCGCAGCGATGGTTTGGACATCGTCCATATCCTGAATGCCGGGAACGTAGAAGACTTTGCGACCCATTTCGGTGGCGCGGCCGATGGCTTCATCGACGGCATCAATACCGGCGATTTTGCGGACGTAGAGATCTTTGCCAGCTTTGGCTTGCGAGATATAGAAGAGAATGGCGCAGCAGACGACCAAGGTCCAAACCAGAATCCAAATGCGCCGTGTATTGAACCACTGCGCTACCGGCTTGACCGGACCGACGATGGTCGATTCGTTTGAACCGGGCTGCGCGCCAAGTTCTGACTTCTCCGGCTCATTCAGAGCGACAATTTTGAAGTAGTAATCTTTGTCGGGGTCTAAGTCGTTATTGGTGAATTCGTGCTGGCCCTTGGTGGTGCTGCCGATGACCTCGAAGGGTCCGGATGCGGACTCTGAACGGAGAATTTGGTATTTGTCGACCAATGCTGCGTCGTCGGCTGATAGATCCCAGGCAATATTCAGGCTATTGCCGTTGTCGTCGGGGGTGTCGATGACCACGAGATTGGCGACCGCAGCCGGTGAGGGCAACGATACTGCCATATCAGATTGACTTGATTGTTGGGTGGAATCGACTTGAGCGAAGCAGACGCTGGAGACAGCGAGAAGCACGAATAGTAATGCGCTGGTAAACTTGTTCAAGTCGTGCATTCTCCTCCCGAAATTCGCCGAGACTAAGGAGTTGAGGTAGCCTAGAAGCCCGATTAAGAGACGTCTATGGCACAGTTATGTTCAACTCAAAGGGCGCCTTTAACAGGCTGATGAAATTTGAGCCAAGTTAGGTGAGTGTTGGGGTAGTGTCAAGGAATAAATTGT
>CAZIBI010000053.1:10555-14947 GCA_964537215.1 uncultured Ignavibacteria bacterium | reverse complement strand
AAAGAAATCCGCGAGCTTCGCAAGTTGGTTGAAAAGCTGGCGAGCGAGTCAAAATAACCTGGAAGGAGATGACACCATGGCCAGATCGGGAGCAATAGTCTCTTTCGCGCTTTTATTTTCGGCGGTGCTGATGCTTGTCGCGACAGTTGCGCGAGCCGATGTGCCCGCATTGATGAGTTATCAGGGCAGGCTGCAGAATTCAGGTGGCGCGCCTCTTGACGGTACGTTTAGTATTTCATTTACAATGTATGACGCCCCTTCCGGCGGCAGCGCCGTTTGGACGGAAACGCAAAGCGTCGTTGTCAATGAGGGCCTTTTCATCGTGTTACTCGGCGCCGTGACGCCGATGCCCACAGACTTGTTCAGCGCGCCGGTACGTTATCTCGGCATCAAGGTTGGCACCGATCCGGAGATGACACCGCGATGGCAGATTGTGGCGGCGGCTTATGCCCGGCACGCACAGAGCGCGGATGTTGCAACGGGAATTGCGGATGGTGCAATTGTCGATGCCGATATCAGCGCCTCTGCGAGCATCGACCCTGCCAAGATCGCGGGAACGGCGTTGACAGTGGGCGGAGCAAATACCTTTTCCGGTGATGCGACTTTCCTTGACAGCGCGATGGTGGTCAGCGGTAACAAGGTGGTGATTGGCAGAAACACTGCTCCGGCTGCCAATGATGTCCTCGGGTTGAAACGCTCGCTGGCTTCAAGCGCCGTCTCAAGCGGAGCGCGCATCGACTTGGCAAACTCCGGCACGGGAAAACTCATCGGGATGAGTTCGACTGCAGATGCCGCCGGCGATTTTGCGACCGGAGTATTCGGAAACGGCAGCGCCGACGGCGACAGTGCGTTCGGCGTCTATGGCGTTGCTTCATCTGCAGCGACGAACATCGGCGTCTACGGAACGGTGAACGGCAACACTGGCAGCAAAATCGGCGTTATGGGTGAAGCAGCGGGCGGATTTAATATCACCGGAGTCCGGGGTATTGTCTACAGCGGCGGCGGGACACCGTACGGCGTTTTCGGTCAGGCCACGAACGGGCTCGACGGCTACGGCGTGCGCGGATTTGCTGATCAAAATCAGAATTCCGGCCGCGGAGTGGACGGCGTCGCGTTTGGGAATATCGGCAGCGGCTTCGGAGTCTACGGTCGTGCAAACTCCAATACCGGCACCGGCTACGGCGTCTATGGCGCTGCCGGAACCAATGGCGTGGAGGATTGGGCGGGGTATTTTTCGGGCGACGTCATGGTAACGGGACAGGTATTCATGCCATCGCTGATTACCGTGATTGATCATCCACTTGATCCGGAAAATCGAACCTTGCAATTTGCCGGAATCAGTTCTCCGCAAATGTCTAACGCCCTATTCGGGAATGTAACGACTGACGCCAGCGGCGAAGCAGTGGTCGAACTGCCGGAATATTTCACAGCAGTGAGCACCGAATACAAGTATCAGTTGACGGTGGTCGGACAGTTCGCGCAGGCAATCATCGGCGAAGAAATTCGCGGCAATGCGTTTACGATCAAGACCGACAAGCCGAATGTCAAAGTGTCATGGCAAGTAGTCGGGCTCCGCAACGACGCGTTCGCGCGGACGAAGCAACTAGAGGTCGAGAAAGCCAAGCTGCCGGAAGACGTCGGCAAGTATTTGCATCCGGAGGCCTACGGCTACGGACCGGAGCGCGGTGTAGATTGGAAGAATCGCGATGCTCAGGCGGTAAGCAATAAGTAGCGCTGCCAAAAGTACGCGTGACGGGAACAAGATTAAGATTGACTTTTGTGTCCATTTAGACTTACTTAGATTGACATAAAGTAACTCAATCTCAATTCCCGGAGTATGTTATGATTCGCCAACACATCTGTTGTCTGGCGGTAGCTGTCTCGTTCTATGTGCTTGCACTTGTATCAGCATCCGCCGCATCACCGCAAGTTATCAGCCATCAAGGTTACTTGACCAGCGCTGCCGGCGTTCCGCTTGACGGCAACCACTCGCTCACATTCGCGATATATGCCGCGTCTTCCGGCGGTGCGGCAATTTGGAGCGAGACGCATGCGGCAATTGAAGTGAACGATGGTCTATATAGTCTTATGCTGGGATCAATCACTCCATTGACTCCTGCAGTGTTCTCCGCAGCAGAGCGTTATCTCGGTATCGCGATTGACGGCGGCGCCGAGCTAACGCCGCGCCGGCAAGTCGCGGCGGCGGCCTATTCCCTGCGCTCCGATTGGTCTGGAAATTCTGACAGTCTCGGCGGAAATGCGCCGTCGTACTTTTTGAACTGGTCGAACCTCGCCAACATTCCCGCCGGCTTTGCCGACGGCGTCGACAATGTTGGGACAGGCGACATAACCGGAGTTACCGCCGGTGAAGGCCTTGGCGGCGGCGGGACTTCGGGCACAGTCAATCTCTATCTTGACACAGCCGGAGTTGCTTCGAAGAATATTGCCGACGGCACAATTACAAATGACGATATCAGCGCTTCCGCGGCGATCGCTTTGTCAAAGATCACCGGCACCGCGATGAATCTTGCGACTGCGCAAATCGTCACAGCAAACAAGACTTTTGACGGCACTGTCTATTTTGGCGACAGCACGATGAGGATCGACGGAAATGGAATTCGCATTGGTTCAGCGTTAGCGCCGTCGGCGACGTATATGATGCTCCTCGACCGGCACGTTACGACCGCATCCTCTCGGTACGGCTTGTATGTTGATTTGGACAATACCTCGACAGGATCGGTCTACGGCGTGTATGGGCGCGCTTCCAGCGAGACACCGGGGGCAGCAAATTCCGGCACGGTCTACGGAATTTACGGAACCGGCATCTCGGACGGACCCGAGCGATACGGCGCACGACTCATCGGACGCGGCCGGACAGCTACCAACAGCGGCGGACTTTCTTACGGACTCGATGTCCAAGCGACATACGGTATGGCGGCTTACGGTATGAATGCAACAGTCAGCGGCTCAACGTCCGGATATGGCATATTCCTCGAAGTGAATGGAAACCAGACGGGAGTCGGACTCTACACCAGCGTCCACGACAACACGGCGAGTTCTTCCTCGATTGGTTCGACCAACATCGTAGTTAGCAACGACGGCACTGCTTATGGCATTGCGGGCACAGTCGGAAACAATGGCGGGACGGGTTATGCGGTTTACGGTCACGCATACAGCAATGCGACGAATTGGTCGGGATACTTCACAGGCGACGTAAACGTCGGTGGTACAATTTTCATGCCGGCTAAAGTGACGAAGATCGATCATCCGCTCGATCCCGAAAATCAAAACCTGATGTTGGCGGGAATCGATTCGCCGGAGTATTTGGTGAAGACTTCCGGCAACGTGACAACGGATGCCGCCGGTAACGCGGAAGTCGTTCTGCCCGCTTATTTCACGGCAGTAGCGACCGATTTCCGCTACCAGTTGACTGTGATCGGTGACTTTGCACAAGCAATCGTTGGTGAGGAAGTCTCGGAGAATCGCTTTAGGATCAAGACTGACAAACCGAACATCAAAGTCTCATGGGAAATCACCGGCGAACGGACCGACAACTTTGCGAAAACCAATCGTCTGGTTAACGAAATAGCCAAACCGGCGGAGCAGCGCGGGCGTTACTTGCAACCGGAGGCATTCGGACTTACGTTCGAGCGCAGCGTCGACTTTGAAGCCGTTCAGGCACTGTCCAAGACGCCGCCCAAACGGCAAACTACCGACTCGGAAGCCGGCGGAGAAAATTGAAACAGCTGCGAGTAAGGCTTGCGTTTTCAGAAACAAGTACTATATTAATCGATAATCGTAGGAGATGTGAAAATATGAAAACGACCATTGCAATATTGGTGTCTGTGATGTGTCTCGGCATTGGTTCGCTTTTTGCCGCAAGCACTCCGGCGAAAGCAAAACCGCAGGCGACTAAAGCAATCGATACAGTTAAGACCACAGCTACGGCAACGACGACCGGCACGACTACCACAGGAGTCCCGGCTGACATCATCAATCAACTTGGACTGCAATCGCTGCCGAAGACCAATGGTCCGCGCGCAGGCGAACAGATCAACTGGGATGTCCTCGCTTCCGGCGGCGGTCCGATGAGCTCAACCAATTTCCTGCTCGACGGCACACTCGGCCAGATGGTGGCAGGACCTTCGACATCTACTAATTTCGCGCTCAATGCCGGATACTGGCAGAATTTCGCGGCAGCGCAGGGATACCTTTGCGGCGACGTCGATGACAATAATCAGGTCGATATCACGGATGCGGTGTTCTTGGTGAACTACATTTTTGCTTCAGGTCCCGCCCCGGATCCGCTTTCGTCAGGTGATGTTGATTGCAACAACCAGGTCGATATCACGGATGCGGTGTATCTTGTGAATTACATCTTCGCATCGGGCG
>CAZIBI010000053.1:0-10455 GCA_964537215.1 uncultured Ignavibacteria bacterium | reverse complement strand
CAGGTCGATATCACGGATGCGGTGTATCTTGTGAATTACATCTTCGCATCGGGCGCAGTCCCGTGCGCGGCTTGTCCGTAGCAGACGCAGTGTGATGATTTTATGTCGCGCCCGATGGAAACGTCGGGCGCGATTTTGTTTGTAGGTCAAAACCCCGTACGGCAGAGTCGTAATTGTGGAATGCAGATTGATGGGTTTTGACATTTTTCATCGTCTCAACGTGATGATTGTCGAAACCCCGCATACGGTATTCGAAAAGGTGACCGTCAGCAATTTGGGGGTTTCGACCGACTGCCGGCAGTTGCATTGTCCTTGTCCAGAATCCCCCAACCAATTGTCCGGCAAAGACGTAAAAAAATGTCACGCACCCCTTGACAAATGGTCGGCGTTTCGTATTTTGCGGGTCTTGTATTGTGACGAATTTTGAGGAGTTGTTAGTGAAGACGTTTATTCCAAAAGTTGACGCGATTGACCGCAAGTGGCATGTCATCGACGTCAACGGCAAAATCCTTGGACGGCAAGCGGCTCAAATCGCCCGTATTTTGATGGGCAAGACCAAGCCGGAGTACACGCCGTTCCTCGACTGCGGCGATTTCGTGGTCGTTATCAATGCCGCCAAAGTCCGGCTGTCAACTCCCAAGAAGGAGTTAGAGAAGACCTGGCATTGGAACACTTTGTATCCGGGCGGCCACCGTCAGACAACGTTCGGCAAGGCGATCAACGCCAACCCGGAACGGATTATTCGCGGCGCGGTCTGGGGCATGCTCCCCAAGGGTCCGCTTGGCCGCAAGATGATCAAAAAGCTCAAGGTCTATCGCGGCGCGGCGCATCCGCACAGCGCCCAGAAGCCTGATGCTCTGGAATTGAAATAGTTTTTGATTTGAAAGGTTCTTGATGCCTCAAGAAAAAATTCACGCCACCGGCAGACGTAAAAACGCAACTGCCAGTCTCTGGCTCGCTCCCGGCAACGGCAAGTGGAACGTCAACGGCAAGGATCTTGTCGCCTATTTGACGCGCGAATCGCTGGGATCGCACGCTTCCGAACCGATGAAGATCACCAATATGGGCGGCCGCTTCGACGTGATCGTCTCTGCTACAGGCGGCGGATTGGCTGGTCAGGCCGGCGCGATTCGTCATGCCCTGGCGCGTGCTTTGTCGGCGTTCAATCCGGATTTGCGCAAGCCGCTCAAATTGGCCGGCATGTTGACGCGCGACCCGAGAATGGTTGAGCGCAAGAAGTACGGCCAACCGAAGGCCCGCAAGCGCTTCCAGTTCTCCAAGCGTTAATCGGTACTTTCTACAGAACTTTGTTTCGCCGGGCGTCAAAGCCCGGCGGATTCAAGGATATATCAATTCACACGTCCGGGGATTTGGACGGGAGGTCGGGATAACACCCGCCCCGTTGACCGAAGATGATCCGGATGGCGGTTTAACCAAACATCAGGAGTAGTAATGGCCACTGAAGTCACGGTACGTGATCTTCTCGAAGCCGGCGTGCATTTTGGTCATCAGACCCGCCGCTGGAACCCCAAGATGAAGAAATTCATCTTCACCGCCAAGAATGGCGTCTACATCATCGATCTCAACAAAACCCTTAATTCACTCAAGATTGCCTGCCGCAAGGCGCAGGAAATCACGGCGAAGAATCAGTATATTCTGTTCGTCGGGACCAAGAAGCAGGCGCAGGATGTGATTAAGGCGGAAGCCGTTCGCGCGGGGCAGTTTTATGTCACGGATCGTTGGCTCGGCGGAATGTTGACCAATTTCCAAACCATCAAGAAGAACATCAAGCGTCTGAAAGACATCGAAAAGATGCAGGAAGACGGCACGTTCGAGAAAATCACCAAGAAGGAAATCTCCGGTCTCAACAAAGAGAAAGAGAAGCTCGACAAGGTGCTCGGCGGCATTCGCGAAATGAACCGCCTGCCGGGATTGATGTTCGTGGTGGACTGCAAGAAAGAAAAGATTGCGGTTGCCGAAGCCAAGAAGCTCGGTATTCCGATTATCGGCATCATCGACACCAATTCCGATCCCGATCCGATCGACTTCCCGATCGCGGGCAATGACGACGCCATCAAATCGATCCGCATCATCACCAGACAAGTCGTCGACTCCGCCCTGGAAGCCAAGGCGATGTTGATCCAGCCGTCCGAGCAAGCCGGCAACGGAGCGTCAGAGAAATTTGACGACGACACCAGCGTTGCTCAAGAGAGGTAATTTGCGATGACGATAACAGCTGATTTAGTCAAAGAATTGCGCGAGCGCTCCGGCGCCGGCATGATGGAGTGCAAGAAAGCACTCACCGAAGCCAACGGCGACATGGACAAAGCCATTACGATTCTGCGCGAGCGTGGAATCGCGAAGGCAGCCTCCAAGTCGAGCCGCGAAACCAAGGAGGGCCTGATCGGCACCTACGTTCACCCCGGCGACAAGCTTGCCGTGATGATCGAAGTGCAATGCGAGACCGACTTTGTCGCGCGCACCGATGATTTCCGCGATCTGGTCAAACACCTGGCGATGCACGTCGCCGCCGCCAATCCGCTGGTGGTGCGACGCGAAGAAATCACCGAGGAACAGATGGCCAAGGAACGCGATATTTACCGGCACCAGACCCTGAACGAAGGCAAGCCGGAAAAAATCGTCGACAAGATCGTTGAAGGCCGCATGGATAAGTGGTATTCCGAAGTTGCGTTGATGGAGCAAGCCTACGTCCGCGACCCGGAAGTCACGATCCAGGACTTGATCAAGAACATGATCGCCAAGATCGGCGAAAACATCGTGGTTCGCCGCTTCGCGCGCTATCGTCTCGGAGAGTAGATGGCGGTAACACCGGTCTACAAACGAATCCTGCTCAAACTCTCCGGCGAACAACTCGCCGGAGAGCAGGGCTTCGGAATCGACCCCGGCCAGCTTGAATTTGTCGCCAATGAATTGAAATCAATAAAGGAACTCGGGGTTGAAGTCGGCATCGTCGTGGGTGGCGGAAATTTCCACCGCGGCGCAACGGGCACGCTTTTGGGCATTGGCCGCGCCACCGGCGACTACATGGGAATGTTGTCGACGGTAATCAACGCAATGGCGCTCCAATCGACGCTGGAAAACTACGGCATGTTTACGCGCGTCTTGAGTGCTATCAGAATTGAAGCCGTTGCCGAGCCGTTCATTCGCCGCCGCGCCATTCGCCATATGGAGAAGGGCCGCGTGGTAATCATGGCAGCCGGCACCGGCAACCCGTACTTCACCACCGACACAGCAGCCGTCTTGCGCGGCATCGAAACCGAAGTCGACGTGGTGATGAAAGCCACGAAGGTGGACGGCATCTACGACGCCGACCCGATGAAAGTACCCAACGCGGTGCGTTTCGACACGGTAACATATGATGAGGTGCTGAAACGCGACCTCAAGGTGATGGACGGGACGGCGTTTACGCTTTGCCGCGAGAACAAGCTCCCGCTCGTCGTTTTTAAGTTGACCGACAAAGGCAATCTGTATAAGGTTGTCACTGGCGAAAAAATAGGTACGTTGGTAACGATTCGTTCGGAGGAAAACGTATGACGACAGTAAAACAGCTCTTTCTTGATGCTGAAGATAGAATGAAAAAATCGGTGGCGACCCTGCAGCACCACTTCTCCACCGTCCGGTCCGGCAAGGCGAACGTGCATATGCTGGACGACATCATGGTTGACTATTACGGCACACCGACGCCGCTGAAAAATGTCAGCTCGGTGACGACGCCGGAAGCGCAGTTAATTGTTGTGCAGCCGTGGGAAAAGCCGCTGATCGCCGAAATCATGAAGGCGATTCAAAAATCGAATCTCGGCTTCAATCCCCTCTCTGACGGCCAGGTCGTGCGCATTCCGGTACCGGCGCTCAACGAAGAACGCCGCAAGGAACTCGTGAAG
This sequence comes from uncultured Ignavibacteria bacterium, assembly GCA_964537215.1. Classification (GTDB taxonomy): domain Bacteria; phylum Zixibacteria; class MSB-5A5; order CAIYYT01; family CAIYYT01; genus JADJGC01. Next base: position 6,553 of record CAZIBI010000053.1, on the reverse strand, counting down.
CTGGTCAAGAAGATGGCCGAGGAAGACAAAGTCGCGATCCGCAATGTCCGCCGCGACACGCTGGATCATGTCAAGCGCCTGCTGAAGGACCACAAGATTTCCGAAGACGAAAAAGACAATGCGGAAATCGACGTGCAAAAGCTGACCGACAAATACATCGAACAAATCGACAAGATGACGGCCGCGAAAGAAGCCGAGGTGATGGCTGTCTGACCGCGCGCATCGCAGCCGATATCGCCTCGCTTAAGGAGAAACTCTCCCCCGCAAAACTGCCGGTGCATGTCGCCATCATTATGGATGGCAATGGGCGCTGGGCTGCCAAGCGCGGCCTTGACCGCTCATCGGGACACAAAGCCGGTGTCGACGCTGTTCGTCGCATCGTCGAAATCTCCGGCGAAATCGGCATCAGCTATCTAACCCTCTACACTTTCAGCGTCGAAAACTGGAAACGCCCGCGCAGCGAAGTGGGATTCCTGTTCAAGCTGCTGAACGACACTGCGCGCAGCGAACTCGCCGAACTCAATCGCAATAACGTAAGACTGATAACTACCGGACAGCTCAATGAAATTCCGCTTGTGCGGCGGCGGGCGATCCTGCATGCGATCGAGAAGACTTCGAAGAACACCGGGCTGGTGCTGAATCTGGCGCTGAATTATTCCGGACGGATGGAAATCGTCGAGGCGGTCAAGAAGATCGCGCGCGACGTCAAGGCGAACAAGCTTAACGTGAATGATGTCGACGAAGAACGATTCTCGAGCTATCTGTTTACCCATCCCCTGCCCGATCCGGATCTGTTGATTCGCACTTCGGGAGAGATGCGGCTTTCGAACTTCCTGCTGTGGCAGACTTCGTATACCGAGCTATTCATCACGGAAACACTTTGGCCTGATTTCAGCGAGCGGGAGTTTGTTGAAATTGTGCTGGAGTATCAGAAACGCGAGCGCCGGTTCGGCAAGCTATGATCTCGAAGAATCTGACTTTACGGCTGATCATTGCGGCGGTATTTATCCCGGCGCTGCTGTATGTATTCCACATCGGCGGTGTCGCATTCTTCATATTTGTTGAAGCGCTAGTCGTGCTCTCGCTGTGGGAATTATTCACTCTGACCAAGGTGCGGTTGTTCCTGCTGCAGAAAGTTGCGCTGGTGCTATTAGCTGCGTCTTTGCCGGTGCAGTTTCATTTCTTCGATATCTGGCATGTGCTGGAATTTGTCATCGCGGCAGTTTTCTTGACAACTCTGCCGTTCGCTTTCACGCGCAATCTCGGCGATGTCAGCCGCTCGATCGGCATAAGCCTGTTCGGGATGATTTATTTGGCGTTCGGGTTCTCGACGTTGTTGTTGATTCGCCGCGGTAGCGTGGTCGATGCAGAAACTACCGGCGGCTGGATTACGTTTCTGTTTGCCGCGATCTGGATTATCGACACGGCGGCGTATTTCGTTGGCGCGAATTTCGGCAAGCACAAATTGTCGCCGGCGATCAGTCCGAACAAGACGGTCGAGGGATTTGTCGGCGGATTTCTCGGTGCCATTCTGACTGCGGGGATATTCAATTTCATCTTCTTGAAACAGGTTGGGTTCGCGCATCTGATTCTCCCCGGCTTGGTGATAGCTTTCTTTGGCCAATTGGGGGATTTGGTGGAGTCGATTTTCAAACGCGAAATGGGTGTGAAGGACTCCTCGAATTTGATACCCGGGCATGGCGGGATGCTTGACCGCTTCGATTCCCTGGTCATGGCGGCTCCGGCGCTGTATTTGTATCTGCTTTATTGCCAATAAGTTCTGTCGTTTTCCTGTTTTTCGCTTCTCAAATGCTATTGACAATGTATACAAAAACCGATATTCTGGTTACATCTTCAGAAAGATGTAACCAAATTTAAGTATATTGGTTACATTTATGAAAAGATGTAACCGGAATTATGACAATGAAATTGAGACTCGGCGAAATCAAAAAGCAACCCAGCGGGTATAGTGCATTCATTCCCAATGACTTTCCGCCAAGGGACCCTTGGGACTTCTCCAAGAACTTGCTTCTGAAACATGCTACAGCACAGCGCCTCGTCGGCAAGCTGGACGGCGTAACCCAGCAACTCCCCGATGTCGACTTCTTCCTGTCAATGTACATTCGCAAGGATGCCGCATCCTCGAGTCAGATCGAAGGCACGCAGGCGACAATGATCCATGTCATTGAAGCGGAAGCCAAGACGACCGAATCCTATCCGGCGGACGTGGATGATATCCGGCATTACATTAAAGCACTGAACTACGGGCTCGAGCGTCTGGAGAAATTGCCGCTAAGTTTGCGCTTCATACGCGAACTCCATCGCAAACTGCTTGCGGGAGCCAGAGCGACACAATTTTCCGACCCGGGCGAATTCCGGAAGACGCAGAACTGGATCGGAGGAACTACGCCGGCAAACGCGCATTTCGTGCCCCCGCCGCCGGACGAAATGACGCGAGCGCTGGGTGACTTCGAGAAGTTTCTCCATGACCGCGGCGAGCTTCTGACGCTGCTGAAAATCGGCATCGCCCATGCGCAATTTGAGACGATTCACCCGTTTCTTGACGGCAACGGGCGAACCGGCAGACTGCTGATTACAGTTATGTTGTGGCTTGAAGGACTTCTGGAAAAACCGGTGCTCTTCTTGTCATCTTATTTCAAGAAGCATCAGTCAGTCTATTACGATCGTCTGAATGGTTATCGGAACGGCGAGGTCGAAGCGTGGCTGGACTTCATGCTTGATGGCGTGATCGAAATTGCCGGACAGGCGATTGAGACCGCCCGACGCATTTCGGAGATCCGTCAAGAAGACATCGACAAGATGGGCACTCTGGGTAAGCCCGCGGCAGAGAGCGGAGTTCTCGTCTTGCGCAATCTTTATTCCCTGCCGATCGTAAACGTCAATGTCATTAAGGAATGGACTGGATTCACGCGCAAAGGTGCACTGGGCGTAATCAACCGCTTTGTTGAGCTCGAAATTCTCGAACAAAAGGACAAAGCAACGACTTACGGCCGGTCGTTTATATATCGCCGCTACGTCGACGCGTTTATGGATGAATAGGCGCGTCGATGCGCCCGCCTTTCTTTTTTATTGAAACATCCCGCCTCAATCGGCATATTAAAAGGAAGCTATGACTAAGTTGCTTGATTACATATTTCTGATGCGCCCGATGTTGATAATCCCGGTGTGGACGATTTCGCTTCTGGGAGCGCGCGCTGCCTTGTGGCGCGAACGCGGCATCAGCCCGATCACAATCGATCGCTTCCCGTTCATGAGCTTCTCCAGCTCCGATTTGAATCTGCTTCTGATGATGGCGTTGTCGACTTTGTTGGCCGGCGGCGTGTTTATTATCAATCAAATCTATGATGTCGAATCCGACCGGCTGAACAAGAAGCTGTTTCTTATTCCCGAGGGTCATGTCAGCACCGGCGAAGCCTGGGGACTGTATATCGCGACGACGGCCATTGCGATTGTCGGGGCGTTTTTATTGAATTGGCAACTGGGCTGCCTGTTCGTTGTGGGCGCTTGGTTTGGATTTCAGTATTCGCATCCGAAATTCAAGTTACGCGAACATCCTTACAAGCAATGTCGAAACAATATCGTGGCGCACGGCACGGTTGCATTCCTGTTCGGCTGGGTGATGTATCTCAACTTTGATATCGAAGGCATTGTCCGCTCGCTGCCCTATCTGTTGGCAGTTGCAGCGGTCTATTTGAATACGACGCTCCCCGATGTCGTCGGCGATCAGGCTACCGGCAAGAAAACCTACGGCATGGAATGGGGCGTCAAGCGTACACAGCGCATGGCATTTACGCTCGTGCTTTGCGGTATGTTGTTCTCGGTGATGATCGCGGATTTCGCTTTCACGGCGACGGCCCTGATCTCGCTGCCGTTTCTGCTGTTCGCCTGGATGAAGGAATCCGTGGCGCTTTCGGCGCTGGCATCCAAAGTCTCGATTATTGCGCTGTCGCTGTTTGCGGCGGTGTTCTTCCCGATTTATGCCGCGATACTGATCGTCACTATTATAGCCACCAGAATCTACTACTCCCGGCGCTTCAACCTCGACTATCCGGTTCTGACGGAGAAGCACTGATGCCGATCCGGCTGTTGCTGGCTGCAGTGCTGATCTATCTCGGCACGCTCGGCTGCACGGCAGCGGTGCGGTACTCGCCTGCCAATGGCGAAGCGCGCCGGCCCGTCTATCGCGAGCCGGTGGGTGATACTTCCCTGGCTACGCCGGATGAGCGGTCCACCGATGAGGATGACTCCAACTCCGACCGAGTCGTTGATGATGAAGGCGTTCAATCGGGTTCCAGCGCGAGCATCGACAAAGCCATGATGAACCGCGTCATCTCACGTTACCTTGGGACACCATACGAAAAAGGCGGATCGGGCAAGCTCGGCCTTGATTGTTCCGGACTAGCCTATGTTGTCTATCGCGACTACGACGGCACTCGACTGCCGTTGAGTGTGCAATCGCTGTATCGACTCGACGATCGCGTCGGCTACGACGAGTTGAGTTACGGCGATTTGTTATTCTTCCGCATCGATGACCGGCGGGTTTCGCACGTCGGGATCTACCTTGAGAATGGCCGCTTTGTGCACGCCTCCGAAGCTCGCGGGGTGGTTATCGACGATATCTCCGACGAATACTTCGCTACTCGCTATGCCGGTGCGCGGCGGGTGAAGTAATCTCCCCCTATCCACTTCCGAACTTAGCTTGAATTCCGTATCTTTTTGGTATGACTGACCCGTTCGAACATCTGCGCGAGAAGCTCGCCGATTTGCCCGACAAGCCGGGCGTCTATATCATGAAAGACGCTTCCGGCAAGATCATCTACATCGGCAAAGCCAAAGTTCTGCGCAATCGCGTCCGGACTTATTTCGCGCTGGCGCCGGAACTGAACCCCAAGATCGCTGCACTTAAAGGCAAGATCGCCGATTTTGAGATGCTCGTCACCGACAACGAAATCGAGGCGCTAATTCTTGAGGCGAATCTGGTCAAGAAACACAAGCCGCGCTATAACATCAATCTGAAGGACGACAAGCGTTACCCCTATTTGAAGATCACGCAGGATGATGATTTCCCGCGACTGGTGGTCACTCGCAGTATGTTTCGCGACAACGGGCTGTATTTCGGTCCGTACGCAAACGTCGGCGGCATGCGCGAGACCTACAAAATGATCTCGCGTCTCTTTAAATTGCGGACCTGCAAGTTGCGCATCCCGCATCCGAAGGGACCCGGCCGCTACAAGGTCTGCCTGCAGTACCATATCAAACGCTGCGACGGGCCGTGTGAGAATCTCGTCAGCAAGCAAGACTACGCCAAGGAAGTCGACAAGGTGATCAAGCTGCTGCAGGGCAAATCGGCGGCGCTGATCGAGCAGTTGCATGAAGAAATGGGGATGCTGGCGGCGATTCAAAACTACGAAGAAGCCGCGCGCGTCCGCGACCAGATTCGCTCGGTCGAGGGCATCATGCAGAAGCAAAAGGTGGTCGCCGACCACGCGGTCAACCGCGACATCATCGCCTTTGCGCGCTCTTCGACAGATCTTGCCACGGTGGTTCTGCAGTTGCGCGAAGGGTTGTTGATCGGCAGACAGAATTTTCATGTCAAAGCCGACAAAGCCGACAGCGAGGCAGATATCGCCGAGTCGTTTATCGAGCAGTATTACATCAGCTCGACGATGATCCCGGAAGAAATTTACTGCTCGTTCAAACCGGACGAGGAGAAAGTCATCAAGGCCTGGCTGACTGAACGGCGCGGCGCGCGTGTGGAGTTGTTCTTCCCGCAAAAAGGCGAGAAGATGCGATTGATCGAAATGGCCGAAGCAAATGCACGGCTGCTGCTCGGCGAATTGATGAAACAGAAACAAGAGCGTGCCGAAAAACTTCCGGCTGCAGTGGCGATGCTGCAGAAGGACATGTACCTTGCGAAACCGCCGATGTCGATTTCTTGTTTTGATATCTCCAATCTTGGCGAAACCGATCCAGTGGGGTCGATGGTGTTCTTCAAAGGCGGCAAACCGTTCAAAAAGAACTACCGCCACTTCAAAATCAAAACGGTCGCCGGCCAAGACGATTTTGCGATGATGCGCGAGATTGTGTCGCGCTACTTTACGCGGGTGCTTTCCGGCGAGGCCGACATGCCCGATTTGTGTATCATCGACGGCGGACGCGGCCAGTTGAACGCGGCGCTGGAAGCCCTCGCCGAGCTTGGAATCGATGATCTACAGATTTGCGGACTGGCAAAACGGCTCGAGGAAATCGTGCTGCCGGGAGAGAAACGGATGCTGTCGCTGCCGCGGACGTCATCCTCGCTCAAACTAATGCAGCGGGTTCGCGACGAGGCGCACCGGTTTGCCATTACCTATCACCGCACTTTGCGCGACCGGAAAACGGAGCGGTCGCTGCTGGATTCAATCAGTGGAATCGGCGACCGGCGCAAGGAACAGTTGCTGAAGACGCTGGGATCAATCGAGGGCGTTCGTAACGCGACAATCGAAGAGATCAACGCGGTGGTACGCAACAAGGCGCTGTCGGAGCGGATACA
>CAZIBI010000052.1:0-16488 GCA_964537215.1 uncultured Ignavibacteria bacterium | reverse complement strand
CCGGTCGCAATCAGCGTATCTGAATAGTTCGTGAAACCGATCGTGTAGCGCAGCAGCAGCGAATCCGGCTTCAACGCGGCGTCGGCAGTAATCTTCGCAATCGCGATGTAGTTATTAACCGAATCCTTCGTGTCTGTCAGTGGCGTGTGCACGATCTGGGTTCCGGCATACGGATCCCAAGTGTTCATCGAGACTGCGCCGGTATTATCCGGATCGAGCCAGTCTTTCAACCGGCTGCTCGGTGTGCCGCCGCCATCCCATGAAAGTGAGAACTTGCCGTAATAGTCGGCGCGCAGATCGTTACATGCTGCCCACCCGCCGTGAAGCTGTCCAATGACCTGATGAAACTTGTTGTACAGCGGTGAGCCGGAAGAGCCGCCTTCAGTCGTGCCATCGTCCCAAACGGCGATGCGCCAGTGGCTCAAGCTTGAATTTACCGTGCTACCGAGGTAGTCGGTTGATTCGTACGAATCGTAGTCAAATGAGATCTTCTTGATGTCGCCCGCCGGATGATGAATTCCAACCGCCGAATCACCGTTGACGTTGAGTTTGTTCCATCCGTTGAAGCAGACCTTGTACGAGTCAGGAGGCGCCTCGTTAAGCAGAAGCAATCCAAAGTCGGACGGCGAGCTGCTGGCTTTCAGCGTTGAACCTTGAACCGTCGCCCAAGTCGGACCGTTGATGTTACTGCAATTGGGGCTTTCGTAATTGAACATGATGATCCAGGTGTTTGAACTTCCCAGGCAATGGTTGGCCGTGAGAAAATAAGGCGTCTTATCCTGGCGAACGTTGTTGATCATCGAGCCGGAACACCAACGCGTACCACCGGAAAGTAGAACCATGGCGACTGCGCGTTTTTCCTTCTGCCAGTTTGCGCCTTCGGGGCAATTGACGTTGTTGTTGCACGAACCGGAGCCGCCGAAGTCGAGAGCGTCTTTGACGGTCTTGAAAATATCACGATAGGCATGTACGACGCGCGAGATGGTCAACTTGCCTTCGTAGACTACGGCTGCGGGCTCGTAATACTCCACTGTGATCTCGTCACCGGCAACTGGCTGCGTGGCCATTTCGCCGTGGGGCTTATTATTTTTTGCGGTGAATGCGCCAATTACTTGCGAATGATCGGTATTGTATACGAAGAGCTGTGCGCCTTCAGGCAGGTGATAGGTGGAATAAATCAAATTGATAGAATAGGCGCCCGGCGAAGAAAAAGTAATGCGCCAAATGCGACCGCCATCCGGAAGATCTTCCCAAGTGCCGGAGTTTTCCAGCGAGTAATTGACGTCAAACGGTGCGCCAAATCGGAATGGCAGCGCCTTTGACTCTTCAGCAGCGTCTTCAGCCATCAATGCTTGAACATTGACCGGCGGCATAATCTCCCGCTGGATATTCGAGCGCATGGCTCTGCCAAAGCTGGGCGGAGTTCCGCCGTCGGAAATCTGCGCCGATCCGGGAACCGCGAGAAGCAGAATCAATCCCACCGCAATGAGCATCGACGATAGTGTATTGCAGCGGCGGTTCACTATCATGCCTCCAATGAGGTACTGTCCAAGCCAACGCTTGGAATCGCGGTAATAAAATTGCATTAGACCTTCTCCAGAGTGTAAGAAATGGGTAAATGGGTTGCTCGAAATTGATTGATGTAATATACCCTCAAACTCGATTTTCGCAAGGAAAACATCGCTCAAATCGCTGGTGTCCCAAGTCAGAGTCTTGCCAATCGGAGACTGTTTCAATCTTTCTTTTATCGGCAGAATACAAGACTCGGCAGACAAGCAGTCACAAATAAGACGGGAGCCCGCTGTTAAGCGAACTCCCGTCGGATTAAGCGAGTGACTTGATCAGATCAGAGTCAATCTGACAGGATCAGCAATTATAGGCCATTCGTGCAAGGGGCTGCACCGCCGGCAAATATGTACTGAATCATGTAGACTGCGTCTGAAATCGTAATCAATTGCGAGCAGTCGGCGTCGCCAATCATGAGATTGCTTGGCGCCGCGCCACCGGCAAAGATGTAGTTGATCAAGGATACTGCGTCAGATACGGAAACGATACCGTCGACATCAAAGTCACCCGGAACGAGTACAATCGATCCGCCCGGAATGATGAAGCTTCCCGGAACCGGGGAGCTCTTGCCGATGATGGTGACATCGTCTGTAATCGATTCAGTCGTCGCATCGTTGTAACTCCATGCAACCGTGAATGTCAAGTTATTGACATCGTACAGCAAGCCGTACGGGTTGAGGAAGGTTGTCAACGGAAGCGTCGACTTGACGACTGCGCCGCCGAAGCCAGGATAGCTGGCAACGACAGAGCTGGACGAAGCCGGAATGCCGTTGATGGTAACCGTTGAAAGGTTAACATCAGCAGCCGTGTAACCACCATCAAACATTCCGAAATGGAACTCATTGGTGATCGGCGTCACCGCGAACTTGTAGTACAAGTACTGCGGATTCGGCGTAATCGAGGCAGCCGGAGCATACTCAATCACATTGATCGTGTAGTCTTCGACTTCGCCATATTCAGTGGTTCCGCACGGGGGAACAGCACCGGTATAAGCGATTCTGACTCTCATGCGGGTCGGACCAACGACGGCGGTCAACGGAGCCGTTACGGTTCCGGTGAATGAAGCCGGGCCAGCGCTCATTACGACTTCCTCGGAAGGCGAGAAGCAGAAATCTCCATCCCAATCAACCCAAACGCCGCACTGGTCGCCGGTGTAAGCAAGACCGTTAGTGACGGTAATGCTGTACGGGACGGTCTGGACAAGTCCAGTCGAGATTGCTGTGTAGTCGCTGTAGCTCGATCCGCAGCTTGAGCTGTTGTCGATCGTGCTCAACTGCACTCTGCTGATGTATTCATCGCAGAAGCCGTCGGCGGTGCAATACGAAGTGACCGCAGAGCTGACGACGTGGATCGTGTACGGTCCGACAGCGCCGTTAGCGGCGTCGTTCATGACCGGATAGTAGTAAGTACCGGCCGGAAGAGCCGCCCAGTACATCGTGACGTTGCCGTCACCGCAGGTGCTGACGTCAAAAGCCGCGCCAGTGGTGAAGTCGGTGCACGGGCAACCGATGGCAAGGTTGAGCCAAGCATTGCCAAACGCCGGTGAAGTGCCGCAATAGTCAAGGGTGACATCGGAGCACTCGGTCAACGTGAAGGCTTCCCAAACGTTCGGGCCCGGGAAGGACGCGCAGTCTGGGGCAGCATTGGTGTTGTCACCGGTAAAGGTTACCGGCACGCCGGTCGTGAGCGTCACAGGTGAAACTGCGGTACACTCATCGTTCGGCGGCGGAACCGTGGTTTCAATAGTCAAGAAACCTGCGCCGTAGCTGGTGGCGCTATAGCCGCTGACTTCGACTTTGTACTGCTGGCCGGCAACAACGGCGACGACTGCTTCGGACTGAAGTCCGCAATTGTCGTCCTCGCAAGCCAATTCAGTACCCAACGGAGCACACGAGCAACCGTCATAGACGGCAAGCTTGGTGTCAAACGACGAACCGCAAAGACTGATACGCGCATTACCCGTTATTGGTGCAGTGAAGCAATACCAGAGATTCTTTCCGGTTGTTGCGCAGGTTCCAGCGCCATCGTGCGTCGCTGCACTATTGTCGAACGGCAGATTGGTGACGTCACCAACCGGAATTGCGCTGGCGCAATTATCGTTCGGCGGAGGCGGAGCCGCGCCGGCGAAAGTCAAACTAAAGTTCGGAACGCAGTTCGGAGTCGGCCAAGTGTCTACCATAATATAGTAGGTACCGGCAGCAAGGTTAAGACCAAGCAGCGACTTGGACGTGCCGGATGACGTACCAACAAATCCGATACAGGAACCTGTTGCGACGTCGAGCGGGCAAACGTTATCGATTGCCATACCGGTCCAGGTCGTACCGTTCGGATTCAAGGTGATGTCAAGCAGAAGCGGCTCGGTAAGCACGAGCTTGGTGATATGGTCTTCGCCACCATCATACGAACCCATACAGGTGTTGCTATATGTGTTAGCAAGACCGCAGTTAGTTAGGCCGCTTGCGGTATACGGGAGATCTCCTGCGCCGAGGGTAACAATAAGAGGATCGGCGCAACTTGCGCCAGCCGGAGCCGGGGGCGAAGTGATAATGGTTAGATCAAAGTCCGGGATACAATCCGGAGCCGGCCAGGTGTCGACCATCAAATAATAGTCGCCCGGGGCGAGCGACAGGTTCAAGATCGAATGAGCCGTGCCGCCGGAATTGGTCGACTTGGCAATACAATCAGACACGCCTGCATCAAGTGGACATGCAGCCGGCAGATCGATCGCAAAACCCGTGTAGGTCGTGCCTTTCGGATTTAGCGTGATGTTCACCGTAACCGGAGCCGTGACTTTGACGAAGTAGACCATGTCTTCTCCACCATCGTACAGATCCAGGCATGTGGCGCTGTAGTCGTTGATACGACCGCAGGTATGCTGTGACGCATCCGTGTACGGCAATTGAGCCGGCAAATTGACTGTCAGCGGGCTGCCGCAATTGTCACCCGGGGTGGCAACCGGACAAGCCGTCGCGCAGGTCAGAGCGCCGTTCCAAGTACCGCCGAGAAGGGCGCAATCGGCCGCTGTATTGTCGGCGCAAGTGCCGGAATAGCAGCAGCGGCCCATCGGGGCTGCGTTATCATTGACTGACACGAGGTCGAGACCAGCCTGGGCACCGTCAGAACCGACATAGCGCCAAGCAAGCTTGACGTTTGTCTGTCCAACATAACCGCTCAGGTCAACTGTCTTCTGTGCCCATGTGTAGTTCGTGAAAACGCCTTCGCCCGACTCATCCCAAAGTTTGGTCGGGAAAGTCGCACCACCATCGGTGGAGATGTAAAGCTCAAGGTCGTAATTATCGAACGGGCTGACGCCCCAGTAGTAACTCATCATCCAGTAGAACTGGACCTTCAGGTTCGCAGTTGCGCCAGTAAAGTTCATTGCCGGCGTTACGAGCCATTCGTTTTGAGGTGTGAGAGCCGGATCGTATTCGACGTCGGCACAAGATCCACCGGAGAACGAAGTCAAAGTCTGATACTTCCAATTGAAGGCAGCATTCTGGATGGTTTCAGTCCATCCTGCCGGCGGAACTGCCGTGGCGAATTCCTCGGAAAGGAACGACGTCAACGGCGAGTTCTTGAGCGGCTGTCCCTCGGGACGTGCCGGAGCCGACTTGGCAGCTTCATCTTGATATCTGACGACGACTTCTTCTTCGCCAATCTGAATTGTCGGTCCACCATTCTGTTCCTGCTTCAATTGAACATTGGGCTGGCCAGGCGTCGTGCCGACAAGTGTTTTCGGTGCATTTACGGATGCTTGTTTAGCTTCTGCAACAGTGGTAAGTAGTGCAATTGCTGCGAAAAGTGTGAAAAGAATCCGCAAAGTCATTCTACATCGATTCATGGATTCACCTTTCCTGATAAAAAAGTTGAAGAACTTCTGGTTAAAAACTACAGTGATCCGCCCGAGAGGACTTCAGACGGATAAGTTCATAGGCACACCCTCCCACGAAAGTAGGTTAGAATCTATTGTCTCTGTCTGTTCTGTCAAAGATATCAAGAAGAAACTTGAGCGACTGACAATAATCGTCAGCGCCTTTGACCGATCGGATTCGACTCAACGTCTAATCTTATTTTTATCGTTTTGTTTTAGCTCGGGTACCGGGCCCGAGCAAGCTGTCGTATCTTTTAGTTGTCTTTCTTCGGAGCACGGACGATTGAATCGACCGCTCCTGTACCTATTAGGAATATATTCGCGATTCTGATTTGCGCAAGTCTAACTAGTGGATTTGACCAACTTTTTTTCACAGTTTGACAGTGCCCTAAGTCTGATGGCCGTCAATCATGGCAGGTGTTCAGACGCCGATTGCAACGCCGGTTACGTACGTGAGTTAATGCAAGTAAAAGCGGGAGTTTGGCTTATCGCCAAACTCCCGCTGGATGTGTATGGAAAGTGGTTTAGATCAAGTGATGATCAAACCAATCCAGGCCTTAGTTGCCGACTGCGCAGGGAGCTGCACCACCGCCAAAAATGTACTGGACCATGTAAACTGCGTCGGAAATCGTGATCAAATTCGAGCAGTCCACGTCACCAATCATCGGGTTCAATGGCGCAGAACCACCCGCGAAGATGTAGTTGATGATCGCAACCGGATCCGAAATTGTCACAAGTCCGCTAAGATCGAAGTCGCCGGGGACCAGCACAACCGGGCCGCCCGGAATAATGAAGCTGCCTGGAATCGGCGAGCTCTTACCAATGATTGTGACATCATCAGTGATCGAACCCGGTGTGGTATCGTTCCAATCCCAAGAAACTGTGAACGTCAGGTTGTTGACGTCAAACAGCGAGCCGTACGGCGGTAAGAAAGTCGTCAACGGAAGCGTCGATAGAAGTGAAGGACCGGCAAATCCCGGAGCACTCGGCACGACCACAGTCGAAGACGCCGAGATACCGTTGATCTTCACCGTGGCCAAATTCACATCTGACGCCGAGTGACCATCATTGAAGTTGCCGAATCTGAATTCGTTTGTAATCGGCGTCACTGCGAACATGTAGTAGAGGTACTGCGGATTCGGGCTGATCGTGGCTACCGGAATCAACGGCTGGATGTCGATGGTGTAGTCTTCGACTTCACCGTATTCCGAAGTTCCGCATGGTGAGAGAGCCTCGTCATAGACGATTCTGATTCTCATGCGAGTCGGACCGCTAACCGAAGAAAGCGGCGGAGTAACCGTGGCCGTGAACGAAGCCGGACCACCAGAAACTGTGACTGCTTCAGTCGCGTCGAAGCACATGTCACCGTTCCAGTCTACCCAGACGCCGCACGCATCGAGCGTGTACGCCAAGCCGTTGGTGACGGTCAGAGCATAGCCAACGGTTTGGGTCATCTGTGTCGACACTGAAGTGAAATCACTGTAGCTGGAGCTGCAACCGCTGCTGTTGTCGATGGTACCGACCTGGACGCGAGAAATGTATTCATCGCAGAATCCGTCAGCCGGACAGTACGAAGTCACACTTGTAGCCGTAACTGTGATTGTATACGGTCCGGTTGCGCCCGGTTCAGTCAACACCGGATAGTAATAGGTGCCCGAGACGAGGCCGGTCCAGCTGATGGAGACGTTGCCGTCGCCGCAAGAACTGACTTCGAAAGCGCCACCCGGAGTGAATGATGCGCAGGGGCAACCTTGAGCGAGGTTCAACCAGGCATTGGTGAATGCCGGCGACGTTCCGCAATAGCGCAAAGTAACGTCAGAACATTCGGTCAGCGTGAACGCTTCCCAAACGTTGTTGCCCGGGAATGAAGCGCAATCCGGCGAAGCACCTGTATTGTTGCCGGTGAAGACATGCGGAACGCCCGAGGTCAATACGACCGGGGTTACGTCAGCGCAATTGTCGTTCGGCGGCGGAACCGCAGTCGAAATCGTCAAGAGGCCGGCGCCAAACGAAGCAGCATTGTAACCACCGATTTCGATTTTGTATTGCTGACCACCAATGACAGGAATCGTCAGTGACGATTTGTATCCGTCCGATCCGCAAGCGTCGTCATTACAACCGATCGGGGCGCCGACCGGGCATGCACATCCGGCGTAAGCGGCAATCTTGGTATCGTAGGATGAGTTACAAGTTGAAATCGTAGTATTGCCGGTGCCCGGGGCCGTGAAGCAATACCAGATGTTTTTGACGCCAGAGGCAATACACGCGCCAGGACCGTCAAAGGTCGCAGCGGACGTGTTGAATGGCAAATCAACAACATCGCCTACAGGAATTGCCGACGCGCAATTGTCGTTTGCCGGTGGCGGCGTACCGCCGGTAATCGTCAGCTTGAAATTGGGAATACAGTTCGGTGTCGGCCATGTATCAAACATGATGTGATATGTGCCGGCCGGCAGGTTCAGGCCCGTAATGCTCTTCGGCGTACCGGTAGAGGTACCCACGAAGCCAAGGCAGGAACCTGTCGCCGCATCGAGCGGGCAGACGTCATCAATTGCCATAGCAGTCCAAGTCGTGCCCTTCGGGTCCATCGTCAGGTCGAGGAACAACGGCTCGGTCAAGGTGAGCTTAATGACGAGGTCCTCGCCGCCATCATAGTCGGCCATACAGGTCGTCGAGTAGTCATTGACGCGACCGCAGGTGAACAGGTTGTCGGCAACGTACGGCAAGCTGCCGGCGCCAATGGTGACTGCCATCGGGCTAGCGCAAGTAGTCGGATCCGGAGGGGTATCGATTTTGAAATCGAAGGCCGGAATGCAGTTCGGGGTCGGCCAGGTATCAACCATAACATAGTAAGTGCCAGCGGCCAAAGTCAGCGGGCCAACGGTCTTGATTCCGCTTGCCGAGCTGGTGACTGTTCCGAGGCAGGAGGCATCGGGCGGACAAGCATTGTCGACCGTGAAGCCGCCAAAGGTGGACGTCTTAAAATCAACCGAGAAAATAACGGTCGTGGACGCAGTAACGTTGATTTGGTAAAGGATGTCTTCACCACCGTCATAGTTTCCAAGACAGGTCGTGCTATAGTCGTTCGCACGACCGCAGGTCGTTTGACCCAGGTCAGCGTACGGCAGAGCGGCCGGAATTGTAACCACGATGGGGGTGGCGCAGTTGTCGCCGACAGCCATTCCTTCGCGATAGGCAACGAACGATTCATTTGGGTTAACTTCAGCACCGGGGATTTCAGCTTCGGGCTTAATTTCACTATCTCTCTTGACCGTCTCGGATCCGGGCACTGCGGTCTTAAGTTGCTTCGGGCCGACATGGCGATCAGATTTTGCGAAAATCGGCTGCGAGCAAATCGCAACCATCGCGACAAACAAGAGAATGATCTTTGGGATAGATGTACATCGAGTCATGTATAGACCTTTCAAAAAAGTTCAATTACAAAGTTGTCAATCAATCCAAGGTGATCCGCCCGAGAGGACTACAGACGGATGTAGTCATAGATACATCCTCCCACAAAACCGAGTCTTAGTTTACCGTTTCTGTCCATTTACGAAACATGCGAAGTAGATGACTTGATAAAAAAATACCAATAACGATCAGCGCAATTCGAGCATCGCGGTTGATGCGATTATTGGATATTGAATTGACCCCGCTTTCAGGAGTCCAAGCACTTATTCAAGTCGATTAAATTAATTTGTTATAGGGTGGCTGGCAATATGCTTGCCACGCCAGTACCGATTACAAATATAGAGCCAAATTTAATTTATGCAAGCGTAACTCCTCATTATAGCGAAATTTTTTTGTGCGAAGAGTCGGTTGCGGCTAAGAAGCAATCATCGGTGAGTTGGGAGTTCGTAGAGCCACAACTACTATTTTGCAGCCCAGGCAGCTCCTAAACAAAAGCGGGAGTTCGGTTTGTCACCGAACTCCCGCTGGATGGGTAGGCAAGTATTGGTTAGACCTACCTAGAATCCGATTGAATCAGTAATTATAGGCCATTCGTGCAAGGGGCTGCACCGCCGGCAAATATGTACTGAATCATATAGACAGCGTCCGAAATCGTGATCAGTTGCGAGCAGTCAGCGTCGCCAATCATAAGATTGCTTGGCGCTGCGCCACCGGCAAAGATGTAGTTGATCAAGGATACTGCGTCAGACACAGTAACGATACCGTCGACATCAAAGTCACCCGGTACGAGTACGACTGAACCGCCAGGGATAATGAAGCTGCCCGGAACAGGCGAGCTCTTACCAATGATGACCACATCGCCAACGATGTTGAAATTGGTAGCATCATTGAACTGGCCGGAGACGGCGAAATTCGCATCGTTAACATCAAACTGATAATTATTCTGATAGAACCACCAGTTGAGGAATGTCGTTAACGGAAGTTCGGCCTTGATGACCGGACCGGCAAATCCCGGGGCACTCGGAAGTACCGAAATGCTCGTCGGGGTGAACAATGCGTTGATTCTGACAGTCGAAAGATTGACGTCATTGGCAGTGTATCCGCCATCAAACATTCCAAAATGGAAGGTATTGATGATCGGGGTTACCGCGAACTTGTAATACTGGTATTGCGGATTCGGAGCGATATTAGCTGTCGGAGCTAGTTCGATGACATTCACCGTGTAGTCTTCGACTTCACCATACTCTGTCGTTCCACAAGCCGGAAGTGAACCAGTGTAAACAATTCTGACTCTCATGCGAGTCGGGCCAACTGCTGCGGTAAGCGGCGGAGTGACCGTTCCAGTAAACACTGCGGCGCCACCGGTCAAAGCAACCTGCTCTGAACCGTCAAAGCACATATCCTGATTCCAGTCAATCCAAACACCACATTGATCGCCGGTATACGGTGAACCGTTAGTGACCGTGATTGTGTAGGCAACAGTCTGTACCAAGCTGGCAGACATAGCAGTGTAGTCTTCGTAGCTCGCGCCACACGATGAACTGTTATCCAGCGAAGCAAGTTGGACTCTGCTGATGTATTCATCGCAGAAACCATCGGCTACGCAGTAGCCGGTAACGGAACTGCTGACCACGTGAATCGTGTACGGTCCGACAGCACCATTAGCTGCATCGTTCATGACCGGATAGTAGTAGGTTCCGGCCGGAAGCGACAACCAAGTCATTGAGACGTTGCCGTCGCCGCAAGTGGTGACGTCAAATGCCGCGCCATCAGTGAAATCAAGGCAGGGGCATCCGATACCCAGATTCAACCAGGCATTGCCGAAAGCCGGCGAAGTGCCGCAGTAATCGAGCGTCACATTGGAGCACTCGGTCAATGTGAAGGCCTCCCATACATTTGGACCCGGGAATGACGCGCAATCCGGAGCAGCGTTGGTGTTGTCACCAACAAATGTTACCGGCACGCCCGTGGTGAGAACCACTGGAGTAACTGCCGTGCACTCGTCGTTCGGCGGCGGGACGGTAGTTTCGATAGTGAGGAGACCGGCGCCATAGCTAGTCGCACTGTAACCGGTAACTTCGATAGCATACTGGTTGCCGGCGATAACAGCAACGACAGCTTCAGACTGAAGGCTGCAATTGTCATCTTCGCAAGCAAGCACTGCACCCAGGGTTCCACAGGTACAACCATCATAGACAGCGAGCTTGGTATCGAAACTGGTACCACACAGGCTGATGCGGGCATTACCGGTGAGTGGGGCTGTAAAGCAGTACCACAGGTTTTTGCCGGCTGTCGAGCATGTACCCGTACCGTCATGAGTCGCTGCGGTGTTGTTGAATGCCAGGTTGGAAACATCACCAACCGGAATTGCATTGACGCAATTGTCGTTCGCCGGAGGCGGAGCCGCGCCGGCGAAAGTCAGGCTAAAATTCGGAATGCAATTCGGAGTCGGCCAGGTATCTACCATTATGTAGTAGGTACCAGCAGCCAGGCTAAGACCGACAATCGACTTCGCCGCACCCGAGGACGTTCCAACGTATCCCAGACAGGAACCGGTGGCGACATCAAGCGGGCAAACATTGTCAATCGCGACTGCCGAATAGGTCGTACCGTTCGGATTCAGAGTGATATCCAACACGACCGGATCAGTCAATACTAACTTGGTAATGTGGTCTTCGCCACCATCGTAGCTTCCCATACAGGTATTGCTGTAGGTGTTGCCGAGACCGCAATTGGTCAGGCCACTAACGGTATAGGGAAGGCTGGCTGCGCCGAGAGTGATTTCAAGCGGATTGGCGCAGTTGGCGCCGGCCGGTGTCGGAGCAGCAGCAGCGATTGTCAAATCGAAATTGGGGATACAATCCGGGGACGGCCAGGTGTCAACCATCAAATAGTAGTCGCCCGGGGCCAGTGCAAGACCAAGGATCTTGTGGACTGTGCCACCGGAGTTGGTTGACTTGGCAATACAATCGGACACGCCGGCATCAAGCGGACAAGCTGTCGGAAGATCGATTGCAAAACCGGTGTAGGTCGTACCTTTCGGATCGAGTGTAATATCAACGGTCACAGCGGAGGTGACTTTGACAAAGTAAACGATGTCTTCGCCGCCGTCATAATAGTCAAGGCAGGTGGCGCTGTAGTCGTTTACACGGCCGCAAGTGAATTGGCCAATGTCAGAGTACGGAAGCTGAGCCGGCAGTGTGACTGTCAGCGGATTGCCGCAGTTGTCACCAGGACCGGCGACCGGGCATGCGGTAGCGCAGGTCAAAGTGCCATCCCAGGTTCCCGCGAGGGTCGCGCAAGCAGCTTGCGTGATATCCGCACAGGTTCCGCTGTAGCAGCAACGTCCAATCGGAGCGGAGTTATCGTTGACCGAAACCAAGTCGATAGCTGCTTGAGCGCCGTCAACACCGACATAGCGCCAGGCAAGTTTGACGTTGGTCTGGCCGACATAGCCGCTAAGATCGACGGTTTTCTTGAGGAATACGTAGTTTGTAAATACGCCTTCACCGGATTCATCCCAAAGTTTGGTCGGGTAGGTAGCACCGCCATCGGTCGAGATGTAGAGTTCAAGGTCGTAGTTGTCAAACGGGCTGACGCCCCAATAATAGCTCATCATCCAGTAGAACTCGACCTTAAGGTCGGCGGTTGCCGCGGCGAAATTCAGTACTGGTGTAACCAACCATTCATCTTGAGGAATCAGGGCAGGATCATATTCAACGTCTGCAGACGCAGCACCGGAATAGAACGATACCGTTTGCTGCTTCCAGTTGAACCCGGAATTGGCAATGATCTCGCTCCAGCCTGCCGGCGGAACTGCAGTTTCGAAATCTTCTGCAAGGAACGATGACGCCGGTTGAGCCTTTTGTGCTCCTGGTACATCTACCTTCTCGGACGATTTGGCTGATTCGCCTTGGAATCTGACTTCTTCTCCGCCAATGATGATCGGATCTTCGCCGTTTTCAGCGTGCTTGAGATCAAAATTGGGTTGACCCGGAGTGACTCCCTTGACGGTCTTAGATGTCTTAGGAGCGGTAGGCTGCTTGGCCGAGGCAACAGATGTCAATAGTGCCATAACAGCGAGAAGTGCGATTAGAACCCGAAGAGTCTTTTTACATCGAGTCATGGAGTAAACCTTTCTTACCAAAAAAGTTGAAGAACTTCTGAATTAATCCAACAGTGATCCGCCCGAGAGGACTTCAGACGGATAAGTTCATAGATCAGTCCTCCGTCGATTGGGTGTTAGTGGTGATTGAGTTGTAATTCTACTGTAGAAGGAATTCTTATCCGTGCGCTGTTGCGAGCAGCTAAGCTTGCGCGCTGTCGAATTTCTTGATTCAGTTAGCGCATGTCGCAGACCGTGTACTGTTGACATGCAGAAAACGATTTGCATGGTGCCTTCCCTACGGCAGAAAAAATGGAGTAATTCATCGCTACTGGCGATGCGCTATAATATAGTTTGAAATTCGTTTTTGGCAAGCTAAACAAGGACGAAATGGTTAATATTTTTTCGGATATTCTACTCTTGAATCAACAATGCAATTCCATAATCATCCTGATTATAAGTAGCTTCAAAGCAGCACCCCAAAATTGTGCCGAGCAGAACCAAAAAAGACGACGATACCTCGATCAAATCGACATCGCTTCGGACGAATCCGCAAGAATGCAGGATCTTGTGGCCTGGTTTGACAATTGCGCCGGAAGTTCCTGCAGTAATCAGCAATATCGAGCGGGTTGGTTGCCCACCACAATTAACTACCCAATGCTAGTGCCTCTCCGCAGCGTTCCAGATGGCTCGCTTGCGGCGGCGACCCGGTAATCGGAGCAGATTAGGTTAACATTGACATTGCCGGACAGTAATGTTATACTAAAAATTCTCTGAAGTCCGGCTTCTGGCTGGAAAGTGTGAAAGAGGAATATTGTCTGTGTATCTTATAGGATAAATCTTCATGAACAATCTAAAACCTAACGACATAGAAATCATCTTAGCGACCGATTGCGGTTCCACAACGACAAAGGCGATTCTCATTGAGAAGACCGACGGCCAGTATCGTTTGATGGTCCGTGGCGAAGCTCCGACGACGGTCGAAGCTCCTTTCGAAGATGTGACTATGGGTGTTCTCAATGCCGTCCAGGAAGTCGAAGAACTCTCCGGGCGTAAGCTGTTGGACGAGAAGGGTCACATCATCACGCCGCGATCGAAGAACGGCGACAAGGTCGGAACCGATATTTACATCTCGACATCCTCCGCCGGCGGTGGGTTGCAAATGATGGTCGCAGGCGTTGTGCGCTCGATGACCGCTGAATCGGCGGAACGCGCAGCTCTCGGCGCCGGTGCTATTGTCATGGATGTAATCGCATCCAACGACAAACGCCAGCCATACCAGCAAATCGAAAGAATCCGCCATCTACGCCCAGATATGATTCTATTGTCGGGCGGTATTGATGGCGGTACGACTACTCACGTAGTCGAAATCGCCGAATTGATCGGCGCGGCTGACCCCAAGCCCCGCCTTGGTTCAAGCTACAAGCTGCCGGTTATTTATGCCGGCAACAAAGACGCCGCAGGAGCAGTGAATGAAACGCTCGGCGAAAAGGTCGATTTGAAAATAGTTGACAATCTTCGTCCTGTACTTGAACGGGAAAACCTGTTACCCGCCAGAGAAGCAATTCACGACTTGTTCCTTGAACACGTGATGGCGCAGGCGCCGGGTTACAAGAAATTGATGGGCATGACGGACGCGCCGATTATGCCAACTCCGGGCGCAGTAGGTCTGATCATCAAGAAGATTTCCGAAATGGAAAATATCGAAGTCGTTGGTGTCGACATCGGCGGCGCTACCACCGACGTGTTCTCGGTCTTCCAAGGCGTCTTCAACCGCACGGTGTCTGCCAATCTTGGTATGAGCTATTCGGTATCAAACGTTTTCGCCGAAGCCGGTCTTGAAAATGTCATGCGCTGGGTGCCGTTCCACATGGAGGAGCGCGACCTGCGCAATCGAGTCAAGAACAAGATGATTCGCCCGACAACAATTCCGCAGTCGATCGAGGAATTGGTGTTCGAGCAGGCTATTGCTAAAGAGGCTTTACGGCTCGCATTCATCCAGCATAAGAATTTTGCCACTGTGCTCAAGGGCGTCCAACAACAACGTACGATTGCCGACGCTTTCGAACAGAAGGGTTCTGGCCAGACATTGGTGAATATGATGACCTTGAATATGCTGATCGGCTCCGGCGGCGTGCTTTCGCATGCGCCGCGTCGCCAACAGTCGGCCTTAATGATGATCGACGCTTTCCTGCCTGAAGGCATTACCCGGTTATCGGTCGATTCAATCTTCATGGCGCCGCAGCTCGGAGTACTGTCGACCGTGCATGAGCAGGCAGCGACCGAAGTCTTCAACAAGGACTGCTTGATTCACCTCGGCACGTGTATCGCACCCGCCGGTGAGTCCAAAGAAGGGCGCGAGGTCATGAAATACGCGTTTGAATTCCCGGATGGACGCAAGGAAGAAGGGAAGCTCATGTTCGGCGAGATGAAACTATTCACGCTGGGCTCTGATCCGAGAACGAACCTGCCGCTCAAGGCGAAAGCTGTGCTTGAACCGGACGGCAAACTCGATCTTGGCGAAGGTCCCGGAAAGAAAGTTGAGAAGGAAGTTTCCGGCGGTGTGGTTGGAATAATCCTTGATGGCCGCGGCCGTCCGTTTGTCGTTCCGACTGATGATGCGATGCGCGTCAAGAAATTGCGTGAATGGATGTCAGTGTTGGATATTTATCCGCACCAGGCTTTGGAGAGAAGCTAAGAAGCAGCGGCGCCAGAGCTCTGCTTTCAGATAAAGTCATTAAGAGGAAATCATGGCACATACTTACACGCCGGGACTAAAAGTCTCGCAAAAAGAATTGGTAACCAAGCGGCGCATTCTCCCTTTGAAAGGCGATGTTCTGGTGAAGGTCGGTGATAAAGTCTCGCCCGATACCGTTGTCGCGCGAACACACCTTCCCGGACCGGTCGAGACGATGAACGTCGCAAATATTCTCGGTGTTCCGCCGGAAGACGTAATGCAGTGCATGCTCAAGAAGGTCGGCGACCCGATCAAGAGCGGAGAACTAATTGGCCTCAACAAATCATTCTTTGGTCTGTTCAAGTCCGAGGCGAAAGCCAAGATTGAAGGCACAATTGAGGCGATCTCGCATGTGACCGGGCAAGTGCTTCTGCGCGGGCACCCGATACCCGTTGAAGTTAAGGCTTACATTAACGGCGATGTCGTTGAAGTCTTCCCGAAAGAGGGCGTTGCTGTGCGCTGTTGGGGTTCGTTTGTGCAGGGAATCTTTGGCATCGGCGGCGAAACACACGGTGAATTGAAAATGGTCGTGAATTCGCCGGCTACAAAACTGACCGAAGACCTAATCAACGACTCGTGCAAGAGCAAGATCATTGTAGGCGGCTCGATTGTCACTGCCGACGCGGTAAAGAAAGCTATCAAGGTTGGTGCGGCAGGCATTGTCGCCGGCGGATTTTCCGACAAGGATTTGCGCGACTTCCTTGGCTATGATATCGGTGTCGCAATCACCGGCTCGGAAGACTTGGGTGTCACTCTGGTGGTCACCGAAGGATTCGGCGAAATTCAGATGGCGAACCG
>CAZIBI010000051.1:0-16593 GCA_964537215.1 uncultured Ignavibacteria bacterium | reverse complement strand
CCGTCCGCGATTTGCTCAAAGCCCTGATCCGCAAAGGCTACATCGAAAAATCCGCAGCCGTGGCGCGCGGTATCCGCCTCGTCAAGGACAGCATCGCCGACGCCGTCATGGTTCCGCTTGTCGGTGAAGTTCCCGCCGGTCAACCGATGCTGGCCGAGGACAACATCACCGAACGCATCGTCGTCGACCGCTCGTTCCTTCCATCCGGCGATCTCTTTACGCTGAAGGTTAAAGGCGAAAGCATGAAAAACGCCGGCATCTTCGATGGCGACTTTGTTTTGGTGAAGAAACAATCCTCCGCAGATCCCGGCGATATCGTAGTTGCCGTCATCGGAGACGAAGCGACTGTCAAACGCTTCTTTCCGGAAAAACGCCGCGTGCGTCTCGAACCGGAAAATGAAGCCTTTGGTCCGATCATCATCGAGAAAAACGCACCCGGCTTCTATCTCGCCGGCAAAGTCGTCGGCCTCATGCGCCGCATGTAATCCGTGATCGGTGGGGCAGACATTCCTGTCTTTCGGGTTTCCGTAGGGGCGAGGTGCCCTCGCACGAGGTTCCAGTAGGGGCTGGGTTTGCCTGCCCGCGGTTTGTGTTGCGTCAGACCAAAGGTCCGAGCTCTCTCAAGCTGCGTCGGGCCGAAGGTCCGAGTTCAGTCGCGCCGACTCTGGTGCCCCAGCGCTTGCGCTGGGACTGCGGTTGCGTCAAGCCGAAGATCCGCCCCCGGCGTTATTCCCCCTTAGCTAAGAGGGTTAGGGGGTTGTATGTTGGTTTCGGAGGACAGACATTCTCGTCTGTCATGTTTCCGTAGGGGCGCGGTTCCCTCGCCCGGGTTTTCAGGGCCGAATGCTAAACAACATCCGCCCCCGGCGTTATTCCCCCTTAGCTAAGAGGGTTAGGGGGTTGTAGATTGAGACACCATTGATCTTGAAGATGAAAGAAATATGTACCAGGAACTTGACGACGAAATAGAAGTCATCGCGCTCTTCGAACGCAAGACGCTTAAACCCTGCCGCTTCCGCTGGCGTGGAAAAACGTACAAGATCGATCGCGTCACCGGCGACTGGACCTCCGATGTCGGCCAGGCCAAGATGCGCTACTTCGCCGTAGTCGATTCGACTTCAAACTTCTTCCAGCTGTGCTACGACGAACGCTCCGTCAGCTGGAGCATCTCAAAAGTCTGGGTAGAATAGCGTTTGCTGCAAACGTCGCATTTCTGATTTGTTTTTCCCCCTTAGCAAAGGGGGGTTAGGGGGTTGTAAATTGGAAAACTATCGACTGTGAAGATGAAAGAAACATGTACCAGGAATTAGACGACGAAATAGAAGTCATCGCGCTCTTCGAACGCAAGACGCTTAAACCCTGCCGCTTCCGCTGGCGTGGAAAAACGTACAAGATCGATCGCGTCACCGGCGACTGGACCTCCGATGTCGGCCAGGCCAAGATGCGCTACTTCGCCGTAGTCGATTCGACTTCAAACTTCTTCCAGCTGTGCTACGACGAACGCTCCGTCAGCTGGAGCATCTCAAAAGTCTGGGTAGAATAGCGTTTGCTGCAAACGTCGCATTTCTGATTTGTTATTCCCCCTTAGCAAAGGGGGTTAGGTGGTTGTGCGTTGATTTCGGTAGGACAGATATTGTTCTCAGTCATGATTCCGTAGGGGCCGGGTCTGCCTGCCCGCGGTTTGTATCGCGTCGGGCGAAAGTCTGAGAGAGCGACCTGAAGCGACTCCTACTTCGATTGCGTATTCGCCTTCTTCGTCGCCGGCTGCCCAATCACACCGAGCTTATTCAGCCCATTTAACGCCGCCGTTTTATATGCATCCGCAATCGTCGGATAGTTAAACACCGTATCGGCGAAATAATCAATCGTCCCTTCGAACGACATCACCGCCTGCCCGATATGAATAATCTCCGTCGCGCGTTCGCCAATGATGTGAACGCCGAGCAGCTTGCGCGTATTGCGATCGCAAATTAACTTCAGGCATCCGTCGTGATCGTTATTTATCTGCCCGCGCGGCAGTTCGTAAAAATGCGCAATGCCTGTTTCGTACGGATGATTCTTCTCCTGCAAACTTTCTTCCGTCTCGCCGACAAACGAAATCTCCGGAATCGTGTAAATGCCGAAGGGAAGATACACTTTCTTCGCCGCCTTCGCGTTGCTTCCGAACGCCGCCAATGTTGCGCGCCGTCCTTGATCCATCGACGTCGACGCCAACGACGGAAACCCGATCACATCGCCGACCGCAAACACATTAGGCACTTTCGTCCGGTAATCGGAATCAACTTCAAGGTTCTGATAGCTGTCCGCCTGCAGTCCGATTTTGTCCAGCGCTAGCTTGTCGGTGTTTCCAAGTCTGCCCGCAGTCACGAGTAAAACATCTGCGTTGATCGTTTTGCCATTCGACAACTTCAGCACTACGCCGTTCTCAATTGCCTTGATCTCGTCTGCCGAAGCACCAAGTTCCAAATCGATTCCGCCGTCGCTCATCAACTCGAAGAGTATGTCGCCGAACTTGTAATCCAGAAAACTCAATATCCGCTCGCGTTTATCGATCAAGGTCACTTTGATATCGAGTTTGGAAAATATGCTTGCCCATTCGCAGCCAATTACGCCGCCGCCAAGAATCGCCATGTGCTGCGGCATGTCCTTCAAATCGAGAATCGACTCACCGTCAAACATGCGCTTGCCGTCATAATACATTCCCGGCAGATGCAGCGGTCGCGTGCCGGTGGCGATGACGACATTCTCTGCTTCAATCTCGCCCGTCTGCGTATCGCCCACAAAAATTCCAACTGTGTGCGCGTCGATAAACCGGGCCGTACCGCTGAAAAGCGAAATTCCGTTGCGATGGAGCTGGTCGATAATGACCATCATCTCATTTTCGACAACGATGTTCTTGCGGTGCATCAACTCCTGAATCGTGACATTCTTCTTGAAGGCAATATCAAACCCGTAAAATGACCGCTTCTTCAGCCCGTCATAGTACAGCGAGGTCTCCCGCAAGGTCTTGGACGGCAGGGTGCCGGTGTGAACGCATACTCCGCCCACGACGGCATTGCGCTCGATTACCGCAGCCTTCTTGCCCAATTTGCAGGCTTGAATTGCCGCCCAATTGCCGGCCGGCCCCGAACCAATAACCACTAAATCGAACTTATCTCTAATCATACCATTAGTATACGCTGATCAGGTTTGAATCACAAACGGTCTCTCGTATATGCTCTGGATCGGTCAACTTTGCCGAAACATCACCCGGCAGGGGAGAGTTGTCGCCTCAACTCATTGCGGCACAAGCAAAACGGCAACCATTATTTTTGTTGCGCTTGGACGTCGGAATTCGTATCATATTCAATTCCCACGGTCCTTACCGGGGAATTTGTTTTTGCGATGAAGAGTTCGTATCAGATAGAGATGGAGGGAAAACTGGCAGCGATGCTGGAACCCCTCGTGGTCGAAGCCGGGGCTGAACTGGTCGAACTTCAGTTAGTGCAACGCAAGTCGAGTTCATTGTTGCGCCTTTTGGTCGACAAGCCTGGCGGCATCAATTTAGACGACTGCGCGGAAATTTCGCGCCGCGCCGCCTTCTTGCTCGAAACTTCGGACCCGCTCGAGGGTCGCTATACGCTCGAGGTGTCATCGCCCGGTCTCGACCGGCCCTTGACTACCGCAAGCGACTTTCGCCGCAAAGTCGGCGAAATGATCAGATTGTTCGTGAAAGACGGCGAACGCACATTTGAAGTTACGGGAGAAATCGTAAGCGCGGAAGAAAACAAAGTGACTCTGATGACAGCGAAGGGAGAGGACAACTTCCTTCTGGAAAATGTCGTAAGGGGTAAGATAATTTTTTGATTCTATTCGGAGTTTTTGATGGAGTATGATGTCATAGAGGCGCTCAACCAGATCGCCGCTGAAAAGAACATGGATATCGATTATGTCATCGATACCTTAAAATCTTCACTGGTCACTGCCGCCAAGAGAAAATACGGCGACGGCGACAACATCTCTGTGGATATCGACCGCAAGAACGGCGAGATCAAGATGCATGCGGTGAAGATGGTCGTCGAGTCGGTGGATAATCCTTATACCGAAATCTCGCTCCTCGATGCGCTCGATATTGATGAAAGCGCCGAAGTCGGGGACGAAGTCGAAATTGATATCCCGTTCGAAGAATTCGGCCGCAACGCTATCGCCTCCGCCAAGCAGATTCTCATCCAGAAGGTCCGCGAAGCCGAACGCGAAACCGTGTTCAACGAATACTCCAAGAAGATCGGCGAACTCGTCACCGGTTCCGTCCAGCAGCTGGACAAAGGCAACATCATTGTCAATATCGGACGTGCCGAAGCCGTCATTCCGATCAAGGAGCAAATCTCGAAAGAAAAATATCGCCAGGGCGACCGCGTCCGCGCCATTATCAGCGAAGTGCAAAAATCGCAGCGCGGCCCGCAGGTTATTCTCTCGCGCTCCAGCAATCAATTCCTGATGCGCCTGTTCGAATTGGAAGTCCCGGAAATCTTCGAGCGTATCATCGAAATCCGCTCCGTTGCCCGCGAACCCGGCGAACGCGCCAAAGTCGCCGTCAGCTCGGCGGATGAGCGCATCGATCCAGTCGGCGCTTGCGTCGGCGTCAAGGGCGTCCGCGTCCAGGCTATAGTCCGCGAACTGAATAACGAACGCATTGACATCGTGCCGTATCATCCGGATCCGGAAATCTTCGTGACCCGCGCTTTGGCTCCGACCAAAGTTGTGCGCATCGACGCGGTCTCGGAAGAAAACACCATGGTCATCGTCGTCGAAGACGACCAGCTTTCGCTGGCAATCGGTAAGGGCGGTCAAAATGCGCGCCTCGCCGCCAAATTGACCGGCTGGAAAGTCAACATCTTGTCCGAAACCGATTACTTCGACAAGAAGCGCGAAGAAGCCGAATCCAAAGTGGAAGTTTCCAAGCTCTCTGTTGGCGATGCCACGATCAAGAAACTGATTGAACACGATTACAAGTTCCTGCAGGATATTCTCGAAGTCCCCGCGTCAAAGCTTACCGAGATCGAAGGCATCGGTCCCAAGAAGGCCGATCAGATTGTCGAAGCTGCGCGCGAATACATCTTCCAGCTTCAGGCTAACAAGGCCGAGGCCGACCAGCTTGAAGGCGAAGAAGATGAAGAAGTAGTCGAGGAGACGAAAAAGAAGAAGAAGGGCCCGAAGAATATCAAAGACCTCTTTGTCGATAGTGACGAAGACGCCGACGCTGCGGGCGACGACAAAGAGAAAAAATAACAGTGCCGACGGGCCGGTTACGCGAGATCACGGATTGACCGCGCAACAGCGAAAGTGAAGCATGGGAAAAAAGCGTTTATACGAAGTAGCTAAAGATTACAATATTTCTTCCGAGGCGATTGTAAAACTCGTCCGTGAGCTGGGCTTCGATGTCAAGTCGCACATGTCGACTGCCGACGACGATGTCCTCGCCGCGATCGCCGGAAAATTTTCTGCGGAAAAAGAGTCCGTCAAACAGGAAATCGACCGCCGCAAGAAAATCCAGCAGGATGCTGCCGAAAAAGTGCTCGAAGTTCTCGAGGAAGTCGATGCCGCCGGCACGGAGAAAATTCTCTCCAAGCCGCAAATCATCGAGCGCAACGCGCGCCAATTGACCCAGCTTCGCAAAAAGAAGCGCGAACGCAAGAAGAAGAAACGCCATACCGACATCAACGTCGCCGACGTCAAAGCCGCCGTTAAGAAAACGATGGCGAAAATCGACCTCGGCAAACGCGTCAAGAAATACAAGCGCCGCGAAAAACCCGACGGCACTATCGTCGAAGAAGAGACAAACGTAATCCAGGTCACCGAGTTCATGTCGCTGGCGGAACTCGCCGCGATTATCGGTGTCAAACCTGCCGACCTGATCGCCAAATGCATGGAACTGGGTATGATGGTCACCATCAACCAGCGCCTCGATTTGGATACAATTGCTACGCTTGCTCTGGAATACAACCTCGAGATCGAAGAAGTCAAAGAAATCGGCGTCGAGGAAGAAGAGGAAGAAGAAGGCGATGATGAAGATCAACAGCCGCGTGCTCCGATCGTCACTATCATGGGACACGTCGACCACGGCAAGACTTCATTGCTCGACTATATTCGCAAGAGTAACGTCGCTGCCGGCGAGTCTGGCCTCATCACGCAGCATATCGGAGCTTATCAGGTAAGAGTCCCTTCGGGCGAAATCACATTCTTGGATACCCCCGGCCACGAGGCCTTTACCGCGATGCGTGCCCGCGGCGCTCACATCACCGATATCGTCGTGGTTGTGGTTGCTGCCGATGACGGCGTCATGCCGCAAACGATCGAAGCCGTCGACCACGCTCGTGCCGCAGATGTGCCGATTATCGTCGCTATCAACAAAATGGATAAACCGGGCGCCAAACCGGATCATATCAAACAACAGCTTGCTGGCCGAAACCTCGTTCCCGAAGAGTGGGGCGGCAAAACCATTTATGTAGAAGTCTCCGCCAAGACCGGTGCCGGCGTCGACAAACTGATGGAGATGATTCTGCTTCAGGCTGAAGTTCTCGAACTTACCAGCAATCCCGACCATCTTGCCCGCGGTACCGTTGTCGAAGCAAAATTGGATAAGGGTCGCGGCGTCGTGGCTACCATCATCATCGACAAAGGCACTCTATATGTTGGCGATCCGATTGTGGCCGGCAACTTTGCCGGACGCGTCCGCATGATGATTAACGACAAGGGCGAAAAGCAAGAGCAAGTCCTGCCCGGTGAACCGTCGCAGGTTGTCGGACTTTCCGGTGTGCCGCAGGCCGGCGATTCATTTATGGCCGTCGGCAGCGAATCCGAAGCGCGCGAAATCTCGATCAAGCGTCAACAAATCAAGCGCGAGCAGGAATATCGCCAGATCAAGCGCGTCAGCCTGATCAATGTCTACGACCAGATCAAAGAAGGCGAGATCAAGGATCTCAACATCGTCATCAAGGGCGACGTCGACGGTTCCGTCCAAGTGTTGCGCGACACGCTCGAAAAAATCAGCAATACCGAGGTTCGCGTCAACGTCATCCACCACGGCGTCGGCGCTATTACCGAATCCGATATCTTATTGGCAGCCGCATCCGATGCTATCGTCATCGGCTTCCATGTGCGTCCCGATTCGCGTGCGCGCGAAGTCGCCGCCCGTGAAAAGATCGACGTCCGCCTATACACGATTATCTATGAAGCTGAAAGCGATATCCGCAAGGCTCTCGAAGGTCTCCTTGAACCCGACCACGAAGAACGCATCACCGGCGTCGCACTCGTCAAGGATCTCTTCAAGGTCCCGAAGTTCGGCACCATCGCTGGCTGTTCGGTGCAATCCGGCGTCATTCACAAAATCGACCGTGCCCGCGTGGTTCGCGACAGCATCTCGATCTATACCGGCAATATCCAGTCGCTCCGCCGCTTTAAGGACGACGCACGTGAAGTCGCTTCCGGCCTCGAGTGCGGTATCAAAATCGAAAACTTCGACGATGTCAAGGAAGGCGATCTCATCGAAGCCTTCGAAACGGTGGAGATTGCCCGCAAGCTGTAATACCAATGCACCTCGGCACGCTACGCATCGTACTTCATATTCCGCAGTCGCGTTCGCTCAAATCCAAACGGCACGTCATCAAAGCGATCATTGACCGGTTGAAGAATAAATTCAATATCTCTGTGTCCGAGGTTGACGACAACGACCTGTGGCAACGCGCAACGCTCGGCGTCGCCTTCGTCGCCAATGAAGGTCAATTCGTCGACCAGGTACTGTCCCAGGTGGAGTCGTTTATAGCTTCCAATCCCGAAGTCAACATCGTTGACATCGAAAGAGTCGATTACTAATGGCCGATCTCAAACGCACCGACCGCTTGCGCGTCCAGATCAAGGAAATCATCTCCGAGATCATTCAGCGCAAACTCAAAGACCCTCACGTCGGCATGATTACCATCACCGATGTCAGTGTCACTCGCGACTTGAGTGAAGCCGTTGTCTACTATTCTGTCTTCGGCGACGTTGCCGTCCGCCGCTCGACCAACAAGACCCTCGATCGCGCCCGTGGATTCATCCAGTCAGAACTAGGGAAGACCCTGCACATTCGCAAAGTCCCCAGCCTGCGCTTCGAGATCGACAAGTCTATCGACCAGGGTCTGCGCATTCAACAATTGCTCGACCAGATTAATGAGAATAAGCCGGATGATAGCGACCCGCAGTAATCAGATTGCAAACATCATCGAGCGATTTCGTCAGGGCGGCAAAGTCCTGATCATTTCGCACATCAGTCCCGACGGCGACTCCATCGGCTCACAATTGGCGCTCTATGAACTGCTGAAGAAACTTGGCTGCGACCCGATGATCGTCAACCACGATTCGGCATTCCCCAAATACGCCTTCTTGTCGAAGCATCACCTCGTCAACGTCTACGACTCAAATAAGTCCTATCCCAAATTCGATTTCGCCGTCATCCTCGAAGCTCCCGATATCGAGCGAGTTGGCAATGTGCGCAATTTGCTTTCCGGCGTCGAAGTCATCAACATCGACCATCATCGCGGCAATACCATGCACGGGACGATCAACTGGCTCGACGAGTCCGTCGCCGCCGTCGGAATCATGGTCTACGAATTATTCCTCGCCGCGCAAGTTGCGATTGACCGCGACGTCGCCGACGAGTTGTTTACGGCAATCTTAACCGACACCGGGCGCTTCCGCTTCGGCAGCACCAACCCGCAGGCGATGCGCGTGTGCGCCGATTTGCTGGAGAAGGGCGCCTCGACGAAAAAAATCAGCGATGCGCTGTATGCGACCTTTGAGCCGAATCAACTGCGCATGTTGGGAGAATTGCTGGCAACCATGGAACTTCATCACGGCGGCAAGAGCTGCCTGCTCCTGGCAAGCAGACCGGTGCGCGAGAAATACGGCAAGAATCCCGACGAAATGGAAGGACTCTCCGAGTATTCGCTTTACACCTCCGGCGTCAAGATCGGCGCGCTGCTCCGCGAACTCGAACCCAATCGCACCAAAGTATCCCTGCGCTGCCACGACGACTATGACGTCGCAGCCATTGCCGCAGTGCATGGCGGCGGCGGACATCGCAATGCCGCCGGCTGCAGCATCAATCTCCCGTTCGCGCAGGCGCGCGAACAGATATTGGCACAGATCGGAAAAGCGTTTGAATAACATGAACGGGTTCCTGTTGATCGATAAGCACGAGGGCATCAGCTCGGCGCACGTTGTCAATCGCGTCAAGCGTCTCCTGCAAATCAAGAAAGCCGGCCACAGCGGTACACTCGACCCGTTGGCGACCGGACTCTTAGTCGTCTGCCTCGGCAAAGCCACTCGCCTCGCGCAATTCCTTAGCGAAGCAGGGAAAACCTACGAAGCCCAAATCATGCTCGGTGCGACTTCAAAAACCTACGATCGTGATGGCGACATCATTCCGACTGCAAACGCGCCGGTCCCGACTCCCGCGCAAGTCGAAGCGGCAGTCAATCGCTATGTCGGCGACATTCAGCAGACCGCTCCGCTTTATTCGGCGCTGAAACATAAAGGCAAGCCGCTCTACGATTACGCCCGCAAGAATATTCCGGTCGAACTCAAGACTCGCGAAGTCCACATCGATTCGATCCGCGTCACAAGCTATTCCTATCCCATTCTCGGCATCACGGTGCGTTGTTCGTCCGGAACATACATTCGCAGTCTCGCGCACGACATCGGCCAGGACCTCGGTTGCGGCGGCTATATTCACAGCCTCCGCCGCACCAGTATCGGTGGCCTCGACGTCGCCTCATCACTATTGATGGCTGACCTTGAGCTGATTGTCAAAGAGCACGAAGACGACCTGACGCGACTGGTCACCAACGATCAATTTATCCGCAGCTTCGGTTCCATCGAACGCGTGCTCAATTTACCGATCATCTACGTTTCCGCTGAACGCGAAAACTTCGTCGACCGCGGTGTTCCGATCCGTGCCATTGATGTAGTCAATATGGATATCAAGATTCGCCCGCGCGATTTGGTTGCGCTGCGCAATGCCGATAATCGCCTTCTCGCCGTTGGTCGCGCGCTCTATGGCAGCGACACCCTGCGCGGCATGGCCGACGAAACCGTCGTCGAATACGTGAGGGTAATGTAGCTTGCAGGTCTTTCACACGATAGAAGAGGCAGCAGCTTTCGTAGACACCGGCAGCGTTGTCACCATCGGCAACTATGACGGCATCCATCGCGCGCATCAGGCAATCATCGCCGATCTCAACAGACGTGCCCGCGCCAATCGTCAGAAAGCCGTTCTCGTCACCTTCGACCCGCACCCGTCGCTAACGATCGCCCCGACCAAAGCACCCAAGTTGCTCACAACGACCAGCGAGAAGTTGCGCCTGCTTAACGCCGGCGGACTGCTCGATGCCGTCCTCGTCCTGCACTTCGACGAAAACTTGGCCAAAGTCACCGCAACCGATTTTCTGCTGCGCTATCTTCTGGCCGGTCTCAAGATGTCGACCTTAGTCGTCGGCTTCAACCACGCCTTTGGTCACAAGCGGGAAGGGGATGTTGCTTTCATGAAGGCAAAGGCCCCCGAGTTTGGCTTCGAAATCCACGCCCTCGAACCGGTGCTTTTCGACGGCGCTGTCGTCAACAGCAGCCGGATTCGCGATTCGATCGCCAAAGGCGCCTTCGCGGACGCCATCAAGCTGCTGGGCCACGACCTGGAGTTATCGGGAAAAGTCGTCCACGGCAAGGGTTTGGGGCGCAAAATGGGCTTCCCAACCATAAATATCAAGCTTCCGAAAGAAAAAATTGTGCCAAAACCGGGGGTTTATGCGGCGTATTCTTTAATTGGCTCTGACAAGAAGCCGGGAATGATGTATATTGGCGAGAGCGCACTACCCGAGTTCGATCTCGAATTCAACATATTCGATTTTGAGGGCGACCTCTATGACCGGACGATCAGCGTTTTTCCGACCGCGTTTGTCCGCCCATCGTTGCGTTTTGACAGCGAGCGCGCTTTGATCGCGCAGATCGGAAAAGATGAAGAGATGATTAGAAGCGTATTTGATATAAGGTTATGTAAGGAGTAGTAACAGTGCCACTGTCAAAAGACAAGAAGCAAGAAATCATCGGCCATTTTCGGCTGCATGAATCCGACACCGGTTCTCCCGAAGTCCAGATCTCACTCTTGACCCAGAGAATCAACGAAATGACCCTGCACATGCAAAAGAATCCCAAGGATATGCATTCGCGCTACGGTCTGCTCAAAATGGTCGGAAAGCGTAGAAGACTGCTGAACTATCTGCGCAAGCATGACATTGAAGGATATCGTCATTTGGTCAGTCAGCTCGACCTGCGGCGCTAAAGAACTAGTAGAAGGATAAGGAATCTTAATGCAAACATTCTCAATTGAACTGGGTGGCCGAACCCTCTCTGTCGAAATCGGTCGTATCGCCCGCCAAGCCGACGGCGCTTGCTGGGTGCGCTACGGCGATACCGTAAGCATGACCGCAGTCTGCGCCGCCGACAAGCCTGACTTTGGCAAGGGTTATTTCCCGCTTTCAGTCGATTATCGCGAAAAAACCTACGCTGCCGGTAAGATCCCCGGAGGTTTCTTCAAACGCGAAGGACGCCCGTCGGAAAAGGAAATCCTCTCCGCACGTCTCATCGACCGCCCGTTCCGGCCGTTGTTCCCCGAAGGCTATTGCAATGAAGTCCAGGTCATGGTGACCACGCTCTCTTCGGATCAGGAAAACGACGCAGACATTCTCGGTATCATCGGCACTTCGGTGTGCTTGAATATCGCCACCGTGCCCTTTACCATCCCGATCGGCGCTGTGCGCGTCGGACTCATCGACGGCGAATTCACCGTCAATCCGACTTTCGCCCAGCTTGAAGTCTCCGATCTAAACCTCGTCATCGCCGCAACATCTGAACATATCATGATGGTCGAAGGCGGCTGCTCGGAAATCAGCGAAGACCAGATGCTCGCCGCCCTTGCGTTTGGCCACGAGCAGATCAAGAAGATCTGCAAGATGGTCGAAGAAATCCGCCAGGCCGTCGGCAAGAAAAAAGCGCCCGTCATTCTTCCGGAAATCCCGGCAGCGCTCTATGGCCGCGTCGAATCGCTCGCCAAAGCCCGCATCATCGCCTCGCACGATATCCACGACAAGCAGGCGCACTCGGAAGCCATCAACCAAATCAAGGAAGATGTGCTCAAGGCGCTCGAAACTGAGTTCCCTGAAAACGAAATGTGGATCAAGCAGTATCTCGAGAAGATCGAGCAGGACGACTTGCGCATTCGTATCCTCGATCGCAGCCTACGTATCGACGGCCGCGACCTCGACACGATTCGTCCGATCAACTGCGAAGTCGGCGTGCTGCCGCGTACCCACGGATCGGCGCTGTTCACCCGCGGGCAAACGCAGGCGTTGGTTGTCACGACTCTCGGTACCAAGATGGACGAGCAGATTGTCGACGCCCTCGAAGGTGAATCCAAGAAGAGCTACATGCTCCATTACAACTTCCCGCCGTATTCCGTCGGTGAAGTTCGCCCGAATCGCGGGCCCGGTCGCCGCGAAATCGGCCACGGTGCCCTTGCCGAGCGTTCGCTCGAGCCGGTGCTGCCCGCCGAAGACGCTTTCCCGTACACGATTCGTATCGTCTCCGACGTGCTCGAATCCAACGGCTCGTCCTCGATGGCCACAGTCTGCGGCGGAACACTCTGCCTGATGGACGCCGGTGTCCCGATCAAAGCCCCCGTTGCTGGTATCGCCATGGGCCTTGTGCTCGATGG
Organism: uncultured Ignavibacteria bacterium; assembly: GCA_964537215.1. GTDB lineage: Bacteria > Zixibacteria > MSB-5A5 > CAIYYT01 > CAIYYT01 > JADJGC01. Next base: position 3,809 of record CAZIBI010000051.1, on the reverse strand, counting down.
CAGCCGCTACGCTGTGCTTACCGACATTCTTGGCAATGAAGACCACTTCGGCGATATGGATTTCAAGGTTGCCGGCACGCGTGAAGGTATCACAGCTTTCCAGCTTGATATCAAGATCGGCGGCCTGACTCTCGAAATCATGCGCAACGCTCTCGATAAGGCGAAAATCGCCCGCTTCAAGATTCTCGATACCATGGCCGAAACCATCGCGACGCCGCGTGCGGACCTTTCGATGTACGCCCCGCGCATCATCACGATCAAGATTCGTCAGGATAGAATCGGCGAGGTCATTGGACCCGGCGGCAAGATGATTCGTTCTATCATCGAAGCCACCTGCGCCAAGATTGACATTGATGATGACGGCACCGTGGTTATCGCGTCCGTCGATGCGTCCGCCGGCATCAAAGCCCGCGACACGATTCTCGGCTTGCTCGAAGAGCCCGAAGTCAACAAGGTCTACCAAGGCAAAGTCAAACGCATCGCCGATTTCGGCGCCTTCGTCGAAATCATCCCGAACACCGACGGCCTCTTGCACGTCTCCGAAATCGCGCATCATCGCATTGAGCGTGTTGACGATGTCATGAAGGTCGGCGACATCATCGAAGTCAAAGTCCTGTCCGTCGAGCCCGACGGCAAGATTCGCCTCTCCAAGAAGGCTCTGATCCCGCGTCCGGAAGGTATGCCGGAACCGGTCGAGCGTTCTGACGGTGGTGGCGGCGGCTATCGTCGTCGCGAAGGCGGCGGTGGTGGACATCGCGGCGGTGGCGGTCATCGGGAGCGTCGCTAGTTGACGGAAAGCGCATACAATCGCACAGTCCTTGACAACGGCGTTCGCGTCGTGTCTGAAAGCATGCCATATCTCAAATCGGCATCGCTCGGAATCTGGGTCGATGTCGGCAGCCGCAACGAAAATGTGCGCGAGAACGGCATCTCTCATTTCATCGAGCACATGTGCTTCAAGGGGACCAAGCGTCGCAATGCCAAAGAAATCGCCCAGAGTCTCGAAATTCTGGGCGGTACTCTCAACGCTTTCACCAGCCGCGAAAACACCTGTTACTATTGCCGCGTCATTGATGAAAACTTCGATATCGGTTACGACGTCCTTGCGGATCTCGTAACCGATTCGCTTTTCGATCCGGTTGAACTCGAGCGCGAGAAAGACGTCATCTGCGAAGAAATCAAAGACGTCTTCGATACCCCCGGCGAGCTCGTTCACGATTACTTCGCGAACGCGCTCTGGAATTCGCACCCGCTCGGACAGACTATCATGGGCGAGGCCGACGGTATCCGCAAACTCAAGCGCGATGACATGATGGATTACATTGGCCGCAACTACACGACCGATAGGGTAGTGGTCGCTGCTTCCGGTGCCGTAAATCATGATCGCCTCGTCAAGCTCACGCAAGAAAAACTGCGCATCGCCAAGGCCAAATCACCGCAGCCGGTTGCCGCTCCAGTCTATGAAGACGGCAAGCGCGTCGTCCACAATCGCGATCTCAACCAGACACACATCTGCCTTGGTTTTCCGAGCATTTCTTTTAACGACAAGAATAAGTACGCCATGCTGATTCTCAATACATTGTTGGGCAGCGGCATGGGTTCGCGCCTCTTCCAATCAGTCCGCGAAGAGCGCGGTCTCGTCTACACGATCTATTCCTATCAGGACTTCTACAAAGACACCGGCTTGTTCGGAATCTATCTCGGCACTGACGCTGCAAAATCCAAAGAAGCGCTGAACGTAATTCTCGCCGAGTTGGCCGCAGTGAAAACCGATTCAGTCACTGAACTGGAAGTCGCCAACACCAAGTCGCAGCTGAAGGGTAACTTGCTCTTGTCGCTCGAAGGCTCTTACAATCGCATGAACCGGCTCGCGCGCCACGAACTGTTCATCAATCAATTCGTCACGCTCGAAGAAACCGCCGCCGAAATCGACGCCGTCACGGTCGACCAGGTCCGCGACATGGCCAAACGTGTTTACAACGACCGCTATCTCACCATGGTCGCTCTTGGCCCTGTCAAGGAATCGCTCACTAAACAAGTTGACTGGTCGGTACTGAAGGGCTGATGTCGAACCTGCTCATTGCAGCCGTCGCTTTTCTGTTCATTGCACTAATCATCGCACAAGTCATGAGACGCCGCATTAGTGCGGCTCCAAAAATTCTCCTGCTCCACAGCTTCGAATCAAAATCGCTCGACATTGGTTCATACACACTACGCGCTTTTGAAAGTCTGCTGAAATCCATCGAAGCTGCCGGCTTGTCAATCGGCGACATCGAGGAGACCTTGCACGATCGCACCAAGGTCGCGATCACTTTCGACGACGGCTACGATGACCTGATGCAACTCGAACCGCTGCTGCGCAAGCTGCGAATTCCCATCACGATCTTTGTTCCAACCGCCTTCATTGGCAAATCAAATACTTGGGACAATTTCCTAAGCGCCGGCAAACGTCGCCACCTAAGTGAGACTCAAATTCGCCAACTCTCCGCACGTGGCGTCCGCTTCGGCTCACACGGCCACACCCACCGTGATCTTACAACTTTGTCACACATTGCACTGACTGATGAACTCACCCTCTCACAGCGAATTCTATCCGACCTCACTGGCCACCCGGTCGTCGATATCGCCTATCCGTTCGGCAGAGCAAATACGCAAGTGATTCACGCCGCGCGCACGTTGGGATTCACTCGCCATTTCGCCTCTATCCCAATGAACGCAAATTCCGACTTGATCGGACGCATCGCCATCGCCAAACTCGACAACTCGGTTTCCATCAACTCAAAACTGTCCGGCAATTTCCTCGCCGGCGTCGAAGTCACAAAATCTCTTATCATCAGCAAACTCTCCCACCTGACCCCCGTCGTTACTCGCCGCTAATCAACTATCTTAACAACGAAATTTACACCACACGAGACTTGCCACTTGGCTCGCAAAATTACGCGTAAGGGCTAACTGTCGAATATCCCGCTTGCGGGGCACTCGCCCTCGTTTTGAACTGGAGCACAAAGATAATCGCAAGCAAAGTAGGTCGAAACCACTAATTGCAGGTCGTCTCCTATAGGGTGTTCTCCGAGTGGTTTCGACATCCCATGCGCCTAGAGTAGGGGTGCGGCCGCGGGCTTCTCCCGGATATTGAATAGCATTACTGTCGAACAGAATCGCACAAATCAGATTTCCCCTCTCCCGCTCGCGGGAGAGGGGTAGGGGTGAGGGCATCTCAAATTTCGAATCGTCCTCACATTCTAGCTCGAAATCACTTATAGCAATTCGCCTCGTAATCTCGACTACTGTTTAGTTCCCCTCTTGAGAGGGGTGGCTCGAACGCCCGAAGAATGAGGGCGGTCGAGACGGGGTGTGTCTTCCCAAATACGTCACGCTGTGCCCGCATTCGTCTTTCCCACTAATGCCGCCATCGAGGTCACGTAGGGCGGGTCTCCTTACCGGAACCATCTAAACGCTCACGAAGAATCTTTCCCGGAGACCCGCCACTTGAGTTATCAATCCACCTTCGCAAGTTTCCCCTCTCCCGCTCGCGGGAGAGGGGTAGGGGTGAGGGCATCTCAAATTTCGAATCGTCCTCACATTCTAGCTCGAAATCACTTATAGCAATTCGCCTCGTAATCTCGACTACTGTTTAGTTCCCCTCTTGAGAGGGGTGGCTCGAACGCCCGAAGAATGAGGGCGGTCGAGACGGGGTGTGTCTCGACAATTACGTCACACAATTTCTCCTCTTCGATTTTCCCCTCTCCCGCTTGCGGGAGAGGGGTAGGGGTGAGGGACAAAAACCCCTTGCGCACCGGACTTAATGT
>CAZIBI010000050.1:9503-17530 GCA_964537215.1 uncultured Ignavibacteria bacterium | reverse complement strand
ATCTGGTCGGCTTTCGATTGTTGCGGCAACCCGAACCCGACTGTGATTGCAACCGGCAGCTCGTTGACGTTGCGCGAGACTTTGACAGTGCGCGCTTTGACGAGTTTGTTTTCGTAGGCCGCAATCTGCATGTTGTAGAGATTGCCGCAGCCGTCGGTGGCGAGGAGCATGTCGCCGATGTAAAGCCGAAAAGATTTCAGGATGTGGTCGGATTCTTCGCGCCCGAACGTGCAAATGTCGCGATCGAGCTGGTCGGGTTCGAAAAAGAAATGTGTGCTGTTGCTAAGCTTTGATGACACGGAAGCAGATCCAGTCGTTCTTGCGCGTGATCTCATTTCCCTTGATGTGTTTCAGCTTGAGGAAATTGACGAACTCTTCCTCTTGTTCGATCAGAATTCCCGACAGGACCAGGATCCCGCCCGGCTTGAGGCAGCGCATGAAATTCTCGAAGAGATTGTAAATCTCGTCCTTGATCAAATTGCTGACGACGATGTCATAGTAGCCGATCAGGTTGACCTTTTCCATCGAGCCGAATTGGATGGTGACATTATCTGTGACTTTGTTCAGCTCGATATTTTCCTGCGCATTTTCAATTGCCGCCAAATCGATGTCGAGGCCAAGGCACGCTCCGGCGCCGAGCTTTGCTGCCAGGATGCTCAATATCCCCGAACCGCAGCCGAGATCGAGCATCTTGTCGCCCGGTTTGACATCCTTCTGCAGTTGCGCCATGCAAAGCTGCGTGGTTTCGTGATGACCGGTGCCGAATGCCATCTTCGGCTCGATGATGATTTGCAATTTGTCGCCGTAGTTGATTTGATCCCACGTCGACTTGATCACGAGATTGTCGACGACGACCGATTCCAGCGACTGCTGGTAAGATTTGATCCAATCGACATCGTCGATCGGCCGCACACTGATGATCGATTCAAGATCTTCCGCCGCCGCGACGCCGGTGCGCACCAAATACTTCCCCAGCGATTCAACCTTGTCGCGTGATTCGTCGGCAATCGGGAGATAGAATTTGACGCGAAAATCGGCATCGGACACTTCGGTCACGAGGCCCTGCGCCAGCGATTCGGTAATGAATGAGGTGACAATGTCTTCAGTAGCAGGGTCGCACTTGACGCTGACTTCCAGGTATCCAGCCAACGTCATACCCCCAGCGATTCTTTGAGTCGTTCAAAGATTGACTTGGTTTCGCGCTCGGGCGGTGTGTCGCCCTCGAGATGACGAAGCTTTTCGTACAACGCTTTTTGTTCTGCGGACAAACTCTGCGGCGTCCAGATCGTGACCTTGGCTAGCAAATCACCGCGACCCGATGAACGCAGCTTGCCGAGTCCCTGCCCGCGCAGTTTCAGAATCTTCCCTGTTTGCGTGCCGGAAGGGATTTTGAGTTTCACCTTGCCGTTGAGAGTCTCGACTTCGATTTCGCTGCCCAGCGCCGCCGCTCCGATGGTCACCGGAATCTCGGTGATGATATCGTTGCCGTGGCGCAAGAAGCGCTCGTGTTCTTTTTCTTCGATCAGCACAATCAAATCGCCTGACTCGCCGCCGCGCATTCCGGCGTTGCCTTCGCCGCGCATCGGGATATAGTTGCCTTCCGCGACACCGGCGGGAATCTTAACGGTAATCGTTGCCTGCTCTTCGACGCGGCCCGAACCGGTGCAGGCCGGACAAGGCGTGGTGATGACCTCACCGCTGCCGCCGCAGTTTGAGCAGGTAGTGACATTGATGAACTGTCCGAACATCGAGCGCGAAACCTGGCGGACTTCGCCGGCGCCCTTGCAGACGCGGCATCTTTCCTTGGATGATCCCGCCGCTGCTCCCGAACCGGAGCAAGTGCCGCAGCGTTTGAATCGTTTGTACTTGATTACTTTCTCGGTGCCGAAAGCGATTTCTTCCAGCGTCAGACGCATGCGGACCTTGATGTCCTCGCCATGGTAGTGTTGACGTTGTCCGCCGCGACGTCCGCCGCCGCCGAACATTTCTTCGAAGGACGAACCGCCCATGCCGAAGTCGCGCATGAACGCGCGCAAAGCGTCGTTGATGTCGAATCCCTGCCCGTAACCGCCGCCGCCGGGGAATCCACCCTGCCCTTGCGCTCCGGCATGACCAAACTGGTCATAGCGTTGACGGCTCTGCGCATCCTTGAGAACTTCGTAAGCTTCGGTGGCTTCCTTAAATTTCTCCTCGGAGGCTTTGTCGCCAGGATTCTTGTCCGGATGATATTGCACCGCGAGTTTGCGGTATGCTTTCTTTATCTCATCCTCGGTAGCGGTTTTCGCCACGCCGAGGATTTCGTAATAATCTCTCTTCGCCATATTATTAAGCAGTGACCTCCATCACTGCGACAGACTACTTCTTCTTGTCCTCATCGACAACTTCATAATCGGCGTCGACGGCTTCATCTTTCGCCGAGCCGCCTTGTGGCTGCTCTTGTGAAGGACCGCCTTCCGGACCTGCGCCCGCAGCTTGCTGCTGCTGTGTCTGCTGGTAAATCTTCTCGGCGATCTTTTGCGAAGCGGTCATTAAGTCGTCAATTTTCTGATTGATGATTTCGACGGAATCGGTTTTGATCGCCGCTTCGAGTTTTTCCTTGGCGTCGACGATTGCCGCACGTTCATCGTCCGAAACCTTGTCGCCGTAATCCTTCAAGGTTTTGTCCGTCGAGTAGATGATTTGATCGGCCTTGTTGCGGACCTCAATCAACTCGCGCTTCTTCTTGTCGGCTTCCACATTCGTTTCGGCATCGCGAACCATTTTCTGAATTTCGGCTTCAGATAGTCCGGATGACGACTCGATCTTAATTTTCTGTTCCTTGCCGGTGCCAAGGTCCTTCGCGGACACGTGCACGATTCCGTTGGCGTCGATATCGAATCCGACTTCGATCTGCGGCATGCCGCGCGGCGCCGGCGGAATTCCGACCAGGTCAAATCTGCCCAGAGTTCTATTGTCGATCGCCATTTCGCGTTCGCCCTGCAGGACATGAATGTTCACCGCCGGTTGATTGTCGGATGCCGTCGAGAATACCTGCGATTTGCGCGTCGGGATTGTCGTATTGCGCTCGATCAATCGGGTCATGACGCCGCCGAGAGTTTCGATGCCGAGCGACAACGGTGTAACATCGAGGAGCAATACATCTTTCACATCGCCGGCAAGCACTCCGCCCTGAATGGCAGCACCGATTGCGACGACCTCATCAGGATTCACGCCCCGGTGCGGCTCGCGCGCAAACAAATCCTTCACGACCTGCTGGACTTTCGGCATACGTGTCATGCCACCGACCAAGACGACCTCTGCAACCTGCGAGGCATTCAGCCCGGCGTCTGCGAGTGCCTTGCGGCACGGCTCGATCGTGCGCTGGATCAAATCATCGGTGAGCTGCTCAAGTTTGGCGCGCGTGATTGTCATGTCGAGATGCTTCGGACCATTTTGATCCGCTGTGATGAACGGCAAGTTCACCTGCGTTTGCATCGTCGTCGACAATTCGCATTTGGCTTTTTCCGCCGTTTCTTTCAAGCGCTGCAGCGCCATCCGGTCCTTGCGCAAGTCGATTGACTCCTGGCGCAAGAATTCGTCGGCGATATAGTCAATCAGGCGTTGATCGAAATCGTCGCCGCCCAGATGCGTATCGCCGTTGGTTGACAACACTTCGAAAACGCTGTCGCCCAATTCCAAGATCGAGATATCGAATGTGCCGCCGCCCAAGTCATAAACCGCGATCTTTTGATTTTTATTCTTGTCCAGCCCATACGCCAACGCTGCTGCGGTCGGCTCGTTGATGATGCGCAACACGTCGAGTCCGGCGATGCGTCCAGCATCCTTGGTCGCCTGACGCTGGCTGTCATTGAAATAGGCCGGCACGGTAACGACGGCTTGCGTGATTGAATGTCCTAGATACGACTCTGCTGTCGCCTTGAGATTCTGCAAAATCAACGCCGAAATCTCCGGCGGCGAATACAGCTTGCCGTTGATGTCGACGCGGCAATCACCGGTCTCGTTTTCCGTTACGCGATATGGCACCAGCTTTTCTTCCGAGCTGACTTCCGAATGCCGGCGTCCCATGAAGCGCTTAATCGAGAAGACAGTGTTGGTCGGATTTTTGATCGCTTGACGTTTAGCAATCTGACCGACCAGCTTTTCGCCGTTGTCGAGAAATGCCACCACTGACGGCGTGGTGCGGCCGCCTTCCTGATTCGGAATGACGACCGGCTCGCCGCCTTCCATGACTGCGACACACGAATTGGTCGTGCCTAAATCTATGCCAATGACTTTACCCATTATCTATAACCTCCATCGCATCGGACCCCGGTACAAAGCTCCAAGCTATCAAATTATCGTTACTCGGCAATGAATTACTTTCCTTCTCTGGCTTTGGCGACGCTCACCTTGGCGTGCCGGATCACTTTATCGTTCAGCATGTATCCCGGCAAGAATTCCGAGACTACCGTATCGGGCGCCTGCTCGTCGGTCTCGGTTTGCATCAGCGCTTCATGCAGCCGCGGATCGAATGGTTCGCCGACGGAATCAAAGCGCTTCAATCCGGCATTCGAAAGAATGCTCACCAGCCGTTCATAAACCAGCGACATGCCTTTGCTGTACGAATCGGGCTCAACTCCCTCGTCGCGGCTTTTCAGCGCGCGCTCGAAATTATCGAGCACATCCAAAAGCTCCGCAATCAGCGACTCGTTGGCAGACTTGACAATCTCGGTAATATCGCGGCGCGAACGCTTGCGGTAATTGTCAAATTCCGCCGCCAAACGCAGGTAGTCGTTTTTCTGATCTTCCAACTGCTGCTTGAGAACAGTAAGCTCATCCTTCGCAGCTTCGGCAGTTGTAGTGTCAACTTCGGCAGCAGCTTCCGCTCCGGTCGACTCTTCTTCTGACATATTCTTCAGCCCCTCTGTTTCAAAACTCATGATCGATTCCTATTTCGATAAAATTTCCGACAACACCTTGGCGGTGTAATCAACTACGGACATCAATTTGGCATATTCCATGCGCGTCGGGCCAATTACCCCGATCGTTCCGCGCGTGGTGCCGACTTGATATGTATGAATCACTGCCGAGCAGCCTTTCATACCTTCGATATTCGCCTCATTGCCGATCGTCACCGAAACGCCGTCGCCGACAATCTTGTGCTTGAGCAATCCTACCAAACTCTTGCGCTCTTCGAGGAGAGAAATGAACTCGCGGAGCTTTTCCGGATCCTGGAATTCTTTCTGCGAGATGATATTCGTCGTACCCTCGGTGTGCAGACCTTCAATCGCTGACTCATCCAGAATATGCTCGCGCTGCTCCATAAACAGCTTGAGCAGTTGCGGTTCGCCGCGACTTTCGTTGCGTAGCCGTTCAAAAACCGTGCGGCGGATTTCGCCCAAAGTCAGGCCGCTCAATTTTTCATTCAGTAATTCCGCGGTTTGGCGGATTTCTTCCTGGCCGATTTCGGTGTCGACTTCCAATAATATGGTACGCACCAAACCAGAGCGCACCGCGATGATAACCATCACTTTGTCGTCGGTGACTTGCACCAGATCGATCTTCTTGAGTACCGCCTCTTCAAACTTTGGCATGACTGTCACGCCGAGCTGCGTTGTAACTTTTGCAAGTACGCGTGCCGTCTGTTCGAGAACATCTTCGATGGCGTTGTAATCGGTAACCAGCAACTTCTTGATTTTGTCGCGGTCAACTTGCGAAAGCTTTTCGGTCTTGAGCAGCGAGTCGACATAAACCCGATAGCCGGATTCGGTCGGAATTCGCCCCGCCGAAGTGTGCGGCTGTTCGATCAAACCGCGCTCTTCCAAGTCGGACAAAGTGTTGCGGACCGTCGCCGGCGAGACGCCCAGATTGAAGCGCGTCGCAATTACTCGCGACCCGACAGGCTCGGCCGTACGGATGTAATAGTCGATCAATACTGCCAGTACGACCCGTTCGCGCTCTGTTAATTGGTAAACCGTCATATCTCCATCAAAATCTTAGCACTCTCAAGCCCAGAGTGCCAACGAAGGTAGCAAAAAAAATCGGTCTGTCAACCGCAAACCTACCAGTTAGTTATACGCAAAATCAGCCGAAAGTTTGGTTCAATCGGCGGCAAGCTCACTTGCCGGACGAAACTACTGCCGTAACGCTCTTTAACTCATAGAGATAGGTATTGTTGCGAACCGTCAGCAAATCGATATTCACAGCCGTATCGAAGCGAGTTATGATGAACGCGGTCGTCTTTTCTTTGGCGTCCGGAGGAAATACCCAACCGCGCAGCAGGACTAATCTGATCATGTTGCAAAGCTCTTCCTCGACAAGGAAAGATATCTTCCGCTTCGGGTACTCGAGGGATTGCCACAAATTGAGATTCTCCAGTCCAGCCGGTGCCGGCGCTAACCAAACTAGATATTGGCGGACACTTTCGACGGTGATGGCATACATGTAAGACGGCAGCCCGGCGATGGTATCAACCCGGCCGAGATACTCCAACTGGTGATCCTTCAGCACTTTTGCTGTCGGTGAATTAACCAGCGCTTCCCGGTATGCCGACAACGAATCGGGATTGAATTGATTCAACGCGAACGTGCCATTGCCGAGGCTTGAGCTGTCGCGCAATGAACCGTTTTCGCCCTTGCGATCGAGCCGATACTCAAATACCGCGATTCCGAGATTGTCGGGAGTTACGCGCTCCCGGACTATGTGATGCTGCACTATCTCGGTTAATGTGGCGTAATGGATAGCCTCATAGCGCAGCAGATATTCCTGCGCCGAGGCGTTTGTTGCTCCGAAAAGCAGCGTAATCAGGATAATGACCGGCAGTAGTCGATTTTGCATACGCCAGAATAATGACATCTTTCGCGTCTGGCAACACCCAACTGCGCCTAACCACAACTTTCTCATCAGCCGATAATAATATGGATGAAGCTGCCGAAACTCGCTTTGAGCGAAATCGATGCCCGCTGGCTGAAACGAATCGGGTTTACCTACGAGATCCGCATTCGCCTCACGTTGGCGTTCATGTTCTTGCTGATCGTCGTGGCGAATCTCAACTCGTTGCGCTATTTCAGTCAGACGCAGTCCGCGCAGGAGCGGCAGATCCTCGACCAGACTGCCCAGAACATGCAGCTCCTTACAATGGCGCTCAAGGACAGCCCGCAAGAGCGTCTCAATTCGCAGCCGGTGCGCGATTTGGCGCTGGCGGCGGGATTTTCCCAGATCGTATTGCTCGAAACGGATTTGCTGCGCGACGATTCTGCCGCGACATCCACTTTGATCTCGTCCGACCGGCTGCTGCAGATTCGCCGGGCGTATACCTTGCCCAAAACAATTGCCGGTGGAATTCGCGGCGGATTGCCGGCATCAATGACCGAGCCGTACGAATCCAACGGCGGGCGCAAAGAGCGTTCCGGGTTCTTTCACTTTCGCAGCGACGATGGCCGGCCGTTGACATTAGTCGTCACAATCGATGCCGGCGAACAAAGCGACATCGCGCATTTCGCGTGGCTGAATACGCTCTTTCAGATACTAAGTGTTATCGCCGCTCTTACGATGGCGGTCATGCTGCTTAAGATCACGATGAAACCGTATCAGCAGATCAAAAGCGAAGCTCTTGCCGCTGACATCGCCCACACCGACAAACGCGAGTCGGTTGACTTTGCCGTCGAGACATTCCAACAAGTCATCGCCGAATTGAAAGCCAAAGAAGAAAAACTCCAGCACCTGTACGCGCAGCAACGCGACCGTGCCGCCAGTCTGGAACGCTACACCGAAGACGTGCTCCGCAGTATTCCTTCCGGCGTCCTTAGCTGCAATAATCAAGGCACCGTCACGCACTTCAACGAATCGGCGGCAAAGATATTGGGAGTGACTGTAGACTCGGGACTCGGACAGCCGTATACGATCACGCTCGCCGATTGGCCGTCGCTGCGCAACCTGCTTGCGAAAACCATTGCCAGCCACAGCGAGCTGCGGATTCCGGAAATTGAAATCGTTGCGAAGAATAACAACACCATCTGGCTTTCGCTTATCTGCTCGCTCGTCACCGA
>CAZIBI010000050.1:5709-9403 GCA_964537215.1 uncultured Ignavibacteria bacterium | reverse complement strand
TCGCTGCCGCCGTTCGTGTGTGATTCGCTTTTGATGCTCAACACTCTGATTAACCTAATCGAAAACGCTATTCAGGCGTCCGACTCCGGCAAGAGAATTACTGTGTCCCTGAAATTCGACGAACTCACCGCAATGTTTACAATCGAGGTCGCCGATCACGGCAAAGGCATGACCAGCGATCAGCTTTCTCGCATTTTCACGCCGTTTTACACTTCCGGCAAAGCCGACGGCACGGGGCTCGGCCTGGCATTGGCGCGCAAATGGGTCATGGCGCACGGCGGTACAATCACCTGCCAATCAGCGGTTGATTTCGGCACGACCTTTCGAATCAACCTGCCGCTGATTCCCGACCAAACGCCTTCGCAGCAAGACGTTGGCGAGATTAGTGTTGCCTCAAACCGGATTTGAGCTATATTACCAGCCTATTGGAGATTGTTTGCCGCTTGAGCAGCGGCTTCTCAACTACTTCACCACGCGAAGGAGCCAGCCAGATGAGCACCCATCGAACCTTTGCTGCATTGCTATTCGCAGCCTTGTTTCTCATTTCAATTGCAACTCAAACAAAAGCCGGCGAAAAATTCTCGCAGGCGCGCGTCGCGATCGAGACTCGCGCTGACTTTCAAACGCTGAAGTCGCTGCGGCTCGACGAAGTCTACGTTGGCGACAAGTATATTACCGTGCTCGTCACGGCCGAAGAACTGCAACTATTGGAAGCGAGCGGTCTGAAGTTCGAACTGACCGTCGACGACATGACGGCGTTCTATCGCAGCCGCTTCGATCCCAGCAAGACGATGGGCGGTTATCGTACGCTCTCGGAGATTGAGTTGGCGATGGATTCCATTGCCACGGCAAATCCCACGATCGTGCGTGCCAAATGGTCGATCGGCAATTCGCTCGAAGGCCGGCCGATCTATGTAATGAAGATTTCCGACAGTCCGCTGCTCGATGAAAGCGAGCCGGAAGTTTACTACTACGCCGCGCATCATGCCCGCGAAGTCATCACTCCCGAAGTGCTCATCTACTACATGCGCTATCTGACCAACAATTACGGCACGAACGCGCAGGTAACTTTCCTGGTCAATAACCGCGAATTGTTTTTCAGTCCCTGCATGAACCCCGACGGTTACGCCTACAATGAAGAAACCGATCCGGGCGGCGGCGGGCTCTGGCGCAAAAATCGCCGCAACAACGGCGGCTCGTTCGGCGTTGATCTCAACCGCAACTACGGCTATCAATGGGGATTCGATAACGAAGGCTCATCTCCCAACGGCAATGAAGAAACCTATCGCGGTGCGAGCGCTTTCTCCGAACCGGAAACTCAAGCCGAAAAGGCATTCATCGAGTCGCGCAATTTCGTCATTACCCTTTCTTATCACTCGTTCTCTGATCTGTTCCTCTATCCCTGGGGCTATGCCGAGATCTTCACGCCCGACAATGAAATCTTTGAGGCAATGGGTGACACTATCGGCGCGATGGCCGGTTATTCGGTCGGACCGCCGTGGCAGTTGCTATATCCGGTCAACGGCTCAAGCGACGATTGGGGCTATGGCGAGCAGACAACCAAGAACAAGAATTTTGCCGTGACGATCGAAGTCGGCAATCAGTCGGATGATTTCTGGCCGCCGACCAATCGCATAACGCCGCTGGTCACGAATGCGATGGGACCGGCGTTGTTCCTCGCCAGAATCGCCGATGCGCCGCAGAAGCTCAAAGCACCGGCCAAACCGAGTATTTATCCGCAAGCGGATATCTCCGTCAGCGATTTTGATTTGTTCTGGCATCACTTCGACCTCGACAATCCGGCTCTGACTTTCGAAGTCTGGCAGCTTTCCGGTTACTCCCAAGGCACGGACAATCTCGAATCGGTTACGAACAACTGGAATCCGGGCGGATTCACGCTCTCGACCGTACGCGCCAATTCCGGCGTAAATTCCTATTTCTCCGGCAATGTCGCCAATCTCGACAGCCGCTTGACTGCCGCAACGGCCATGCATGTCGATGCCGGCGACAGCATCAAATTTGCCGCTTGGTACAACATCGAAAGCGGCTGGGACTACGGTTATGTGGAGGTTTCAACCAACGGCGGCAGCAGTTGGAGCTCGATTCCGGGCAATATCACCACCAACACCAATCCAAACGGCAACAATCTCGGCAACGGAATTACCGGAAATTCGTCGGGATGGGTACAGGGGAAGTTCAATCTGGCTGCTTATGTTAACCAGAACATTCTCGTACGCTTCCGCTACATGAGCGACGGGTTCGTCAACAGCGGCGGGTTGTTCATCGATGACATCTATCCGACCGATTCCTACTCAAGCCAATTGCTGCTGACGATGTCCGAAACTGATTCGACCTATCATGTGTCGGGCCTTACCAACGGCACATACTATTATCGGGTCCGCGCCAAGGATGCCCAGAATCAGCTTTCGGCTTACTCGGATCTCGAACAGGTTACTGTTGCGCTGCCGCCGAGTTGCACCTGGCTCGTTGGTGACGCCGACGGCAACGGCATCTACACAATCAGCGACGCAGTCTATGTCATCGCGTATACATTTACCGGCGGGCCCGCACCGACTCCGAATACGGTCGGTTCCGGCGACGCAGATTGCAATGGGTTGATCACAATCTCCGATGCAGTCTTCATGATTCAATTCATCTTCTCCGGCGGCACAAGTCCCGGAGCATCCTGCGACTGTGCGGACTACTAAACGTAGTTTCGCTTCAGCCAAAACAAACAGGCGGTGCGCTGGCAAGCACACCGCCTGTATTTTTTTGCCGTTGATCTTACTTGGATTTATGGGAGCTTACTTTTGCGGAACTGGGCGAAATTGATTTTTTCGTCTCGACCGGTTTCTTTGCGGGCTTTGTCGTCGGAGCAGTCTTTGCCGGTTCGGTCTTCTTGTTCTCCGGATTACACTTCTCGACACGGTCGTCGATGCCGTTCTTGTTCTTGTCCAGGAAATCGTTGAACTTCGCCGGCGTCGTCTTGCGATTCACGGACGTGTCGACTTTGACCGGACTTACAGGCGCAGCAGTACCAACCGGCTGACTTTGCTTGATCGTGTCCGCAGCCTTTGGCTTGCTGCTGCCGGCATCCTTGGTCTTGCGCGTCAGCGCCGTTGCCGATCCGGTGATCAGTCCCAGACTGATCGCCATCACTATCAGATACTTCCCGAACTTGTTCATAACTACTCTTAGCTTAGCCTTCGTGTCCCTATCCGTCAACAACAAATGCCTCTCATAATTATGGGCTGTGGTCCGGGACCTTTCGGAACCCAGACCACAACCCTCTCTATAGGAAGCACCAAAATGGTCAGTTAGTGCGGATCGGTCGAATATCGCCTAGCGTTTCTTGCCACCACCGGAGTGTCCGCCGCTTTTGCTCGAACCGCCGGAGTTGCCGTTCGACTTGCTCGACGAATTCCCGCTCGAGCTCGACGAGCTGGACTTGTGTCCGCCTGAATTCGACGACTCGACCTTCGGCGTTGATTTGCCGGAACCGGAGTCGTTGCTCTTGGTGGCCGGCTTCTTGACATCGCCATTCGACTTGCCACCGCTGTTCGTGGCCGGCTTTTTCACTTCACCGCCCGACTTACCGCTATCGCCGCTGCGAGTCGCAGGCTTTCTTGCCTCTCCGCCCGACTTGCCACCGCTGTTCGTGGCCGGCTTTTTCACTTCACCGCCCGACTTACCG
>CAZIBI010000050.1:0-5609 GCA_964537215.1 uncultured Ignavibacteria bacterium | reverse complement strand
CGACTTGCCACCGCTGTTCGTGGCCGGCTTTTTCACTTCACCGCCCGACTTACCGCTATCGCCGCTGCGAGTCGCAGGCTTTCTTGCCTCTCCGCCCGACTTGCCGGTATTGTTGGAGGCCGGCTTTCTCACATCGCCGCTCGAGCCGTCTTTGCCTGTGCTACCGCCGGCTTTCGGCTTAGTGTAGGTTCCGGCATTGTCATTGCCGTAGACCGGCTTCTTCGAATTGAAAGCGTCGAAATCACGACTCTTGCCTTTGTTGGCGTCGTACTTGCCCTTCGAGGCCGTGTAAGTCTTGGTCGACTTGTCGTACTTGTAAGTCTCTTTGTACTTCTCGATACGACTCGACTTGTCGGCATAGACCTTCGACTTGTCATATCCGCCGTGCGTATTCGTCACGACAGTGTACCCACGCCGCGAATCCGGCTTCTTATAGGTGTAGAAATCGCGGTCTTTGTATTTGTAGCGCGACGGACCGTCGTACCATCTGTCCCATCTGTGATCGCGATACCAATTGGTATAGCAGTAGTCATAAACATACCACGGACGCGTGTACACGAAATACGGATGCCAGGCATCGACGAGAATCCAGTCGTTGTAGACGATGCTGGCGCCCCAATAAACCGTTACCCGGTGACGGCCAAGATAGATTGAAGGCACATACAGCGGCGCGTAACCGTAGAACACGCCGTTGACGAACACTTCGCAGCCGTCCGGATAGTCAATATAGACCTGGCCACAATCGCCATAGCAATCGCTCTTCTCGGGCTGATAGTAGTAACGCGGCGCTACATAGAACGACACGTTGTCGTATGCGCAGACATCGCCCGGGAAATACCGGCTGTTGACGCGCGCGACAAAGTCATCGTTATCGCCGTCGTACTTGAATCCCCAATCGTCGTCATAGACCGATCGCGGGCCGCGCCAGTCCGGCACGATATATTCGGCGGGACTTGCCACGATTTGAATCGTCTCATTTCCGGGAGGACCTTCCAACGTGAAATCAAAATCGTCGCCCTGGTCGGGAATCATATAGATCTCGTCGCCCTGGATGAAATTGTTGTCACCCGGTTCGGCCGGAAAGATCAGGTTGATGTTTCCGCGGGTATCGAGATCATAAATCGTCACGTAACAATCGCGCGAGGCGCGGAAATAGATGGTGATGTTGTCACCTTCGTAGTAGTTGGAACCGTCATCTTTGTCGGTCCAGATGTCGACATCAAGGTCGTCATAGCTGCGACGCATGGTCGACTGTGCCGAGGCGACACTTGCGGCAAAGAGAATTGCCATGGTCGCGATCAGCGCGGTGAGTAATAAGAGGCGTTTCATATTAGTTACCACTCCTTCTGCCGTAATTTTCGGCATGTGGGGGACTGACTTTCGTAGCACGCTTGAGCTCGGGGTTACCTTCGTCGGTCTGATAAGCCCAGTCAATCGAAATATTGCTCACGCCAAGACTCTTGACGCGAAACGTTGCATAGTGATTATCGGCTGTCCAAACAATATAACTGTGTCCTAAAGTGAGTTCCATCCAGCCAACTTGCGACCAGCCGTCACCCTCACCCGGATCGCCCCAACCAACATCATTCAAGGCATCCGTGTAACCAAAGTCCATGATATCGACATCTTCATTCCCTGCGAAGAAGAAGAAGGCGTCGAGGTTCGAATCAAACTCAAAGTAAACGTCGCTAGTTGCATCGTCCCAACTCACCACACGCGCACGACTGAAATCAAATCCGCCATCGGCCGGATATGTGTGAAAATCCCGAACGGTTGCGTTGCCGTCAGGACGCGGCGTGTCGAAAGCATCGGGATCGGACAACTCGGACTCGCCATAATCGTTAAAGGCATTCACGGCGTAATAGTAGGTGTCACCGTTTTGGACGTCGTTATCACGAAAACTATATGTCTCCGCCAATGGAGAAGCGTCGACTGTGCCGAGTAATTCGTATTCATCGGATCCACCGACAGTCCCCGAATACCGATAAACACCGTATCCGTCCGTGTTGCCACGATCGTTGTTGGCTTGCCAAATGACGTCGACATAGCCGTCGCCCGTAACCGAATAAACTCCAACGGGAATTGCCGGAACTTCCGCTGTCGTGATATATTTCGTCTTTTCCTCGCAGCCAACTATCGCGATTGCCGCGAGAATCAAAAGTGCCGGTATCCAAATTCTTAACTTCATATCTGTCTCCTTCTATTCATCTGCCCACTGACACTGCTATCTTAAGCAAGCTCCGTGCCGAGAGCGAGCGCTTGACCGATAACCCATTTTATAGCCATGACTTAAGTCGCCACAATTCCCTGATGCGTCTACACAATTGGTCCGAATCGCACTAATTCTGTGCGTCTTGAGAGAAGGGGCTGCTTCATTCAAGTCATTGCCGGGCCAGGCAATTCCGGTCTCGAGTTGGGTGTTTGGCAGGGATTATTCTTGCACCGAATTCTCGTCCGCACTTAATTGGATCCAAAGGCCACTCTAAAGCAGTGAGTACAGTCAACTTGGACAAATTAGCGTCCACTAGCTTGCGAAGGAAACCGCATGGACTCGCCGTCTGATCCAACTCGTCACCAAGAACAGTTACCACACAAGATCGTCGCCGCACTTGACCAGCTCAACCATGCCTTCCGCGTGCTGCTTTGGGAGAAAGCCCAACAGCATCGACTTTCACCGATTCAAATTTACATTCTCGTTTTCATTTCGTCGCACAGCCCGCAGCAGTGCCGGGTGGGACACTTGGCGCGCGAGTTTGGTGTAACTGCCGCTACGATTAGCGACGCCGTCACCACTCTTGAATCGAAGAAGCTCCTCGCGCGTATCGCCGCCTCGGAAGACCGGCGCGCTTTCGATCTCAAATTGACTGCCGCCGGACGCAGACTGGCGAAGAAACTTGGCAGTTGGGCCGACATTGTCGCCAGTGCCGTTGCCGCATTGCCGCTGCAAAGCCAACAGGCTGGACTCTTGTTCTTGATGAATTTGATTTCGACTCTGCAGAAGGATGGTCTGGCGCCTGCGACGCGCATTTGCCTTAGCTGCAAACATCTTGGCACGTCCGAAGCCCAGAACCAGTCTACGCCTCATTATTGCAATATGCTCGGCAAGGCGCTGGCAGATTCGGAACTGCGCGTTGACTGCCCGATTTACGAGCGACGACATTGAACGCCTAGTCGAAACCCGTGCGGTTTCGCCATCTCAATTCGCCGCGCTGCGTAGTCGCCACGGAGATACTTTTACTTCAACATTTCGTGCGTGAATGCAGCTTCAAACGAGCGGTAGTCGCAAGTCAATTCTTCACCGCGCTGAATGTCGCGCGCCGCGATATCCAAATCCTCGTTGACATTGCCGTTCGGCCGGCTAATGACATTCGGGTCGTCACTGTGGTTGAAAAATCGTGCGTCGTCACAGCAGAGAATGTAATACTTCCCATTTTTCTTGCTGGTATAGCTGTATTTGAGGAAATCAGCGCGGGCGGCTTCCGGGACCTTTTCCAATTGTTCGCGCGGAATTGCCTGGTCAAACCCTTCAGTGAATTCCCACACCGCAGTGCCTTTGGGGATATCTTGATCGGCAAACAGGCCGATACCGTGGATGGCGCTTAGACCTAGTCTGGTCTTAACAAGCATCATGACTTGCCTTTCCTAGCTTCGTAAGAATTTGATTCGTTTTGTAATCTTGCGCTTCTATCGGAATGTCCGAACTTGGTCGACTCGGACCTATCTAATCGATTAATTGAATAAATAACGCAACCGCCGCCCAATGGTTTCAGATTGCGAGATTATTTCTATCTAAAACGGTTGCGGGTTGGCAATCTGCCCGGCAATGGTCTTCTTAATCGTCTCGACCGCCGATTCGATCTTGATCGGAACGACATCGGTCTTGGCGCGTTCCTTCAATTCGAATTCGCCACGCTCAAGCGACTTTGAACCGATATTCACCCGCAGCGGCACGCCGATAAGGTCGGCATCGTTGAACTTCACGCCGGCCCGCTCGTCGCGATCATCCATGATCACGTCGACGCCGGCCGCCGTCAGCTTGTCATAGAGTTCAAACGCCGCCGCGCGCAGTTTGTCCTCCTGCATCGTCAGCGGCACCAATTCGACATTGTACGGCGCCATGGTCGCCGGCCAGATGATCCCCTTCTCGTCGTTATACTTCTCCACGGTCGCCTGAATCGTGCGCGTCACGCCTATTCCGTACGAACCCATCCAGAACAATTGTTCCTTGCCGTCGGCATCGATGAACTTCGCATTCAACGCTTTGGAGTATTTGAGACCGAGATTGAAAGTGTTTCCGACCTCGATTCCCTTCTGCGCATTAAGTCTTCCCTGCTTGCAGTTGGCGCAAGTGTCACCGATCTGCACGGAGCGAATTGACGCGACTTCCTTGATCTCGAAATCGCGCTTGATATTGACATTGATGTAATGCGTTTCATTCTCGTTGGCGCCCACGACAAAATTGGTGAGTTCCATTACTTCCGGGTCGGCGACAATGCGGATATCTTTCAAACCAATCGGTCCCGCGAACCCGACCGGAGCTTTGGTTGCTTTCTCAACGACTTCCGGCGTTGCCATCGTCAACTCGACGCAGCCAAAATGGTTCTTCAATTTCGTTTCGTTAATCTGCCGGTCGCCGCGAATCAGCGCCGCCACAGTTTTGCCGTCGGCGACATAAAGCAGCGTTTTGACCAATCGCTCGGCCGGTACTTTGAGAAACTCGGTCACTTGCTCAATTGTCGCAGCACCCGGGGTCGGGACCTTTTCAAGTGTCTTCGGCGACTCCTTGGCAATCGGGTTGGTGTCGACTGATTCGGCCTTTTCGATATTGGCCGCATAATCGCACTTGTCGCAGAAATAGACGACTTCTTCGCCGGAATCGGTCGTGACAATCACCATGAACTCATGCGCCATCGTTCCGCCCATGGCGCCGGTATCAGATTGCACTTTGCGCACTGCGAGCCCGCAGCGATTGAAGGTCGCAAAATAAGCGGCGACCATTTTGTCGTAGGCAACTTTGTGCGTCTCTTGATTGGTGTCGAAAGTGTAAGCGTCCTTCATCAGAAACTCGCGGCCGCGCATCAAACCAAAGCGCGGACGAATTTCGTCGCGGAACTTGACCTGAATCTGATAGAGATTGAGCGGCAGTTGGCGATAGCTGCGCAACTCGCCGCGTACTAGGCCGGTGACAACTTCTTCGTGTGTGCCGCCCAGCACCATGTCGCGATTGTGGCGGTCTTTCATGCGCATCTGCTCTTTGCCCATGACATCCCAGCGACCCGACTCCTGCCACAGCTCGGCCGGATGAAGCACCGGCATCGTGATCTCAATGGCGCCGGAGCGATCCATTTCTTCGCGCACGATATTGATCGTCTTGTGCAGCACGCGCTGCATGAGCGGTAGATAATTGTAAACGCCGGCTTGAAGTTTGCGGATATAGCCGCCGCGCAGCAGAAGTTTGTGTGAGATTAATTCGGCTTCCGACGGACTTTCGCGTAACGTGGGTATATAGGTTTTTGACCAGAGCATTCGTGACCTTTCGCGGCTTTCGCCAATAGAATTGTCGGGAAAGTTAGCGCGGGGCTTGAGATTGTCAAGGGGATAGTTGCGGC
>CAZIBI010000049.1:8467-18026 GCA_964537215.1 uncultured Ignavibacteria bacterium | reverse complement strand
TCAACCCCCTCAAAACTGATCAGTACACCGCTCTTCTTCATGGGAGGAATATACGGGTAAGACAACTGCCAAACTATCTGAAATTTCTCGAGAAATCTTCTCATAGTGCGACATTTCCTGACGCACCCAGCCCATTGATTGTTTTTTGGAAATGGAGGACTTATGGAAAAATTGAACATTGGTCGTGACCTGGCAAGGGTCGCCGAACTTCTGAAGGAACATGGGCCGATCGACACTATTGGAGCACCAAATCTCTCTGGAGAATTCGAAGAGTTGGTGGGTCGATTAGCGAAAGAACTTTTCGTCGAGATGGAATTGTCGGTGGTCGACGTGCTAATTGTCGCGAGAATCTACACGTCGCTCCCCAAAAGCCGGTACTGCACCATCGCGGACATCCCAACTGTCACGCTATTGCGCGATGTGTTCGGCTACAATATCCCAATAATGGAGCAGCTTACAGTCGTGACGTCTCTATTAGAGAGAGATCTTCTCACTTGCGGTTCAGTGTATCTCGAATTGATTCGCGAAGACCGAATCGTGACCTCTGTGGTCAATCCAACTCGTTTGCTTGAAGCAAGTGTCGAACTTACTACTTATGCACGCGCCAATATTATTCGCGACAACAACCACATGTATAAAACCGCTCCTCCAGGATTTGCGTCGAACTTGGAATTTCTCGAGAGCTGGAAGCCGATCATAAACGAGGTCATGGAACATTCTGAACTTAACATTGATAATATCCCATACTTCTTCGAGCCCAGTCTTGAAGGGCTTCGAATCATTCAGGTGGAATTCGATCACATCATGAAGCGACTTGAGAGCACAAAGATAGAAATCCCATTCAAGAAGTTCGCGGATGCATTCAAGCTCAATCGTGAGGAACAAATTCTGGTCATGTATGAGGTATTCCACTACCAGCGCGAGAAGTACCTCGACGGCCTGAATCACTCTGTCGCATTTGCACCATTTGACACACCCGCGTTTCTTGATCGCCCGGTCTTAACCCAGGCTTCGCATCTCGTCAAAGAAGGCATATTCAAGCAGACGCTCGTCGAGTCCGACGGTAAGGAACAGCCGAAATATCGCCTCGAAGGAATATTTTACGGACACATTTTGGGTGATTTCGTCCTGCGAGCTCACGAACCGCTGGTTTAGTTAGAAAGGGGTTGGCAACTGGCGGGTCGCGCTGTAGTTTGTTATGAAAATGGCGGAACGAACACAGATAGAACGAATCATTGAGATTCTTCAGCGCTTGTCGCTCAAAAGGACTGTGACTGCTCACGAACTCCATGAGTACTTTGACAAACGCGTCTCGCTTCGAACAATTCAGCGCGACCTCGCCAGAATTGCAGCCTGCAATATCCCCTTAAATGAAACCGTTGGCAAGAATAACCAAACTACTTGGTCCATCGACGAAGGGTTCTTGCGCTTCGTGCCGATGACGCTTGGCAGTCGGGAAATCTTGGCTTCACTAATGCTCAAGGGCATAGCCGAGGCTTTCAAATCAACACCGTTGGAGCGCGACGCAAAGGCGTTCCTGCAGAAGGCTCGCCAATTGTACCCAAGCGACGCAGTTGCAGAGGTCAGCGAACACGCTTCGGCACAAATATTCGGGTTCAACCAAACCGGTTACATCGACTACAGCAAGTTCTCGATGATTATTGATCGTCTCATCCAGGCAATTGCGTCCCGTAACAGCGTTGTCGTCGACTACAAAGCCACCTGGCGCGACAAGTCGAGCAAGATAGACGGAAACCCATACATGCTGCTCTTGCACAAAGGCGCAATGTACTTGGTACTCTACTCGAACTACTTCAAGACATACATTCAATTGCCGGTCCAAAGAATGCTTGCAGTTGAAGTACTCGATACCACATTCCGTCGTGATCCCAAGTTCAGCCTCGAGAAACTGCGTAAGGACCGATTTGGCATATTTGGCTTTGAGGGCCAGAAGCCGCAACGTGTCGTTCTGCGCTTCTCCAAAGAAATTGCCGACACCATCGCAGAACGCACTTGGCACCCATCACAGAAAATCAAACGCCACAAAGACGGCACATTAACATTGGAAATGAAAGTCATCGTCTCCGACGAACTCCGCGGCTGGATTGCGAGCTGGCGGGGGTACGTAAGAGTCATAAATGATATTAGTTAACAGCGAATGCAGCAAAGGTCAGTGTAAATGAAGATTCACGATGGTGCTCGAATCTGGCAGGTGTCCGCGGGGGATACGAATCGCAACTATGTCAAGGTCTGTCTCGAATGGGATGTCATGTTGAACGGCAATGGAGACCGTGGACCTTGGCCTGAATGTGAGTCAAGACTCAGAGCGGATGGAGTAACCTCAAGAAAGCTCTCCGATCTGCGAAGATTTTGTGGAAACGAGGTAAAGCCGGGAGATATCGTACTTCTAAGGTTGGGGACGTCTCAAGTACATGCTTTAGGTGTTATTCCTCATTTGGACTATGAATACCAGTGGCTGGATGACTTCGGTGACGTCGACGGTTGGGACCTGCAACATGTTCGACGTGTGAATTGGCTCTGGTCGTCGAATGTCGCAGACTGCGCCATTTTTGATGCCTACACTTTGAAACTAGGTGACACCTTTCAAGAATTATCGAGTCCACCGCCCCAACTCTTGAAGTGGATAGAAGAGCTTGCGGTCGATGAACACAAGGTGCTCAAAGTACTCCCCAAGTCTTGCGTACATGAGCATCGCCTCGAAGTTTTGGGCGACCGCGACTTGCCTGAATTGTGTAGCAGCTTATCGGTGACGAAAGATCGCGTAGATGAAATAGCCTCAACTGTGATGGACATACTCGAACTCCGACAGCACTATGTTAGAAACAAGCTAGTTCCGTCTGAATCTGACACAGTGACACATTTCGTAGTACCTTTGTTGATGGCGTTGGGGTGGAAGAGGCAATCTATTGCGCTTGAGTGGCACAATACTGATCTCGGCTTGTTTGAAAGCGGTTTACGCAAAAAAGAGGATTGTTCGATGCTTATTGAAGCAAAAAGATTCAGTTTGTCTTGCCTCACAGCCAACCGCCAAGCTCAGTCCTATGTAGAACGCGGCTTGACCAGGTGTCGCGCGTTTGCCGTAACCGATGGAATTCGGTATGGAGTATTCGGCCGAACGGCAGGCGGCTCTTTCTCCGTAACTCCGTCGTGCTATATGAACTTAAATCGTTTGGTTCAACGCTATCCGGTTTTGGGAAGCGAATGCTCTGGCTTTTCCGAGGTACTGCGAGTGCTTATGCCAGTATATCACAC
The DNA here is from genome assembly GCA_964537215.1 of uncultured Ignavibacteria bacterium. Lineage (GTDB taxonomy): Bacteria > Zixibacteria > MSB-5A5 > CAIYYT01 > CAIYYT01 > JADJGC01. Next base: position 14,753 of record CAZIBI010000049.1, on the reverse strand, counting down.
TGCATCAAACCTTTGAAGAGTCGAGGCATCCGGGTTGCGCGCATTACGGCTGTCTGTTAACAATTGACACTTGCTTTGATCAGTGATACATTTCTTACTGCATGTATCATTCCCGCATCATCGGCATCGACTATGGCCGCAAACGCATCGGGATCGCCTATTCCGATCCGCTGCGCATTACCGCCCAACCGCTGACAACCCTGAATCTCAAATCACCCGATGAGGCCGCCAATCGTGTCTGCGACGCTTTGGCCGATCAGGACGTAGAACTTATTGTGGTTGGTTTGCCGGTCTCGCTGTCCGGCGGCACAGGCGGCCAAATGGCCGATGAGGTCCGCCGTTTCGTCGCCGCCCTCGAACAGCGCGGCTACAAAATACATCTCGAAGATGAAGCTTTTACTTCCGCTCAAGCCAAAGACACGCTGCGCAAAAGCGGCAAGAAAGAAAAACAGATGCGCGGAAAACTTGATGTCGTCGCCGCTCAAATCATCTTGCAGGATTACCTTGACTCGCATCGGCAGTAGACGGCAATGAAACGCTTGCTCGAGGCCCTGGTCTGGCTGGCGACCACTATCGCAATCTTCGCGCTGATTCCGCTGCTTCCTTTTGTCTACGTCATTCGCGGGATTGTTTTTGGCCGCTGGTACACGCGGCTGGCGATTCTTCTGGTACTCGTACTCGCGACTGCCTCAATCTACATCTACCTGCAAATTTCTACTCCCCTCGGCGATCCGCATAAAGTCTACAGCGTCATTATCCGCCCCAAGGACGACGCTGCCGACCTGCGCCAGCGTCTTGCCGATAGCGGCATCGCCACCGATCGGCGGCTGTACAACACTTTCATGAAATACACCCAAGCCGACAAACATCTCAAGCCGGGCCGCTATCGTTTCAACGGCGGACTTACCCACCTCGCCTTGGCGCGATATTTCAAGAACGCCAATCCGGAATTGAGCAAAATCACCGTTCCGGAAGGCAAGACCATAGCCTACTTTGCCCCGATTCTTGCCCGCGAGATTCCCACCGATTCGGCGCAATTATTCGCGCTACTGAACGACGCCAGTTTTCGAAAGAGCCTGGGAATTGAAGCGCCGTCCTTTGAGGGTTATCTTTTCCCGGAAACCTATTCCTTCTATCCTTACCAGGAACCGGACGAGGTCATCCGCGAAATGGTGGAGATGTTCCGTAGTTCATTCACTGCTGAAATGACCGCCCAGTTGCGGACTCTCAATTTGCCCCTTAACCAGATCATGACTTTGGCTTCGATGATTGAAGCTGAAGCTGCTGATGGTTCGGAGCGTGAATTGATTTCATCGGTGTTTCATAATCGCCTGCGCAAGGGCTGGAAAATGCAATGCGACCCGACCGTCATATACGCTCTCGGCGGACTTGACCGGCCGCTATTGCGCAAAGACCTCGATTTTGATTCCCCTTATAATACCTATCTTTACTATGGCCTTCCGCCGGGTCCCATCTGTTCACCGGGTTTGGCTTCAATCAAAGCCGCGCTCTTCCCCGCCGACACCGACTACTATTTCTTTGTCGCGACCGGCGACGGACATCACGTCTTTACGACATCACTCTCGCAGCACAACACTGCTGTCAGTCGCAGCAAGCGCCGCAACTGACGAAAAGTCTGCTATTGCTGCGCTTTTCTGCGCTGCGCATACACCAGATCAAAGAGACTGTCGATCCCCAGCAGTCGCCGTTGCGTGCTAATTTGTCCGATGTGGTATGACTCGTGCATCATAATAAACGCCAGCCCCGACAGTACGTTTTGCTCCTTCGTGGGCAGCTTGAACGGCAGCGGTTGTGCAAGCCGCGCTTCGTCGATCTCCGGCAATGTCTCCGTAATTCTTGCAGATACATCATCCCAAACTGACTTAATCGCATTCAAGTCCGGATACTTTGACTGGTCTGCTTCGGTGATTGACGAATCAAACAAGGTTCCCCACGGGCAATCCTCTTTCGTCCCAGTCAATCCCAGCATGTCAAACCTCATGGCTGCCGTATGCCCAAGCAGCCACGTCACCGAATTGGCATTCGGCTGAAGCTGCTTGCGCGCCAGCTTCTCGTCGATGCCCTCAAACGCCAGCCCGAACAGGTAGTTGTTAACTTGAAAGATCTCGTTGATTGGTTTCACCGCGATGTGCATTCTGATTCTCCTTGTTTCAGGCTTATTCTAATACTTGCCATTAAGAACGCAATCGCATCACGAAAGTTGCCGGCCTGTCGCTGACCTCGACTATTCACTTGACCAACCGGACATTGACTCGTAACTTACTTACCTATGGCAGACAAAGACTTCCTGCGTGTCGACGGCAGTTTTGGCGAGGGTGGCGGCCAAATCCTGCGAACTTCAATCTCGCTTTCCACCCTACTGGGTCGGCCGGTCGAGGTTACCAATATTCGTCGCAACCGCAAGTTCCCCGGCATGATGCCGCAACATCTTACGGCCGTCAAAGCCTGCCAACAAATCTGCGGCGCTACCGTTGAAGGCGCTGAAATCAATTCCGAACGACTCGCTTTCACACCCGGCCAGATTCGCGGCGGCAAATACACCTTTGATGTCGCCGAGAGTAAAAAATCCGCCGGCGCCGCAACCTTGGTGCTGCAAACAATCATCCTGCCGTTGCTCTTCGCCAAGACCGAATCGAATATCACCGTCCGTGGCGGCACACATGTTCCCTGGTCGCCGCCGGCCACTTACTTGAAACAAGTCTTCCTCCCGGTGTTGGGACTCCTTGGTTGCCAGACATTTTTGAAAATCAATCGTTGGGGCTGGTATCCCGAAGGCGGCGGTGAAATCGCCTGCCGTGTCAAGCCGGTTGACCGCCTGCGCACTCGCCAATTCAGCGATCGTGGTCAATTGCGCAAAATCTACGGCATGTCAGTCACATCCAATGTGGGTGGAGGCGTCGGCGAGCGCCAGATGCGCGCTACCCTCAAGCAGCTGCGCAGCAACGACCTCGATGCGCAACTGCGCAACAGCGATGTCGCCGCTAACGGCAAAGGAACCATTATCTTCCTGACCGCCGAGTTCGACAATGTTCGCGCCGGATTTTCAGCTTTAGGGGAAAAAGGCATGCCTGCGGAGAAAATCGCTGAAGCCGCCGTCACCGAGCTGCGCAATTTTCTCGGAAAGGATGTCTGCCTCGACCACTACCTGGCCGACCAACTGATTCCGTACATCGCCCTGTGCGGCGAGCGTGTCGTCATGAATGTTTCCAAAGTCACCAATCACCTTAAAACCAACTTGTGGGTGACGCAGAAATTCATTCCGATCAAGTACAAGCTCTCCGGGCCGCTCGGTTTTCCCGGCATGCTCGTGATCGAACCCGCACCCGAGCCGGAACCCCTTCCAGAGACGCCGGTTACTGAATCCCCAGCCGTCCCAAGCTAGCCTATGGCGCATTCCAACCAAATCGTCCGGAATTCTTAGATTCTGCCTGATTGGTCCGTGTATAAGCTATGATTTCTCTGGAAATCCATTAAGATGCAGCGATACACATCAATCAATTTAGCATTGTTACTGGGAATCTTTCTCTTTGCTTTCAATGGCAGTGCTGCAACAGAACGACTGCATGAGCTAAGTGCCGAGTTTCTTCGACTCGATTCAAATCGCCTCTACTTGTGGATTGATGAACCGGTCACGGTCAACTCTGACTTTACCATCGAGATCCAATCAGCCGGATCGGCGCCGTATTTCGCCAAAGTCTCCGCGACTCTCGGCAGGGTGGTTGTCAGCTCGTCCCTGTCGCCCGACATAGTCCAATCGTTCGAGGCATGGAATAAGCACACATTCAAGCTCTATCTCGAATCCGACCAACTTTGCGATTCGCTTATCATCGCCATGCCTTCCAACCTTCGCGAACTTTGGCTCGATACGCTGTTTACAGTCGGCGTCAAACCGCAGACTCGCTACCTGTTTCGCTATTACGATGACATGAAAGAAATTGAGATTGCCGCAAAGTTGCAGCAGATCGACCTGATGATCGCACCGGAATTCGAATTGCCGGGCTCGCCTCGTTTTTCTGATTGCCCGGCAGAAATCGAATGGCACTTGCTCTGCTCGTCGATAAAAGACGACTTGCTCGCTACGGCGCTCAACAATTGCATCCGTGGTATCCTCGCAGGCAGCAACGACAGTGCTTATTCGTCGCTTATCAACCAACACGACCTCGAAAGCGTCTTTCCGCATAACACTTCCCATGCGCGGGAATTGTTCGCGCAGTCGCGCAAGAATAAGGAACGATTTGACTGCTATTTTCCCGGTTTCCAGATGTACCCCGGACTTTTCGGACTCATCAATCGCTCTCTGGATTCGTGTGGTGGAAGGGATTTCACTTTTCGCGACTCTCGCGACCAACCGCTGCAACTAGCCATGAACTTTGTCGGCAACCAAGATGATTCGACGAACGAATGCATGTCGGCAATACGTGAGCTCGCCGAACCGATTCGTAAGATCCTCTCGGTTCAGCGCGGTTCGACAATTGACAGTTGTTTGCTTGGCTTGCAACCAATTGACAATTGCTGCGAATCGCTCTCGCGCGCACTCGCCGAATCCGCCCGCATAGTACCGCTCGGAAGGACATCCCTGGCGCTGAAATCATTCGAACACGTCCGCTGGCTCGATCGCCACACTGGTACCGCCGCGCTCTCCGACTTCTACAAGGTTGGACAATGAGACTGGCTGGCAAGATCATTTCGGCGTTTGCCCTGGTGTCGGTGCTCCCCTTGATACTGATGTCTGTACTGCTATATCTTTTTGTCAACAGCAGTTCTGAACAGTTCTATCTGCGCCAGTCGCAATCTGCCGTCGCGGCTTTTCGTTTCCACTTTGACGATAATCTGCTCCGGCTCGAGCGCGAAGCCAACGAGCTCTGCGCCGACCAGCAATTCTTGCTTAACGTTCTCGACCTGCCCAAACGTGAAAGTGAACTCACCGCTATGCTCGAGGCGTCGCTTGCCCGCGATGATTTTCAATTCGCGCTCGTGCAAATGCAGCAGCCCCCTGCTCTGTTCAAAGCTTTCCAGGATGGACTCGGTCCCTATGTCGAGAACTTCGAGCCGCAAGTTGCCGCCAACGACGGCAGTTCCAACAGCGGTGTCTTGCGCATCTCCGCACAGCACCCGGCGTCACTGGCATTGATTGCAACCGTACCAATTGTCTTTCGCGATCAATTGGTCGGCAGACTCAGCGTGGGCATCATGCTGCCGCAACTCATCGAGCAATTCCCGCTGGCGTCTTCAAATCTCTCGGCCCTGTTGCTCGCATCCGATGGCCAGGGCCTATTTGCCAATTCCGCTGATAGTCTCTTGCGCACGGGTCTCCAGCAGATCGCGGCCGTCAATTCCGCCGAATCGGTCTGGCAAGCGACTCTCGCCGAGCGCGAATACTTCGTTCAGCAAAGCGACTTGATCGACATCAACGGCAAACCCGTTGCTTCGCTCAAGTACATCTTCGATCAAAGCGAATCCGGCGAAAGCCGCGCTCGCTTGTTGCGCGTGTTTTTGGCGCTTTCAGCCGCGGCAATTGCATTGGCGCTGTTGCTTGGATATTTCTTTCAACGGGCGCTGTCGCGTCCCATTTCCGAAATGGCGCTGTCCGCCAAGAAGATTGCCGAGGGTGAGAAACCGAACCGCATCCACTATTACTCCGATGATGAAATCGGCGAGCTCGTCTCCGGAATCAACCGCTTGTCCGATGACTTGCGCGAAACAGAAATCCGCCTCGGGCGCGCCGAACAAATCGCCGCATGGCAGATGTTCGCCCGCCAAACGGCGCACGAAATCCGAAATTTCTTGATGCCGCTCGCCACCACTGCCGCACAACTTGAACGCTGGTCGCAAAGCGGCGGCATCGACCAAAGTCGCGCCGCCGAAGTCTCGCGAAGCATCCAAGTCGAAATTCAGCGTATGAAGAACCTCCTGACGGCGTTTAGCGACTTTGCCAAGCTGCCGTCGCCGGTACTGCGCAAGATCAACTCCGATCGCATTGTCGGCGAAGTTCGGAATTCGTTTGCGGAAGAACTCGGCCAAGGCCGCCTTCATCTGGAATCAAACGGCGATTCTGCTCCATTAAACTGCGACCCCGATCAAATCCAGCAAGTGCTGGTTAATCTCATCAAGAACAGTTTCGAAGCCGGCGCCAGCGTCGTCGAACTGAAAATTCACAGCGCCGAACGCAGACTGCTCTTTGAAGTTTGCGACGACGGCAGCGGCATCGATCAATCCAAAGGCATTGACCCTTTCACGCCGTTGTTCACTACAAAAGACAACGGCT
>CAZIBI010000049.1:0-8367 GCA_964537215.1 uncultured Ignavibacteria bacterium | reverse complement strand
CAATCCAAAGGCATTGACCCTTTCACGCCGTTGTTCACTACAAAAGACAACGGCTCCGGGCTCGGGCTCGCTATTTGCCGGCGCATCGTTCTTGATCATGGTGGCGACGTCACCTTCAAACCAAATCCTACGCGCGGAACGACTTTTACTTTCTATCTTCCCATCGAGGATAAATGAAGAAGATCCGGCTGCTCTTAGTCGACGATGACCAGCGCATTCGCGCAACTCTTTCATCATATCTCCGCGAGAGCGGTTATGACGTCATCACCGCTGCCAACTGCGCCGAAGCCCGCAAGTTCAACAGTGACAATATCAATGTCGCGCTTCTCGATTTGATGCTTCCCGACGGAAGCGGACTCGACCTATTGCGCGAGTTTCGCGAACGCTTTCCCAATCAGTCGTTCATCATGATCTCCGGCGCGGCCTCGCTCGCCGACGCGGTCGCTGCTGTCAAGTTTGGCGCCGTCGACTTCCTTGAAAAACCGCTCGGGCCGGAAAAAGTCGAGATTGCCGTAGCCAACGCGTTTCGCCTTGGTCAGCTTGACCGTCGTCTTGCCAACGATCAACAATCCCTTGACGATCGCTATCAGCTCATCGGCGATTCAGCGGCGATGCAAATTGTCAAAGAACAAATTGCCGCCGTGAGCAAAACTGACTCGACTGTGCTCTTGCTCGGAGAATCCGGTACCGGCAAGGAACTCGCCGCTCGAACTATTCACCTCAAAAGCAATCGGCGGCTCGCTCCCTTTGTCGCAGTTAATACCGCCGCCATCCCCAGCGAGTTGCTCGAATCCGAAATGTTCGGACACGAACGCGGCTCATTCACGGGCGCGACCCAACGTCGTATCGGCAAGTTCGAGCAATCCGATACCGGCACCCTCTTTCTCGATGAAATCGGTGAGATGCCTGCTCACCTTCAGGCGAAACTGCTGCGCGTCCTCGAATCATTCGAGATTGAACGCGTCGGCGGCGACAAACCAATCGAGCTCGATTTTCGCCTCATCTGCGCCACCAATCGCAATCTCGCCGACGAGGTCCGCAACGGCAAGTTTCGCCAGGATTTGTTCTTCCGCATCAACGTCTTTACCATCGAATTGCCTTCGCTACGAAGTATTCCCGGCGACATCGAGTTGATCGCTTCGCACCATCTGCGCAAGCTCTCTGCGAAGATGGGGAAACCTTCGGTCGAACTGGGTGACGATCTGGTGTACTGGCTTAAGAAGTACAAGTTCCCGGGTAACGTGCGCGAATTGCGAAATATCATTGAGCATCTGCTCATCACTCACCGCGACGGCACACTCTCGGCGACCGGGCTCAGCCGTCTCGTCTCAATGTCTGATAGCGCCTCGCCGCTCACGCTGAAAGACGCCGTCGCCCACTTTGAGGCCAACTACATTGACAGGATTATTCGTGAATCTGGGGGAAACATTACGCGTGCTGCTGACGTACTTGGTTTGGATCGCAGCTATCTTTACCGCAAAATGAAATCGCTCGGTCTTGACGCCCCTGACGAGTAATCGCCGCCCTTAGCTACACATGTATGGTCCCGGACCGCCGCTGAAAATGTAATTGACCAAGTACACTGCATCGGAAATTGTTAGAATGCTATTGCAATCGGCATCGGCTGCTTGTGCGCTTGGCGGCGCTTCACCGCCGGCAAAAATGTAATTGATGAGAAAGACCGCGTCGGAAATGCTGATAAATCCATCCCCGTCAACATCACCAGGCAGAAATCTCGGAATGACTTGCTCCGAAAGAAAGCCGGATGTCAGCCTTCCCGCTGCTCCCGATACACTCTCCCCGAGTACCGACTCGAGTCGGTAGATGCCGCTGGTTGATCTGCCTGAAGCTGCGGCTCCAGCCTGATCGACATTACTCGCATGGAGTGACGCGAACACAAACAGAACTATTGTGAGTATTCCAAATATTCGTTTCACCATCGCTCTAATATCCGGTGCGGATGTAAATTCCCTGAAGTTCTCCCGAGAAGAAGTCGACGACTCCTGCACTCAATGGAATTGAGCGTACGTTTCCATAGATGGTTATTGGTCCGGCTGCTGCGACCGGTATCACGTCCGAAATTGAAATCGTGATGTTTCCGCCGACACTTGCGTTTGGCGACGAAATTTTCGCCTCGCCGTAGTGCACGAATCCTGACGGCGTGTTGCTGATCGCCATCTGCGCAATTTCATTACCGCCGAGGCTGGCGATGCCGTGCATGAAAACAATTATGAATCCCGGCGCCGGTGCGTTCATCGTCAAGCTCATCCAGGTCACCACGGTCGTACCGACCGAAGTTAGCGTCCCGCCCGTGGTCTCGCCAAGGCCCGGCTCGTCCGAAAGTTTGGCTGAACTAATCGCGTTGCTGGCGACGTGGCGTTCGATAATTGCATTCGAGGCAATATCCGCTCCGGCCAGACTCTCATCCGATACTTGTGTGCCGGTAATTGAATTCGACTGAATCTTAGCGCCGCTGACTGACCCATCCTGAATGTGGTAGCCGGCAAGTGAATTGGGGCCGATATCGTTGTATCCGATTGTGCCATTCGTGATGTCCATTCCGGTCACGGTACCGTCGGTAATCTGTGCACCGGTAATTGCAATTGAAGACAAATGCGTTGAAGTAATCGATCCGGCTGCAATCTTCGCGCCGTTGATGGCAGAATCCGCCAAGTCTGCTGCGGTAAGACTGCCGTCGATAATCTTGTCTCCGCCGAATGCCGCTACCGACAAATGCGACGCTGCGATCGAACCTGCCGCAATCTTGTTGCCGGTAATCGTCGAATCTTGAAGATCACTTCCGCCAAGCGAACCATCGGCAACTTTCGCCGAATTCACTGAACCATCCGCCAACTGCTCGCTGCCCACATTGCCCGCAGCAATCTTGGCGCTTGTAATCAACGAATCGGCAAGGTCTGCTGCACTGACACCCCCGTCTACAATCTTGCTTGAGTCTACCGTAATCGCCGGTAATCTCTCCGGCGCAATTGTGCCGGATGTAATCTCCGCTGCGTCAACATACAGCGGGTGATGCGCCGAAGTGTCCGAGTTGTGCTTGGCGATCGCAAAATGCACCATGTCACTATCAGCAAAGTGCGAAGGATCATAGCCACCGAGCGACATCGAGTTTCCCGATAAGAATGAGAACACCGACGAGCCGATAGCATGTCGCGGAGAAAATTCCGGCTCGCTGCCGAGTTTGATTCCGAGCCACAATGGCGAGTTGTTGAAAATTGTGGCGTTGAAGGGGTTCACCGAACCGAGGTACGCATGAAGCAATCCGTCTTCGACTTCGACCATTTGGCTCTCTGACCAAAGGCCAAGTCCTCCTATGGCGGTATTGTAAATAGTAAAGACGAAAGCATACGAGCCGTCCGGATAGGCTGCTCCACTTGAATCCTTCAGACTTCCCTGATAATTTAGTATCGGATTAATTGCCCCCAATACTGGCGTAACCAAGCAGATAGCCAGCAAAAATGCAGCGATAGCAGAAGCTCTCAACGCAACCTCCGACAGGTAGATATGTTTGCGGCACGTAGACCTTGTAGGTAAGACCACCGCAATATAGCCTGTACCTACTTTTTTCCAAATCATTTGTGTTATTCCCGACACAACAGGTCACACTTCTACGAACCCACATCATCCGTAAACCATTGGAAATCAATCGTTTCAAGATTGGCACGGCATTTGACCATCTCTGTTGCTGGACACTGAAAACCAAAGAAGACGAAACGGAGTAGGTATCATGTTAAACAAAATCAAATTCGCGAGCGGACTGGCGTTAGCCGTCACAGTTTTCGCCATTGTTATCGGCTTAGGCCTGAAGCAACGCTCACAGATCGACACCATCGATTTGAACAGTCAGTCACCAACCGTCGGTATCGAAAAAAGCACCCTCGCTACATCTGTCACAGGGCCAACCGAATTTGGCCCCGACACAAATCCAATTCCCGAAGTCATGCCCGCCATCGAACGCAATGATCGCCGTGCCCTCCAAAGTGGCGCCACGACCAGCATCGAGGACCTCGCGCTGCTTGACTCGCTCAACTTCGATGATGTGCGTGATGTCGAAATCGACTTTGATCGCGCCCTCCTCGCAACGGCCGGCGGCGTACTCGAGTTCTTCCCGGATGACTCATCGTTTGCTGTCTACAGTTATCCGCAGAACCTCGTCGACTACGATTGCTATGCCGTGGTTACTATCGATGATAACATCATTGTGGGTACCAGCACCGGCCTCTACGCAATCGACTTGTTCGGCGTCGTCGAACCAATCGCTACTGAAATTACCGACACCATCACTACACTTGAAAACGTGGAAGGCTGCATCTATGTCGGAACGCGGAACTCCGGACTCTACGTTGTCGAAGGCAACATTGTCACCCAGCTTCTTCCCAATAAGCACATCATCGCCGTGTCGGACGATCAATTCGCGCTTTGGTGTGCCACCGCAGAGGATGGTCTGTTGTACCGCGATGAAAAAGGTTGGCATGACCGCCACCTGTCGTCCAAGCAAACGGCGCTCGACCAAGTGACTGCGCTTGAATCCGCATTCGGTAAGCTCTGGGTCGGAACACCCAACGGTCTCTACATTTTCAATGGCGACAATTGGCAGCACCTCGACACGTCCGAATATCTCTTCGATCAGCAAGTCACCGCGCTTGCCGCCGGCCGCAGCTACATGTACATCGGCACTGCCAACGAGGGCATCTTCGCTTACTACGACGGATGGCTCTCGCCGCTCGATTGGAGCGATAACCAACCAATTCGTTCACTCGATATTTCTGCCTGCAAATACCTGGTGGGGCTCGACAAAGGGGGAGCTTTCCTCAACACACGCAAGGGGGTCCTTGATATTCTCCCATTGGTCCGTCAGTCTCAAGGCATTCTCTCTACTCTTTAGACTCCCAGCCATATTCGACGGATCCAAGCCCGGGCTAAACCCGGGCTTTTTATTTGGCTAGGATCGATATCCCCGCAAATCAAAAAAGAAGCGGCCGAAACCGCTTCTTATTGATGGGAAAATAGTCCTGACTTAAGTTACCTGTCGCCAGGAATGTATTTGCGCGCATTGCTGCGTCTGAATTCGATTAGTTGGTTCTTGTACAAGTCTCGCGCAAAATCGGTGCCAAAAACAGAATACGGCGTTGGTATTCAAGCACTTAGTCTGAACAAACTCTGATCGGCGATTTCCAATTGGCTACCAACTTGTCGGCAATCTCGACAGTCTATTCGACTCAAATTCGCAATGTCTTGGGATTTAGCGGATTACAATCTCCGACTAGCGTCGGTTTGTCGGACGGTCGGTGTGGCTGGATCAAAGGCTAACTATGACCCAGCCGCAAACCACTGTATTGCAAACTCGGAAGAATTTACTTCACTCGATCATAGACGATTTCAAAAACTTTGTAGTTGTCCGAAGCGTGTAAGTCGATCACTTCAAAAACATACTGATCCGGGCTCTTGATCGTCGCTATGTACTTGACCGTCCGGCCGACCACCTTCAGCATCGGTTCGTCCATCTGGCCATAGTAAGTGAAGACCTTTCCTGACGGATCGTGCTGGCCAGTCGATGCAATCATGTTCGTCCCCATGTTGCTCATCCAAACAGTATTGAACATGTTGCGATAATTATCATAGCCGGTGATGCCCATTCCCTCATACGGCATACCCATCATTGTGCTCTTATGAACTTCCTGTATGAAGCGTCCATCGAGAATCCAAGTCATCTCCGAGGTCCCCTTCGTCTCTGTCGGAGCCGACTCCGGACCGGCCATCCACATCCGCGTGACCGTGTTCCACTTGCCGACGAAATAATTCAACTCCTTGTGATGTTCGCCCGGCGCCGCAGTCTTGAGATATTCTTGCATCGCCGCCATATCCTTCTCACTCGGTTTGGGATCCTCGGCGATGGCGATTGCCGTCAGTCCCAACAGTACGATCAAACAGCACGACAAAAGACTCACTCTCATCTTTTGCATATTCCCTCCAAATATCATGCGCCTACGCGCATCGTTGTTATGCTATCAATTTCTTGCGCTAACTGGTCGCTTACAATTCCCGCGACATCAACATTGTGAATTAGTTGGGTCCAAATTAAGAGAGCTTTCGCCGACTGTCAATAAATTCCGGCTACTTCTGCTTCCAGACCGCCGCCGTTTCCGCACAGAACGCATCAAAGCTCCGTGCCTTGTGGTGCAGCACTCTTTCCGCTTCCGCAGCATCACCGGCCGCCGGTTTGAATCCACTCTTCTGGAAATAATCGTACATAATGCGAAAATCATGCACCATCCAAGCCGGCATACTGGCGCTTGCCGCCTCGGACCATTTGTCCAGATCATCGCCCATATAGTTGATCTCGCTGCCCAGATGTTTGCCCCAAATCGCGGCGCAGTCGCGCCCGGTTAAGTTATCCGGGCCGTGCAAATTGTAGATCTTCTTCTCATGTCCGCTTTCCGTCAAAGCACTCACTGCTGCGTCAGCCACATCGCGCGAATCAACGCGCCAAACACCAGTCATTCCAATCGGTTGCGGATACAGACCGAATTGCATCATCGCGTCCTTGTACCAGAAATCATTCTGAAAGAAATTGTTTGGCCGCAAAACAGTAAACGCCATACCCGACTCTCTCAACGCATTTTCAACCGTAATCTTGCTGGCAAAGTGTGGGATGTGATGCGAGTCCGCCGGCAATGCTACCGACAAGTAGACCACTCGCTTAACTCCTGCCTTCTTTGCCGCATGGACGCCATTTTGCCCATGTCGCGCTTCATCCGGATGCACCGCAGTCACAAGGAAGACGTTGTCGATGCCTTCGAACGCTTTGCGCAGCGATGGCGGATCGGCAAGATTTCCCACCACACCGGAAACTTCTCCCGGCAACGACGCAATCTTGTCTGCCGTTCGCGTCATCACAGTAACTTTCTCGCCCCGATCCAATAGTCCGGCAACCGCTAACCCGCCGATATTGCCGGTTCCACCAATGACAAGTGTCGCCATCTACTATTCCTTTCTTATTTGCAAATTGTTCAATCCACGCCCTGCGTATCGTACAAACAACCACCAAACAATCACTGCCATAAGCCACGGATGGATGTATTGATAGAATCCAAACGCCGTCTCCGGCGCGGCAATCTTGATTCGCGGTAAAACCAGCAGAATCGTCAATATCACCGCAACCCTGCGAGTCATCGTTGCCGTCAAAACCAAATAGGTCGGTACTGCCAGAATGATGAATGTATAGTTCTTCATCCGCGGCATGATCAGAACATAGAGCAGGCACAAAGCGCAAATCGTCAGATACATTGTATCGTGTTGATTCAGCGAATTGAATTTGTTCAAGCTCTTAAGAGTAACAGCGCTGACCACGCCGACGAACGCCAAATAGAGAACAATCAAGACTGCTCGCCCGCTGCTCGAATCGACGGCTTGCCCCGCGAACAACTTGCCCAGATCATGAAACACCGCAAAGCTCGAGTGATTGAAGTCGGCTGTATATTCCTTGATACTTGACCCCGCCTGCACTAGGTTCGTAAACGCCTGCGGATCCGCCGCCCACACAATCGCGACATACCCGCCAACCAGAATACAGCCAAGCGCAAATGCAGCGAGCTTGCTTTTCATGCGCGTGAAGAGAATTGCCGCGAGAAATATCGCCAACGAAAATTTGAAAAACGCCGCCGCTGCAATTGCTGCCGCAAATCGATATGGACGCTCCTCGAGCAGCCAATAGAATCCCGTCCAAAGTAGCGCCTGTTCGATCAACGTAACATTGCCCGAATTCAGATCCCGATAGAACGCCCCGAGAAAAGTCCCCGTCGCGACCAATATCATCAAAGGTAACGATCCCCAATTCATAAACCGCTTTCGCCACAGCCACAGCAGATAGATCGCCAATCCGATTTTGAAGAATAGCCAAACCTGATAAGCCACTCCATACGGCAATAGCGTCAACGGCCGGAAGAAATAGCATGTCACTACCGGGTACACGAAAGGGAATATGATCTTGTCAGGAGAGTACTTGTTCAGGACTTCCAGATCGTAAGCATTGTCGCCTTGCGCCTGCGCGATTGTCGCATAGTAGTAGACCTTGAAATCCCACTGGTTGTCCTTGGTCGCAATGGAAGCAATCGTCCAAATCCACGCGAAAGCGAGCAGCGCGAGTTGGACGTTCTTATTCTTGAAAAAGGAAGCGATACGACTTCCAATGTTTGCCTTGGCAGCCTCGATCAAACAATGCCCTCGTCGGATTAGTTAGCTGATGTATGGCAGTTTTGAAGTGCAGAGGCAAGAACTATGAAGTCGTGAAGCTTCGCAAGTTAGGTGAGAAACTCTGGTGCTGACCTATAAGTGTGCCAGAACTGTTGC
>CAZIBI010000048.1:16227-18321 GCA_964537215.1 uncultured Ignavibacteria bacterium | reverse complement strand
GCGGGAGAGGGGTAGGGGTGAGGGACAAAAACCCCTTGCGCACCGGACTTAATGTTCTATTTTCCACGAAAGTTTTTGTCGAGCGAGAATCAATATGAACGTCTGCTACATTGAAAATATCGGCGAATTTGTCGGCCAGGAAGTCACCCTCAGCGGCTGGGTTTACAACACCCGCTCTTCCGGCAAAATTCGCTTCATCATCTTCCGCGACGGCACCGGCATGGTGCAAGCCGTCATTGTCAAGAGCGAAGTCTCTGAAGAAGTCTTCAACCGCTTCGATCAACTGACGCAGGAAACCTCGATCATCATCAGCGGTATCGTCAAGGAAGAACCGCGTTCCGTCGGCGGATTCGAACTGCTGTTGAAGGATTTGCAAATCGTTCAGGTCTCGAACGAATATCCTATTACGCCCAAAGAACACACGACCGGATACTTGATGGAGCACCGCCACCTCTGGTTGCGCTCAACCCGCCAGTGGCACATCATGCGCGTCCGCAACGAGATCATTCAGGCGATTCGCCAGTACTTCTACGAACGTAAATTCGTGTTGATCGATACGCCGATCCTGACCGGCGCGATAGGGGAGGGCGCTTCAACGCTCTTCGAAACGCAGTACTTCGACATCGGCAAAGCCTATCTCGCGCAAACCGGCCAACTCTATCTTGAGGCCGCCGCCATGTCGCACGGCAAGGTCTACTGCTTCGGCCCGACGTTCCGCGCGGAGAAATCCAAAACGCGCCGCCACCTCACCGAATTCTGGATGATCGAAGCTGAAGTTGCCTACATGGACATCATCGGCGACATGGACCTGCAGGAAGACATGATCTGCTATATCATCGACTGGGTATTGGAAAAAGCCTCCGATCATCTGGTCGCGCTCGAACGCGACGTCATGAAACTGATCGCTGTCAAAAAACCGTTCTACCGCATCAGCTACGACGAAGCCGTCGAGCGCTTGCAGAAAACCGGATCCAAAATCACGTGGGGTATGGATCTCGGCGGCGAAGACGAAACCGTCCTCACCAACATGTTCGATCGGCCGGTATTCATCTACCAATATCCGCGCGAAGCCAAAGCCTTCTACATGAAACGCAATCCCGAACGCCCCGAAGTCGTCATGTGTGCCGATCTGTTGGCTCCCGAAGGCTACGGCGAAATCATCGGCGGATCGCAGCGCGAAGATAATCTCGAGTGGCTGATCGAGTCAATCAGGCATCACAATCTCCCGCTTGAACCCTTTGAGTGGTATCTCGATTTGCGCCGCTACGGTTCGGTTCCGCATTCCGGTTTCGGTCTCGGCATCGAACGCACCGTCGCCTGGCTCTGTGGTCTGCCGCATGTCCGCGAAACAATCCCGTTCGCGCGCATGCTTTACAAACTTTATCCGTAACACCAATATGAGCACCGAACGCGACACCAAGCCGGAAGCCCGCTCCGGATACGACTTTTCCGCCATCGAAGCCAAGTGGCAGAAACGCTGGGACGAGCAGAAGATCTTCCATGCTCCCGACATGCCGAAGGAGAAATACTATCTCCTCGTAATGTTCGCCTATCCCTCTGGCGACATCCACATGGGACACTTCCGCAACTACATCATCGGCGATGCCATCGCGCGCTATCAATGGATGCTGGGCAAAGACGTCCTGCACCCGTTCGGTTGGGACGCTTTCGGCCTGCCCGCCGAGCAAGCCGCCATCAAGCGTGGTTTGCATCCGGCCGATTGGACCGTGAAAAATATCGAGGTCTCCCGCAACACACTCAAGAAAGTCGGCATCTCCTTCGATTGGGATCGCGAAGTCGCTTCATGTTTCCCCGATTACTACCGCTGGAGCCAATGGATATTCTTGAAGATGTACGAACGCGGCTTGGCGTATCGCAAAGACTCACTCGTCAACTTCTGCACAACCGACAACACAGTTCTTGCCAACGAGCAAGTAGAAGCGGACGGCACGTGCTGGCGCTGCCACAACCCCGTCACCAAAAAACGCCTCAATCAGTGGTATCTGAAAATCACCGACTACGCCGATCGCTTGCTGGAAGGCCTCGATCATCTCGATGGCTGGTCCGACCGCTTGAAGACGATCCAGCGCAATT
>CAZIBI010000048.1:10979-16127 GCA_964537215.1 uncultured Ignavibacteria bacterium | reverse complement strand
GGCCTCGATCATCTCGATGGCTGGTCCGACCGCTTGAAGACGATCCAGCGCAATTGGATTGGCAAATCCACCGGCTGCGAAATCAATTTCAAGTTGGAAAATTCACAACTCGATATCCCGGTCTTTACGACCCGGCCCGATACGATTTTCGGCGTTACCTTTATGGCCATCGCGCCCGAGGCCGAACTCCTCGAAAAACTGACGATTCCCGCCGACCGCAAGCAAGCCGTCGACGCCTACATCGCCAAATCGATCGCCAAATCAGAAATCGAGCGCCAGGCAGTTTCCGACGACAAAGACGGCGTCTTCACCGGACTCTACGCGATCAATCCGCTCTCCGGCGAACGCGCACAACTTTGGATCGCCGACTACGTGCTGGCATCCTACGGAACTGGCGTCGTGATGGGCGTGCCCGCACACGACGACCGCGATTTTCTCTTCGCAAAGAAATATGGCATCCCGATCAAAGTCGTAATCAAACCAATCGGCGGGGAAGTGCCCGACGCCGCAACAATGACTGCCGCCAGCGTCGAAAAAGGCGAGATGATTAACTCGGGCCAGTTCAACGGCCAAATCGGCGTCGCCGGTGTCGATGCCGTCATCGCCTACGCCGAGTCGAAAAAGATCGGCACACGCAAAGTCAATTTCAAACTTCGCGACTGGCTGATTTCGCGCCAGCGCTACTGGGGTACACCGATTCCGATTATCCATTGTCCCGTCGACGGCGAAGTACCCGTCGCCTACGAAGATCTGCCGGTGAAATTGCCGACCGAGGGCGTCGACTATATCCCCAAAGGACGTTCGCCGCTCGCCGATGCCACCGCTTGGGTCAATGTCAAATGCCCGAAATGCGGCGGACCGGCACAGCGCGATGCCGACACAATGGACACGTTCATCTGCTCATCCTGGTACATGCTGCGCTACACCGACAACAGAAACGACAAGGCGCCGTTCGCTCCCGCCAAAGCCGACGCCTGGATGCCAATCGACCTCTATATCGGCGGTATCACGCACGCGACCGGACATCTGATCTATTTCCGCTTCTTTACGAAATTCCTTAAGGACATCGGTATGCTGCACCACGAGGAACCGGCGCTGCGCATGTTCAACCACGGCATGGTCATGGATGCCCAGGGCCGGGTCATGTCCAAGTCGCTTGGCAATGTCGTCAGCCCGATTGAAGTAATGAAGGAGCGGGGAGTCGATATTTCGCGTTTGGCGATGTACTTCGCCGCGCCGGCTGATCGCGAGATCCCTTGGACCAACGATGGCCTCACCGGCGTCGAACGCTTCGTCAATAAGCTTTATCGAATCGTTGAACAGGTCGCCGCTGCGCATCCCAAGCCTGTTGACCTCAACCAGTTCCACGACTTAGCTCAACTGAACCCTGAAGCCAAAACCACATATATCAAGCTCAATCAGACTATTAAGAAAGTCACCGAAGACTTGGATCAGCTTCAGTTTAACACCAGCATCGCTGCCATTATGGAATTCTTCGGCTCATTCACGCCGTCCGGCGGCGCCGCCAACGCCTTCGACAAGTACGTCACCAGCAAGATCGTCCAGCTGATCGCACCCTTGGCGCCGCATCTCGCCGAGGAAGCGTGGGAAATGTTCGGCCACAAGGAATCAATCCTTAAATCCGCTTGGCCGAAGTATGACCCCAAAGCAATCTCGTTCGATACAGTAGTCGTAGCGATCCAAATCAACGGCAAAGTCCGTGACGAGATCGAAGTCGACCGCGACGCCACCGAGGACGCAGTCAAGTCTCTGGCACTGGCTCGCGAAAAGGTGATCAAGAACATCGAAGGCAAGTCCATTGTCAAAGTCATCTACGTGCGCGGCAAACTCCTAAGCATCGTCGTCAAATAAGAAATACTCGAAGCATTAGAGCCAAAACGTAGGGCAGGTCTCATTGGAGACCTGCCATTTATGCTGTGAATAGGAGGGGTTTCGACCTTCTGTTTGCCATTTAGATTAACCAGCATATTTATATAATATATATTATCGGACGTTAATTCTGGGCAAAACCAGACGGCTCGATCCCAACCAAATCGGTTCTCTAACCTACAGGCTATTGCCCCCTCCCCATACTATTGGCATTTTGCCACAGACCGGCTGTTTCAGATCTGAAATCTCCAGAGCTCCAATCTTCTGTCAGTCATTGCCTTACTGCGAATTGTCGACTTGCGATTTTTTCGGCGCGAGATTTGCGGAAGTACTTTCCGACGATGAAAACTATGAGGTTGAAAATGAAGATAAAATCGCAGGATGGATTCACCCTACTGGAAGTCATGATGGGTCTGGTGATCTTCACCTTGGGCCTGTTGCTTCTAAGTTCAATGATGGTAGTAGCGCTTCGCGGCAACGTCTGGTCCGATAAAACCACTCAAGTCGTTCAGGCAACCCGCGAGAAAATCGAAGAATTTCGCCGCCTCCCGGACGAAGACATGGCCAGCGGCACCGACGTTCGTGCTGGCTTCAATCGCTCTTGGCTGGTCGAGGACATCGACGCTCAATTGAAGCGCCTGACCGTCGTCGTCAGCTACTCGAATGAAAAGGCGGTCGTTAGGGCTTGCACTACGGTAACCTATTTGGAAGTAGGTGAATAACATGAAGAAGCTAATGAAATACTTTAGGAAGTCCCGCGCAACTGCCGGTTTTACCATTATGGAGGTCATGATCGCCTCCATTATAGCCTCATTTGCGATTGCTGCCGCCATGCAGTTGCTGATCACCCAGAATGAAAGCCACCTTACCCAGGCTGGCGTTACCGATATGCAGCAAAACGGCCGCGCTGCGGTCGACGAGATCGTGGGCAAGGTTCGCCAGGCCGGTTACAAGCTTCGTACCGGCACCAAGTGCCTCTTTGCCAAGAACAGTAATCCGGATACTTTGTCGTTGGTCTTCATGGCCGAGCCGCTCTGTACCGCGACTGTGACCACCAGCATGAGTTTGGCGTCCAGCGCCGTGCGCTGCGCAGGAGCGTCACTTTCGTGCCTCCAGACGAACTCCTGGGCTTACATTTATGACGTCGTCAAGGATTCCGGTGAGTTCTTCTATGTGACAGGATACACTTCCGGTACCGGCGACATCCAACACTCGACTGCGAACCTCTCAAAGGCTTATCCGCAGGGTGCAAAGGTTATGGTTCTCGATTTCTACAAGTACTATGTCAATAAGGCCGATTCCCTGCACCCCCGTCTGATGGTCGTCAAGAACGGCGGTAGTCCCGCGATCTACGCCGAAAACGTCAGCGACCTGCAGCTCAAATATGTCCTGGCGAACGGCGCTATCGTCGATACCATCGCGGTTGACCGCTATGTCAGGCAGGTCAATGTCTCTATCGTAACGCGCACCGAAAAACGCGACATGTTCGTCGAGGGCTATCGTTACGACACCCTGACTTCAAGTGCGATGATTCGTAATCTGTCAATGTAACAAGCGAGGTACCATGTTAGTCAAATTCGCTCGCGAATCCGGCTTTACAACCCTGATATTCCTTTCGTTGCTGTTGATGTTATCGCTGTTGGGTATCAACGCGATTATGACATCAACCAACGAAGTGGATATCGCCGGATACGAAATGAATTCGCAAGGCGCGCTTTATGCCGCCGAGGCCGGGCTCGAAAAGGGCGCCGCCTATATCCGCAACTATTACAACAAATTCGGCAAACCGCCCACTGCCCTGCCGGACGATTCCATCCAGGTCGGCAAGTTTGCGGTAACCTATGAGGTCGTCAAGCCGGGCGCTACCGTTTCTAAGACGCTAACGCAAGGCGCTTATCGCGGTCTTTATGCGCTGTCGGATGAGTACGTCATCTCCGCGACAGCAACCGCTCCCGGCGTTGCCGCCTCCAAGAGCCTGCAAATGACAGTGGACGCCTCTGTCGTTCCGATCTATCAGTTTGCTGTGTTCTATGAGAACGAACTCGAAATCGCTCCCGGTCCGGCGATGACTCTCGGCGGCCGCGTGCATTCGAATGGCGACATGTACTTGCAGTCGGACAATTCGCTCAAGATCGACTCGTACACCACCGCCGCTGGCGAGATCTTCCACGGCCGTCACCCGAATTCTGGCATGAGCATGGGCACCGGAACGGTCGAAATCAAAGATGCCAACGGCAACTATCAGCAAATGAAGAATGCCGACAACACCTGGCTCGATTCTAACGATCCCGATTGGGTGAACAAATCGATCGGTAGATGGGGCGGCAAGGTCGAAGACAAGAATCACGGCATGACTGAGCTCAAGCTCCCGGTTGTTGCCTCTAATGATCCGATGGACATGATCTCCCGCGCCGGCACCGATAACGTTGATAGCTATGAGAAGAAGGCCGGTTTGAAGATCATCGATGGTCAGGTGCTTTGGCGTAAACCCGATTCTACTTGGCAAAACGTAACCACCGATTTCACCAGCACCGGAATCTTGACCCAGTCAACGTTCCGCGATGGCCGCGAAAACAAAGACATCAAGTCCTACGACATCGATATCGCCAAGTTGAATACTTCGTCCTATTGGCCCAATGGCGGCATCATCTATACTGCTAATGCTGTTTCAGGAAGCCAGACCGCTACCAAGCTTAAGAATGGTTCCACTTTGAAAGAAGGCTTGACGGTCGCCTCCGAAAACCCGGTTTATACTCTGGGTGACTATAATTCAGTCAATAAGAAACCGGCTTCAATCATGGCCGATGCCTTGACCATCCTTTCAAATTCCTGGACTGATGCCAATAGCTGGAACGCCACGCGTACTGCCTCCGACACGAAGGTCAACGCTGCTTATATGAGCGGCAACAAGGCTTCTGGCACCGGCGGTAGTACCTATTCTGGCGGTTTTGAAAACCTGCCGCGCTTCCTCGAAAACTGGAGCGGCAAGAAATTCACTTGGAAAGGCTCGGCCGTCGATCTGTGGAGATCCAAGCAAGCGACCGGCACCTGGGGCGGCAGCTATTACAGTCCTCCGGATCGTACTTGGACCTTCGACACCGACTTCCTCGATCCGAGCAAGCTTCCTCCGGGAACGCCGTTGATCTCGATCGTGATGAAGACCTCGTGGCGCGAGATCACGCCCCCGAGCTTCGTAGTCAACTAGATTCAGCAGTCATATTTCCATCCCGCCAAGGGGCACGCTCTTCGTGCCCCTTA
>CAZIBI010000048.1:0-10879 GCA_964537215.1 uncultured Ignavibacteria bacterium | reverse complement strand
GAAAATCTACGACTTGATCCCGTAGCGATCAATGCGGTCGCGCAGCGTGTTGCGCGAGATGCCAAGCGCCTCGGCGGCCTTGACCTGATTGTTGTGGAGATGCTGAAGTGTATACTCGATTAAGACCTTTTCGACGGCTTCCTGGATATGCGCGTAAATCTGCCCGTTGGAATTCGAAAACACCTTGCCGTAAATCGGCTCAATCACGCGGCGGAACATTTGATAATAGTTATCCTTGAGCGCGTCAAAGTCGATCTTCATCAAATCGCGGCGGTCCTTGGTGATCGGCAGATCCGCCGGCTCCAGCCAACGATTCTTGCTCATCACCACCGCAGTATGTATCGTATTCTCAAGCTCGCGCACGTTGCCCGGCCACGAATACTTAGAGAGTATCTTCATCGCTTCTGTCGTGACGCCCTCAATATTCTTGCCGCAGGCCGTATTGTAAATCTTCAGAAAATGATTGGCCAACAGAGCAATATCATCCGCACGTTCGCGCAGCGGCGGTAAGTACAGAGACACAACCTTTAAGCGATAGAACAAATCAACGCGGAACTTGCCCTCCTTGATGCACGAGACCAGGCTCTTGTTAGTAGCCGCTAATACGCGCACATTGACGCGAATCGTCTCTTCTCCCCCGACTCGCTCGAATTCCTGCTCCTGCAAGATGCGAAGCAGCTTGCTTTGCGTCGCCAGCGAGGTATCCGCTATCTCATCGAGGAATATCGTTCCGCCATTGGCCAGCTCAAATTTGCCCAGCTTGCGCGCATAGGCGTTTGTGAATGCGCCCTTTTCGTGGCCGAATAATTCTGATTCCAGCAGCGTTTCTGTCAACGCCGCGCAGTTAACGGAGAGGAATACATTGTTCGTGCGATTGGAATTGCGGTGTATCGCTCGCGCCACTAATTCTTTTCCTGTGCCCGACTCGCCGAAAATCAACACTGCCGCGTCGGATTTCGCCACCTGCCCGATCATCTTGGCAATTTCGACGATTTCGTCGGATACGCCGATAATCTCGCGATTAGGATCGATATCGGATTTATGATCAGTCGGCAGCGGCGCGTGAAGTTCGCGAATCGTCTTGGCGACTCCGTTGGGCTCGCGCGTGGCGTTGTGGATAGTCGTCATCAAGCGCTCCATCTGGAACGGCTTGGTGACGTATTCATATGCGCCCTCTTTCATCGCTTGAATGGCGCTGTCGGTCGAGACGTAACCGGAAATGACGATCACCGGCGGCGCGTCGTCGATCTGCCGAATTTCCTTCAGCAAATCCAGCCCCGACTGCGACGGCAAATTGACATCAAGCAGAACTACGTCGGGCGTGTTCGAACGAATGAAATCGACACTCCCCGGCGCATCAGCCATCGTGTCAACCCGAAATTCTTTCGGGTCAAACAAGGCAGCCAGTGATTCTGTTAGGCTTAAATCGTCGTCAATGAGCAATATGCTCTTCATGTTACTCCTCTTCTCTATTAATCGGCGAAAAGAGGCCTAACATTTACTCGGAATTACTGTTTGGCTTTGGGAATTTTGTACTTGTCGAGAAGATCATATAGTGTCGTGCGGCTGGTGCCCAGGTCGCGGGCCGCCCGCGTGACGTTCCAGTTGTTTCGCTGCAGCGCCGCGCGAATATGCGCCGATTCCGCCTCCTCCCGCACTTCCTGGAGTGTTTTGGTCTCCGTACCGACGGAGGCCGCAAAGCCCAGATCAACTGCCCCGATACGATTTGTTCCGGAAAGAATCACTGCCCGCTTGATGCGATTCTCCAGCTCGCGAATATTGCCCGGCCATTCGTAAGCCCGCAGTGCCTGCAGCGCCGAACTCGAAAAGCTCAAATTCGCTTTGCGGTTCTCTTCCCCGTATGTGCGCAACAGATGTTCGGCAATCAAAAGCAAGTCATCCTCTCGGTCGCGCAACGGCGGCAGCTCAATTGTAATGACCGAGAGCCGGTAAAACAAATCTTCGCGGAAAGCTTTGCGCGCAACCTCTTCCTCAAGCGACCGATTCGTCGCTGCAATGACGCGTACGTCGACCTGAATCACATTCTTGCCGCCGACGCGTTCAATGACGTGATCCTGAAGAAACCTCAACAACTTGACCTGCAGCGCCAGCGACAACTCCCCTATTTCGTCAAGGAACAACGTGCCGTGATTCGCGGTCTCGAACTTGCCGATTTTCTGCGCCACGGCATCGGTAAACGAACCCTTTTCATGGCCGAACAATTCCGATTCCAGCAACATCTCCGGAATCGCGCCGCAATTGATGGTGATAAACGGTTTGTCGCGCCGCTCCGAATGCTCGTGAATCGCCTTGGCAATCAGTTCCTTGCCGGTGCCCGAATCGCCCGTGATCAAGACCGTGTACACCGTCGGCGCGACAGTTGAAACTACCTTGAAAATCTTCTGCATCTTCGGCGACACGCCGATGATCTTCGCAAATCCGCGCGTGTCCTGCAGCGTTTCGTTCAGTCGCGCATTCTCCAACTCAAGCTTCTGAAGATATGCCGCCCGCTTGATAATGATACTCAACTCATCCAGCTCGATTGGCTTGACATAGAAATCAAACGCGCCATTCTTGACCGCGCTTAAAGCGTTCGCGCGTTCGCCGTTGCCCGTCACCATGATCACCTTCATTAGTGTATTGATCTCGAGCAATTCCGGGAGAATATCTAACCCCTCCTGGCTGCCGCTGTACGGCGAAAGCGAAATATCGAGCAACACCACATTCGGCATCTGTTCGCGTGTCAGCGCCAGCGCTTCGCTCGCCGTCGATGCCGTCAGCACTTCGTAGTTGTCTTCAAGGGCGAAACTAAGCTGCTTGCGGATGCCCTCTTCGTCGTCGACGATCAGTATCTTGGTGTCTTTGATGTTCATGCTCGCTTCAGTTTCAATTTGAAACTGCTTCCCTTCCCGACTGACGATTGCACGCTCAAGCTCCCGCCCATTTGCTCGACCAACTCGCGCGACTGAAACAATCCGATCCCCAGACCGCTCTGCTTGCTGGTCTGAAATGGCCGAAATAAACGCTCGCGCATAAATTCCGTTGTCATGCCGACGCCGCTGTCTTCAACTATCAAAGTGCAACTCGTCTCTTCAACCAATGCTGAAAATCGCAGCATCCCGCCGGTCGGCATCGCTTCAATCGCATTGATAATCAGATTCGAAAGCACGCTGCGCAGTTTCTCGGCGTTTCCCTTCACCGGCGGTATTTCTCCGGTAGCGAAAACTACCTCCACTTTGTGCTGCGCCGAAAGCTTCATCTCTTCAGCCAAACTTAACAAAATCTCATTCAAATCGCAATTGCACAGAGCAAAATCAAGCTGCTTGCCCGGCGAGGATAATCTCCCGATCAGTCGCTGCATCCGCTCTTGTGCGCCCCTAAGAGTGTCGGTCGTCATCTGTTGGAAGCGCGGGTCGTCAAATTTGCGCTCGGCGTTCTGAATGATCATCGACAGCATCGATATCAAGTTTTTGACGTCGTGGATCACGAACGAAGACACTTTGGTGAAATTCGCGAGTTCACGCGTCTCAAGCAGCGCTTCCGATTGTCGCACCGACAACAATGATAGCGCAAGTTGATGCGAAATCGAATCGATCAAAAACCGCGTCTCCTCGCTTACGCCTTCATCTGAGCGGCAACTTATGAAGCCGACAAATTCCTTGCGCGCAATCAGCGGTATTACCTCGCAGCCGCTGTTCGCATTTACGAACTGCAGTTCCTCTTCCGACATCTGAAGATCCTGTCTGCGGAACTCGTCAAACGACCGCGTCTGCCCGCCGCGAAACAACCACTGCTCAAGTTCCGGTACCTGCACCGGCTCTAGCGCCGTCTCCGGATACCGCAAACTGACACCGCCCGGACTTTTGTCCTTGAGATAAATTGATACATCGCGCATGCGGCAGCGATTTTCAAGTACGTGCGCAATCGCAGCAAACATCTCATGACGATCCGTTGAGGCTGTCACGTCTTCCGCAAATCCGGTAATCTCCGCCAGCAAATCCGCCTTACCGGCATATACCGAGCGGTCAATCATACTGCGCCAACGTTGGCGAATCGACCCGGACATCGCCAATGCCACAAATAGCACGATCAAAATGAACGCCGCCAGTACCGACAAGAAAATCTGCGGGCTGCCGCCGAGCGAAACCAACAGCTTGACGACTCCGCCGATCAAGATGAAATATCCGCCGACCAACACCAGCGCAACGGAAGAATAAACTGCCTCCCGCGAGACAACCACGCCCTGTCCTTGGCGTTCCTGATAAACCACGAACCGTGCCAGTGCGGTGAGCGCCAGTATCATTAAGAACGCCGACAGTTCGATGCCGATAAATTCGACGCGCGCTATCAATAATCCCATCATCCCGGAAGTGATGTTAACCGCCAGGAAGAACGCCGTCGCCAGCAGCGGCAGAATCAGCGAGCGGCGCAGCCTACCTTGCGAGGCCCGGAATGTACTCTCCAGTTGCAGCAGACCGAACGCGTTGGCAGTAATAATCAAGCTCAAGTACACGCGCCCCAGGCCGGTGATCGCGAAGAAGATTTCGCCGGATTCATATTGTTCGAGTAGGAAATAGTCGTTGAAAAATGCTCCGATCGAAGCCAAAATCAGTAGTCCAAATGCCGCATATACCGTCAGCGAACGCCGCCGGAAAAGGTTTGCCGACGGTTCGCGCGCGAACATCAGCAGGAACATCAACCACATTCCCGTCGCCAGCGAGAGCAGACAAGTCAGCGTGCCGTGCTCAAGGTGGCTTATGTCCAAGTCGCGTGGGACAATGAGAATGAAGGCCGTCCACATCAACCCGGAACTCAAAGCTACCGCTGTAAAGAAATGCGCGGACAAATTCCGCGGCCGGCGCACGAGCACGAACAGCATCGTCATAAATGCTGCGAAGCATGCCCCGATCTCGGCCAGGTCGAATATGTTAAACATTAGTCTTCAGCGAATTCGCGGAAGAATCGAACGATGGAGCCGGTGGTGAAATAGTTGGCGAGCACCAATACCGCCGCCCAACTGATAGACAGCCAGATGATCACGCTGGGGTTGAACTTGTTGACGATCGTGCCCGTGTTCTGCATCGCATAAATAAACGGCAGCATCAGAAACTGCGGTATGCCGACGAGAACTATTGCCGTGAAGAAACTCCGGAAAAAAAGCGAGAAGTTGCGCGTGAATGCCTGACCCAGCGATACGCCGCGCAATAGCAGATACGGCACTACATAGATGAATAGCGCCGTCAGAACCGTCTGCATCCCCTGCATTCCGATCATCAACATAATCTTGCGTCGCGGCGAGCCCTCGACGAAGCTCTCAAAGAGCCCCGGTAGCGCCCAGAACAATAGCAGAATCGGCAGAAATACCGCCAGCCAAATCAGCAACAGCTTTGGATATTGCCGCATTGCCTCGCGCAGCGATTTGGAAAATCGCACTTTCTCCTTGTCGAAGTACGCCGCAAACATCAGCACTGCACTGGCGCTCAATACTGAATCCAGCAACCACGAAAAAATCAGATTCATCTTTTCGAAGACAAGCGGGATATAAGCGATATGCTGCGGGTAGTGAACGATCGACTCATCACCAATCCATTGCACCAGCGGAATGAACCACCCGGACAGCAACGGCGAATACATGTTGGTGATCAGCAGGATCTGCGCCGACATGATGCAGAAGAAAATGAAAAACGGCGGCCATAGTCGGAAATTGAATATTCCGACTATCAGCCGACCATAAGTTGCAATAATGAAATTAACTCGGTCTAGTACGCTCACTGGTCTTACGGATTAGGTCCTCTCACCTCATTGGAGTTGGCCGACCGTGCGCCGAACTTGTCAAAGACAACCACGACGTAATAGAACTGTTGGCCGACATTGATATTTCCATCCGTGAAAGAATTCGCTCCTTGCGAGGTGACCACCCCGACCAGATTCGTCGTGCCCGTCGTGCTGACCGGCGTCGTTACCGAACGATAAACGTGGTACGACTCAAAATCTTCGTCGGTGTTGACTGTCCAACCTAGCGTGATGCTTAGCGTGTCTTCATCCGATTTGAACAACGACACCGCCGTCGGTGCGACATTAGCAATCGTCGTCAGCTTGACGGAATTGCTCGCCGTCTTCAGCCCCGTACGGTCAACGGTGTAAACAACGTAGTAATAGTCTTTGCCCGGATCTAAATCGACATCGCGGAAACTCGTATTAGCCGCGCTAGTCTCGGTGCGAACCAACAGCGACGAACTATTTACCGTAGCGGTCTCCGAGCGGAAAATCTGGTAGCTCTGAAAATCCTGCGCGATCGTGCGCGTCCAGGACAGTTCAATTTCTTCTTCTGAAATTGCAAAGCCTGTCAGCTGCGCGGCCGACGGCGGATTCGCAATATTGATGAACGACGTCAAAATCAGCGCCGGTGCATTGTTGCCCGACGCATCCGTGAAATTGCCGGTGATTACGGCATCCACAACATCAATACCGCCCGGTATTGTGTACTCCGCCGAATATATGCCGGCATTGGAAACCGTCGACTCGATCAGGGGCAGCGAAGTTACACCTTCAATTTCCACTGAAGCGTTTCCGTTTGGCTCGCCCGTATTCATCACGAAAGTGACCTTGTCACCCACGTTAAGCGTTGCCCCTTGCGAATTCTCGGTGAGTGAAACTATCGTCGCGCGGGTATCCAAAATGATATCGTCGCTTGAAGTCCCAATTACATCATTGCCTTCCGCGTCGTTGAATCGCGCGAAAACCTCTTGCACGCCGTCATCGTTGTTCAATTGCCACGAGATTGCCGGCGTGAAGCTAATCCACTGCGCGCCGCTGAAATTCGCGTCATTCGCCACCATCACCAGTCTGGTACCGGCCGGAGCGGCAAAACTAACCGTCACATTGCGCGAGTTCGTGAACTCGGCATTTTGATTAATCAACACACTGTAGATATTCGGCGTCGCCGATACCGCGCGGGAAAAATCACTTTCGAGCCCGTTCGTCCCGATCGCCGTGACCAGATAAATGTATCGCAGTGAATTGCGCAGTCCCGTATCGTTGAAACTTGTCGTCGTGCTGGAATCGATCAACACCGGCGCCGCAAATGTCGTATCGCCGCGATAGATCATATAGCGCGAAATCTTCGCAGGTTCGCTGACTTCCCAAGACAACAGCACGCGGCCATCGGCGACCGAAGTCGTCAAATTGCGTGGCACTTCGGGAGCCCCCTCGATTTCATCGGTTTGCACCGGCTTGGGAATTTCGTCCGTGCATCCGCAGGCAAAAATCGCCAATCCCAATAGCGCAGCCAGGGCGAGTATCAAAAATATCCGTTTCATTAGAATTTAACCCTCCCCATCAGCTTGACTGCGTTGCCGTCGTACTCCGGCGCAACGCTCAAGTTCGCGCCCGATACCGAAATTCCGAAATCGGGGAAGAACAGCATCGCATCGAGTACGCTGTAAGCCCAGATTCCTGCGACGACTGCGCCGACTATATTACGATCCTGCTCGGCATCATAGGCGTCCTGCTGGCGCTCCAACAGCTCGGGAAGCATCGCTTCCTTCGCCGGCACCGAACGCTCGGCATCAAACTTTTCTCTGAAATCATAATAATCATCGCGCTTGTTGTCGAAACGCAGATGCATAATTCCGGCTGTGGTCCCGCCTACTACCGCACCGACAAACATCAGCGTCCCCTTGGTCTTGGAACCATAATAACGCTGACCCCAACCCGGGATAATCAGCGAACGCAGCGCCGCCTTCACGCGCGTCTTCGGCTTAAGCCGAAAATCGATCGTAGTCGCATCGCGACCGGATAAAAGCACGCTGGAGTTATAGGTCTCGTAGCCTTCGCGGAACGCGGTGATTTTGAAATAACCGGCTAAACGTTGTGTGAAGATTGTTGGGGTGACACCCGCCACTGTCATGTCCCCTATCAGCATCACTGTGGCGCCGGAGGGGTTCGAAGTCACTGTTACAGGCGCATCCGTTGCGCTCTGACCTTGGGCTGCTGCGGCGAGAATCAGCATCATGCTGATTGAAAGCGCAACCCGTTTTGCCGTAAGTAGTTTCATAATATCCATATCGGCAAATTAACGAAGTTCTTATCGGCTCCGCAAGGTCTTTAGTGAAAAAACCTTGCGGAGTATGTTATTAAGTTCTTGTCGTGATTATGGGTCTACATTCCGCGTGCGCCGAGCATTACACCAACCGTGCGGAACATGATCAACACGTCGCTCTTAATGCTCGAGATACGGATGTATTCGAGGTCGTGCGAAACTTTCTTCTTAACGTCGTCAAGCGTCACATCGTAGCCGCCTTCGACTTGCGCCAAACCGGTGATACCGGGAAGCACTTCAAGTCGGCGCGTGTAGTTGGGGACTTCCGTCGACAACTTCTCGATGAAGAACGGACGCTCCGGGCGCGGTCCGACGACCGACATTTCGCCCTTCAACACGTTAAACAACTGCGGAAACTCGTCAATTCGAGTCTTGCGCAGGAAACGACCCAGCCGCGTGATGCGCGGATCGTTCTTGGTCGCCCAAATCGGACCGCAGCGCTTCTCGGCATCAGTCACCATTGTGCGGAATTTGAAAACGAAAAAGGTCTTTCCAAATAAATTCTTCTGGCGGCGATCTTCGCGGCGATTGCACATCAAAAGATCGTCAGAACTCCGGCGGCGGTCGCTGCGACGGCGGTTGATACCAACGCGCTCCTGCTTATAGAAGACCGGTCCGGCAGAATCAAGTTTGATAGCCAAGGCGACAACGCCGAACAACGGAAGCAGACAGATAAGACCAAGCAGAGCAATGAACCAATTGAACACGAATTGAATGCGATTAATCGCAACCGAACCTCTGGAGACACGCGCATAATTGTCGCTCTTCGCGGAGGCTAGGAAAGCCAACACGAGCGCGTTCGACAGAGCATATTCGCTCACTGCCAAACGGGCGCGACGCAAGTTCGAATTGAGTGTCTCTTTGAGGCTGGATATCCCCGTCCAACCGAATCGTTCTTCTACAACGATGTCTGAATGGTAGCTGGCTGCCGAAGTAGCTTTTAAGTACTTTTCAGCCTCTGATCTGTCCTTAATGTGCTGCATCTCTCTTTATGCTCCTTGGTTACCCTTGGCTAGTAACTGTAGCTAGTCGAACAGCCTAAGAGCAAATCAGATGCCAACTTCCGATTGTTAAGATAATTGATTGTGTTGTCAACCTTGCCCAATTTTGACAGATTCTATGTGATTTTATAGTAACGTCTTAGAGGATTATGGTAAAGCTGAAAATTAACCACAACCAAGGGGGGTATTTTAACAAATCTCGAAGCTAAGTTGTTTGCGCCGTACAGAATAGCACAATTGATGCAATGCGCTGCACACCTTCCCCTGCCGCTTCTCCCCATGCAAGAGCGGCAAAACTAATCATCGACAGTATGGATCTAGGATTGTTGTAGCCCTTTTACGCCTGCAGCCCCAAATACTAACTAGCGACCGAACTGATACGAACCTGTAATCTGATGAATCCCCTCGTTGGTTGACGACGGACGGTAGCTGTAGTCAAGGCCAATATGGCTCAAATTCAAACCGATTCCCAACGCAATCCCGTCGGTCGAATTAGTCTTGTCCTCAAGCGAGCCGCCGTAACCGGCACGGAAAATCAACATCGAGCTGTACGAGTACTCAATACCGGCGCCGAACGATATTCCTTCACCCTGCTCTTTGTTTCCGGCAATCGAAACCACCGAGGACGAACCCAGCGTCCGGTAAGACATCCCAAAGCGCATTGTCGCCGGGAGACCAACTTCCTCGTTCACGTATTTGAGCTTTCCGCCCAGATTGGCGTACTGTGCGCCAAACGAGAACTGGCCGACTTCCGCCATCATTCCCAGATCGAATGTAAGGGTTCGTGCTTCAAGTTCGTCAAGCTTCTCGAATACCGGCTTGACCGCGACGCCCGCCGACAGCGCATCCGACAACTTCTGCGAGTAAGCGACATTCATCATGAACGAGTAGGCTGATAAACTGCCGGTAGAAGCGCCTGCAGCGTCGTAGCCGGCAATGCTGCCATAGCCGAGATATGTGAGACCAAGTCCGATTCCCGAACCGTTCTTGAGCGGAATCGCCAGGCTGACGTTATCCAGCCGCAAGTCCTGCATCAGTTCGGTGTGCGAAAATGAAACCTCACCTGAGCCGTTGCGGGCAACGCCGGCAGGATTGTAGAAAAGCGCACCAACACCGTCGGCATTGGCAACCATCGCGCCGCTTAGAGCTGAACCACGGGAAAATACCGGGATTTGAAGAAAATCCGCACTGTTGGTGCCCTGCGCCATCAAAAACGCGGGAGCCAAAATGCAAATTGCAGCCCATATTGGAAATGCAAAGTATATGTGTTTCCGAGCAAACATTACAACCTCACCTCGAGATTTCCTTTTACCTCATTGTCAGCCGCATATAAGGCAAGGGCTGTGCCGTTTGAGGGTAAACAAGAAATGAGGTGAGGCAGTCGTTCCGTGACCACGAGATCATGATTCCTATATCTCTCTCATTCAAGAACTTCCAGCGTGCGCCCAAAAGCAAATTTCCCATGCGCTACTGGACTTTACTATCCAATTATCGTGAAGTAGACCACCCGGTGATGTATAGATCCCGAACATCTGAAACCGGGTAAAGGTGCTTTCAGCCAGTATCCCTATCATGCACAAGCGATTCGATCAATCTGTGCAGATAATGAACTGCTGTCTTAAGTGTCGGCAGGGGTCGCGAGAAGTTGAGCGGCGAAAACCCGTCGAGCCATCTACGTCAATATATTGCTGTTCTTGGCCAGCAACACACTAGCTATAGTAAACTAGCCAAAACTCGTCAACAATAATTTGTTAAAAAAATGCAAGTAGCTGCGTAT
>CAZIBI010000047.1:0-18579 GCA_964537215.1 uncultured Ignavibacteria bacterium | reverse complement strand
GTTACATCGGTAAATGGGGATCCACTTCCAACACGAAAAGGGGCGCCAAAAGCGCTTGGGATTAGGTATGGAGTGATCCGGATAGACCAGTTGTTAATATAGGGGTTTTATGGAATAAGTCAACGATTGAGTTGGGGTTGCGGGGGGCGGCGGATTGCGATAGAATTGGATCATTAAGGGCACGTCCGGTGCTCTACGCGCAGGTTGCGGTGCAGGTAGAGTAGAGATTTGCCGCGCCCTTCAATGAACCCACCGGGGCGGTGGGGCACAGTGTTTCTATCGCCTGTTTAGTATTCGAGATAACCCTTAGCAAATTCTTCGCACCGATTTTCTCAAAGTACTTGTCAGCCGCGACAAAAGCATCCATAATAAAGGAGCTTAGCTTTCGAAGGAGGGACTGTGGGCAAACACAAATCAATTTTAGCAGTAATTTTTGCGATTCATATCCTGTTCGGTTGCAGTGACGAATCTTGTTTGTGCCCGACAGCCTATGATCGTTTGATCATAGTTTACACGGCTGCCTACACTGCAAATCTCTACTCGGGACAAACTTCGACTGAGGCAGAAGTATTCTTATTCGCCAATCCCGTTCCAAATGTGGACAGCGTCATGATTGGGGGTGAGCGGGTTCAAGATTGTGAAGACGCGACACCATGTTTCAGGAACGAGTTCGAAGGCAGTCGATCAGAAGTTGAAACACAAATATACTTGCCGAGTGAACTAATATCTTTGAATGCGACGATTCCAGATTCTTTCAGTATTCTGACACTCTGGACTGGCTTACTTCTCCCGACCGAACCAGTTCCGATGGAGTGGAGTGAATCAAAAGGCGCGGACTATTACACTTTGCGCATCCTAACATTTTCAGGGTCCGATGATAGTTTCAAAATCGAACTCGATACGACAGTTACGGTCGCGGATACGATTTATGTAATGCCAGGAACTTGGTTTGTTGCGGGTTATGGCGTATCAGTACAACTATCCGCTGATAAGGGGTCTGTTTATCAATATGGACACGGCGCCAATGCGGTTACCGACACATATGTCGGTTACGTTGGCGGTCGATTCTACTATCCACCCATTGCTGCCGTCGTCTTGGAGTTTTAGTCGGTAGGTCAAGTAGTATGAAGGAAATGTTTTTCCGGAAAATTCTGCCGCTGGTTGTGATGGTAACTCTGGCTGGTTGTTCCGATCCCACAATTGAGACCATGAGACCAGCCAATTTGAGAATCATGGTCCCGAAAGTTACGATTGCTGGGGTAGGCGACACCGTTTGCATACCGGTGACGGTTGACGTATTGTCCACTTCTTGGGAAGGCGGCGACATCTGCTCGGGTGGCCAATTGGATAGTTTATTGATTTTTGCTGACTCTTCTTCGTGGATCGGAGAACCCCGGTACATCGAGTGTGTTAGTGGGCTTGACACTATTCATTCGGACATTACTGCTGGTTCAAGTTATGCGCTTAGCGCATGTTTCACATCAAGAGACGCGGGACAAATTCGCATAATATTCAAATCGACTTTTGCTGACGAGTGCTTCAATCTTATAGCAACTCCGAACGTGACAACGACACGAGTCGTTGAGTGGTCTAATGACGCAATTATCACATTTGTGGAGTGAGCGGAGTAGAATGGAGGGGTAGCAATTCCAATAGCTTCCGATTTGTGTGGGGGCACTTTTCAATTTACATGGAGGGTAACATTGTACCCCACCGATCCGGTGGGTTGGTTTTCAAGGCGGCAAACCTCGATTTCAATCTGTGTCCGTGATCTTTAGAAGGCTCCTTCCAGCCGACACATCAAGCACGAGTAGATTGTCAGGAACTTCAAGATAGTACGCGTAGCTTGACCATTTCCAATTCTCCGGACTTGCTACAAGTTTTCGTGTGACAGGATTCCAATGGCAATAGTTGACGCATTTCCACACCGACTCTTCATTCCGACAATTATGATCGAAGCAGCGTCTTAACCAAACAGCTAAACACTTGATTCCTCCTCGCTCTACTGCCAGCGTCTGCAAAAGACGGGAGTTACTTGCCCGTAATACTGACACAATTCGCTTGGCGATGTTTCGCTTGAGATTGCCGATCGCCGGACCGAGCTTGAGTGTATCGGGCGGCACGATGACCAAGTGAACATGCTCGGGCATGATAACATAAGCGAGTAGACGCGTTTGTGTCGACTGGCAGAAAGCAAAGATTTCCTCACCAGTAATCTGACGAAACAAGTTATTTGTGAGGATCGGAATGCGCCGATGCGTGCAGAAAGTTACAAATCTCGCACGTCCGTCGTGATCGTAGTGTTTGAGGTGCACGATAGAAGATAATCGAAGAGATCAAGCGAGGTCAATTGTTTTGGGGAGGACAAGTGCAGAGATTTGCCGCATCTGTCAAAAGACCCATCGGTTCGGTGGGGTACAAAATGGGGAGATTTGCCGCTTCAGTCGTTAAACCCACCGAGGCGGTGGGGTACGAAGTACGAAGGTCTTATCTGCAGATGTCGCAGGGGGCGGTGTTGAAGCCAAAGACGTAATTGACGAGATAGACGGCGTCGGTGATTTCGATGTGCCCGGAGCAGTTGGCATCGCCGGCCTCCGGAGGATTTGGTGCGGCGCCGGAAGCGAAAATGTAGTTCACGAGAAAGACAGCATCGGTGAAATCGACGCGGCCGTTGTGGTCGGCATCGCCGCAAAGGAAAAGCGGGTCGGTAACGGTGACAGAGACGGAAATCGTGTCGCTCTGCTGCGGGTTGCTGGAATCATCGAGCGTGAAGGTCATGTAGTAGGTGGCTTTCCAGGAAGGCACGCCGCTGATCACGCCGGTGGCGCCGCCTTCGAAGTCGCAGCCAAAGGGCAAGTCGCCGCCCATCATTGTCCAGTTGTATGGCGGGACGCCGTTGATTCCCTGAAGTTGGACGTTGTAAGGAATGCCGATGTGGCCGTCGGGCAGCGTGTAGCTGACGATATGCAATTGGCCATCGCACATGTCCCCTACCCCGTCGCCGTTTTCGTCGGTCTGGAAGGGATTGGCAACTGTCGGGCAATTGTCGCAGGCATCGCCGACATTGTCGGAGTCGGTGTCGAGTTGGGAGACGTTGGCAACGAAGCGGCAATTGTCACCGGACGGACAGCCGGTGCTCGTGTAGCCGATATCGCCGATGCCGTCGCCATCGTAGTCGATGCAGGCATCACAGGCGTCGCCGATTAAGTCGCGGTCGTCATCGGACTGATCGTAGTTGGGCGTTGCGACGCAGTTGTCGCAGTAATCGGAAATTTCGTCGTTATCAGAATCGGCTCCGGCGGCACAGAGCCAGCTTGCGAGCGTGTTGGTCAAATAGCAATGGAAGCGACCCTTCTGCTGCTGCGAGAAACGATCCCAGCAATAGCTGCCGGAATAGCCCATGAAATTATTGCGGTCGGTGGGCGCCCAATTGACGCCGCTGCAGATGTCGAATCCGCCGACCTCGCCGCAGTCTTGATTGACGGGAGTCGGTTTGGTGTCGGAGCAGAAGTCGCCGGTGATATCGGTTTCAAATCCGTCGGCGCGTTCGCGGCAACCGTTGCAATTGGCGCTGACTTCGGTGACACCGTGGAATGTATGCCACAGACCGAGGCAATGGCCGACTTCGTGCGCGAGGGTCTCTTCGCCAAAAACGAAGTGCGGCGTGGTCATGACGATGCCGCCCTGCTTGGTGAGACATTCGGGATCCCACGGGAATGTGCCGTAAGAATAGGAAGCCTCGACGTAACCGACGAAGACGTTGAGCTGCTTCTCGGGATCGATGGCGTATTGGTTCTTCATCGGAGAGAATTCATCCTCGGACATCGAGCGATAGCGGGTGTCGTTGACATAGCGCCAGGAGTAGTTGAACTGGATCATCGACGGCAGGAAATTCTTGTTGAGCTCTTCCATTTGCCAAACGACGACTTGCGGGCTGGCGGCCGGCGCGGTGCCGTCATCATTGCGGAAAACGTGAATCATGATCTTGAGCCAAGTGATTGAGTCGCCGTTTTCGGGGATATAAGCATTGCGCGTGGCAGGAATGTCGCAAGGCGTTTCGATCGGGCAATTGGCGAGCGATTTGTAGCGCGCGCCGTAGCGCTCCATATAGCGAGTGTTGGTGCCGCACCAATCGCCATCGGTCTGCGCCGTGAGTGATTGGGAAATGAGTATTGTAATGAATATGAAGAGAACGGATCGAATCGCGGTGGATGTGCTCGTTGTCAATTTTGGCCCGGCTCTGAAAATGTTTCTATGTCATTAACGCCGGATGGGGCGGCGTTGCGTGGTAAGCGATCAATTTAGTGTAATTGAATGTTTTGTCAAGGCGGGGATTTGGCCCTCGCCCCTTAGTCCCCTCTCCCTCGAAAGGGCGAGGGGACAACAAAAATAAGAGCCCACCATTCTGGTGGGGCACAGACGCCAAGACCTGACGAAGGGGTAAGCGCCCTCACCCTTGATCCCTCTCCCAACGGGAGAGGGAAACAACACACCCGACTGGATCGCCGCTGCAAAACTGGCGACCGACGACGAGAATGCTGCGAGAAGTTTGGGGAATTTGTGGACCCGCAAAGTTTTGGTTGACGAAAATTCAACAAATTACTAACTATGGCGTGGGAATTGGCATCAATCGATCTACCTACAAAAGTTTCCATTTCGATTGATTAGCTCTGGACGCAGATGATTAAGCGCATTTCGCCAAGGCAAGAAAGCAGCCTGGTCCCGGGTACAGCGAAATTAAAGAAGTGAAACCAATAAACTCCAAGGAGAAACGAATGAAGAGGTTCGTAATTTCCGCAATTCTCATTGTGCTGGTGGCAGCATCGGCGGGCTCGGCGGCAACGCTGAAGTCGTTTATGATGGCCGGACCATACGCCGGGTACACGCTCGGATTTGGCGATGCTTTCAAGGACTACGAGGATGCTTTCTCGAAGTTTTCCAGCAAAGCTGGTATCAACTTCGGCGGCAACTTCCATTACGGACTTACCGACAAGATGATGCTCGGAGGCGAAGTCTATATCCAAAGCTTTAAGTATAAGGCCGAATCAAAGGTTGCCGGAGTACCGCAATACGAGTATTCCAATTCCGAATCCGGCACGAACTTCCTGTTCAGCGCCTTATACGCAATGAGCTATATGCAGAAGGCGATGCTGTTCCTAAATGCGGGCGCCGGATTGTATGACACAGGCGACAATGACATCGGCTTGTTTGGCGGTATCATGTACCAGCGCATGATTGCTGCAAAGATGTCGCTGTACCTCTTGGGCCGCATGCACTTTGTGATGGCGAGCGAAACGGTGATGATGCTTCAGCTCGCGGTCGGATTGCATTTCTGGTTGGGTGCAACCGGCACACCGATGAGCTAGACATTCGATTTTTCATATTCTTTTACAGGCAGGGTGAGCAATGCTCGCCCTGTTTGCTTTTGGCCAAGCTATTCTATCACATAATGTTACCCGGGCAAACACGACACGGACACTCCTTATTCAATAAAATTTTAGTTGCGTCAAAGATGGGATAAATGCGATTATTCCCGCCGTGGAGATTATTCCCGTGGTGAGCGGGAAGAGAATTGAATGCTTAAACTTAAATTTCGAAGGAGAGTGATCGCTGTCGCTATAGGCAGGACTGATTCTTAGGAATTGTCTTGTACTGCTCTTGTAGGAGTATAGGTATTTTGTAAGTAATAAGTGAACAATGCCGCAAGGCGTTGTTTGGTACGAAGATAAGGAAGAGTTCAGACTCATTAATCGAAAGGATTCACAAATGAAGAAGATGCTTATTGCGATGCTGGTACTGATGATGGCCGCGTCGGCATTTGCAGTCAATCCGGTTGCCAAAGGCATGCTTTACATGGATGGCGCATGGACAGGTAATTTCGCGATCAAGGGCGGAGACCTCAACAAGGCTGGCGACGAGAGCCAGACCTACTTGCAGCTCAATCCGTCACTTGGCTACTTCATCGGCAACGGGCTTGCGATTGGCGCAACCGTAATGTTTGAAAGCTGGAAGCAAGGCGACTTTAAGGAAAACGGATTTGGCGCTGGACCAAAGGTTATGTGGTTTCCGACCGCCAAGAATGCGGACGAACCGAAGGGCAAGCTGCTTCCGTTCCTTGCCGGCTCGTTTATTTTCCAATCAATGAAGTCCGAATACCCATCATTTGAACTGGGCCTAGGGAAGGCGGCCGCAGCGGCAGCTACCGACGAGACCAAGATTTCCGGCTATGCTGCTCGCTTCTCCGGTGGCGGTGTCTGGATGCTATCGAATGTATGGGGCGTTCACGGCGAAGGCTATTTCGAACTACAGAATGCCAAGACCACCTTTACTCCGGCCGAAGGCGCGGAAATCAAGGGTGACGGTGTCAGCGGCAACGAATTTGGTGTCATGCTTGGCGTGATTGCCTTCTTCGGAACTGCGAAATAATTTCAGTAGCCAAACGATCGTTTTTCGAACGGCGGACGAAAGTCCGCCGTTTTTTTGTTGTGCGCTCTCACCCCTCCCCCCTCCCAAAGGGAGAGGGGAAAATTTTGGAGCGACTGGTATGCTTGCTCTGACGCCGAGTTGATATCGGAAGCAATGCAAACGAAGGCGTCGAAACCACTCGGAGTGAATTCCAATGGCGGCTGACTGTTATTAGTGGTTTCGACCTACGGACTTTTCTCGCTGCGGCATAAGTGATTCCGGAAATGTGACCCGCCCTATCAGTCCCTTCCCGAACATGTTTGCGGGACATAGCTACAAATTTACTTGCCAAACTTGGACATTTTTGCCTATTTTGTGCCAGTGTTGACTCACGGTTAACTTGTTTATTGGAGGGTAGATTCATGAGAAAGGTAGCAGTTCTCTTAACAGTGGTGCTGGTCCTCAGTGGAGTTAGTTCTTCGTATGGACAGGAGACAGCGAGCGAGCAAACAGGCCGGCGTGGCTTCATAATCGGATTTGGAGTAGGACCGGGTTATTCGCATGTGAAGCAGACTATCGAGTTTGGATATTATGAATTCAGCGGCAGTATCGACAAGGCGGCGGTGAACACCGATTTCAAGATTGGATTGGCGGTCAATCGCCAGACTCTTGTTTATTGGAGTTCAAGAGTCGCCTGGTTCGCTGATGAGATCGGCAGTCTGTATTACAATTACAGTTCAGGGTCATATTACATGGTTTCCGAAGATGCGACTTTTGCGAGCGGTGTTGGCGGAATTGGAGTGAGCTACTACTTGAGGCCGTCGTTGCCATCGTTGTATTTCACAGGGACACTGGGATACTCCTCATTTGGAACACCGTTCACCGACAATTACGATACGGAATACGGCGTCGGTGGCGCAGCCGGAATTGGCTATGAGTTTGCGCCGCACTGGACATTTGAAGCGATAATTGTCTACGGACATACTACACATAACGAATTGTCTACGAACGCACTATCGCTTAAGGCAACAATCAACTTATTGAGCTTCTGACGACCGATCGCTCGGGAGAGTGCGGGATTTTCGCTTGTGCAACAGCGAGTGATTTGACTATGTTTTTGTCGCACTATTGCGCGTTTGATTTGATAGAAAGGTGGATTTATGTTCAAGCGGGTTTTGACAGCCGGGCTGTTGATATCTCTGTTCTTTGCCAGTGCGAGTTATGCGGTGGACTCGCCGTTTGACCGCGGGTGTTTGCTTCTGGGAGGCGGCGGGACGTATATGAGCATTGCGCCGGATAATGAGTGGTCAGAGGAAAATGT
This sequence comes from uncultured Ignavibacteria bacterium, assembly GCA_964537215.1. Lineage (GTDB taxonomy): Bacteria > Zixibacteria > MSB-5A5 > CAIYYT01 > CAIYYT01 > JADJGC01. Next base: position 10,853 of record CAZIBI010000047.1, on the reverse strand, counting down.
CAACCTGACGATCATCTATCCGACCGTCGGGTATTTTGTGTCGAAACGGATGTGCGCGGGTGTGACGCTTCTACTCGGTAAGTTGTCGATGGGCGAAACCGAATTCAGCACGTCGGCGATTGGACCGCAATTGACCTACTATTTTGCGAGCCGCAAGCAACTTGACAGTTACACCGGACGGGCGGTGCCCTATCTGACAGCGTCGGCATTGATCGGAGTGTTGAGTGAAGGCGGCGCGGATATCAACGTCAGGTCTTACATACTTGGCGGCGGCGCTGTGGCGATGATTTCGAAAAATGTCGGCGGGTTCTGCGAGTTGAGCTACAGCTTTGATCACCTGAAAGCGACGGAGCCGGCGGCGAGCATTTATGATACCGAGGACGAGACGATTTACGACGGCACGCGATTTGGGGTGCAACTTGGGGTGAGGTTGTTTGTGTGGTAGGGACGCGGGTCGTCACTTTCCTATTCTGGCTCGCGCTTGCTGCCTTTGCAAGTGCGCAGACACCAGCTGACACAAGTAGCAGCGATTGCTCCAATAACAGGCGTCACGGGTTTATCATTGGGTTTGGAATCGGGCCAGGGTATGCGCATCTTGCGCAGGATGGTCGGATTGGACCCTCCAGCTTTGGATCGGGAACATTCGATGAAGACGGCGGCAAATTCGCAGTCAACTCTGACTTCAAGATCGGATTTGCTGTCGATGAGCAGACGCTAGTGTATTTCAATACAAAGGCGGCGTGGTTTCAGGCGAGATTTTCCGAAGTTGTGTGGCACGGCACTTCCGGCAGTTTTGAGACTGTCTGGAATAATGAAATTTCTGTCAATGCTATCAGCGGTATAAGCCTCTGCTACTGCACGAAACCGACGTTGCCATCATCCTATGTTTCCGGGACCCTGGGATTTGCAACACTGGGAACGTCGTTCAAGAAGGAAAATGTTGTCGAGAGCGGATTTGGCACAGCGATTAGCGTCGGGTATGAATTTGCTCCGCACTGGACGCTTGATGTTGCTGCGACATACTGCCATATTTCCGATTCTCCGCTTAACACGAATATCATCGCGGTCAAGGCGCAGATTGGTGTATTGAGTTTTTGAGGCTAGTGGCGTAGGCGGGCGCGCAAATCCCTCTAAACGCGGGACCTTCGGCCGCGCCCCTACGAGTATCATCGAAGTGGACCCGACGAGTCGGAATTTCGGTATTCTTCTGGAGCATCTTGGACTCGCACAAGAATCCCCTTGCGCATATTCGACAAACATGGCTATGTTTGTATCTAACAGCAAAATCACAGAGGAAAGAATATGCTTAGACGATTAGTAGTTGTAGCGCTGATTTTGGCGTCTGCTTCCGCGACGGCGGGAACCGATTTCGGCGGAACAAAGGGGGTATGGGTGATAGGCGGGTATGGCGGTCTGGGAATGGGTCTCGGCGAGCGCTTCGAAGAAAAAACGTCAGATTTCGGCAACTTCACCATCACCGAGCAGAACAAACTCGGACTTGATTTCGGAGCGAAGGTCTACTACGGAATCGGAGGGCGCTTTTTGCTCGGTCTTGCCGGCGATTTTCAAAGAATCAAATACGAAAGAAAAGACTCCACAACTTACCCATACGAAGTCGAGGAAATTTCGCAAACCGACACCTGGATCGCGGTTAATGCCAATCTCCTCTACATGTTTCCCGAGATGGGCAGATTTACTCCGTGCGTTGAAGGCGGACCAGGGCTCTATTTTGATCCGAACGATCGGACGGGCGGATTTGGCGGAGGTGTCAGCTTGTTCTATTCCGCAAATTCGACGCTAGTGATTGAGGTCGGGACGCGGATGCATGTCGTGTTGTCGGACAAGGCAGTGACCTATCTGCAATTTCGCGCGGGAGTTGCATTTGGTTTCGGGGGATTTCGGCCGTAGCCGCTGAAGCCGCATTTACTTCCCCACCCAAAGTTATTGAAGCGAACAAAGAATTATATTCCGCATCGGGACATCATCGCCCCACGAAGTCTATTTCCCTTGTGAAATTTGGAACAAACGAGTCGATAATTCGTTTAGATTTTTGGAATCGGTGGGGGTATATTGGCGGTCGATAAGACGAAAAGATTTGTTCGACTGTAGTCGAAGACACACCCCGTCTCGTGTCCCGACAAGTCGGGACACGAGCCACCCCTCTTGATAGAGGGGAATTGATCACGCCGTCGGCGCAATTGCCGGAAGCACGGGGATTTTGAGCGATTAACTGAACGAGCGAAGAAGGTGCAGGAGGCGATCATATGACAGTAAATGTTCCGGTATCGAATCTGCCGCGAGTGGTGATAATCGGCGGAGGATTTGCGGGATTGACTCTGGCGCGCAAGCTCAAACGCGCCGACCTGCAAATAGTTCTCTTTGACAAGAATAACTATCACACTTTTCAGCCGCTGCTGTACCAGGTGGCGACGGCGGGTCTTGAGCCAGACTCGATTGCCTATCCCCTGCGCAAGATTCTAAGACGACAGAAGAATCTGATTTTCCGCACCGCCGAAGTTTTGCGCGTGTATCCCGATACTCAAGAGATCGAAACGAGCATCGGACGGTTGCGCTATGATTATCTTGTGGTAGCGACCGGATCGCGGACGAACTATTTCGGCAATGCGATGCTTGAAGAAACGGTGATGCCGCTGAAGACGATCCAAGATGCGTTCAATTTGCGCAATTTCGTGCTGCAGCGATTCGAGAAAGCGCTGCTGACGAACGATATCGACGAGCGCGAGGCACTGATGAGTTTCGTGATTGTCGGCGGCGGTCCGACCGGAGTCGAGACCGCCGGCGCATTGGGCGAATTGAAGCGGCATATTCTGCCGACCGATTATCCGGAATTGGATTTGCGGAGAATGCAGATCCACGTGGTTGAGGCATCGGGGAGATTATTGGGAGCGATGTCGGATGAAGCCTCGACGAAGGCGGATGAGTTTCTCAAGCAATTGGGCGTGACAATCTGGCTGAATGCACCGGTGAAAGGCTATGACGGCAGGGCCGTCGAGCTGGGCAACGGCAAGACAATCCGGTCGGAGACGGTTATTTGGACGGCGGGCGTACTGGGTGCGCCGATTGAAGGTCTGCCAGCGGAAGCGCACACGCGCAATCATCGAATCAAGGTGGACAATTTCAATCGCGTGGCGGCGCATAAGAACATATTCGTGATCGGTGATTTGGCGTGCTTGCCGGCGGACAAGTATGAGAACGGACATCCGATGGTGGCACAGGTCGCGATACAGCAAGCGCGGCTGCTGGCGAAAAACTTGGGGTTGATCATTAAGGGCAAGGAGCCGCAGCCGTTTGTGTACAAGAATCTCGGCGATCTGGCGACGGTCGGCCGCAACCGCGCAGTGGCGGACTTGCCGCATCTGAAATTTCAGGGGTTTTTCGCGTGGCTGTTGTGGATTTTCGTGCACTTGATGGACTTGGTGGGATTTCGCAACAAGTTGGTGGTGTTCATCAATTGGTTGTGGAATTACATCACGTATGACCGCAGCATCCGGTTGATTTTCGGGGGGACGAAGATTGTGGAAGAGGCGAAGGGGAATTAGGAAAAAGACACACCCCGTCCCGCGTCCTCCTTCGTCGGACACGGGACACCCCTCTCAAGAGGGGAATTTTACAAATGTTTGTGCGGATGCGAGTGATTGCGGCGAGCGGCGAAAGCCCTCACCTCGCGCGAAGAGCGGGATTTTCGACCTGCTGCTCTCATCCTAAAGCGAGAAGGGAAAATGGGGCGAAATAGAATCAGAAATTTGGCAGGGAGACCTTTCAAATGAACCCTCACCCCTACCCCTCTCCCTCGAAAGGGAGAGGGGAACAAAGAAGTTACGGATTTGCGTACTTACGAGAAGAATCAGCCAATGAAAAACGGCGCGGGGAGCGCGCCGTTTCGTGATTGATATATCGACTAAACGAAAGTTTAGTGTTTGTCTTCGGTGCGGTGTTTCTCGTATTCGGCGACGATCTTGTCGGTGATTTCTCTCGGGACCGGATCGTAGTGGCCGAATTTTTGTGTGTGTCGTCCGCGGCCGCCGGTCATTGAACGCAGCGAAGTCGCGTACTTGAACAATTCCGAAAGCGGGGCCTGCGCTTTAACGCGCTGGTACTTCCCTGCCGGTTCCATGCCGAGGATCTTGCCGCGACGGGACGACATGTCGCCCATGACATCGCCGGTGTAGGTATCGGGCACGATGATTTCCAGATCATAGATCGGCTCGAGCAAAATCGGATTGCACTCAACCGCGCCTTCTTTGAAAGCGATCGAGCCCGCGATTTTGAAAGCCATATCGGACGAGTCAACGGTGTGGTATGAGCCGAAGAACAAGGTGACCTTGACATCGACCACTTTGTTGCCGGAGATTACGCCACGCTCCATGGCCTCCACAACGCCCTTCTCGACAGAAGGCACGAATTTTGCCGGAATGACGCCGCCAGTGATCGCATCGACGAATTCAAATCCGCCGCCGCGTGCCAGCGGCTCGATCTTGATCGAGACATCGCCGAATTGTCCGCGACCGCCCGACTGCTTCTTGTACCGGTAAGCCTTTTCGCCCTTGCGGGTAATGGTTTCGCGGAAGGGAATTTTCGGTTGGGTGAGTTCGACATCGATGCCGTAATTCGATTTGAGTTTCTTGCAGATGACATCGAGATGAAGTTCACCCTGGCCGTGCATGATGGTCTGGTGCAATTCGGGGTTGACCTCGAAATGGAAGGTCGGATCTTCATGGCTCAATGCGGTTAAGCCGGCGCCGAGTTTGTCTTCCTCACCTTTGGTTGCCGTTTGGGCGGCGAATTCGATGGTCGCGACCGGGAATTCGATCGGCGGGAGAATAATGCCGCTGTTGCGCGAGCAGAGCGTGTAACCGGTGCGGGCGTCCTTGAGTTTGACGAATGCGCCGAGGTCGCCGGCATGGACAGCCGGCATATCGGTACGTTCCTTGCCGTTGAGCGAGAACATCTGGCCGACTTTCTCGGTGTTCTTCTTGTTCGAGTTGAAGACTTCCTCGCCGTTTTTGAGGTGTCCGGAATAAAGGCGGAACAGCGAAAGTTCACCGACGTGGCGTTCAGCGACAGTCTTGAACAAGAACGCGCAAAGTGGTTCGTTCTCGCCGATCTTGATCGAGATGACTTTGTCGTCCTTAAGCGCATTGATTTCGTTGATGTAATCGGGCGCCGGGAAATAGGTAGTCGCAAAGTCGAGAATCGGCAGTGCGCCGCGGTTGGTAAGCGCGGAACTGACGAATACGGGATAGAGCACGCGCTTGGCGATGGCAGCCTTAAGTCCCTTATCGAGTTCTTCGGCGGTCAATTCGCCAGCTTCGAAGAATTTCTCAAGCAAGGCGTCGTCGGCCTCGGCAGCGGCTTCCATGAGCTTCTCGCGAGTTTCGTTTGCCTTGGCGGTCATGTCAGCCGGAATCGGAACTTCCTTGGTGGTGCCATCGGCGTTGTATTCGAAGCCCTTCATTTTGAGAATATCGACGAAGCCCTTGAAAGTTAGCGCTTCACCAATGGGGATCTGCACGGGCAGACAGCGCGGGCTGATCATGTCGTGGAGTTTGCCGAGAACGGTGTCAAATTTGACGTGTTCTTTTTCAATCTTGTTAATGACAAAGGCGGCCGGGCAGCGGTATTTTTCCGCAAGGTCGAATGCGTATTCGGTGCCGGATTCTGGGCCGCCGAGCGCGTCGACGACTATGAGCGCCGTATCAACCACGCGGAGGCCGGCGACGACCTCGCCGATGAAATCGGCAAAGCCGGGCATGTCGACGATGTTTATTTTGAAGCCTTTGTGCTCGGCGTGGAGCAGAGTCGCAGAGATGGAAATCTTACGGCGGGTCTCCTCTTCCGTGTGATCGGAGACGGTGGAACCGTCGTCGACCTTTCCGAGGCGCTGGATAGCCTTGGTGGAGAAAAGGATAGATTCGGCGAGAGATGTCTTGCCGCAGCCCCCGTGTCCTACCAGTCCAATGTTGCGAATTTGGTCAGCGAGATACTCTTTCAATGTCAACTCCTCTGTCCTTTAGATAAACATCATAATCGGCTATTTTAGCAGTCAGAGGGCTATTTGTCAACCGAATTGTCGCTGCTTTGGGCGATGGTAAGTACGGTAATTGGCGCTTTGGGGATGTGCATTTCTTGCGCAGGGCCAGTTGGGGATCAATTCTGGCTGGTCGCGGGACGATACTTGAGCAAGGAGTAAAACCGATGTTTGATGCCTCGATAACCGGAATCAGAAACAGCCTGGAACTAGCGAACCGTGCGGCTGAAAACATAGCGCGATTTGAGTCGTCCGACCCGTCGGATCAGGTCGATTTGATGGTGGCGGAAGCGAGCCTTAAGGCAAATGTCGTGGCGCTGAAGACATCGCTGGAGATGTCGGAACACCTCATCGATCTGCTGGCATAACAGATAACCGGTCGCCAACAACTCGCCGAGTCTACGCAATTCTCGTCTTCTCGATTAGGGCTAGCAGATCAGATTTGCGTTTTTCATAGGAAAACTCATTCAACACTCGCAGCCGGGCGCGTTCCCCTTCCCCTGCATCCATCTTGAGCGCAGTCGTAAGCGCCTGAACCACAGCCGCAATTGAATCTCCGGAAAAGGTCACACCGGTATTGCCGACGACTTCCGGAAGTGCGTAGGCGTCCCTGACAACCGGAATGCAGCGGTAGAGCATTGCCTCGGCGACGGAACATCCGAAGCTCTCATGGTGCGACGCCTGCAGATAGACTTTAGCCACGCCATAGTAATCGCCGATCGTTTCGAACGGAACGGCACCGACGAGTGTGATGTTTGGTGCCATCGGGCGGCCCAAAATTTCCGGAATGTCAATATCCACACCGCCAACGTAGACAAAAGAGTGCTCCGGCATCTGTTCGGCGGCAAGGAAGAACTCGCGAATTCCCTTGCGTATCCAGCCTGAACTGTCGGCACGGCCAACTGTAAGGATCACTGGAGTCTTGACAGAATTGTCGTCGCGAGCGAAATCTTCGAATCCGTGATAAAGCAAATGAACCTTTTGTGGTGCGACCTTGAGGTTCTTGATTATGGCTTCGCTTGAGGCACGCGATACCGCGAGAATCAGTTGCGAGAGACCAAGAATCCATCTTGTCGGGATGCGCTGTCGCCAGTTGCGAGCGTTGCCGTAGCTGATTTCAGGGCAATTGGCGGCCTCGTAACCGCCAACGACGGTGATAACCGGTTTGCCGAGCATTCGCGCGAACAAGACCAACGGCAATGCACGAATTGAAGCGAACCAAAGATAGAGCAGGTCACAACTCTTTACGGCCAGAAATCCGCGCAGCAAATCTGCGGGCGCGAGCGAATAATAAGAGTGTTCGGAAACTACATGTTTGGATGCGAGAATCTTGATGTCGCGCGCGATAAACGAGGACCGCGTCGGGTAAGCCAAGAGTATTTTCACGGACGCAGGATAATCAGATTGTGGCGAGATTAGAACAGCAAAAAATGGCGGACTTATTCACCGGGCGATTTCAGCGGTCCGACCGGAGCCACGCGACGCAGCGGCAGCGCGATAGTTTCCTGCGGCTTTCCGGAAGCGTCAACGACGTCAAACACAAAAGTCGTGTCTTTGGCGGCGTTCCAGCCGACCATGCGCAGCTCTTCGCCTTTGTCGGCGCGATATTGCCAGCCGTTCATCGGGTGCGGTTTGACGTCATCCTTGCCCGGCGGCTCAATAATATGGACGACGATGCGGCGATCTGGACCCTTGAAGGCATAGACTAAATAGCGGCTGTTAGGACTCCAGATGGCATCGTAGAAATTGGTCTCTTTGCCGAAAAGGATGAATCTGTAGACCCGGCGCTCGGTGTCGATTGTGCCGAGCCAGTGATCGACCTCGCCGCTGACGAAGGCGATGTGGTTTTCGTCAGGGGATATCGAGACGAGATGAAACTGCTTGTTGACAAGACGCTGGCCGGCTTCATGCGGATAGAAAGCCGGCACGGTATCGGTCAGTTCGGCCATTGTCAGAAGCGGGCTGGATTGGTCCTCGGTGATACGTTCCAGAATCGACTTGGAGTCTTTCGAAAGGTAGAAGCGTTTGCTGGATGATGCGGCGAAAAGGGCAATTGAGCTTGCCAGTACGAGGCCGCAGAAGACGATCAAGGTTCGATTCATTGAGGAGCATTACCTTTCGAGCTTAGAGTTCATTTCCTTCTTATACAATGAATCATCGTCAAGTTGGGGGAGAATTTCAAGAAAAATTGGGACCCTCACCCTAGTCCTTCTCCCGTGACCGGGAGGGGGAAACCTCGTGTGCGGGATAGGCTGGCGACAATGGACTGGGTGATGCGAGAGTGGATGAGATGTCGAAACCACTCCAAGCGAATCCGTGGATAAGTGGTCTGCCATTAGTGGTTTCGACCTACGAAGCTAAAATTGGGTCAGTTGGTTCACAGAAACGCCCTCACCCTTTATCCCTCTCCCGTGACCGGGAGAGGGAAACGAACATACTCTGGCTCGTTCGCATGCAGGGGTAGTGGGCATAGAAAACGCGCCCGGCGAAGATGCCGGGCGCGTATTGATTTGAGTCGATTATTTTAGCTGAAGCGTTGTCGCTGTAGCTAGTCGACGAGCACTTTTTCGAGGCGGTCGGCAATGTAGTCGGCCTCGGCTTCGGTAATGATCAGCGGCGGGCTGATGCGAATTGTGTGTTCATGGCTGTCGTTGGCGAGCAAATCGAGTTCGAGCAACTTGCGGCAGAAGACCATTGCATCGCCGTTTTTGACTTCGATGCCGATGAACAAGCCGCGACCGCGGACTTCCTTGACGTGCTTGGAACGGGCAGCAATGTTGTCGATTTTGGCTTTGAGATAGGCGCCCATCTTGGCGGATTTTTCGGAAAGCTTCTCGCGCTTGAAGACATCGATAGCAGCGACGCCGGCAGCCATGGCGAGCGAGTAGCCGCCGTAGGTCGAGCCGTCAGAGCCGGGCTTGAAGACGAGGTCCATCAGCTTGGAATTGGTGATCATTGCCGAGAGCGGAATCAATCCGCCGGAGATTGCTTTGCCGATGATGATGGCGTCGGGAGTGACATCTTCGTGCTGGAAGCAGAAATCGCGACCAGTGCGGCCAAGGCCGACCTGGATTTCGTCAAAAACGAGAACGAGATTGTGCTTGTCGGCGAGATCGCGGAGGCCCTTGAGGAAGCCAGCCGGCGGCATGTACATTCCGCCTTCGCCCTGCATCGGTTCGACGAGGATGCCACATGTGTTGGCGTTGATCATCGATTCGACTTGCTTGAGATCGCCGTATTTGGCGGTCTTGAAGCCCGGAGTCAAGGGGCCGAAGCCTTCTTTGTATTTCGGTGTATCGGAGAATGAGACGACCGATGTCGTGCGGCCATGGAAGTTCGAGCTGAAGACGATGATTTCCTGATTGCCGTCCTTGATGCCGCGTTCTTTGTAACCGTAATAACGCGCAAGCTTGATCGCGGTCTCGACGGACTCGACGCCGCCGTTTTTGCAGAGGGCTTTGTTGCCGTTGTTGCCGAAGCGGAGACCAAGCTGCGGAACCAATTCGCAGAGGTCCTTTAAGAATTTGGCGCGGATATCGGTATAGACGACATTGGAGATCACAGAGGCGTAACCTTGCTGTACGGCATGGACGATGGCATTCACGATTTGCGGGTGGTGATGACCCGGGTTGGCGGCGCTGTAGGCTGACAGACAGTCGAGAATTTTGCGGCCATCGGCGGTGTAGAGCCAGGCGCCTTCGGTGCGGCGGATGACAGTTTTAAGCCGCGTGTAATGGCTGGCGCCGAAACGGTCTTCGAGGCTAAAAACGTCGGAGTCAGGCATAGTTGAGTAGCCGAGTTTTGTTTTTGTTTCTTGATCAACGGTCTGGTACGTCATAAAAATCACCTCGCGAAAGCTGGTTTGGGAGCCGTCCTCGCTCCGAATATTGTAGCATCATATTATACGAAAACGGAGTAATTAGTCAACAGGAATTATGCGAAAAATTTCTCGTACTATGAAGAAATTGAACAACTTAGCGAGAATTGAGCAAATGGCCTTTTGCAGAATTTTATTCGGTAAAATGGCTTTGTGACAGGGGTTCGTTCGACTGGCACGCAGTCGAAAATTCGTTAGCGTCAGCCACCGCCGCGTTTGAGCCAGTATATGTAGAATACGACGGCAACGATAAGAATGATGATGCTAAGCCAATTACTCAAATGAAGGTCTTCCCGATCCGATCAAAAGTGGACTATTCTTGGCCAAATTGCGTGGCCAATATTGTAACGGAGGAGGGAGGAGATGGGTTCCCGGGTGTGGATGGTGAAGGTCGTCAGGAGTATTGCAGAGCGGTTTGGCGTAAGTTAATGAAAGTTGTCGAAACCCCGCTTAGAGACAGCGTGGGTGAGTGAATTCCGATTAGGGGTTTCGACCTACGGGACAAACACACCCCGTCTCGTGTCCCGACAAATCGAGACACAAGACACCGCTCTCAAGAGGGGAATTGGATCGCGCCGATGGCGCGATGTTTGACTAAAGTCGAACCCACACGAGTCGGACCTTATGAAGTCGAATCGAATGAAGTCGCGCCAATTAAAGTCGAATCCACTGAGTCGAAACAACTAAGGTCGAACCTACAAATGAGAAGCTACAGTTCGCCGAGTTTTTGAAGGGTGTCGATGAGGACGAAACGTTTGACTTTGCGGGTGGAAGTCTTGGGGAGTTCTTCGGTCATGACAAGAACGTCTTTGACGCGTTTGTATTCGGCGAGTTGTTCACAAAGTTTGAGGACTTCGCTCTTGAGAATCTTACGGATATCTTCATCGGTGGGAACAAGGTTCGCATTGAGAGACGCGATGTATTCAA
>CAZIBI010000046.1:0-19457 GCA_964537215.1 uncultured Ignavibacteria bacterium | reverse complement strand
GACCAAAAGGGTTCATTTGCCTTCGAGTCCGCAGAAGAAGACAGCGGTATTACCTTTGACTTCCGTGTTCGTGTCCTGCGTGACCGAACCGAGCGGGCTTTCCATGACTTCAGCGTGCATGTCGCCGCCGTCGAACCGGTGATTTTGCACCTCGTCCAGCGCGGCAAGCTGGCCACTCCGGGCTCAACCGTCGATGTCTCAATAGTAAAGACCAGCGGAGACCTTGATGTTGGCAGTTTACAACTGTGGTTCACATATGACCCGACGGCCCTGATTCCTGTCGCGGCGAACTTAGGCTACGATTCTTATTCCAGCCGTTGGGAGTATTTCACATATCGGTTCTTTCAAGATCCCCAACTTACCGAGCCTCTAAGCCACTCATCTATCCTGCTCTTTGCCCTTTCGGACGCTAACAACGGATCGTCTCATCCAATGTCTACTCGTGTCGAGGACGGCGCCGAGCTCTTCAGAATAGCGTTCAGGACTGTCAATGATTCAAGTCTCAATTGCACAACATCGCCGCTTCAATTCATTTGGGTCGATTGTTCAAGTAATGCCGTTTACTGCGCCTCGGAGCACTATGACTCAATCTTTGTCGGCTCAATTGCCATGGACCGCAAGTGGGATGGCTCCTACCCCCTTGATGAATTTCGAATGGATCGAGCTGACTGCTACTCTTCGAATACGCCGTCGCTTTCAGGTTGGTGCGAACGCTTCTTCCCTGACTGTAGAACGGAAACTGTAGCTGACCAGATCATTTTCTGGAACGGGCAAGTGCAATTTGACTGCAGATAACTTCCCGTTTTCAGCCAAAATGTTCGAGAGATATTGAAAATAGCCCGCTGCTCTTGCGACTGCTACTTTGTCATCAAATACGTCGTCAGCTTTTTGATATTCCCTTTTTCCATCTCGAAGACGTCGCAAAAGAGCGCGTCAAGCATCCCGCCTGTCTTCATTTGGCATTTCACCGCGCCCTCCGCAATGACAACCTCGCCCTCTTCCACCATACGCGAAATTGTGATGACTGGCCGCCCGACAAAGTTCTCGTTCTCGATTTCATTATCGAATGCCGCCTTGCCCTGCAAGTCAAAATGACCCGGCATATACCAGGCGACGTCGTCGGTCAGACAAGCGAGTATCATTGCATGATCGCCGGCGTTGAATCCGTCCATGTATTTTTGAACTGTCTGTTTGTTCGCAGTGGTCATTGTCTCCTCGCTCGATCACATTTTTCAAATGACTATCGCTTCTCCAGCGCGAGTTTCAACCCGAACCCGACTAACACCGCGCCGGTGACGGCTTCCAATCTGCGCTTGATGCTCGACTTCGTCAGAACGCCTTTGAGTCTCGACACGAAAACCACAATGCTCGCTAGCCAGATCAGACCAACCAGTTGATGAATCCCCGCCAACAAAAACGAGCGCGCCAATACTGAATCACTCGGATTAATGAACTGCGGCAGAAACGACAGATAGAAAATCGCGACTTTCGGATTGAGAACATTCGTCAACAGTCCTTCAACGAACGAACGTTTCGCTGTCTTATCGACACGGTCTAAACTATCGTCGGAAGCCTCGCTACTATCATTCTTACGCGTCCGCCAGAGCGACATGAGAGAGCGTACGCCAATGAAGATCAAATACGATGCGCCAATCAACTTGACGGCGTTGAACAGCGCCGCCGACTTCACCAATATCATCGAAATCCCCAGTGCCGAAAAACTCGCATGCACCAGACATCCGCAGATGATTCCAGCCGTCGTTGCCAGTCCAGCCCTGCGGCCGCCCGCCAGCGAGTTCTTCATCACCAAAATCGTGTCATTGCCCGGTGTTACTGCGAGCAAAGTGGAAGCTATCGTAAACGCTAATAGCTGTTGGTCGAGCATGCGCTATCCTTTCGTATGCCTTACATACGCATCATCGACCTCCGGAGTTGATTCCTGCTTGTTACAATTTGAAACATCGCTATCGAAAGTACAGCCGCGTTGTTCAAATCTTGCGCCAGTTGCCGATACTTCTAACTGTGGTAGTATATTTGACATACCGGTTCTCTGATTATGCCTGTCCAAACCTGTCGGAGGCGCGCCTTGGCTAGTTATGTACCTAATGGCCGGCTCTCTGCTGTGGACCACGGCGATCAGAAAATTCAAATTCAAACCGAATTCTCCAAGTACCCAGAGCCGCGCGTGGCAACTTCAGTCAGTATCGGCGGCCAGGTCATCCACAAAATCCAGAAATCCTGGGGCAAGACCATCGACTCGCTCGAAGAAATGCGCGTCGTCGAAGAGATTATCAACAAACAGCACAACGAAGTCACCGCGCTGGTGCGCGATCACGCAGCCACATTGGTAGCTCACTCGGGCACACAAATCTCCGTTCCCAAACCGACGCATTCTCCCGAGGTTCTGGAAAAGATCAAGGGCATCCCGGAAATCCAAAGCGCCTTTATTGTCACCGCTGAAGGCAAGCTTGTCTCGATGCAGAAAGTCACCAAGGAAGCCGAATTGGTCGCAACCATGATCGGCCATTTGACCGAGGTCCTTTTTGATATGGCGCGCGCAACCAATATGGGTGACTGTGAGGACTGCGTCCTCAATCTCGGCACCCACGACCTCTTGCTGCTTCCCTATCAGGGCGGCTTTTTGGCGGCGCTGATCGACGCCAAGGTCCGCAAACGCGAGGTCCTGGCGCAACTTTGGAAGATCGCGAGGGCGGCATGAAAAAAGTCATCGAGGCTATCCGCGGCGTCATGGGCGTCTCCGGCGTTGTACTGTGGGAGAAGGAAGCCAATCTCTTTCACAAACTCCTGCCGGCGCGTTTCAGCGCAGCCGAAGCTGACGCTATCTGCACGCGGCTGGTAAAATTCTGCGACGACTACACACGCGGCAAGGAAGTCAAGGCTCGCTTTACCAAGGGTTGGATGTGGCTGCATAATGGCAATTCATTCGCCCTTTTGATTCTCGCCAAACCCGACCTTAACACGACGACACTTAACCTCGTGCTAAAGTCCTCGCTCTCAACCCTGGAATCGAACATTCGCAAGCCCAGCGCAGTCACCACGCACAATCCCCACTTCACGCCGGATCACGTCAGTGTGCTCTCGCGCGCGATCAATCTTGCCTTGGGTCATTTTCAGGGACAGATCTCGCGCTTTGACATCGCGGATGTCCTGCGCATCGCCCGGAGCCAGTTGCTGGATCATTATCCGGTGCTCAAGCACTTCACTGTCGACGCCAACGGCGGCATTATCGTGATCAAAGGTGCGGAGAAGAGTATGGATGCTTCAGTCGTGGCGGCAGCAGCTCAATTGACTGCAGTGTTTATCGAGTTGATCAGAGTCAAAGCCAATATCACCGGTTTTGACATAGAAAAAATCACGCTCGGAATTCGCCAGCCTTTGGAAGAAATTGGGTTCTACAATTATTTCGCTTCTGCCCGTCGGACGGTTACAAAATAGGTGTCAGAGGGGCGGCCGGGTTTAATCAGCCTTAGATTTGAAAAAACTCCTCATCCAGTTACGGTAAAGGACTTTTAGAGCCACCACAGTTTTTTGCTCCCGCTACTCATCCTTGAGGGGAGAGGTCACGGCAGGACGCGCAACCATAATTGGGGGCAACCTTCATTATTGAGTTGTTAGAGATTTTTCAAATAAACCCCTCTCTAACACCTGTGAGAATATACGCCCGATCTCAATTTTGACAATACCCTTTTCTGCACGAATACGATTATAGTTCAAGCGGGCATGGAATTTGAAACTCTCACACCGTTCCCTCCAACTCATTGCCCCTCAATCCCCCCGATATTTCATACAGCTACCCGGCTTACGGTTTTCCCTCTCCCTCTGGGAGAGGGTAGGGTGAGGGCGCTGTCACCGATTAGCACCTCCCCAACATATCCCTTGCCCGATCGCCTTCACTCTCATATATGTTCTACATGTCCCCGAATTTGCCCGGCGCCATCGCCGGAATCGGCATCGATCTACTCGACATCGATCGCATGAAACTCGCCCATCAAAAACACGGCGATGCGTTTCTCGCACGCGTGTTCACTCCCGGCGAGATCGCCTTCTGTACTGCCAAACTGAATCCATTTCCGTCGCTGGCAGTTCGCTTCGCCGCCAAGGAAGCCGCCTTCAAGGCCCTTTCGCAGGTCGGTATTCGCATCGTACGCTGGCACGATATCGCGATCAGTCAGTCGCCTGATGGCGTTCCCGGGATCTCTGTCGAAGGCGTCACCGGCTATGCCTTGCATCTGTCGATGAGCCACACCGACAAGCTCGCAACGGCCATAGTCGTCATCGAGCGCAGTTCCTGAAATGATTTAATCTTGGAGTGGAATGTCGCTTTCATTATTTTTCGAATCAGTCGATAACTTCGATGTCTCTGATGAGATAGTGAAATGAACTCGCATAGTATTTTTTGTCCATACAGTGGAGGTAGAGGATGACACTCAATATCAAGCAAATCGAATCACTGCTCGGCCCGGATACCAAGACGCTGCTGGCTCACAAATGCAAAGGTATTCCCAAAAGCCGCATTCACCTGCCCGGCCCCGACTTTGTCGACCGCGTCCTTTCGCTCTCGGATCGCAATAACAATGTCATTCGCAATCTTAGCGCGCTCCTGACCCATGGCCGTCTCTCCGGTACCGGCTTTATGTCAATCCTGCCGGTCGACCAGGGCATCGAGCACTCCGCGGGCGCGTCGTTCGCACCCAACCCGGATTACTTCGACCCCGAAAAAATCGTCGAACTCGCTATCGAAGGCGGCTGCAACGCCGTTGCTTCGACCTACGGAGTACTGGGAATCGTCTCGCGCAAGTACGCGCACAAGATTCCGTTCATTGTGAAGATCAATCACAACGAATTTCTTACTTATCCAAATGCCTTCGATCAAGTCATGTTCGGCACGATCAAGGAAGCCTGGAACATGGGCGCTGCCGCCATCGGCGCGACAATTTATTTCGGCTCGGCCGAATCGCGCCGCCAGATTGTCGAGGTTGCCCAAGCCTTTGCGATGGCCCATGAACTCGGCCTGGCGACTGTGCTTTGGTGCTACACGCGCAACTCGATGTTCAAAATCGACGGCATTGACTACCACGTCTCCGCCGATCTCTCCAGTCAGGCGAATCACCTCGGCGTCACAATTCAAGCCGACATCATCAAGCAGAAGATGCCCGAGAACAACGGCGGTTTCCCGGCGGTTGAGAAGGCCTCCGGCAAACCATATTCGAAGTGGAGTAAGAAAGTCTACGAGACGCTGACCACCGACAATCCGATCGACTGGGTGCGCTATCAGGTCGCCAATTGTTACATGGGTCGCGCGGGCCTGATTAATTCCGGCGGCGCCTCCGGCAAAAACGATTTGGCCGATGCCGTCAAGACTGCCGTCGTGAACAAACGTGCCGGTGGCATGGGCTTGATCTCCGGCCGCAAAGCGTTCCAGCGCCCGATGAAAGAAGGCGTCGAATTGCTGACTTCAATTCAGGACGTCTACCTCTGCGACGAGATCACCGTCGCGTAAATTTTGCCAGTAGGGGCGCGGTCTGCGCGCCCGTCTTCCCCGCGAATGTCAACGATCCCGCTTTTGCGGGGCGGGGATCCAGCTAAGTTCAAATGCCCGCCAGCCGTCGATGTCTGGCGGGCATTTTATTTTGACTTGATGATTGCGTAGGGGCTTGGTTTGCACGCCTTAAAAAACAGAGCCGCCACGAACATCTTCATGACGGCTCAATAACTGATATCAACTTATGCAAGAGAACTTACGCGACGCTACAATTCCGACTTTTCTTTGACGCCTTCTTCTACCACCGCATCCTTCGCCGGCACTAAGAACGACACCAAAATCGAAGTCCCAATCGTCACGATAATCACGCCTAATGATACAAAAGTGGGAATCTTGTAGAAATCGGCAACCAACATCTTGACGCCGACATACGACAGCACGATCGACAAGCCCACTTTGAGAAAACGAAACTTGTAGAACATCCCCGCGAGCGCAAAATAGAACGACCGCAGACCGAGAATCGCAAACACGTTCGAAGTGTACACCACAAACGAATCGCGGGTAATCGCCAGAATTGCCGGAATCGAATCAACCGCGAACACCAAATCGGTAGTCTCGATCATCAACAGCACCAAAAACATCGGCGTCGCAAACAACCGTCCGTCGATGCGCGCAAAGAAATGGTCGCCAAAATACTGCGGCGTGACCGGGAAAATCTTCTTCGCCAGCTTGATGACCGGGTTCTTTTCGGGATGAACTTCCGAATTGCCCGAGGTCAACATCTTGATGCCGGTAAAGACCAAAAACGCGCCGAAGACGTAAATCACCCAGTGGAACTTGGTAATCAGCGCGATACCGCCGGCAATCATGCCGGCACGCATTAACAGAGCACCCAAGATACCCCAATACAGGACCTTGTGCTGCAAAGTTGGCGCAACGCGGAAATAGGAGAATATCAACAGGAAAACGAAAAGATTGTCGAGGCTTAGTGAAAGTTCAATCAGATATCCGGTTAGAAACTCCAGCCCAGCCTGATGACCGCGATAGATGTAAGTCCCAACGCAGAAAATCGCCGCCAATCCGATCCAGATGGCGCACCAGATCAGCGCTTCCTTCATTTTGATCGTGTGCGCTTTGCGGTTGAAAATGCCCAGATCGATGACGAGCATCGCCAGCACAAAGACGATAAACCCGGTCCAGAGCCAAAATTCAGTCATTAGGATGGACAGTATCGTAAATGGGAAGATGTTTGGCAAGTCGAATCGGGCGCCGCGTTCGGGCGGCGACTATCCGCGAATGATCTTGGAAACAATATCGGAGATTACTACGACGCCGACCAATTTCGCGTCGCGCACGACCGGCACCATGCGGAGATTCTTGAAGATCATTTGCGCTGCCAGTTCGACAACCGGAGTGTCTTCGGTGGTCGAAGCCTGCTCTAGCTGCATAATCGATCCGACCGTGGTCTTCTCCGCCGATTTGAGCATGTCATCAAACGGCGCAACTTCGGGCGACATCGAGAGGTTTTCAATTAGAGACTTATAATCCGGCAATGCCGCCTTAATCAAATCGCGATTGGAAATCTGGCCGATCACATACCCCTTCTCGTCAATCACCGGCATGGCGCCGATGCGGTGGCGGTAGAACAAATTGGCAACTTCTTTAAGCGTGGTATCGCGCGTCACGCTGATTACCTTTTCGACCATAATATCGCGAACAAGCAAATCCCGGTCCACCGTCACTCCAGAGTTATGAATCACATCAATGACATCCGCCGGTGTCTGTACATCCAGCATCATCTTGAGATGATCGCCGTTGCGCGCCAGTCGCGCGAACGCCGACAGCGTTTGCAAATATAGTTGGGAAATATTCGAGGGAGTCAACATTAAACAGACCACCCGCAGCGGTACGCCGTCGGGTGTCTTGTCGGTCAATCCGCGTTTGCTCACTCCGACCGCGATGTACATGCGCTGTACCTCGTCGGTCCGGGCATGCGGAAACGCAAAGCCGTGGCCATAGGAAGTATTCTCAATGCGCTCGCGTTCGTCGATCGCGTCGGCAATCTTCTCGCGGTCGAGCAAAGGATATTGCCGGCTGATCCGATCGAGCAAATACGCGATCGCTTCCTTCTTAGTGGTCGAAGGCATATCCGCAACGACCAGTTCATCGGACAGAAGCTTGGATAGCTTCATGCGCTTGGCACGCCTCCCTGCGGCCGCGGCAAGATCGAATCCGGCGTCACAATGCCGCCCGAGACAATGAACTTGACCGCATCTTCCACACTAATATTCGTCGGATAAACTTCTTCTTTCTTCACAAGATACGTAAACCCGGTAAACGGCGTCGGTGTCGACGGAACAAATACTGCAACGAAACTACCATTTCCCGGCACGCTGTCAAGTGTAACCTCGCTGCTGGCGAACGCCAACGTGTACATTCCCGAACGCGGGCAAGGCACAATCACCACGCGCTGGAACATACTTTCCTGCGGGTTCGTGATCGACTGCAGCAGTTGCTTCGAGGCGAGATAGATCGTGCGCACAAACGGCACCCGCCCCAGCAAACGGTCCCAGAGCGAAACTAACTGGCGGCCAATGACGCCGTGCGTCAGCACTCCAGTCACAATGATCAATAGGATCACAATGACAATTCCAAGACCGGGGATGTCATAACCCAGATACTTGATCAGTGCCGGCGACAATAGTCCGTCGATCGAACTTAGCAGAAAGCGCAGGACGACATAGGTAATTATCAGCGGGACAATTACCAATACACCAGCGACTATGTATTTCTTGAATATTTTGCTTAAACTACCTTCGGGGCTCATAAAGATTTCGCCACATGGGCGAATTCGAGTCTACGCAAAAGAAAATGAGAAGTCAACCCTAAAACGGGAAGGCGTCGAATGCGCTAACCGCAAACTTGATAACCGATTCCGGAAAGATGCCGAATAGAATCGTTCCGGCGACGCTCAAGACCAGCGTGATCACCAGCGGCGTGTCGAATTTCGCTTTGGTCAAAGCCGATTCGGTGCGGTTGAAGTACATCTGCTTGATGATGTTCGCGTAGTAGAACAGCGCGACGACAGAAGTGAGAATTCCGATGATGACCAGCCACGAGTATTTCGGCCAGCCGGCGAGGAAAATATAGTACTTGGCGAAGAACCCGACCATCGGCGGAATCCCGGCCAGCGACAACAGGAAGATCATGAATACGATCGACAGCGCCGGCGATTCTTTCGAGAGTCCCTGATAGTCCTTGATTTCGTAAGAACCGTAATTATTTGCAAAGGCGATCGCACAGGCGAATGCACCCATGTTCGCGAACAAATATGCGAGCATGTAAAACATGATTGAAGCCGGTCCATAAGCCGTGTCATTAACACCCGCCGGAATTGAAACGAATCCAATCAGCAAGTAACCGGCGTGGGCGATTGACGAATACGCCAGCATGCGCTTGACGTTCGACTGCATGACCGCAGTGATATTGCCCACAATCATTGCCGCCGCTGCCAACACCGCGACAATGATTCCCCACCAATAATCGCTGAACGACGGCAGGACGGAGTAAAACACACGCGCAAACGCCGCCACGCCCGCTCCCTTGGAAGCAACGGACAAGAACGATGTCACCGGTGTCGGTGCGCCTTCGTAAACATCCGGCGCCCACATGTGGAACGGAACCAGCGCCAGCTTGAATCCAAAACCGGCTATCATCATGATCATGCCGATGGCGAGACCCATGTTGATCTCGTTGGTAAGCGTCAGCATTCCCAGCGACTGTTCAAGATTGCGGCCAAATGCAATTTCGAGGAATGTCGAACCGGTCAAGCCGTAGATCATCGACATACCGAAAAGTAAGATCGCCGACGATGCTGCGCCGAGAATCAAGTATTTAAGTCCAGCCTCGGAGGACTGGAGGCTGTCCTTGCGGTACGCAGCGAGCACGAACAACGGAATCGTCGTGAGTTCTAGCGCGACGTAAAGCGTGATCAATTCGCCGCTGGACGTCAAGAACATCATGCCGACGGTCGACAACAGTACCAACGCGAAGAACTCGCCGCGGTCGGTCTTGAGCTTTTGCATCAAATTGGATGAACTGGCGACTGCAAAGAACGCGGCGCCGAGGAAGATCATTTTGAAAAATACCGCCATCTTGTCGACGATAAACACGCCGCCGAAAGCCGTACCGAATCCGACAATCGGAATCGCAAAGCCGGTCACTACGATGCCGAGCATCGACAGATAAATCAGGGTGTTGCCGCCCGGCTCCCTGCGACTGATGCCATACAGCAAAAGCAGCATCGCCCATCCAAACAGGACCAGTTCCGGCAGCATCAACCGAAGTTCGGACATCGACTACCTCGACACCATGAAGACAATGTTCTCAAGTGTTGCTGAAATCATCGTCACCAGCGGCTTCGGATAAACGCCCAGGGCAACGGTCAGTATTAATAATGGCGTAACTGCGAGGATTTCGCGGCCGTTGATCTCCGTCAGGTCCGCCCATTTGACATTGAACTCACCGAGGAACATTTTCTGCACCATGCGCAAAATATAGCCCGCCGTCAGAACGACGCCGATCACTGCGATGCCGGTCATGATCTGATACGTCGGCGATGCGAACGCTCCGACGAACACCATGAATTCGGCGACAAATCCCGACATGCCCGGCAGACCCAGCGACGCCATTGCGAAGACGGTCATCAGCGCGGTGTACAGCGGCAACTTTGAGCCCAACCCGCCAAATGCAGCAATCTCGCGCGTATGCGCGCGGTCATACAGCACACCGACCAGTAAGAACAATGCGCCGGTGATCAAACCGTGGCTGAACATTTGGAAAACACATCCGGCCAATCCGGTCGTGTGTGGTTGCCCGTTCGAGTTTATGAAGAACACCGCCATTCCCAGTACACAGTATCCCATGTGCGAAACGGACGAATAAGCGACTAACTTTTTCAGGTCTTTCTGCGCCATCGAAACCAGCGCGCCGTAGATAATCCCGATCACACCCAATATTGCGAATGGATAGGCGAAGAACTGCGTCCCATGCGGCAGCATTGGGTAGCTGATGCGCAGGAATCCGTAAGTTCCCATCTTCAGCAGCACACCGGCAAGGATGATTGAGACAGCCGTCGGCGCCTCGACATGCGCGTCCGGCAACCATGTATGGAACGGAAAGATTGGAACCTTGATTGCGAACGCCAGGAAGAAGAACACCCAAACCAGCAGTTGCAGCGAATGGGCAAACGACGAGCCTTGAGCTATCAGCTCCATCATATCGAGTGTATGCGGCGAGGAATTGAGATAGAGGATCAGAATTCCGACCAGCATGAATATCGAGCCGAAAAGCGTATACAGGAAGAACTTGATCGCCGCGTATTCCTTGCGCGGTCCACCCCAAATGCCGATCAGGAAATACATCGGCACCAGCATCACTTCCCAGAAAACGTAGAACAGGAAAAAGTCAAGTGCGGCAAACACGCCGATCATTCCTGCTTCCAGCAGCAAGAAGAACGCAAAGTACTCTTTCACTCGCTTGGTGATGTGGAACGACACAATCAACGAAATCGTCGAAAGCAGCGCCGTCAGGAACAACATCGGTACCGACAGCCCGTCAACACCGAGGAAATACTGGATCGACAGCGATGGAATCCACTGGTAGCGCTCGACGAACTGCATTTGCGCCGTCGATGAGTCGTAACCGAACCACAGCAGCACCGACAAAACCAGCGGAATGATGCTGACCGCTACGGAAGTGTACTTGATGAGATCGGTCTTCTCCTTGTTCATCAACATGACAATGATCATGCCGACGAGCGGTGTGAAGATCATGATACTTAAAATCGGAAAGTCCATATTTATACTCCTGCCTGAAGCAGACTAAACAACTCGAATTATGAGCATCAGTACGATGCCGAAGATGATGAAAAAGCCATACATTTGAACTTTGCCGGTTTGGAATTGCCGCAGCAATGCGCCGGTCGCCCAAATGGTGTATCCCAATCCGTTCACTGCGCCATCGACGATGTGCACATCGATCCAGTTCTTGACTACCGACAACCACAGAGTGAACTTTCCGAAGAAATTCACGACCCAATCGATGATGCCGCCATCAAACGACCACAGCAGATTCGTAAACGCCAGGGTCGGCTTGATGATTGCCGCATCGTAGATCTCGTCGAAATACCATTTATTGTAAAGCAACGTATACAGCGACTTGAACCTTGCTCCCAGTACCTGCGGTGAAATGGACTTCTTGACATACATCAAATAAGCCAGGCCGATACCCGACAGCGCCACCAGCGTCGAAATCAACATGATACTGTAATGCGCGTGCGTATGTTCAGGCTCCTCATGATAAGCAAACATTGAATAACCGTGATCCAGCCACGGTATTGCCACCCATCCGGCACAGACCGAAAGGACGGCCAAAACGATGAGCGGCGTGGTCATCGCGCGCGGCGACTCATGCGCATGATCGTAGCCATGCTGGTCGCGGGTCTCGCCGAAGAAAGTCAGGAAAATCAGTCGGAACATGTAGAACGAAGTCATGAACGCGACGAGCAGCGTCAGTACCATGAACACCGGATGTCCCAGCGTCGAGGCTACGATCTCGTCCTTCGACCAGAACCCCGACAGTGGGAATATTCCAGCGATTGACAGCGTCGCGATTAGCATCGACCAATAGGTGATCGGCATCTTGTGCCGTAACCCGCCCATCTTCTGAATGTCTTGCGAATGTACCGCGTGAATCACTGAACCGGCACAGAGGAACAAGCAAGCTTTGAAGAACGCATGTGTCATCAAGTGCAGCGTTCCGGCAGTAAATGACCCGAGCCCCAGCGCCATAATCATATAGCCGAGCTGCGAGACAGTCGAATAAGCCAGAATGCGTTTAATATCGTTCTGCACCAATGCAATCGAAGCGGCGAGCAAAGACGTAATGATGCCAATAATTGCGACGAACATCGCCGCATCGGGACTATGAGTGAAAAGACTCAACGAACGCGCGACGAGGTACACACCGGCAGCAACCATGGTAGCGGCGTGAATCAACGCCGACACCGGTGTGGGACCTTCCATCGCATCGGGGAGCCAAACATGCAGAGGGAATTGCGCCGACTTGCCAATCGCGCCGCAGAATATCGCAATACCGGCGAAGGTCAATACAGCGGGAGGGATTGCACCGCCGGCGACTTTCTCAAACACTTCGTGATAGTTCAACGTGCCGCAATAAGCCGCCAGCAAAATGACACCGATCAGAAATCCGAAATCGCCGATGCGGGTTGTGATGAATGCCTTTTTGCCGGCATCGGCTGCAGACTTCTTCTCGAACCAGAATCCAATTAGAAGATATGAAGTCAGCCCCACCAGTTCCCAGAATACAAAAATCAGGAAGAAGTTGTTCGCCAGCACCAGGCCCAGCATCGAGAAGGTAAACAGCGACAAATAGGAATAGTAGCGCGAATAGCGCGGGTCGCCGTGCATGTAACCGAGAGAATATATCTGTACCAGCATCGAAACGGTCGTCACAACCACCAGCATGATCGCGGTCAGAGCGTCGATGTAAACGCCGACCTCAAGCTTCAAAGTTGGAAACGCTGCCCAGACATAGTTGATTTCAAACGGTGTATTATCACCCAATTGCTGAATCAGTAGGCTGACAGCATAGAGAAACCCAGTCGCAATCGCGCCGATCGAAATCGCGGACGACAACTTGCGATTTTCGCGCGTGAAGAAAATGATCAGGCAAAACGCCGTCAGCGGCAGAAGCGGTATGATCCAACTAAGTTCGCGCATAGCCTACCATTTCATCAGATTAATCTTATCCACGAAGATTTCGCGGAAGTTGCGATAGATCAATAGCACTATTGCCAGGCCGACTGTCACTTCGGCGGCTGCGATGACGATTGTGAAGATGGCAAAAATCTGGCCGGTGAAATCTGCCGGCGTGATAAAGCGATTGAATGCCACTAGATTGATATTGACGGCGTTGAACATCAACTCAATCGACATCAAAATTCCAATGGCGTTGCGACGCGTCAGCACGCCAAACAAGCCGATGCCGAAGAGAATCGCTGCCAGCGACAAATAATGTCCGAGTCCGATTTCCATGCTGCCTAGTCTCTCCTCGCGATGACAACTGCGCCGATCAGCGCGGCCAACAATACCAACGAGACAACTTCGAACGGCACGACATAGGTCGTCATCATCAATTTGCCCAGTGCCATTACTGTTTCATCCGGTGCGGGCGTCGATTTGATATTCCAGACCGTCTTGCCGAGACCGTAGAGTGTAATTCCCATGAACGCAAGAGTCGAAATCAAAGCAATCGGCACCTGTTCGTTTTGCTGCTTGATGCCGACACCCGAAACGCGCGCAGTTAACATGATTGCAAAAATTAGCAGCACCGAAACGGCACCGACGTAAATCAGTACTTGCACAGCGGCGATAAAATCGGCGCCGAGCAAAACATAGAGCGCAGCTATGGAAAACATGCAGATGACTAACATCAGCGCGCAGTGGAAAATGTCTCGCAGCGTCACGACCAAAATGCCGGACACTACTACCATAAAGGCAAACAAGTAGAACAGATAAGGGACGACTGCCGATTCCATGATTAGGCGCCCTCCCGTTTCTGATCGGTGGTTGGCGCTTGCGGTGGCGCCTCGGTTGCTGCCGTTGGTGGCGCTGCCGGAGCAGCGGGAGTCGCAGCAACAGCCGCCTTCTTGGGACGTGCGACGTAGTCGACATCGCGGCCAAGTTCCTGCAATTTGTTCACGTCGTAGGTCAGGCTGGCTTTATCATAAGTTGAAAACTCATACTTCGGCGTCAACTTGATCGCATCAAAATTGCACGCCTCTTGGCACAGCCCGCAATAACAGCAGATTGTGTTGTCGATAGCGAAACTATCGAGCTTCCAGCGCTTGTCATCGCCGCGATGCCGCTCGATTCTTATCGCTCCGACCGGGCAGGCTTTGGCGCAGAGAATGCACGCCGTGCAATTCAATTCGCCGGTTTCCTTGTCGGACAACAACACCACAACGCCGCGCGAGCGTTCCGGCATTTCCCAGCGTTCCGTCGGATATTGCAGCGTAATCGATTTGCTGAACAGATGCCGCAACGTCACCCACAGACCGATGCCGAGATTCTTGATCCCCGAGATGGGATTGAGCTTATATGCCGTCGACATCGTCCTTCCCTATCCTCTGAACAAGATCCCGGAGATGATGAGATTCAAAAACGCCAGCGGCAAGAGAACCTTCCAGCAGAACTCCATCAATTGGTCGACGCGCAGGCGCGGGAAGGTCCATTTGAACCAAATGATTACGAATATCACGAATGTCGTCTTGAGAATGAACCACAGCCACGAAGGCAAAAACGGTCCTTGCCATCCGCCGAGGAACAGCGTCGTCGCAATTGCCGACACAAGGAACAGGTTCAAGAATTCCGCCAGGAAGAACATTGCGAACTTCATCCCGGAATACTCGATATTGAAACCCGCTACCAATTCCTGTTCGGCTTCGGGAATATCAAAGGGCGCGCGGTTGGTTTCCGCAACCGCAGCGACGATATAAATTGCAAATCCCAGCGGTTGTCGCCACACGAACCAACTCAAAATCGAATCTTGCGCCTCGACAATAGCAACCATCGACAGCGACTGCGTCATCATTATCACGCCAAGCACTGATAAAGTCAGCGGAACTTCGTAGCTGACAATCTGTGCTGCCGAGCGCATGCCGCCCAGCAACGCATACTTGTTATTCGAGCTCCAACCCGCCATCAGCAGCGAGATAACAACGAAAGTCGTGATCGAGAGTATATAGAGAATGCCAATATTCAGATCAGTCGGAATGATGCCTTTGCCCCACGGAATCACAGCAAACGCTGCGTACGAAGATGCAAAACATATCACCGGCGCCCAGTAAAACACTTTGCGGTCGACATTTGTTGGGATGATATCTTCTTTTTGGAACAGCTTAAGACCGTCCGCTATAGTCTGCAACCAGCCATGCCAGCCTGTGCGCATCGGCCCAAGTCGCTGCTGGAAATGTCCCGAGAGCTTGCGCTCCCACCAGACGAGGAAAAGCACGATCAGGAACGCCATCAAAAGCACAGCGACCGCCGCCAGTACCATTTCGAGCAACTGGCCAAACCAAACCGGAAGTCCCAGCGTTTCCATCAATGCGAAAAGCTGCTCTTCCAGCCACTCAAATAGCCTGGTCAGTTCCATGACTACCTATCAACCTCGGGCAAAATGACGTCGAGCGATGCAAAAGTCGCCACCAAATCAGCGATCATCATTCCCGGCGCTATCGCCGGAATTAGTTGTGTATGACAGAAGGAGCCGCCGCGAAGTTTGAGCCGGTAAGGTTTGGTGCTGCCGTCGGAAACGATGTGGCAACCCATTTCGCCGCGGGCATTTTCGATGCGCGCGTATACTTCGCCGACCGGCGGCTTGAAGACTGCTTTCATCTTGGCTTTGTATTCGCCTTGCGGAAGTTGATCCAGCGCCTGACGGATGATCTCATTTGACTGGCGCATTTCTTTCACGCGCACCATATAACGATCCCAGGTATCGCCGTTCGTTCCGGTCGGAATCTCAAATTTGAAGCGATCGTAGATTGAATACGGATCATCGCGGCGCAAATCCCATTTGACGCCCGAGGCGCGCAGCACCGGCCCGGAGGCAGCATAGTTGACAGCAATGTCTTTCGAGATGATGCCGACATTCTTGGTGCGGGCAAGGAAAATTGGATTCTGCGTCAGGATTGCTTCGTAATCGTCGATGCGATGCTGGAACGTATCTACAAACTTGCGCGCCAACGGCAGGAAATCTTCCGGGATGTCATACGCTACGCCGCCGACGCGGATGTAATTGTAAGTCAACCGCTGGCCAGAAGTCATCTCGAACAAATCCATGATCACTTCGCGCTCGCGTAGGCAATACAGAAATGGCGTAATGGCGCCCAAATCGAGCGAGAATGTGCCGAGGAAAATCAGATGCGAGGCAATTCGGTTGAACTCAAGCATGATCACGCGCAGATATTCGGCGCGTTCGGGGACTTCAACGGAAGCCAATCGTTCCGTGGCAAGACAGAAAGTCTCTTCTGCCGCCATCGAAGTCACATATTCAAAGCGGTCGATCAGGGGAATGCATTGAGCGTAAGTACGATTCTCGCAAATTTTCTCTATGCCACGATGGAGATAACCGATGTAAGGCGTGGCACGGACGATGTTCTCGCCGTTCATCCGCAGCATGAGCCGAAGCACACCGTGTGTCGACGGGTGCTGCGGTCCCATATTGACCTCAAACTCTTCGCTATATTGCGATGGCGTCGCTTCGTTCATTGAACTTCTGGCATCCTTATGAAATCCCTACCTTCCCAATCACGCAACATCGGGTTGCCTTGATCCCAATCATCCGGCAGGAGGAAACGCCTTAAATCCGGGTGATTGGAGAAGTCGACGCCATACAATTCCCAAATTTCCCGCTCAAACCAATTGGCAGCAGGAATAATATGTTGGATCGATTCGATAGTGCCGCCAATCCGCTCAACCTTCGTCTTGATGGTCAGCTTGTGGCGAAATTCGAGTGATGACACGTGATAGATTATCTCAATCGCATCGCCGCGATCAATTCCGGTGATTGCCGAGAGATAATTCATATTGAGTTCAGGAGAGGCGGCAAGAAATGAGAAGAGTTCGGCAATTGCACTGGCGTCAACATTCACGGCATTTTGTGGCGGAACTAGTTCTACCGCGGTGACTTTGCCGGGAAATCTATCAGTCACAATTTTGAGGATGACTTCTCTCTCAAGCACGACGATCGCTGCTCCAGTCCTGTAGCTTTTCCTTCTTGACCTTCTGCTGGACTTTGATACATGCTTCCATTAATGATTCCGGCCGTGGCGGACAACCCGGCAGGAACACGTCAACCGGAATAATCTGATCAACACCTTTTAGCACCGCGTAAGTGTCGTAATAGAACGGCCCGCCGTTACAAGCGCATCCACCCATCGCGATGACATAGCGCGGCTCCGCCATCTGTTCGTAAAGCAGTTTGACGCGCGGCGCCATTTTGTGGCTGATCGTTCCGGCAACAAACATCAAATCCGCCTGTCGCGGTGAAGCCCTGAAGAACATACCGAAGCGGTCAAAATCGTATCGCGAAGCGCCAGCGCACATCATCTCGATTGCGCAGCAAGCGGTGCCGAATAGCAAATACCAAAGTGAAGAGGCGCGCGATTCGTTGAGAACTTTTTCCAGCGAAGTCGTCACTACTGTACCGCCGGGCATGTTTTCCATGAAGACCGGCAATTTTGAGATTACGCCCATTTGAGCACTCCCTTCTTCCACGCCCAAACGAGTCCGATGAGCAAGATACCGATGAAAATAAGCATCTCAATCAGAGCGAACAGCCCGAGCGACTGATATGCTACTGCCCACGGAAACAGGAAGATAACTTCCACATCAAAGATGACAAAAAGGAGCGCGAATATATAGAATCGGGGGTTGTACTGAATCCAGGCGGAACCGACCGGTTGCTCGCCGCATTCATAGCTGGCGAGCTTGGCGTCGGATGGCCGGTGCGGCCGAATCAGCTTGGCAATCATCAGGGTCACGACAACGAACACGACACCCAGGATCAGAAAGATGCCGACGGGGGCGAAGCTACCAAGGTTCATTATCAGACCTCCTAAGTTCCTAGCGATTGTGATTTACTTCACAAGTAAATCAAGACCAATCGTCACTTATTTCATCGGTAAATAAATAATGGGCTTTAGTTTGTCAAGCTGTTTTTCGATAATTTGCTCTATTAATTTGCGACAAAATTAGGCATATCTTTGTGAAAAGATGCTAACTACTTGGAAAATCGAGATTTATGGTCATTTTGCCCCAATCCGATAGACTTTGTGGTCTAACGCTTTCGGAAAATAGCTATCTCGACCAACTCTATCTTGGATAACTCCTTTCGACTCTTCCGCTTGTTGAACTAAGGTTGGAATAATTATTGATTAAATCGACCGGACCGATATATTTAGTGGCAGAGTAGGCAACTTTTCTCAACTAATTTTATTCTGAATTTTTAGAGACCCAACCCAAATACAGGAGTAGTGTATGCTTCGTCGGCTTTTCTTTCCGGCTATCATCTTCGTCCTAGCGTTCGGCGCCATACTAAATTCGGCGAACGCGACAAATGTCCTCGTTCCCCATCAGGGGCGTCTGCTTGACGCTGGCGACACCCCGATTACCGGAGTTCGCAATGTCACTTATTCCATTTATGAAGCACCGACCGGCGGCGCTCCGCTTTGGAGCGAAATGCACCCCGGTGTTAGTATTCAAGCCGGGCTATTCGATGCCATGCTCGGCACAATTACTCCACTTCCTTCGGACGTATTTCGTGCTCCGGGCAGCGGCGGTGGTGGTGGCGGAGGCTTTGCCACCCGCTACCTAGAGGTAAGTGTTGACGGCGTCGTTCTCTCTCCACGTCTGCGCTTCGGTTCGGTGCCGAGTGCTTCCGTCGCAAGCGGTGTCAGCGGCGACTTCGAATCGAGCCCGGGTCAAGTTTCGATGGGTGATACCGGCAGCGACTACTATGCAACGTTCGGCGAGAAAGTAAATCAGGGTTTGCACGCCGCCGGCAGTGCGCTGGCTTCAGGCGCTTCTAAGATTACCAACGACTGCGACGATGAAGACGCTACTCAACAGATATCTAGGAACAGCGCCTCCGGTGATGTAGCCGAAGTCGTAACTATGTGCGATACTGCCGGAACCTCGCTAAAGATGAAAGTCGACGGGCTAATGGGTCCGCGCATGAGCACAAATATGACGATAGGGAAGCAATCAGGCCGGTTCTCAATGGGTGCTGACAGTGATCAAGACGACGTCCCCGAAAGCGAAATCGAAAACTTCGTGGCTCCGGGAACCTGCAGCGTCGCAATCAAGAC
>CAZIBI010000045.1:15644-19691 GCA_964537215.1 uncultured Ignavibacteria bacterium | reverse complement strand
CCCTTGATCGAAGAATCCACTCCCCGCAATTAACTCTTGAGCGAAGACGAATCCTTGTCGATACTTCCTGTGATATGAATCCCGAAATACTCTTGAGCATCTACGCCTTCGGGCTGGGAGCTTTTATCGGCTCGTTCTTGAACGTGCTGATTCATCGCCTGCCGCGCAAGGAAAACTTCGTCACCGGCCGCTCGCATTGCCCGAAATGCAACGAGATGATTCGCTGGTACGACAATATCCCGCTGTTGAGCTTCATCATTCTGCGCGCCAAATGCCGACGCTGTGCCGCGCCGATTTCGTGGCGCTACCCGATGGTCGAACTGGTGACGGCGGTGTTCTTCCTGACGGCTTACAAACTCTACGGCGTCAGTTTCCACTCGCTGATCGCGGCGGTGTTTTTCTCGATGCTGCTGGTTGTGACGTTCATAGATTTTGAATACTACATCATTCCCGACCGGATCACTTATCCCGGCATGGTGCTGGGAATGGCGCTTTCCTGGGTCAATCCGTTGGTGACGCCGCTGGATGCGTTGATCGGTTTGCTTGCGGGAGGCGTGGCCCTATATCTGCTCGCGATGTTGGGGGACTTCGTATTCAAGAAGGAATCGCTCGGCGGCGGCGATATCAAACTCGCGGCGATGCTGGGCGCATTTCTCGGCTGGAAGAATATCATCTTCATATTCTTCGGCGCTGCGGTGTTCGGGCTAATCTATGCGATCATCCAGATGGCGGTATCGCGCAAGCAGGGCGCCGGGCGGATGATTCCGTTCGGACCGTTCTTGTCGCTTGCGGCTTTGGTCGCGCTCTTCTTCGGGGAAGTGCTGATCGATTTCTACGTTCACGACATTCTTGCTTTAAATTAATCTTCGGAAAAACAGCCCCAAAAAATTTTAGCGGAAGCTGGGGAAGCTTCCGCTAAGTGGATCGTCTGTTAAGACACTACTGGCCAAGATGACTTATCCTAGAGCAAACGCCTTGCCAAAACGAAACTGTTGGATATGCTATTGTCAAACAATAGGTTATTGGACTTGTTTTTCTGGGTACAATTATTCCAGTGTCGATAATCCATACAGCCAAGTTTCGGCTGAAAAAATAGAAAAGCGCTAACCTATTTTCTAATATCCTCTTATTCGAAAAGATTCGCATGTCGGTTTTTCGGACAAAATTAGTCGAGTGTTCAGACTTCCTTAATAATTCGCTCGACTTGGGTGCCTCCAGCTAGTCGAGAAGTGATTTGCGAGCAGATTTTTATTACGTATCTTTCGCCTGTGATCGAAGACAACCCGCAAGAGAAGATATTTACCGTTTCGCAACTGACTCGCGAGATCAAAGAGGTGCTCGAAGGCGAGTTCACTTCGATTTGGGTCGAGGGCGAAATCTCGAATTTCCTGCATCATACTTCGGGGCATCGCTACTTTACACTCAAAGACGCCGACGCGCAGCTCAAAGCCGTCATCTGGAAATTCTCGGCGCAGGGGCTGACACTGACGCTCAAGGATGGGCTCAAAGTCCGCGCTTTCGGTGATATTACACTTTACGAAAAAGGCGGCACCTACCAGTTGCGCGTGATAAAAATCACGGCGAAGGGGATTGGCAGCCTTGAAGAGCAATTCCAGAAGTTGAAAGCCAAGCTTGCCGCGGAGGGACTTTTCGAGCCGGAGCGCAAGCGCCCAATTCCTCAATATCCGCGCGCCATTGGGATTATTACTTCGCCGACCGGTGCGGCGATTCGCGATATCATTAATATTGCCCGGCGCCGAGCGCCGATGGTCCGGCTGGTGCTGCGGCCGACGAAAGTCCAGGGCGACGGCGCGGCTGCGGACATTGCGGCAGCGATCAAGGAATTCAACGACTGGGGCGAGGTCGACACGCTGATTGTCGGTCGCGGCGGCGGATCGCTGGAAGATCTCTGGGCTTTTAACGAGGAAGTTGTCGCGCGGGCGATTTTTGAGTCGGAGATTCCGGTCGTTTCGGCGGTAGGGCACGAGATCGATTTTTCGATATCCGATTTCGTGGCGGACTTGCGGGCGGCGACGCCTTCAGCGGCCGCAG
Source organism: uncultured Ignavibacteria bacterium (assembly GCA_964537215.1). Lineage (GTDB taxonomy): Bacteria > Zixibacteria > MSB-5A5 > CAIYYT01 > CAIYYT01 > JADJGC01. The sequence continues at coordinate 17,639 of CAZIBI010000045.1, read as the reverse complement.
AACTGGCGACTTACGATTCCAGCGCTTTGGTGCAATTCGTCATCAATTCCAATGACCGCCTGCAGCGGGCGCTGCTGCGCAACATCGAACTGCGGCGCGAGCGGCTGAATCGTATCCGCCAATCGCGTGTGATGCTGCGTCCGGCGGTGATTGTCGAGCCGTTCGCCCAAAGGCTCGATGACAATGTTACGCGAATGCAGAATTCGCTGGAGATGACACTTCTGCGCAAGCGCGGCCGGTTCGAGACATTGCACCACAAACTTGAGGCGCTGTCGCCCGATGGCGTGCTCAAACGCGGCTACGCAGTGGTGCGGCGATCTAGCGACAAAGTCATTGTCAAAAAAGCGGCGGAGCTGGCAACCAAGGATAACGTGGAAATCAGCTTTGGCGACGGTTCGCGCAGCGCCACAATAGATTAGGCGCGCTGATGAATTCTCCCACAAGATCAATTGCTTTGCGTATTTTATCCGTTATACTGCGGGCTACATCCAGATAATTCGAGGTTCTATTGGCTGGCAAAGAAGCGACATTTGAAGACAATTTACGCCGTTTGGAAGAAGTCGTCGGCAAACTCGAGCAGGGCGACTTACCGCTGGACGACGCAATCAAGCTCTACCAAGAGGGGATGCGCTTGAGCAAGCTTTGCTCGGAGCGTCTGGGCGCTGTCGAATCCGAAATCAAGAAATTGGTGGTTGAAAATAATCAGGCAAAGCTCGAAGCATTTGGCAGTCCCGATGCCTGACGTGCTCAAGCAAGGCGTCTCGCCGTTTAAGGCGGTGCGCGAGCAGGTGGATTTCCACCTCGAGCGCTTGCTTCCGGGCAATGACCTGCCGCCGGAAGAACTTCATGCTGCCATGCGCTATTCGGTATTCGCCGGTGGCAAGCGACTGCGGCCCGTTCTGGCGGTGTCGTCGTATTACGCCTGCGGCGGTGTCGGCGATTCAATCTATCGTTACGCCGGCGCCTTGGAGTTGATTCACACCTATTCGCTGATTCACGACGATTTGCCCTGTATGGACGACGACGATTTTCGCCGCGGCCAGCCGACCTTGCACAAGAAGTTCTCGGAATACATCGCTGTATTGGCAGGGGATGCGCTTCACGCGCTGGCATTCGAAATTCTCGCCGAGTCGGGCGATACGCGCATCGTCACCGAGGTCAGCCGCGCCATCGGTACGCGCGGCATGATCGGCGGGCAGGTGGCGGATGTTCAAGCCGAAGGACGTTCGGTGACCTTGGCAGAAGTCGAAGGGATTCATCGCCGCAAAACAGCTGCGTTGATCACAGCTTCGATTAAGATCGGCGCACAGCTGGCGAAAGCGCCGGACAATGTCGTCGCGCAGCTCGCCAGTTACGCCGAGAGGTTAGGTTTGGCGTTTCAGATTGTTGACGATATCCTTGATGTCGAGGGCGATTTCGAAACGCTGGGAAAAACAGTCGGCGCTGATTCGCGGCTCGAGAAAGCAACCTATCCGAAAGTCGTCGGGCTGGAAAAGTCCAAAAAGATTGCGGCGGAACTGATCGCCGAAGCCAAGGATTTGTTGACAGATTTCCCGGAAAAAGAGATATTCCTGCGCTTGGCGGACTACATTCTTGCCCGCGAACAATAACGAACTAATAACGCGATTGAGAGTATCATTTCTATATGAGTGACCACCTAAAAGGCATCAATTCCCCCGCAGATCTGAAGAAGCTTCCGACCGACGCTTTACCGGATTTGGCTGAAGAAATCCGCGAGGAGTTGCTGTCGGTCCTGTCGCAGGTCGGCGGCCACTTGGGCGGCAATCTCGGTGTCGTCGAACTTTCCATCGCTCTCCATTACGTCTATGACAGCCCCAACGACCGCTTGGTTTGGGACACGGGTCACCAAAGCTACGTGCACAAGATTCTCACCGGACGCCTCGACCAGATGTTGACGATTCGCCAGTACGGCGGCTTGTCCGGATTTGCCAAAACCACGGAGTCGGAACACGATATCTACGGCGCGGGCCACGC
>CAZIBI010000045.1:0-15544 GCA_964537215.1 uncultured Ignavibacteria bacterium | reverse complement strand
CCGGATTTGCCAAAACCACGGAGTCGGAACACGATATCTACGGCGCGGGCCACGCGTCGACCTCGATTAGCGCCGCCTTCGGAATGGCAGCCAGCCGCGACTTGTCAAAACTCGACCACCATGTCGTCGCGATTATCGGCGATGGCGCCATGACCGGTGGTATGGCATTTGAAGCGCTGAACAATCTTGGCCGCTCGGGCCGCAACATGCTGGTGATCCTCAACGACAACTCGATGTCGATCGACAAGAATGTCGGCGCACTTTCGGAGTATCTGACCGAACTGCTGACCGACCAAACATACAACAAAATCAAGGATCACATCTGGGGTTTGACCGGCAAGATCCGCAAGGGCTCGCGTATTCGCGAAGTCGTCGGACGCATAGACGAAGCCGTCAAGGGCGTACTTGTGCCGGGCGTCATGTTTGAAAAATTGGGATTCCGTTACTTTGGTCCGATCGACGGACACGATGTCGTCGGGCTGGTTAAAGTCCTCACGCAAATTAAGGCGCTGCATGGGCCAATGTTTTTGCATATCCGCACGCAGAAGGGCAAAGGCTACAAACCGGCGGAAGAAGACGCTTGCCGTTTTCATGGCGTCGCGAAGTTCGACAAAGTCACGGGCAAGTCGGAGAAGGCTGCCGGAATTGCCTATACCAAAGTCTTTTCCAAGACTATGGTCGAACTCGGCAAAGAATACCCCGACGTCGTTGCTATCACTGCGGCGATGCCGACCGGTACCGGGCTAACCGATTTTGCGAAAGAATATCCGGAACGATTTTTCGATGTCGGCATCGCCGAACAGCATGGCGGCGTGTTTGCCGCCGGCCTTTCGCGCGATGGCAAGAAACCGATCTTTGCGGTTTACTCAACATTCCTGCAGCGCGCATACGATGCCGTGATCCACGATATCGCCTTGCAGGAATTTCCAGTGCTGCTTGGTCTTGACCGCGCCGGTCTTGCCGGCAACGATGGACCGACCCACCATGGCGCATTTGACATATCCTATCTCCGCCCCGTTCCCGGAATGGTGATCATCGCACCGAAAGACGGGACCGAATTGCGCCAAAGTCTGCATCTCGCCATGAAGAATTTCACCGCTCCGATTGCCATTCGTTGGCCGCGGGCGGATATCCCCGAGGGTGAGATTCAACTCGAACGGCCGTTTTATGAGTGGGGCACTTGGGAATTGGTGCGCAAGGGCAAAGACACCGCATTTCTCGCTGTCGGCACAATGGTCGATCAGTCGCTCAAAGCTGCCGAATTGCTTTCCGCCCGGGGAATCGAAGCTGCGGTTTACAATTGCCGCTTTATCAAGCCGTTTGACGAAGCGATGCTGACCGAAATCGCAAATCGATTTACTCATTTGATCACAATCGAAGAGGGCGCGTTGATCGGCGGCTTCGGGTCCGGTATCAACGACTGGCTCGCCGACAAAGGGCGCAATCAAATCAAATTGCTGCGTCTCGGACTGCCCGATAGTTTTGTCGAGCACGGCAGCCGCGATGAACTTCTGCAGTTACTCTCCTTGCATCCGGAAGGGATTGTCCATTCAGTTGAAAAGCTGCTCGGTGCGCGCGCTGCTGCTGAAATCCCCGTCGGAGAAAGCTCATCAGCGACCAATCGTGTTGCTGCGATCAAGATTGCTGCCAAGGGAAAGCTCTGATGCGTCTTGGCATAATCGCAAACCGCAAGCGACCTGGTGCCGACGAAGTAATCAAGCGAGTCATATTCTGGGCACAAAATTACAATCACGAATTCCGCCTTTGCGAAGATCTCCGCGATTTTGCGAGTGATGCCAGTCAACTAAGCCAGCGCAACCGCATGGCCAAGGATTGCGACATTATCGTTTCGATGGGCGGCGATGGCACTTTGCTGGCCACCTCGCGCGATATCGGCGCTGCCGACACTCCGATTCTCGGCATTAATCTCGGTTCGCTGGGTTTCTTGACGCAGGTCTCCGCCGATGAGGTGGAAATGCGTCTGAACGAAATTACCGCCGGCAAGCATCGGATTGAATCGCGCATGCTGCTCGAAGCTTCCGTGGACGGCGATCGCAGCGGCGCAAAACACACGGCGCTCAATGATGTTGTTGTCGACCGCGGCAGTCTGGCTCGTTTGATTCAGCTCGATCTCTTCGTCAACGACGAGTTTATTTCAACCTATCGCGCCGACGGGCTCGTGATTTGCACTCCTACCGGTTCGACGGCTTACAATTCCGCAGTAGGCGGACCTCTGCTTAATCCCAACATGGAAGCGATTGTAGCCTCGCCGATTGCCCCGCAATCGCTGGCGGCGCGTCCGTTGTTGTTTCATGGCGACGATGTCATCCGCGTGCGGGTAACCTCGACGCAACACACCTGCTTGATGACTGTCGACGGGCAGACCTCGGTCGAACTGGCGAACCTGACACAGATCACGATTCGCAAGGCGGCACATTCGACCCGGCTGATAACTTTCGAGGACAATTCTTTCTACAAGATTCTCCGCACCAAACTGCACTGGGCGGTTTTGCCCGCTACCAAGGATTAATTCTTTGCAAGAATTGCCTTGCTCTTGCGTCTATCACTACGGGCAAGGTATATTGGGGCAAGATCGACACGAACGGTCGCGCTTCATCGTCACTTGGGGACGATTCTGCGCGGGATAAAGTTAAACGCAAACTCAAATGACAAATAAGCTCACTGCAATTCTGCTCACATCTATTCTCTTCACCATTTATTGCGTTGGCGACGTCTGCGCCAATGATTATCACCCGACGCGGCTGATAATTCGGATGGGTGCGGCGAACTCACATGCTTTGCTGTCCGATCTCAAGAGTGTACTCCATGCAAGCGCATTGTCGCCATTGATAAGCTCGAACCGCAATTCGCTATCCGGCGGCGGATTCGGCGCAAATATCTACATCGCCGAATTTGCCGACAGCAATATGCGTTCCGAGGCAGAATTCATTGCCAAGATCATCCCGGGAGTCGTTTACGCTGAACGCGACTACTACATGCAACTTTTCAGCGACCCGTTGTTTTCCAACCAGTGGGGACTCGCTAACGATGGACAACAGTATCTCGGCATCGTTCGTGTCGGCGGAATCGGTAACGACACTCTCAAATTGATGAGCGGCAAAGCCGGAGCGGAGATTCACCGCCGCGAGGCGCTGAGGCAGCCCACCGACCACAGCAAAGTGAAAGTCGCGATTATCGACACCGGCGTTGACTACGAGCATCCCGACCTTGCGGCAAACGTGTGGCTGAATTCGGTCGAAGCTAACGGGCGTCCCGACTACGACGACGATCACAACGGTTACGTTGACGATCTACGCGGCTACGATTTTTCCGGCGACGACGTAACCGGATTCGCAATTACTCCCGATCCCGATCCGATGGACACCATCGGTCACGGCACGCACTGTGCCGGCATTGTCGGCGCGGTTGCAGGAAACGGAATCGGCATCGAAGGTATCGCGCCCAATGTCGCGATCATGTGCCTGAAGATTTTCCCCAATGCGCTCGCTTCGGCTAGTGCGCAAGCCATCGCATACGCAGTCGAGAACGGCGCGAAAGTCATCAATGCCTCCTGGGGCTCGCCGTATTTTTCTTCGATCTTATTCGACGCTGTGAAGTATGCCGTCGACAATGGCGTAGTTTTTGTCGCGGCGGCGGGAAATTCAGGAACCTCCGTGCCGTTCTTTCCTGCGCGGCTCGACAACGCATTCACAGTCGGAGCGACCAACTCCGATGATCGCGTGACGACATTTTCAACCTATGGCAATTGGCTCGACATCTCCGCGCCCGGGCAGGATATTCTGTCGCTGCGCGCGCAAAATACCGACCTCTATGCTGCAGGCGGTGAACCGCTGCTGCGCATCGTTGACGGTGACTATTATCTCGCGGACGGCACCAGCATGGCGGCGCCGCACATCTCCGGGTGCGCGGCGTTGATATTGTCGTCAGCACCGGGTCTGTCGGTCGACAGCGTGAAGAATTTGATCATGAACACTGCCGATCGTGTTGCCGATCCAAACGGGACCATGCCCGTTAGCTACAGTCCATTTGGCGGGTGGGGAAGAGTCAATGTCGGTCGCGCCGTCGGACTTTCAGCCGGCCGCTACGCCGAAATCGAGTCGCCGCAAACGAACGCAATTGTCGCAGGAACGGTAGAAATCGTCGGCTCGGCGTTCGCGCCATCCGGCAATAACTTTCTATTACGTGCGAAACCGGCATCGACAAATGAATGGCTGACGATCGCGTCCGGCGAAGCTTCAGTCGTGCGCGCAGAATTAGCAAATTGGGACTCGTCGCCCTATGACGGCGACACCAAACTTGAACTCTCGGTCGACGGCGGCATTGCCTACACCAGCGCAATTCGGCTGGTCAATTCGGTGGTCGTGGAAATTCTTAGCCCCACTGAAGCCGACACTGTCTACTCCGTCGCGGATGTTATCGGGTCGGCATCGATTCCCGATTTCGATCACTATGAACTGAACTTCTATTATGATAGCGACCCCAAGCGCAAGTTTCTAATCGCGCGCTCGAATGAATTGATCTATCGCGAGTCGCTGGCGGAATGGACGGTCGGGCAACTTCAGCCGGGAAGCGGCGTTATTGAACTAATCGTTGATGGCGCCGGCGATCCCATTTCCGTGACCAGGCACGTCTTCATCAAATCTGCGATCGCCGACAATTATCCGCGCAACCCCGGCGTGCGGCCGCATTATTGCTCGACGGCCGGCGATATTGACGGCGACGGGCGCCCCGAGATTCTCACCGGCGCGCAAACCGGGATCATCGTCAATGAATATCAAGACAACACGATTCGTATGATCAACGGAACCAACACGACTTCTTCAATTGCCTTGTATGATTTCAATCACGACGGCGCAGACGAAATCGTCTGTGTTACCGACTCCGGCGTTTCCGTGCTCGACGGCGGCGGTGCAGCATTACCCGGTTGGCCCAAGCGTGTCGCAACCGGACTGCAGTACAATGCTTATCCGACGCCTTTGGTGACTGATATCGATGGCGACTCATTGATGGAAATTCTTTTCATGAGTGCTGCCGGCGAGATCTACTGCTGGCATGCCGACGGGACGAGTTACTTCGGCACACAACGCGGGATATTTGCCATCGTCGAGAACCACGGCCTCAATCGCACATTCGGCGGCGCCTTCGTGGCGTTGATATTCGCCTATGATTTCAATCGCGACGGATTTCAGGATGTCGGCGCGCTCTACACCGCACTCGGCGGCGACGGCGGTTTGTACATGTACTCCGGGAAAAACGGCGCTCCGCTTTATCCCGGAATCGGTCCTAAGGTATTTTCCGGCGGCGCGATTTTCGGCGGCGTGCTTGCAGATTTCGACGGCGACGCGATGCCGGAAATCGCTTTCTGCCACTGGTACTCAAACAATCTTGCGATGGCGGCGCGCATCATCGAAGCCGACGGCACTGACTTGCCCGGCTGGCCGAAACTATTTCCGGAGAAGATTCAATATCTGACACCTTATCCGGCGGCGGGCGATCTCGACAACGATTCGTTGCCCGAATTGGTCTGCGTCTTCAGCGCACTCGACGGCGGCGAGCTCTACGTCTGGCACGGCGACGGCACAGCGTTTCTCGGCAGTGAATTCGGCCGCAACGACGGATTTCTCGCGGGCACAATCAACTCACTTAGCAATCCAATCATCCTTGATGTCGACAATGACGGCGAGATGGAAATTGTCTCGCGCGGCGGCGCGGTATTTTTGGGCAAACCTGAACGGCTCTTTGCGTGGAATCTCGATGGATCGATGGTGCCGGGCTGGCCGATCTACACCTACGCCGATCCGGGTAATGTCACTTATTCACCGCACACGCCGGTGGCCGGGGACTTCGACGGCGACGGCCTGCTCGAATTGTATATGGGTTCGTCCGATGGCCAAGTGTATGCTTGGAATCTCCCGACTCCCGCGACCCCTGGCGCTGTCGTTTGGGGAAATTTCCTGCGCGATAATCGCCACTCTGCGTCTCTGCCGCCTGCAGCGCGCCTTGTAGAAACGCAGCCGCCGTTACCAACAACTTTTCGACTCGGACAGAATTATCCGAATCCGTTTAACCAATCGACAATCATCGAACTTGACCTGCCGCACGCGGGCAAGGTCGTTGTTGATGTGATCAATATCCTCGGCCAGCGGGTCGCAACTATCGTCAACGGGGAATTGGCAGCCGGATTTCAGCGCATCGGCTGGGACGGCAAAGATGACCGCGGCCGCGACTTGTCATCGGGAGTCTATTTTTATCGGCTGCGCATGGACAATTTCTCGCAGACGCGACAAATGGTGATTTTGAAATGATGAAGAGATTTCTTTCGATGCTCGCCGTCTTGATTGCCACCGGCTCGGTTTCGTTATTCGCAACGGAGGCCGATCAATTCCGGCTGTTGTCGACTTTGCCGCAGGAGCACGTTCAGTCGTTCGCAGCCGCGGGTGAAATAGTCTATGCACTGTCGCCCGGAAATCTCACGGTGCTGGATGCATCGACGCCGGGACAGGATTTCGCAATTGTAACTGCGATTCCGGTGGACAAGGAATTTGTCGAGATCGCAGCCGCCGGTCGGGCATTGGCGATGGCGGCCCGAAGTGGGGAAGTGGAACTTTATGAGCGGGTCGGACGAGACTTGATATTTCGCTCGCGCATGAGCTTGGCAGATTCGGTGTTTGGCATGCAGATTCTTGGCAATCAATTGTGCCTTGCACAGGGTTTTGCCGGTGCGCGCATTGTCGACATTTCTGATTTGTCCCGCCCGACCACAACGACTGTTCTTACTGATCCCGATTATTCTGCGCAAGTTGAAATCAACTCAGAGTTCTTGTACGTCCTCGATCAACTCAACGGCGTAGCGGTTTATTCGCGCGAAAATGGTGGTTTTAAATTTGACGCAGAGATTCTGACTGATCTGCCTCCGGTGGACATCAGTGCCGCCAAGTTTGGCGTGATTATTTGCTTTGGCACCGGTCGACTCGAATACTGGTATTGCTCGACCTTTAATCCTCCGGAGTTGGCTATTGTTGAGAACTTTGATTTCGGCATCAACTGTGTTGCTTCGAATCCCGCTTGGGCGGAAACATTGCTGGTGGGCGGCGCGACCGGCGAAATCGTCGAATTCCGGCCCTATCATATTGAGGCCGCATTGCAGCGCAATTTGGGGTATCCAATCAAACAGTTGGTAATCCCTAACGAGCCGACGTTGTACATTGCACTCGATCGAATCGGCAACTTGACAGCGTTGGCGAGTGATGGTGATTTGCGTGCAGCAAAGTCATACATCGCCGAAAATGCGACCGGCGCGATACTGGCTTCGGATAACGGCCTCATTGTATCGACGACGCGCGGGATCGAAATCATCGACTCGCAGGGAAGCACTGCTGTCGCCACAATTATCATTCCCGGATATCCTCTTTGTCAGGCGCTGGCGGAATCGGGCTCGTACTTGTTCGTTGCTGCCAGTGGAACAGTTTCAGTCTTTCGAAAAGAAAGGGGAGAGTATGGATTCGTTGCGAGTATTGAACGCGGACTGACCGTTCGCAATCTTTTCACTGCACCCCGGTCCGACGGCAAAACAGATTTGATTGTCGTTGGGCAAGAGGGCACTCGCAATTTCGTTTTCGACAATGATGACAACTTTGAGCCCGGCTGGTCACTTGATGTAGCGATTCCTATTACTTGTTCAGATTTAGCGAACGGATTGCTCGCCGTGGCGGCTGAAATCGGCACTGTCGTAGTTCTCAATCTTACCCTATCAGAACCGCAATTCGTAGCACGGATTCCGGCGCGAGAACATCCGCGAGATCTGGCAATCGTCGAGAACAACTACGTCGCCGTCGGGGACTCAAAGGGTGTACAGATCTTCCAGTTCGAAAGCAGCGGTGAGTTCACCGAACTCCAATCACCGATTGCGATCCCCGAAGCTCACGACCTTTATTACGACACTGTGGCGAAAGAACTGCTCGTAGCGGACGGAACTTCACCGGTGCGTTATCTCGATTTTTCGTATCCGGAGAATCTCGGCATTGCCTACTTGATAGCCAATTCGGAAGGCACCGCTAGAATTGCGTTTGCCGACAATCGGCTGTACTGCCAATCCGATGATTGGTTGCGCAGCTTCGCACGCTGCGTATCGCCCGCGACAGCACCGGTGCCGACACATCTGGTGCATTCAATTTCTGCGAGCCCGAACCCATTCAACGCTGCGACCCAGATCACAATTTCTCTGGATCCGCTGACAACGTTGCCGCAGAATGTCGAGATCGAGTTAGTGAACATTCTCGGTCAGACAATTGCCAGCCAGACGCGGCCCGTTAACGCGCACAACATTAGCCTTAACTTGGCTGATCTGACCGGCTCCGAACCGCGTCTGCCTTCGGGGATCTATCTGTGCCGAATTGCGGCTTCCGGCAACTTCGCGACGCAAAAACTCCTGCTCCTCAAGTAGCAAAACTGCTTCAGATTTAAATGCTTGACTCAATTCGCCCTGCGCGTATAATTACTGTCACGCCGAGTACAAAGCGAAAGGTTAGCAACAAGTTAATGTATAAGATTACCTCATTTGTGTCAGTCCTGACCATCGTGGTTGTTGCGTTATTTTCACTAGCGTTGGCCAAGAAGGAAAAGGTTGGGACGATTGAAAACGGTTGGTACAGCGACGGCCGGTTTGGATTCTCGCTGAATATCCCCGAAGAATGGAAAACCGCCGGACTAAAGGACGAACCTTCGCCCGAACGCCTGCAGTTCGAATGGCGCAAACCGCGTATTCCGATGAAACTTAAGAACAGCCCCGGGGATGCCTTGCGTCCGTTCATTCGCATCTTTGCCGACTCGACAGCATTTACGCCAGCGGAGTTTCTCGACTCATTGAATAACGGCCGCGTCAAAGACGCCTTCCGCGACAAAATTGTATCTAAGTCGACATTCTTCGAACGCGGCGTTTCCAACCCGCCCGAAATTTCCACGCCGAAAACGGTTTCGATCGGCGGACGCACCGCCTATCGCTGGGCGATTAAACGCGAGTATTCGGTGCAGTTCCGCAAAGACGATGTCACGCCGCCGGAACTTGTCCGCGACTACCGCGCCGGTTATGTCTATATCCTTCCCGGCGACGGCTGGCTGCTGTATTTGGAAATGGCTTGCGAGAACCAGTTCCGCGACGACTTCGAGGCGGAGTTCGAAAAGGTCGCTTCGTCGATTACTTTCCGCAGCAGCGCCGCGGCGAGCGATTCGGTGACAACGATCGACGGGAGCCAAAAGTGATTTTGAATTCAGGGCGCATTTCGGGTTTGAAAAACGAGGAGCAGTACCATGTGGGCGCTTAGAATGTTCCTGACCATCATCTTCCTGATCGTTGCCATCGCGTTTTTTATCTATAATGCCAACGAGCGCGTCGATGTCAACATCCTGCACACGCGTTACCTCGACGTGCCGCTGATGGTCGTTCTGTTGATCGCGTTCGGAGCAGGGATGATTGCCAGTTTCCTCCTGGCAGTAACGTATTTCTTCCGCATCTCGTCCGAGTCGGCTGCGAACAAGCGGCTGATCAAGCGGCTGGAGGCGGAAATCACTTCGCTGCGCAACCGCCAAATTGACCAAATTGATTCGGTGTAGTCTATGTTCGAATTGAGCATGTATTATTACGTCGTCGGTGTCGCAATTATTTTGCTCTTGGCGACGCTGTTTACCTACCAAGTGCGCCGCCGCCGCCGCGCACAGGAAAAGGACGGCAGCCTCTACATCTCCGCGCTTCAGTCGCTTCTGGAAGGCGACCAGGTCGCTGCATTCCATAAGCTCAAGGATGTTGTCGCACAGGACACGCGCAATATTGACGCCTACTTGCGGCTGGGCCGCATTCTGGCCGACCGCGGCAAACCGCGCCAGGCGATACAAATCCACTCCGACCTTCTGATGCGCGGCGAATTGACGCCTATGCAGAAGTCTGCCGTCAACCGGCATCTCATCGAAGACTACATCGCCGACGGCCAGCACGACAAAGCCGCGGGTCTGCTCAAGAAAGAATTCGACCGCGATAATGCGAATCTCCACGCTGGCGCGCGCCTGCTTGATCTGTTAATCAAAAGCGACAAATGGGACGAAGCCGAGGATGTTGCCGAGAAGTTGTTCCGCAAAGACGCGGAGCGATTCAAACAGCGGCTCGCCGAAGTCAAGATCAAACTGGGCGATGTCATGGGTCAGCGCGGCAAGGGCCGAAAAGCGCGCACGCTGTATAAGACCGGGATTCATCTCGATCCGACACAGGTCGAAGCCTGGGTCAGGGTCGGGGATTCGTACATTGCCGAAGAGCGCGTGGAAGATGCCGTCAAAGCTTGGATGCATCTGGTCGAAAAAAGCCCCGACAATGCGCATCTGGTGTTCGACCGTTTGCGCCGTTCGCTCTTTGACATGGGGCAGTTCAACATGATCAGCACGGTTTTCGAGAATATTCTCGACCGCGACCCGAACAACATCAGTGCTGCCATGGCGCTGGCCGAATTGTATGAAAAGAAAGGCGACCGCTCGCAGGCGCTCGATTTCTATCGCCAAATTATTAACGCTCACCCGAATTTCGCTCCGGCGCATATCGGGCTGGCGCGCATTTACCGCGAGCAGGGAAGAACCAATGATGCCTTTGATATTCTCGAAAACCTCTTCTTCCAGCAAGAGGCGGCTCGCCAGCGTTCTTAGCCTGTTCGCTCGCCATCTTTCCCAAGCGGCCATGGCGCATTCGTTGCCCATCGCTTCCGGCGCGGATCCATTCATCGAGCGGTCCCGGCGTCAAACCAAAGACACTTACTCCGTCGTATCGAAATAGATGACCACCAAACAGACTCCGCTGCTTGAGCAGTATTTTGCCATTAAGAAGCAGCACCCGGACAAGATCCTGTTTTTCCGGATGGGCGACTTCTACGAGATGTTCGGCCGCGACGCCGAAATCGCTGCGCCGATTCTCGGCATCGCGTTGACTTCGCGCTCGCACGGACAGTCGACCAAGATGCCGCTGGCGGGAGTGCCGTATCACTCGGCGGAAAAGTATCTCGCGCAACTAATCAAAGCCGGACTCAAGGTCGCGATCTGCGAACAAATCGAAGATCCGAAACTTGCGAAGGGACTGGTCAAGCGCGATGTAATCGAAATCATCACGCCGGGGACAGTCACGGTCGACGGTGCCATGACGCCGGGCCACGAAAGCGTCTTGGCATCGGTGTTTTCCGACCGGCCGGATCGGCTCGGAATTGCCGCTTTGGAAATAGCGACCGGACGCGTGATAGTCTTCGAAGGCGGCACGGAAGACGCCTTTGACCAACTCGAATCGTTGAATCCGCAAGAGGTTCTGATTTCCGATGCCGGCGCCGAGCAGGTGCAGCGCCGCGCCGAACGCTGGGGAGCGCAGATCAGCAAGATCGAGAGCTGGCGCTATCAGAGCGACTTCGCCGAAGAGAAAATCCGCAGCTACTACAAGATACATTCGTTGGAAGCATTCGAGTTGTCCGAACGGCCGCTGGCTGCAGCGACACTCGGAAGTCTGCTGTCGTATGTCGAAGAAATGAAATTTGCCGCGCCGCTGCACTTGAATCCGCCGCGCTTCGCGGAGGATGCCGATCATGTCTACCTCGATGCATCTTCGGTGCGCAATCTTGAATTGTTGTCTTCCAATTCCAGCGAAAAGAAAGAGCACTCGCTGATGGGGTTGCTCGACTTCTGCAGCACCGGCATGGGACGACGGTGTCTCGCCCGTTGGCTGGTGGCGCCACTTAAGAATATCGCACGCATCAACAGCCGTCATGAAGCTGTGGAGAAATTTGTCAAAGCTGCCGACTTGCGCGAAGCATTGATCGGCACGCTGGCGAACTGCGCCGATCTCGAACGATTGTCCGGCAAGCTCGGATACCGCAAAGCAAACCCGCGCGATCTCGTGCAACTGCGGCATAGTCTGAACAAGCTGCCGCAAATCCAGAGCCAGCTTTCCGGTACCGGTGTCGAGCTGCTGGCGGGAATTGCCGGCCGCATTCCTAATCTCGATCAGACTGCGCACATGATTGCTGCTGCACTGGTTGACGAACCGCCGCTGCTGACAAATTCCGGCGGCATGATTCGGCCCGGCTACAATAGCGAATTGGATGCGCTCAAAGGTTCGATCAAGGAAGCCGTCGACTATGTTGCGACTCTACAGGAAAAGTTGCGCACCGAAACAGGGATTGCCACGCTCAAAGTCGGTTACAACTCGGTGTTTGGATACTACATTGAAGTCACCAAAGCGCAGCAGTCGAGCGTGCCGCAACATTTCGTGCGCAAGCAGACCTTGGTCAATGCCGAGCGCTACATCACTGATGAACTCAAGCAAAAGGAAGAGCTGATCCTCGCTGCCGAGGACAAGATCAATGCGCTCGAAGAGCGCGTCTTTCTTGAATTGCGCGAAAGCGTCAGCGCGCACATCGAGCAAATCAATCTCGCCGGGCGCCTTGTCGGAGAACTGGATGTGCTTTTGTCTTTTGCCACGGCGGCGCGCAAGTTCAACTACAATCGCCCGCAGATTACGACCGCACCGACACTGGAAATTGTCGAGGGCCGTCATCCGGTCATCGAGCAGCTTCTGTCGCGCGGGGATTTTGTCGGCAACGACACTCGCCTCGATACGGCGTCACAGCAGATTCAGTTACTGACCGGTCCGAATATGGCCGGTAAGTCGACCTATTTGCGACAGGTAGGTTTGATCGTAATCATGGCGCAAGCCGGTTCCTTCGTTCCGGCAGAATCGGCAGTAATTGGCATCGTCGACCGCGTCTTCACCCGCGTCGGCGCCTCGGATCGCCTCACCATGGGCGAATCGACATTCTTAGTGGAAATGAACGAGACCTCGCGGATTCTCAACAATGCCACGCCGCAGAGTTTGATCTTGCTCGACGAAGTCGGGCGCGGCACATCAACCTATGACGGTCTCGCGATAGCCTGGGCGCTCTGCGAGATGTTGCACAACGACGAGCGCCTGCGCTCGCGGACAATCTTTGCAACGCACTTCCACGAATTGACCGAACTGCCCTCGCTGTGTCCGCGCATACACAATTATCAAGTGCAAGTCCGGCGCAACAAGGATCGCATCGTGTTCCTGCGCAAAGTTGTCTCCGGCGGCTGCGATGACAGCTTCGGAATCGAAGTCGCCAAACTCGCCGGAATTCCGACGACCTTGACCCAGCGCGCGAAGGAAATTCTGGAAGAACTTGAGACCGGCAAATTTGAGCCGCTTAAGACGCGTTCAAAGTATCATTACATCAATCCCAATCAATTGGGCTTGTTTGAACAAAAAGAGTCGGAGAGTCTTAAGCGATTGCAGAAACTGGAAATTGATAATCTCACGCCGATAGAAGCGCTCAATGTGCTGGCGGAATTGAAAGAGCAAGCGGAGAGGGAACATGGCGTCAAGAATTAGACTTCTGCCCAATGTTCTCATCAACAAAATAGCTGCCGGCGAGGTCATCGAGCGGCCGGCTTCGGTAGTCAAGGAACTGGTCGAAAACTCACTCGATGCCGGGGCTACGTCGGTGCGTATCGATATCACCGAAGGCGGTCTGGGTCGCATCGATGTCAACGATAACGGCAGCGGCATGACTCCGGAAGACCTCAAATTGGCGATCTGTCGCCACGCCACGAGCAAACTCGAAAAGCCGGAAGACCTGTTCGCGATCAACTCCTTTGGGTTTCGCGGCGAAGCGTTGCCGTCGATACTATCGGTTTCACAAAGCACAATCAAGTCGCGGGTGCGTGGAACCTCGGCAGGGTATCAGCTCGACATTGCCGGTGGGGAAGTCACCGCCGAATCGGAAATCGGTTGCGACTACGGCACGACCATGTCGGTGCGCAATATTTTCTACAACACGCCGGCGCGGCGAAAATTCCTCAAGTCAGCATCCGCGGAGGTTCGCCGCATCATCGAGGTTGTCGAATCGTTGGCGATTGCAAATCCGCAGGCAGAGTTCATTCTCGACTCCGACAATCAACGCTTGGTCGATCTCGCAGCGGTCAATGATAGATTCGACCGCGCCAAACAACTGTTCGGCGCAAACAACGCGGAGAAATTCGTGCGCGGCGAACGCAATGCCGACCTTTTGCGGGTCGAAGTGTTTGTGTCCAAACCGGAGGCTTGCCGCCGCAGCCGTTCGCGCGTTATGCTCCTCGTCAATGGCCGGCGGATCGAATCGCGCTCGCTGTTTGCGGCGATAACTTCAGCGTACGGCGAATTCCTGGCGGGCGGGCTTTATCCGCAAGGCGCGGTATTCATCACGATTGATCCTACGCTTGTTGATGTCAACGTACACCCGGCGAAATCGGAAGTTCGTTTTGCCGACGAACGCTCAATCTTCCATACGCTTTACCATGTCGTGCGCGAGTCGTTGCTCGAGGGTCGCGTCGTTCCGGGGCTGAACGCGACAGGTTTCCGCGGACGCGGCGAAGACTTTTCCGGCTACTCCCGCGAAGTCGATGCCCGCAACGCCGTGCAGTCGTTCTTTGAGGCCCGCAGCATCAATCCTGTCCAGGCCGAGGCTTCCATGGCAGCTATCTTCGCGCAGCCGATAGCGGCCGACACTGTTCCGCACGCACACCACCATCATGCGACTGCAATTCCGGAAGCATTGATCGAAACTCCGCAGCAGCCCGCCGAGCAAGTCAATGGCCGTCACGAACTGTCGAGCGCTATGCGCGGCGATGTTCGCTTGCAACAATTGGCATTGCTCTACATCATCGCGGTGACTTCGGATTCCATTCTCATCATTGACCAACACGCTGCCCACGAACGAATCTTGTACGAGTTGGCGCTCAAATCATTTGGGCACCATACCATCGCCAGTCAGCGACTGCTGTTCCCGCTGGCGGTCCATCTTGAGCCGGACGACTTGTTTACCTACGAAAAGGAAAAAGAGTCGCTTGCCGCACTCGGATTTGTGGTGACAAGTTTCGGTCCCCGCCAGATTCAGATTGAAGCCGTTCCGGCAGTGCTTGGGCAAAAGAACCCCGAAACCATCTTCCGCGAACTGCTCGATGATTTCTCCGATGTCAAGGGCGACGAGCAGAAGCGGTTCCAGAAACGGGCGGCTTCCTTTGCCTGCCGCGGCGCAATCATGTCGGGAGACCGTTTGTCGGAACCGGCGATGCGCGCTTTGTTCGAGAACTTGATGTCCGCCGAGAATCCATACGTCTGCCCGCACGGACGCCCCACAATGATCCGTTTCTCCAAGCATGAACTCGACATCAAATTTGGCCGAATCGTTTAGGCCGGTCATCCCGGTCCTGGTTGGACCGACAGCGGTCGGGAAGACCGGGATCGCGCTGGAGCTGACCGACCATTTCAATTTGGAAATTGTCTCCTGCGATTCGCGTCAGATCTACAAGTACATGAATATCGGCACAGCCAAACCGACGGCGGCGGAACTCGGCGGCAAACCCTACCGGTTGATTGACTATGTCGAGCCCGACAAAAGCTACTCGTCGGCACTTTTCCGCCACGACGCTGTTATAGAGATCGAGCGAATCT
>CAZIBI010000044.1:16573-19864 GCA_964537215.1 uncultured Ignavibacteria bacterium | reverse complement strand
AAAGAAGAGCGCGATGAGACCATGGCGCGATTCTCGCGCCGCGAGCTGGGGATTCTGGTGTCGACTACTGTCGTTGAAGTCGGGATCGATATCCCCGATGCGACAGTCATAGTGATCGAGCATGCCGACCGATTCGGCCTGAGCCAGCTTCACCAATTGCGGGGAAGAGTCGGCCGTTCGAATAAGAAATCGTATTGCATCTTATTGACTGATGTCGATCCGTTGACCGACACGTATCGGCGGCTTGAGCGATTTGTCGAAAGCACCGACGGATTCAAGATCGCCGAGCTCGACTTGGAATTGCGCGGTCCCGGCGAGCTGCTGGGCATCAGGCAAAGCGGCATGCCGGAGTTTCGCGTCGCCAACATTGCCACCGACCTAAGTTTAATCTTGACGGCTCGCGAATATGCCCATAGATTGATGACTAATACACTGGCGATGACCGATCAGGAGCGCCTAAAACTCAACATGTTTATCAAGGAACGGCGGGAGAAAGAGCACACTGGTGGCGTCTCATAGCACGAAATCACTTAAGCGCGAACTCGAACAAGTTCTCGCCGATACCCGCAAACTTTCCGCAAAACTCGGTCTATTGATCGAGACGACCGGCGACTACGATATGATTCGCCAGCTCAAGAAGGTCGACGCCGAATTGCTCGATGTCCAGCACAACCTGGCAAAGGCAATCGAGATGGAGCAACAGGCCCATGGCTGAACTAACCGGACCCGCACGCGAACAGGCGCTGTTCAGCGCTCTGCTGTTTAGTCTTCACGCTGCAGGCATGCAGCAGCTCGGCAAGATCATGAATCCGATGAGCGGCAAGATCGAGCGCGACCTCGAGCAGGCGCAGGCAACAATCGAAATGTTGGAAGCGATCAAGAAGCGTACGACCGGAAATCTCGACGAGTACGAAACCAAGCTGCTGGGCCGACTTCTCGCTGAATTGCAGATGAATTATGTCGATGAAATAAATAGGGAACAAAAACCCGGAACACCGGAAGACAGTTCAGGTAAAACTATATTGGGTAGTAACTAAATAGGGTTCTAATTCCTCACCCGTATTCCTTTAATCTCGAATCGGGAGATTGATTCACGATGTCAGCATCAACGAACAAACCGCAGGCCGCTGCCGTCGGCGCGAGCTATCGGCTTGAGGCCAACTATCCCATCAGCCGTTTGACAACATTCGGCATCGGCGGACCGGCCGACTGGGTCGCATTCTGCAAAAACGCCGAGCAGGTAGTTGAGGCTGTCAATTACTGCAAGACTAATAATATCGAGTACTTCGTCATTGGCGGCGGCTCGAATATTCTTGCTTCCGACAAAGGTTTTCGCGGGATGATCATTCTGCCGCAGCTTGATTTCTTCGAAATCACGGATGAGACAATCCACGTCGGCGCGGCATACTCGCTGGCGAAGATGGTCGAGCACACCGTCGAAGGCGGCCTTGCCGGTCTTGAATCGCTCTCCGGAATTGCCGGTACTGTCGGCGGCGCGATTGTCGGAAATGCCGGCGCATATGGACAATCGATATCCGATACTTTGATTGATGTCGAACTCTATCACCCGGTTCAAGGGTTGTATCGTGAAGTCAAAGACAATCTCGGCTTCAAATACCGCCACAGCGGACTTAAATGGTCAAAAAACATCGTCTTGTCTGCGCGCTTCAAACTGAAACATGAGGATGTCGAGCTTCTGCGCAACCGCGCTACCGAAATTCTCGAGCAGCGCTGGTCGCGGCACCCGCACGAAGACATTTCCGCGGGGTGTTTCTTCAAAAACATAGAGGACAAATCTGCTCCTCATGGAAAAATCGCCGCTGGATATCTGCTGGAGCAGGTCGGGGGCAAGGAAATGACTGTCGGCAAGGCCGGAATTTACGCAAATCACGCAAATATACTGATAAACAAAGGCGGCGCTTCAGCGTCCGAAGTGCGAGAGCTTTCGCTGAAACTTAAGAAAAAAGTTAAAGAAGTTTATGGCGTCGAGCTCACAGAAGAAGTAATCTTACTAGGAGACTTTAGCTAACGGAGGAATCTATCGAAAAGATATGTAATGAATGAATTTAGTCTGTAAGTAGATAAGTTGAATCATCTTCATTTTATGCTCATCCGTCTTATTGCGCTTTGCTGTCTCGGCATACTCCTGCCGACGGTAAGTTCGCATGCCGTTGGTTTGGACATATCGCTTGAAATGCCGCCGACCCGGTTGACGCGATTGACCTTCACGACACCAGACCAAACCGGTCTCACGGTTTCACAAGATCCACGTGCGTATTTCGAATCTAACTTCCTCAAGAAAACTCTGACCTTCAATTACGACAAAGCCAGCGGCTTACTCGTGTTCAACGAAGCAACCGGCCGCTTCACCGGCTATGCCATTCCTTTGGCTGTCTCGCCGAAGGAGACGCAGGAACGCGAATTCGATAAAGAGTCGCGTTTGCTTTTCCAGAAGGGCGTAAGGGATGCGCAAACACGGCGCGCGCAAGGTTCGAGCGGCGGATTACTCGAATTCGAAATCCCCATCCGGACGCCGCGCATGATCAAGTCGATCATTGGCGAAGGCGGCGCGGGATTGAAAGTTAACGGCTATCGCAAGATCTCATTCGGCGGCCGCAGCCAATGGAACGACGGTGAATCTGTCACGGCTGGCCAAAGTAAATTCCCCTCGCTGCAAATGGAGCAGATTTCCAGCTTCACCATCAACGGCACCATCGGCTCGAAAATTACCGTCGATGTCAATCAGGACTCGAAGCGACAGGAGTCGCTCGCCAACCGCATTCAGTTACGTTACAAGGGCGATGAGGACGACGTTGTTAAGACGATCGAATTGGGCAACACCAACCTGGCTTTACCGTCAACGCGATTCTCCGGATATTCGCAGCGCATTCAAGGTCTATTCGGCGTCAAGACCACGGCGGAAATCGGCGGACTGCGGCTGACCGGTATCGCTTCGCAGGAGAAGTCATCGAACAAGTCGGCGTCCTTCAAAGCGGGTGCGGAATCTTCGTCGCGCATCATCCGCGATTGGAACTACCTCGATAATGTGTATTTCGATTTGACGCGGAGAGACTCGATTTTTTCGACTGCCGACTTGTTGCCGGTGCGCGTAACCGAACGTGGAGATACCTTGCCCGCAGATAGTATTACAAATTTCAAAGTTTACATTTCGTATCCAGACAACCAGGATCAGCGAATACCGAAGAAGACAGCGAAAATGTTTGTTGATCCGACCGACACGACGAAGTATTCCGACGAGAGCTTCATCGGAACGGTTATCGAGTACGGCGC
>CAZIBI010000044.1:0-16473 GCA_964537215.1 uncultured Ignavibacteria bacterium | reverse complement strand
GACGATCTCGACGGATTCAATGCGGTCATCTATCGCGGTGATGCAACTTCGTCGGTCGATAAGGATGTCTCCGACGTTTCACACGTCAATGGCGTCGAGATTGTCACACTGCTCGGCCTTGATGCCAATCGCGACACCAAGGTTGACGCCTATAACACCCAACTACTGGACAAATATCGAGGGCACTTGCGCTTTCCCAGCGCCCGACCATTCGATTCCGACGTGCTTACCGATAGAGTGCCGGAAATCTACGACCTCTCCAACGCGACCGACCGTCAGAAGGCTTCCAAGTACTATCTAGAAATCACTTCGGCCTCGCGTCAAAGCGAATTCGCGCTCGGCAACTATGATATTGTGCCCGAGTCAGAGACAGTTACT
The DNA here is from genome assembly GCA_964537215.1 of uncultured Ignavibacteria bacterium. GTDB lineage: Bacteria > Zixibacteria > MSB-5A5 > CAIYYT01 > CAIYYT01 > JADJGC01. Next base: position 16,095 of record CAZIBI010000044.1, on the reverse strand, counting down.
CTTAATGGCCGCACACTCAAGAAGGATCTTGACTATCGAATATCGTACGAAATCGGGCGAATTACCTTCCTTAACGAGGAAGCACTTAGCGCTGGCGCCGATGTGAAGATTGATTACGAATATGCGCCGTTGATTTCCTCGCAAAAGAAAACGCTGCTCGGCGCTCGCGGCGAATACGAATTCTCCCGCAACTTCAAGATCGGCGCGATGGCGCTGTACAAGTCGGAGAAAGAAACCGACCGCAAGCCGAAATTAGGCGAAGAGCAGGCACAGTTCCTGAATCTCGACGTCGATGCAAACTACAGCTTCGATACCTACGCATTGACGAAGCTGGTAAACGCTATTCCATTTATCGAGACTAAGCAGGCGTCCCGCGTGGCACTGCAAGGCGAGATTGGCCAGTCCCTGCCGAATCCCAACGTCAAGGGTGAGGCCTCCGTCGACGACTTCGAAGGCTCAAAGGAGATGTATTCGTTGGGAATTACGCGTGTCGGATGGGGACCGATGACGGTACCGCTGCAGCTTGATACATTGACAAACCGCCGCGGACGGTTGATTTGGTACAATCCCTACGATCAGATTCCGATTACTGATATTTACAATCGCGAAGTCAAGGCCGGCGAGAACCGGACAAATATTCTGGTCTTGCGATTTGCGCCGCAACCTGACGAAGCGAATATCAAGAGCGGTTCATTCGCCGGTATCATGCGGGCATTTTCCAAGGGTGCGTACGATCAATCAAAGACTCGTTTCATCGAACTCCGAGTTCGGGGCAATGTCGGAAGATTGCATATCGACCTGGGAGAAATCAGCGAAGATCTCGACGGCGACGGTCAAATCGACACCGAAGATACAGAGAACATCAATCAAATCGTTAGCGAGACCGAAGATGTCGGACTAGATCATCTCTCCGACGCGCAGGAGTTGGCGCTCTGCGCTGACAGCACGGCGCCGCCGTGGTATGATTGTAGCGAGGGCAGCACCGACCCGGCAGGCGACAACTGGGCTTACGACAGCGACGATCGGAACAACTACAACCGCATCAACGGTACGGAAAAGAACCGCGAGGATATCTCGCGCATCAATCGACCGGATACGGAAGATCTCGACAACGACGGCGCGGTTGAACGCCGGAACAATTATTTTTCCTGGACCGTCGACCTTGCCAACAACCCGTTCCGGGTAGAAGGCACCGAGCGCAACCAATGGTACTCGATCAGAATTCCGTTCCAGGACAGCACGCTCTATGACCGGATTGGCAGCAGCGCCGATCGCAGCAATATCAAGTCGATGCGAATTTGGCTCGACGGCGTTGAAGTCGATACCGCCTACTTCGAAATCGCTGACGTCCAATTGACGCGCAACTCGTGGGAGGCATTCCCGCTTCTGCCGATTGGCAAAGTCCGACCGGAAGATACCCGCTTTGAGATTTCCGTTATCAACACGGAAGAGGACTCGATATACACACCGCCTCCGGGAGTCGAAGGGTTCTACGACAAGACCACGGGCTTGCGCGAACGCGAACAGTCGTTGCGTTTCGATTTCCTCAATCTCGCGCCCGGCGACTCCGGCATGGCGGAGAAGATTCCGTTCAAGACCCAAGACTTAAGTGGTTACAACAAACTCGAAATGTGGATTCACGGCGACGAGCCGCGCCCGAATCTGCAATTCTTCTTCCGCTTCGGCCCCGACGAAAAAAACTACTACGAGTATCGGACTATGCTTAATCAGGGCTGGGATCCGGAGCACTCGGTTAATATCGTTTTTGACGAACTCACGCAGGTCAAACTCAAGCTGCAGGAGTTACAGCAGCAATACCCTGATACGGTCGAATATTCCGAGGGCAAATTCCGTGTGCGCGGCAATCCTTCGATCACGCGCGTCAAGTACTATGCGCTCGGCATCACGAACACCGATTCACTCGAATCGGGTAATCTCGTGTCAGGCAATATTTGGATTGACGAATTGCGCGCGACACAGGTGCGCCGTGACAAGGGCATTGCCGCCTTTGTGACCGGCTCGGTTACGCTTGCCGATGTCGCTTCATTCACGGCCAATTACTCGCAGCAGGACGAATTCTTCCGGACATTGACGCAAGCAGACCGCCGCGACCTCGGTTCGGGCAGCAAGAACACGACTTATGGCTACAGCGCAAGTTTCAATGTTGATAAATTTTTCGCCCCGAATGAGGGTGTTCAGATTCCGTTTAGCTTCAATTGGAACCGGGGTGAACTGTCGCCGCGTCTGATTACCGGCTCGGATATTGTCGTGCCGACCGACCGCATCGAATCTGAAAAATCGATCACGACTAACAAGAACTTTTCGATCAGCGAACGTTGGAACAAGAAGACAAGCAATCCGCTGTATACGATTCTGCTCAACAAGTTCAACTCGAGCTTTTCATGGAACAAATCAACGGCGTCGTCCCCGACGGTGCCGGTTAGCGTAGTTGACAACTACAATGCGAAGGGCCGCTATTCGGTTACCTCGCCGTTGCGCAATGGACTGAAAATGTTCTCCTGGCTCAAGGGCGTACCGATATTGCCCAAGCGGGTCTTGGCCACGCAGTTCAATCCGATACCGGATCGCTTGACCTTTGACGGCGATGTCACACGCTCCGAAGAAAGTCGCATGAACAATTTCGGCGTCAGCACCTATCGTTATTCGCGCATTCTCAAGGGCTCATTCGACACCGGCATGAATCCGCTGACCGGTTGGGATCTGGGGTATCGATTCACGACAGACCGCGACATCAGCGACCCGAATCTTGTCAAGCTATCGCTTAATCCCAAGAGCATCTTGCTTGGTCGCGAGCGCCGCTACGACGAATCCTTCACGGCAAATTATAGTCCGAACATCGTGCCGTTTGTCACGGGAACAAAACTTGGCTTTAACAGCTCGCACGGCGAGACTTTCGACCAGACCGGTCCCGGCGGACAGATTTCGGATTCGCGGCGAATTTCCAACACACGTAGTTTAACTGCGGGCGCCACTTTCAATCTGCAGAAACTGATTGGTCAACACAAAGCCGGCTTACCAAAGAAGCAGGCCCCGCCAAAAGTGCAGCCGAAAAATCCCTCGCTCGATTCGCTGCGCAAGGGCATGGAGTCCGATTCGCTACTGAAGGGGAAGAAGGAAGAGCCAAAACCGCATGTGCCGGGTACTCCGGTTTACGCGCACGGCTTGCGCTTCATACATTTCTTTACCGATCAGATCGACCCGGTCTCGGTGTCGTACAAGTGGGACGAACGGATCAGTCTTGACGGGTACATCGAGCGACCGCGTTTCCTGTACCGGCTCGGTTTCACCAGCGATCCACGGGCACAACGCGTGGCGACGAACGTGACGACTAACCAGGTTGACGGCTATGGCAAAGGGCGAACATATTCCGCGCGGTCGGGTGTACGCCTGCCGATGGGATTCTCTGTCGGTGCTGCCTGGGCGTACAATATCGCCGAGGGCTCGAACAAGCAGACGCGCGACGATTCGCGTACCTGGCCGGATCTGGGGCTGAAGTTCGGCAAGCTTGACTGGCTGATGTTCCCCAAGCTCTTCACGAAAGCGCTGTCACTGGATTCGAAGTACTCGGTAAAGAAGAATTGGCAGTTCAATGTCAGCACCGGTCAGAAACGCAGCGAAATTCACACCGTCGACTACTCGCCGCTGATTTCCGCCGGATTTGACTGGAAGTTCGCAACCGGACTGCGCACGACAATCGGCTACAGCAAGAGCATCGCCAGCCGCTACTCGTATCGCGACGGCGCCAATCAGGACGGCAGCTTGACGGTCTTGACCAAGGACTTCACGACCGGCATTACATTCAAAACGACCTATTCATTCCGTGGTGGCAGCAATTTGTGGCTGCCGCTATTCGGGCGAGTGAAAATCCAGTCGAATCTATCGCTCGACCTGGATATCTCGAAACGCCGGACCCGCAGCGAGAACCATACGCCGACAAAGAATCCGGAAACCAACCTTGTTTCCAATGTCATTAGCGAGACTTCGAACCGCTCGGAATTGACCATTCAGCCGGCGGCGACCTACAATTTCTCGACCAACATCAAGGGCGGTATGCGCGCCCGTTGGTCGGATTCTGACGACATCAAATCCGGCGGTCGTCATGTCCGCGAACTCGAGCTTTGGGTAGAAATTAGATTCTAACTTTATCGATATGATCCGCTACCGGCGGATCACATTTCTGCAAGATGGAAAGTCTGAAAGAAATCTTCGCTTTTTCGCGCGCCGAAACCATCGCATTGTCGCTTCTGATGTCGATCTGCCTAATCGGCGGCGGCATTCTCGTCTACGAAAACAGCCGCCAGTCGCTACCGCCGCAATTGATCTTCGAGTCGCTCAACGCCGAAACCGTGCCGCAGCAATCGCACTCGACCAGTGTCAGCGCGACGATGCCGGTATCTTCCGAACCTGCCGCTCAATCGCAGCCGAGACAAGTCGCACGCGGTGGCAATCTTGTGCTCAACATCAACTCCGCTCCCGCCGAAAGCCTCGCTTTGCTGCCGTTCATTGGGCCAACCTTGAGCGGGCGCATCGTCGACTACCGCGCCAAACACGGCGCATTTAGCTCGGTTGACGATCTGGTGCGGGTCTACGGCATCGGACCGAAAAACATCGAGAAAATGCGTCCATACCTGATCTGCAACTAATTCCAACCCGGTTCCGCCCAATCACCTCCATATTTCGATTGAATTGACAACCCCAATCTCGTAAATTGGGCGATTAGTTTGACTAACATGGAAGGAATTAGTGGATGATCGCGGAGCAACAGACTATCCGCCAATCAGCCAGCGGTTTCGGAATGGGACTGCACACCGGCTGCCAGGCAACAATCACCTTTAGACCTGCCGAGGTCGGCACCGGCGTTCGATTTGTTCGCACCGACCTGAAAGACAGCCCCGAAGTTCCTGCCGACGTCGATCATGTCGTCGGTCTTGAGCGCGGCACCGTTTTGCAAAAGGGCGAAGCCAAGGTGCATACGGTCGAGCATGTGCTTGCGGCTGTCGCTGGTCTGCAGATTGACAATTTGATCATAGAACTCGATAACGTCGAACCGCCGGTCTTTGACGGTTCCGCCAAGCCGTTTGTCGACATACTCTTGCAGGGCGGCGTGGTCAAACAATCGCAACCGAAGAACTACTTCGAAATCGATACCCACGTCAGCTATTCCGAGAAAGATCGCGGCGTTGATATCGTTGTTGTCCCCAGCGACCAGTTCCGCATTACTTACATGGTCGACTACAAGAATCCGGCGCTCGGTACGCAATACACTTCGTTAGTCAGTCTTGAAGAAGAATTCGTCGACGAGTTCGCGCCGGCGCGGACATTCTGCTTCCTCTCGGAAGTCGAAATGCTCAAAGAACGCGGAATCATCAAGGGTGGCGGGCTCGATTCGGCAATCGTCATTTGCGACCGTGAAATTGATGAAGCGGAAATGGCGCGGTTGAAGAGCCTCTTCGACCTGACCGGCAACGTTTTCATCGGCAAGAATGGAATTCTCAACGACCGACCGCTGCGTTTTTACAATGAGCCGGTTCGCCACAAAGCCGTCGATCTGATCGGCGACCTCTTCTTGATCGGCGCGCCAATCAAGGGGCATATCCTTGCGGCACGGTCGGGGCACGCCGCCAACGTCGCTCTCGCCAAGAAGCTGCGCTCGATGTTTCAGAAGAAGCAAATTAAGCGCAAGTATTCCGGACACCTGACTGGCGACTATGTCCTTGATATTAATGCAATCATGAAACTCCTGCCGCACCGCTATCCGTTTTTGCTGATTGACCGGATACTCGATATCGTGCCCAATGAGTCGGTCACGGCTTTGAAGAACGTAACAATCAATGAACCGTTCTTCCAAGGGCATTTTCCAGGACATCCGATCATGCCGGGCGTGCTGATTGTCGAAGCGATGGCGCAGGCCGGCGGATTTTTGCTGTTGAATACAGTGGAAAACGCGGAGACAAAAGTCGTATATTTCATGGGCATCGACGGCGTGCGTTTCCGCCGTCCGGTATTGCCCGGAGATCAGTTGCGCTTTGAATTGAAAATGGTTTCGTTCCGTCGTTCGACTTGCAAGATGACCGGCGAAGCTTTCGTCGGCGACCAACTTGCCTGCGAAGCGGAAATGATGGCAGTAGTAGTAGATCGGTGAGCAATTTGAACATACATCCAACGGCAATTATTGCACCCGGCGCGCAAATCGATGCTGATGTCAAGATCGGTCCCTTTGCAGTTATCGAAGACGACGTCCAAATCGGCGCAGGCAGCGATATTGCCTCTCATGTTTTGGTCGCCTCCGGGGCGCGGCTCGGCAAAGGCGTCAAGATCCACCACGGCGCTGTCGTCGGCACTGTGCCGCAGGACCTGAAATTTGGCGGCGAAAAGACGCAATTGGTGATAGGCGACAATACCGTCATCCGGGAATTCGCTACGCTTAATCGGGGAACGCATCATCGCGGCGAGACCCGTGTCGGCGCCGGATGCTTATTGATGGCTTACTCCCATGTCGCGCACGACTGCATTCTTGGCGACAACGTCATTATGTCCAACTCGGTCAATCTCGCGGGGCACGTCGTTATCGGCGAGCATGCAATTCTTGGCGGTCTGGTGCCGGTGCATCAATTCGTTAAGATCGGCGCCCACGCTATGATTGGCGGCGGCACGCGCGTGCCGATGGATATTCTTCCGTATGCGCTCTATGGCGGATTACCGCCGATTGTCATGGGGATCAATCAAATCGGCTTGAAGCGCCGCGGATTTTCGCCCGAAGCGCTGGCTGCCCTCGAGAAAGCTTTTCGTTTTCTGTTCCGCTCGAAACTCAACACCAGCCAGGCCGTCGAGCGCATCAAAGCTGAAATGGAAATCACCCCTGAAGTGCAAAACGTGCTCGACTTCATCGCGAATTCCGAGCGCGGAATCAGTAAGTGAGGGAGATGCCGGATCGAGTCCGCTATGGTGTCGTTGGCTGCGGCCACTTGGGGCGCATCCATGCCGAAAAATTAGCCGCGATACCAAATGCGGTTCTTGCGGGTGTCTTCGATATCGTCGAGGAAAAAACCAACGCCACAGCCGAGAAGAATTCCTGCCGGCCTTGCAAGTCGATTGACGAACTGCTTGCGATTGTCGATGCCGTATCGATCGTCGTGCCGACCGAGGTCCACCACCAGGAGGCGCTGCGTGCCTTCAACGCCGGAAAACATTGTTTGGTCGAAAAGCCGATCGCTTCGACAGTCGCTGACGCCGAGGAAATTTGCGCCGTCGCGCGCAAGAAGAATCTCAAGCTTCAAGTCGGACACATTGAAAGATTCAACCCGGTCGCGGAGGGGTTTTCGCTTTTGCCCGAACAGCCGCGCTTCATCGAGGGACACCGTCTGTCCCAGTTTTCTGCACGCGGACTTGCTGTTGCGGTGATCTTGGAACTAATGATACATGACATCGACTTGATCTTGGCGCATGTCAAATCGCCGGTGCGCGAGGTGCGCGCCTCCGCCGTTGCGGTGATTTCGGAAATGCCGGATATCGCTAATGCCCGCATCGAATTCGAGAATGGCACTGTTGCCAATCTGACGGCGTCGCGGATATCGGTACAGAAAATGCGCAAGCTGCGGTTTTTCGCCCGCGACAATTATCTCTCGTTGGATCTGTTGAACAAAACCGGCGAGCATTTCGTACTCGCTCAACTCAAAGAATCGACGCCGCGACCGGGCTATATGCCGGTGCTCCAGCATGAAGGCACCGGGCGCAAGATCATGTTCCGGCAGTTGAGCTATCCCGATTACGACATGCTCACGGCCGAAATCGCGGCATTTGTCGATTGCATCATCAGCGATTCTGTGGTACGTATTTCCGGCGAGGATGCCACAGCCGCTTTGATTCTGGCGAAGCGCATCGAACAGACGGCGATGGAAAATCTCAACCGCATGTTGTCATGAAGACTGTTTTCATATCTGCCGGTGAAGCGTCGGGCGATTTGCACGCCGCCGAGCTTTTGAAGCATCTCCAAGCCCGCACTAGCGGGCTTCAGTTTTTTGGACTTGGCGGGGAATTGATGCGGCAGCAGGGCGTCGAGTTAATCTACGACTTGCGCTCGCTGGCTGTAGCGGGGTTCTGGGAGGTCGCCAAACGCATCCTGCACTTTCGCAATGTATTCAATCGCACATTGGCAGAGATTGACGAACGCAAACCCGAGTTAGCGATTTTCGTCGACTACCCGGGTTTGAATTTGCGTCTCGCCGAGCAATGTCACCGGCGCGGCATCAAGACGGTGTTCTACATTGTCCCGCAAGTCTGGGCCTGGAAGAAGGGCCGCATTCATCAGATAGAAGAGCACATTGATTTGCTGCTTTCGATCCTGCCGTTCGAAAAAGAACTCTTCGATGCAACGAAGATTCGGTGCGAGTTTGTCGGTCATCCGCTTCTGGATTACATTTCGGAAGATGTCAGTAGCGTCGATTTTCGTACTAAGCACATGATTGATGCCAATGACAAGATCGTTGCACTCCTGCCGGGCTCCCGCGCTGTTGAAGTTGCCAAGCACTACGAGATCATGTTGCAGGCAATTGGATTGATGCAAAAATCAGGACTTCGGATTCGACCCTTCACGGCGATTCGCACCGAGCTGGATCCGGCGCTGTACGCAGACGCTGAAGCTGCGACCGGCATTGCGCCGACGCACGTCGAACGTGAACGCTACGAACTGCTCAAGAATGCGGATGTCTCGATTGTATCGTCCGGGACTGCGACCTTGGAAGCCGCGCTGTGCGGGAAGCCATTTTGCGTCGTGTATCGCACCGGCTGGATCACTTATCAGATTGCCAAGCGCGTGATTAGCCTGAAAAACGTCGGTTTGGTCAATATAGTTGCCGGCAAAGAAATCGTGCCGGAGTTCCTACAGGACAATATGACGCCGGAAAACCTCGCCCGCTTTTGCACGAAGATCTTGGAAGACTCACAGCTGCAGCAACAAATCAGCGGCGAACTGGCGCAACTTCGCCATCGACTCGGCGATCATGGCGCCTCACAGCGCGCGGCTGATTTGATTCGCGAGACAATCCTGTCATGAAGTACCTGTACGTCTGCTTCACCTACTGCTATGTGGTTCCGCTGACAGTGGCCGCGTATTTTCTGCGTGCGTTCGGCCACAAACACGATCTCGAGCGATTGGGCAAGACATTGCCAAAATTGAGATCGTCTGCCCAGCCGGTCTGGCTGGTGGCCTCATCGGTAGGCGAGGTCACGATCGCGCTCAAAATTGTCGAGCGGCTCAAACAGGAAATCGCTGCGCCGGTAATACTCTCCGTCACGACAGCGATGGGGCGTGCCCGCGCAATGCAGGCGGCAGCGGCGCCCGATGCAGTGTTCTTTCATCCGTTTGATACTGGCAAGAATGTCAGCAGCACTCTCACTCACTTCAATCCGCAGTTGATAGTATTAGTCGAGACGGAACTGTGGCCCGTGCTGATGGAAATAGCATTCGAACGCGGCGTTAATGTCGCGCAGGTGTCGGGCCGGATTTCGGACAAGTCGTTTCGTCGCTATAGGGCGCTGCGGCCATACTTCGCGCCGCTCTTGCGCCGCTGCTCGCATTTATTGATGCAGAGCGAAGACGACGCCATGCGCATTGGCGAGATTGCTGAACCAGCGGACAACATTGCGGTCATCGGCTCGGTCAAGGAAGATTACCTCCCGCCGGAGCAAGAGTTAGTCAACGAAGTCAAGCGGTCGCTGGAGGCATGGAAAGACGCGCCGATTTTCACCTGCGGCTCGACGCGACCGGGCGAGGAAGAGATTCTTTGCGATGCGTTTGTGCAATTGCTTGTGAACCATCCGCAGCTGCGGCTCGTTTTGGCGCCGCGTCACCTCGAACGCGTTGCCGAAGTCGAAAGCATCTTGCAGACTAAGAACCTCAAATATCAGCGCTGGACAATTGGAGCGCCGAAGGCCGATACCCAGGTCTTATTGCTCGACACGATCGGCAAGCTCAACGTAGTTTACCATGTATCCCGCATTGCTTTTGTCGGTGGGACATTGGCGCCGTTCGGAGGACACAATCTCCTAGAGCCGGCGCTGGCGGGTTGTCCGGTTCTGCATGGACCGCACTATTTTCAGCAGATTCGCGGCCACGAACTGCTACGGCGGTTTGAGATGGATATTCAGGTCAGCAACAGTGAAGAAATTGTTGCCAGTGTCAGTACGCTGCTCAAACAACCAGATTTGCAGAAAATGTTCATGAGCCGCGCAGTTGAACTGCGCCATGCCTCGTCGCATGTACTCGATGAAACAATCGAAAAACTGCGAACGGTCATCAGATGAGTGATCTGCGCAGTTATATCGCTACAATTCACTCCGGCAAACACCGCTCGCCGCTGGCATTGCTGCTGTTGTTATTGCTGTGGCCGCTATCGTTGCTGTTTCGCTTGATAGTCGCAGGACGAAATTTTGCCTACGACCACGGCATCGTCAAAGGCCGTTCGCTCGGCTGTAAAGTCATCTCCATCGGCAATCTCACTACCGGCGGGACCGGCAAGACACCCGTGACAATTCTGATCGCCGAACGTCTGCAGAAAACGAAGCGCGTCGCGATTTTAAGCCGCGGCTATCGGTCCGGCAATGAGCACAACTCTACAATCTTGCATGGTGATGAACTCTCTGCGGACATTGCGAGCAAAGTAGGGGATGAGCTTGCGCTGATGGCATCGCGTCTTCCGTTGGCGTGGTTTGCTGTCGGTGCCGATCGCTACAGTTCGGGAGTGCGATTGGTCAAAGATGAGAGAATTGAAATCGCCATCCTCGAAGACGGGTTTCAGCACCGCCAGATTCGCTGCGATTGCGATATCGTCCTGGTTGATGCCTCAAATCCTTTTGGCAATGGTCTTTTCCTGCCGGCCGGACCGCTGCGCGAGGGGATCCGGTCGCTCAAGCGATCGAATATTGTTCTGCTCACGCGCACGGAATCGGTCGATCCATTGGTGGTCGATGAATTGCAAGCGCGCATTGCCCGAATTGTTGCGAGCGAGAAGATCTTTCGCCTTCACACTGACGTGACAGCATTTCATAAATTTGAATCCAGAAACGCTTTTCCAGTGGCCAATCGCAGGGTGTGGCTCTTTTCGGGCATTGGTAACCCGGAGTCATTTGAGATACAAGCGGTCGCCGGCGGCGTTGATGTCGTCGGGCATACCATCTTCCCCGATCACCACGCGTATTCCGAAACCGACATTACAGCACTCAATCGCATCGTTTCCGGCGGAAAGGCCGAACTTCTCCTGACAACCGCCAAGGACGCGGTTAAACTTAACGCCGGCGCGTTCTTGCAAGGAACTTGCGGTGTTATGGAAATAGGGATTGATTTTGTCGACCGCGAGCCTATATTCTGGGGCATTATCGCGAGGAGCGTGGGTGCTGAAGTTTGATTTCCTGGTAATCGGTTCCGGCATAGCCGGGCTTTCCTACGCGCTCAAGGTTGCCAAAAAGGGTACAGTCGCCGTCGTCACCAAAAAGCGTTCGACCGATTCCAATACCAACTATGCCCAGGGCGGGATTGCCGCCGTCACTGCCGCCAGCGATAGTTTTGCGGCTCATGTTGAAGACACGTTATCAGCCGGTTGCGGACTGTGCCGGCGCGACGTCGTCGAGGCCATTGTCACAGCCGGTCCAGCCTGTATTCAGGAACTCATCGATATCGGTGTGCAATTCAGCCGCGAGGACGCTGATCCGAACGAAGCGCACTTGCATTTGTCGCGCGAGGGCGGCCACTCGGCGCGCCGGGTCGTTCACGCTGCCGATGCTACCGGCCGCGAGATCGAAAAAGCGCTGCTCCACGCGGTGCACAACAACAAAAACATCTCTGTATTTGAAAATCACATCGCCGTGGACTTGATCACGACCGGGCAGGGAACCGCCAAGAAATGTCTCGGTGCGATTTGTCTCGACAGTCAGGAATCGCGCGCCAAGTATTTTTACTCCGGTTCAGTTTTGCTTGCAACCGGCGGCGCCGGAGTGGTCTACAAGCACACTTCCAACCCCAAGATTGCAACCGGCGACGGCGTTGCGATGGCGTATCGCGCCGGTGCTGCGGTCGGCAACATGGAGTTTATCCAATTTCATCCGACCACGCTGTACAATCCCGGCGGCGATTCGTTTTTGATCACCGAAGCTGTACGCGGCGAAGGCGGTATTCTCTACACGCAGGCAGGTGTACGCTTCATGCACAAGTATCACCCGTCGGGCGAATTGGCGGCCCGCGATATCGTCGCCCGCGCTATCGACTCGGAACTCAAGGCGACCGGCGATCCGTGCGTTTTTCTCGACATCAGCCATCTTGGCCACGAACTGATTCTCAAGCGCTTCCCGACAATCTACGAGCACTGCCTCAAGTACGGCATCGACATTACCAAGGATCGAATTCCCGTTGTACCAGCGGCGCACTATATGTGCGGCGGTATTTGCACCGACATCAAGTGTCGCACCGATATTGAAAATCTGTTTGCCTGCGGCGAGGTCGGCATGACCGGCATGCACGGTGCAAACCGGCTTGCATCGAATTCGTTGCTGGAGGCTGTCGCTACCGCGCAATTCGCCGCCGAAATTGCAGCAGTAGTCGATAATTCTGCGGAGATTGCGAAATTGAGCGAACTTCAGCCGAAAAACGGCATCACTGAAACACTCACCCGCCGCGAGCGGGTGCTGCTTCAGCACGACCGGCGCGAATTGCTGAACTTGATGTGGGACTATGTCGGTGTGGTGCGCTCCGACTATCGATTACATCGCGCCCGCGAACGCGTGCATATTCTCGTAAAAGATATTGAGGAGTATTTCCAGACGCGCAACTGGAGTTACGAAGCGATCGAACTGCGCAACCTGGCGACCTGTGCGAATCTGATTATCGATTTTGCGATCGAACGCAAGGAATCGCGCGGTCTGCATTACAACATTGATTACCCCGATACCGACGACGTCAATTGGCGCCGTGAACTGATCAGGAAAGAGGAGAAATGGCTATGACTTCGCGCAGCAGCGAGATGATTCTGATACTCGACTTTGGTTCTCAATTCACCCAACTCATCGCCCGCCGCGTGCGCGAAATGCATGTCTATTGCGAAATCCATCCCTGTACAACTCCGTTCGAGCGCTTCTCCGGCGAAAATATCGTCGGCATTATTCTGTCCGGCGGACCGGCATCGGTGCTTGAGCCCGCATCTCCGGCGGTTGATGAACGCTACCTGAAGATGAACGTGCCGGTTCTGGGTATTTGCTACGGCATGCAATTAGTCGCAAAACTTTACGGCGGCGAACTTGTCCGCAGCGAGTCGCGCGAATATGGCCGCGCCGTCGTCACCGCTGACTTGAAGGCGACGTTGTTCAAAGGCGGAATTGAAAAGTCCACCGCCTGGATGAGCCACGGCGATACAATCGTGCGACCGCCCGAGGGATTCGAAGTTACCGCCTCCACCGACGATGTAGCCATCGCAGCGATGGAAAACGACATCGGCAAAATTTATTGCGTGCAATTCCACCCCGAAGTCGTCCACACCGTGCAGGGCAAACACGTGTTGCACAATTTCGTCTTCGAAATCTGCAAAGCGCATGGCGAATGGACGATGACGTCCTTCATCGAACGCACAATTCACGATATCCGTCAGCGCGTCGGCAAAGATAAGGTGATACTCGGCATTTCCGGCGGCGTCGACTCGGCTGTCGCGGCGTTGCTCTTGAACAAAGCTATCGGCGACAATCTGATTGCGATATTTGTCGACAACGGTTTGCTGCGGCAAAACGAGGAAAATGAAGTTCTCGACGCGCTCGAGCACATGAACTTGCATATCAAACGCGTCGATGCCGGCCCGATCTTCCTCAAGGAACTCGAAGGCGTAGTCGACCCCGAGAAGAAACGCAAAATTATCGGCCGTTTGTTCATCGAAGTATTCGAGGCCGAAGCCAAGACTTTTGGCGATGTCAAATATCTCGCGCAGGGAACCCTCTATCCCGACGTGATCGAATCGGTCTCTTTCAAAGGACCTTCGGTCACGATCAAGTCGCACCACAACGTCGGCGGACTGCCGGAACGCATGAACCTGAAATTAGTCGAGCCGCTGCGCGAACTATTCAAAGATGAGGTCCGCGAAATCGGCGAGCAACTCGGCATGGCGCATCATCTGTTGTGGCGCCATCCGTTCCCGGGGCCGGGTCTTGCGGTCCGTGTCCTCGGTGAAATCACCTCCGAGCGTCTCGCGATCTTGCGCAAAGTCGACAAGATTTTCATCGAAGTCCTGCGCAGGCGCAATCAATACGAAGAAATATGGCAGGCGTTTTCGGTGCTGCTCCCGGTCAAAGCCGTCGGGGTGATGGGGGATGAACGAACTTACGAAAACGTCGTCGCCCTGCGCGCGGTGACCTCGCAAGACGGCATGACTGCCGATTGGGCGAAGATTCCTCACGACGTGCTCGCCGAAGCATCGAGTCTCATCATCAACAACGTCAAGGGCGTCAATCGCGTCGTCTACGACATTTCGACCAAACCACCCGCCACAATCGAGTGGGAGTAACTGCCAGTAGGCGGCCTTCGCCACATCCGTAGCGGCTAATTGCATTCGCCCGACCGGAACCCACCGTCTCCGTAGGGGCGCGGTTCCCTCGCCCGGATTTTTCCAAAACAATCATCAATCCTGCTCCGTATTTCCCCTTTGCCCCGAAAGCCGAATTCGGTTATAATCTCTCCCAGTTTGTCTAATATTATTTTGGAGGTTCAATGGAATACAGAATAGAAACCGACAGCATGGGCGAAGTCAAAGTCCCGGCCGACCGCTACTATGGCGCGCAAACCGGCCGCTCGCTCGAGAACTTCAAAATCGGCGGCGAACGCTTCCCGCGCGAACTGATCCGCGCGCTCGGCATCCTCAAGAAAGCCGCTGCCATGGTCAACAAGGAACTTGGCACTTTGCCGTCCGATAAAGCCGACCTTATCATCAAAGCCGCCGACGAAGTCATCGCCGGCAAGCTCGACGACCATTTTCCGCTTGTCGTGTGGCAAACCGGCTCCGGCACCCAGACCAACATGAACGCCAACGAGGTCATCTCCAACCGCGCGATCGAAATTGCCGGCGGAGTGATCGGCTCGAAGAAACCGATCCATCCCAACGACGACGTCAACAAAGCCCAGTCTTCCAACGACACGTTCCCGACTGCCATGCATATCGCGGCGGTCGAGGAAATCCACCGCCGCTTGATTCCGATGCTGACCCGTTTGCGCGACACGTTGCAGAAGAAATCAAAAGAATTCGACGGCATCATTAAGATTGGCCGCACGCATTTGATGGACGCCGTGCCGCTGACGCTCGGCCAGGAATTTTCCGGCTACGCGCAGGCGCTGACCAACGGCCTCAAGCGCATTGATGGCTGCCTGCCGCGCCTGTACGAACTCGCGCTTGGCGGCACCGCTGTCGGCACCGGTCTCAATACGCACCCACAATTCGCCGTCAAATCCGCTGATGCCATCGCCAAGCTTACCGGCAAACCGTTCGTCACCGCTCCCAACAAATTCGAAGCCCTCGCCACGCACGATGCAATGGTTGAGGCTTCCGGCGTCATGAAAACGCTCGCGTGTTCATTGATGAAAATCGCCAACGACGTCCGCTGGCTCGCCTCCGGTCCGCGTTCCGGTCTCGGCGAACTTTCGATTCCCGAAAACGAGCCCGGCTCTTCGATCATGCCCGGCAAGGTCAACCCCACGCAATCCGAAGCCATGACGATGGTCTGCGCGCAAGTGCTCGGCAACGATGTCGCGATCAACGTCGGCGGCGCCTCCGGCAATTTCGAACTTAACGTCTTCAAGCCGGTCATCATTTTCAATCTGCTGCAGTCGATTCGATTACTCGCCGATGCCTGCGAATCATTCGATGAGCATTGCGCGGTCGGTATCACTGCCAACACGGGCAACATCAAAGCCCTGATGGAACGTTCGCTGATGCTGGTGACGGCGCTCAATCCGCATATCGGTTACGACAATGCCGCGAAGATCGCCAAGAAAGCGCACCACGAAAACAAGACGCTGAAAGAAACCGCTATTGAGCTGGGCATTCTGACTGC
>CAZIBI010000043.1:0-21058 GCA_964537215.1 uncultured Ignavibacteria bacterium | reverse complement strand
CCATCCGTGTCGGCTTGTCCAGAATTCGGCACGCCCGGGCAATTGTCAAAACAAGCTACGCCGTCGCCGTCAGCATCAGCGCATTGCTCGGTGATTAGAATCACTTGATCAACCGCGACATTGGCCGTGTCAAAGATGATTCCGGACGGCCAAACGATCCGCAGCGAATCTACTACCGTCGCATTGCCGAATCCAAAGAAAGCTTCAAGCGCGCAATGCCCAAGAAATGTGTTTTGCGCCGAAATCTCCCGGATCTGCCGCACGGGCGATCCGTTTATAATCGCGTATGTATAGACCTTCGCTCCGATAGCTGCGCGATTGGAGAGTTGGCCCGCAAGCTTCACCCGCAGCCACGAGTTAGTACCGCCGTAATCGTTTCGCAGCAGCATCCGCTTGTTCGCACCCGACGCCACCACAAACAGGTCCACATCGCCGTCATTGTCATAGTCGCCTGCTGTCGCGCCGCTTGCCTGCTGAATGGACGAAACATGATCGCCGACTGTCTCGACGGTGAAAGTTGCATTGCCGTTGTTGCGATAGTAGGAGCTGCTTCCGATGTTTGCGACAAAGCAATCAATATCTCCGTCGTTGTCGAAGTCCTGCCATACCGACGACAGCGATACTTTTTCGTCTTCCACAATTGGACCGATTGTCTCCTCGACATAGCTCCCGCCGACATTGATGTAGAGATCATTCATTCGAGCTGTCGGATTGGAGCCGCCCCAATTGGTGCGGTAGGCGTCGAGGTCGCCGTCATTTTCGATATCAATCCAGTTCCAGACCTGCCCGTCGCCTTGGTCGGTTGCGATCGGCGCTTCCGTGATCCGTGCAAATCCCGGCACTCCCGTCTCGACCAGCAGATTGCGATAAAGATCATCCAGCCCCGTTGATGCCGTCGCCGGGCCGCTGCCGATGAACAGATCCAGATCACCGTCCAAGTCGTAGTCGGACCAGTTGCCCGATGTATACGGCTTGAGACCGGTGACGACAACACCCGTATCGATTACGCTGAAGTGATAATTTGGCGCCCCGCCATTTCGCAGCATCCGGTTGGATCGGGGCGTGCCTCCAACAAAACCGTTCGGAAATGTAATGACCAAATCGACATCGCCGTCGCTGTCGTAGTCGCCCCAGGCCGGGCTCCATCCGCGCATATCGCTCGTTCCCATGTCGGCATTCGCGATGCGCGTAAATGAAAACGCTCCGTTGTTGCGATACAGCGCGCCATTGGCGGTGCCGGCGAGAAAGCAATCGAGATCGCCGTCATTGTCATAGTCCGCCCAGGTAGTCCCGAGGCTGCTCAGATTTTCCTGATTGATCGCCGTCCCGGTTACCCGCGCGAAACTTCCGCCGCCCAAGTTTCTGTAGAGTTTCGTCTTACCCGGATCAACAACGATCAAGTCGAGCAACCCGTCATTGTCCATGTCGACAAATGCCGTTCCCGTGTATGTCGCCGCCGTCGTATCCGCGACGACCGGGTTAGTGTTGTCGGTGATCCGGGTAAATGTCGTTTGCGCCATGCCGGCCTGTCCCGCCAAAATTAGCATTAACGACGCGGCAAACAGCGTTCGCAGTAGAATCCTCATTCTTACCTCTCTTAACTGATAGATTGTTCAATGCGTCTACTACGCCGCGCCGTCGCCAACGCCCAACGCCACTGCGCGAACGGTTCGATTTTGTTCGCCAATGGTTTCGCTTCCCCCAGAATTGGCGCTTGATTAGCGATTTCTTTCTCCTTATTGTTCAACTGTGTAGTGGATTGCGGTCACGAATTAGTCCCGCTACGGGGAAGGAGCAACTTATGATCGATCACGTCAGAATTTTGGCGGAGGCATTGCAGCAGGCAGCGATGGCCGAACGCGAGGGACACAGTTTCTATATGATGGCGGCTCACAATACGCACGATCCCAAAGGTAAGGCCGTATTCGAGACTCTCGCTCGCGAAGAACTGGACCATCTGCACTTTCTCAAGGACCACTACGATTCAGTCGTCGCCACAGGAAAACTGAGTCCTACTGCCCATCTCGGCACGCGCATTGACCTCGATCAATCTTCTCCAATCTTCACTCCGGCAATCAAGTTGCGCATCCGCGAGGCCCACTTTGAAATGACCGCCCTTGCTGTAGGAATTCAGCTTGAACGCGATGCCATGGCTTTCTATCAGAAGCATTCTGCTGAATCGCAAGATCCGAGCGCGCGCAAGTTCTTCGCCGATCTCGCCGACTGGGAATCGGGACACTATCACGCCCTGCTCAAACAACAGGAAGAGCTGAAATCCGAATATTGGTCCGGCGCCGGCTTCTCGCCGTTCTAACAACTCGCCCGCCTTCAATTTCACCTTGCCAAATAGCGCCTCCGCTCGCATTATGGAGAAGGAGGATACACAATGGCTCGGTTATACTTCATCGTCACCGAAATCGCCAAGGCGGTGGGACCGTATTTTTCCCACTCGGAGGCAGATTAGCATGGCAGGCTATTCCGGTACGCCGCTTCTGGACAAGCTCGGCATCAAGCCCGACATGACCGTCCGCTTCGTCGGCGAACCGGCCGACTTTCTCAAACTGCTTGGTCCGCTGCCGACTTCGTGCACTTCCGTCGAATCGCGCGCTCGCAATGTCGATTTCATCCATTGCTTCGTCACGCAGAAACCGCGCCTCAACGCACTTTTGCCCGGACTTATGAAACAGCTCGCCAAGAACGGAATGATCTGGATTTCCTGGCCCAAGAAAGCCGCCAAGGTCCCCACCGACATTACCGAAGACGTCATTCGCGAAATCGCACTGCCGCTCGGATTGGTCGACATAAAAGTCTGCGCTGTCGACGATATCTGGTCCGGCCTTAAGCTCGTCATCCGTAAAGAAAATCGCTGAAAGAGGTTAGCATCGGCGGAGTCAGAAAATCCACCAATGCACTCCACAAATCAGGTGAAAATCCGATATTAATATTGTAACTTCATCTTGTGTTCCCGGCAGGCAGCGAAGGCGCCGCTAGCAGGAACAGTGTCACCTTAGCAACGATAGTTAAAGTAAGGGATGGGCTCCATCGCTGTGATCTCAATTCAAATCCGCAAAATCCTCGGCTACGTCCGCGGATTCTTTCTCCGCCGGCGCGTCCATGCCGCGGGCCACATCAAGGTCTACGGCAAAGTGAAGATCCGCAATCCGGTCGGCCGCATCAATATCGGCAACCGCGTCACGTTATATCCCAATGTCGTATTTGATTTTGATGCCGCCACACCCGGAACTTTGGCGGAAATCACAATCGGCGAAAAGTCCACCATCGGCGATCGCACTGAAATTCACTGCGGCAACAAAGTGGTGATTGGCCGCGAGGTCGCCATCTCGTGGGATGTCATCATTCTCGAAAGCGACTACCACACGGCCGGTGGCGGTGACGCCACATCCCAACCAATCATCATCGAAGATTACGTCTGGATCGGTACGCGTTCGATCATTCTCAAGGGCGTTACTATCGGCAGGAATTCAGTGATCGGCGCCGGATCAGTCGTGACAAAATCGATTCCCCCTTATTCCATCGCCGCCGGCAACCCTGCCCGCGTCATCCGCACGATTGAAGCGACGTAGTTTCGTTACCACAACTCAATCGCTTGTAGTCTGTACCCGGTAGCCCACCCGAAGCGAACCCAAACACCAAATACAATGACAAGTCCATCGCTGTCAATAACAGAATGCCCTCCACAGATTGAATAAGCGTAGGGTCGGACATTTTCGAGATCGCCACAAATTCCCACCCTGCACTATTTCCTTGATCAGTATGAGAAGTCGGGATATTGAGATGATGTGACAATATCAAGTTGGGCGCTTAGACCGCTGCGGTTGGGCTACCGACTCACCTCTTTAGCTGAAACTTGATCTCATACGTCACCCACAGCATTATCGGAGAGCCATTCTGCTTGGCAGGTTTCCATTTCGAATTGATTGCGCCGTAGAGTGCGCTTTCTTCAAATCCGCATTCACACATCGACGCCTTCACTACCATTGCGTTCCGAACCGAACCGCCCCTGTCGACAAGTACCTTTACCCAGACACTTCCTTCATCGCCATTCTTGCGTGCAGATTCGGGATACTCAAGTTTACCTTTCTTGACTACGGCCGGAAGCTCTTCCACTTGGATGAAATCGTCCGGTTCAGGCATCGGGTCGGTCTCGGACTTCTCCAATTCAATCTTTGCATCGAACAATGGACTGGAACTCGGCACACTCCAATCCCACTTGTTATTCTGACGAATCGGTTCGCCGTCCGCAGTAATGCTAAAAGAAAAAACCGCCTCGTACTTCACCCAAATCGGTATGCGCTTTCCATTCGACTTCGCCGGCTTCCACATTGATTTCCTCGCCGCGGCGAGCGCCGCCTCTTCAAATCCGACGTTGAGTCCCGAATCTTCCAGTATACGTGCCGCGCGTACTTTCCCCTTTTCGTCGACGAGTACCTTGACCCAAACCGAGCCCTCAACTCCGGCAATCAATGCTGCATCCGGATATTTCGCCGGACTGTAACGGTATCGCTGCGGCAAAGTTTCGGGATCGGCGGTTCCAGTAAAGAACTCGGAGATCGGTTCTGTGTACTCACTGTCCACCCACATCCATTCCCGATCACTTAGCGTATCCAACTCCGGCATCGTCCATGAACGCGCATGTGCGGAAGCAAGGCCGATTGAAACTAACACGCATGCGACCAGAAACTCAATCAGCCGGAGATCTCTCGTTGCCATATATCATCCCTTTCTGCGAATCACCAATCAATGTGGACTCATATACATATTTAACGCCTGCCCACCTTTTTAGCAATTGCCAAATTCGTAACTCCCCAAACAAAAAGCGCCCCGGCAGAAGCCGGGACGCTTGGTATTACTATGACGACGAATCTTACATCCGCCGTCACAAAGTGCGAATCAATTAGTCGTTAAGGCGAACCAACTCAACGCGGCGGTTCTGCGAACGACCTTCGGCCGTAGCATTGTCATACTTCGGCTTGTCCGGTCCATAACCCTTGGCGGTCAAGCGCGAAGCTTCAATTCCGGCGCTGATCAAATAATCGCGCACGGCCTCGGCACGGCGCTGTGACAACGTGTCGTTCCATTCACGCTTGCCGGAAGTATCGGTATGACCCTGAACTTCAAGCTGTACATGCGGGAACGCCGCCAGCGACTTGGCGACTTCGTCAAGCGCCTTCTTGGCTTTCTCGGTCAGCGTCCAGGTATTGACGATGAACTGCACCTCTCTCAAGATGAGTTCCTTTTCCGGATAAGCGAAGTCTTTCGGACATCCGTCGGCATTGACAGCCAAACCAGCCGGGGTACCCGGGCACTTGTCGCAACCGTCGCAGACGCCGTCGTTATCGGAATCGAGCGGGCAACCGTTCGCGTCGACCTTGCAACAGATCGGCGTATCCGGGCACTTGTCGCGGCAATCCCAAACGCCGTCCTTGTCGCTGTCAAGCGGGCAACCGTCGGCATCGACCTTGCAGTCAGCCGGTGTATCCGGGCACTTGTCGCAGCCGTCCCAGACGCCGTCTTTATCGGTATCGATCGGGCAACCGTTCAGGTCGACCGTCGCGCACTTCGGCGTATCGGGGCACTTGTCGCGGCCGTCGCAAACTCCGTCGCCGTCCGAATCAATCGGGCAGCCGTTTTCGTCAACGACGCACTTGGCCGGTGTGTCCGGGCACTTGTCGTCTTCGTTGCAGACGCCGTCTTTATCGTCATCTTTGCAGCTTCCGAAATAAGCCGTCGCCAGCAAGCCGCCTTCAAGCAGACCGCTGTGAATATCGAGAGATTCCTTGTAGCCTTCGCGGGCGGCGTTATCCTTGAATCCTGACAGGACATCCGTGAAGATGTGGTAGCGCAGCGCACCGCCGATCGAGAAATTCTCGATCAGGAAATATTCAATGCCGCCGCCGATCATCAATGCAAATCTCTGATCCTTCAAGTCGAATGACTTGCCGTTCTCGTCGATTAGCTTGATAACATCGTCACCCTGCTTGACTGCCCAGTAACCGATTCCGGCGCCGGCAGTCAAAAAGACGTTGACGTTCTTGTCCGGCGTCGCATTGAACGTCGGTCCAAGTTCAAGAATGTAGTTATAAAGCTTTGCCGACAATTCGCCTTCAGCCGGTTCGCGATAAATCGGGAGACCGCTGTTATTGACATCAAGAACGGCATCGCCGGTCCGGCCGTATGTACCGGTCAATCCGACCGCCCAGTTCTTGTGAACGACGAATTTCGCCTCACCGCCATGCATCGTCTTCAGACTCCACGGGTCTTTCATAACCGTGTGGAAACCAAAGCGATAGCCAAGACCCAGTCTTCCGGTCTGATCGTAAGCCATTGCTGGAATTGCACACCCTATTATCAGAGCGAGCAGTGTGAACAGAACTATTGCTTTTCGCAAAGTGTGTACCTCCCAATTAAGGTTTAATTCAAAAGTCCCGGAAGAGACAGTCTCAACATATCCCTCCATGGAAAGTCAATTCTCCAACTCAAAAAGCGGGCATGACATACCCGTCCAAAAGTAAGGCGAAAACTACTTTTTTCTCAAACCGAAATCAACTAAAAACATAAGGAAATCCAGCTGCGCCGTCTTATCCCATGTGGACTAACAAGGTACACTTTGTGAAATATTTCCCTTTTCGAAAAATCCGGCTCAATTTGGCTCCTGATATTCCCACAAAATCAACCCATTGCACCACATCAGCTTATTCGCTTTGTGGACAAAGACTTCTTTTTTAGTATTAAATTCCCTTGACAAGACTATTACGGTATATATCTTCGTCGATAACATAGATTGAATGTATAAGGATATAGATAGACCAAGTGAACATCTTGAGGAGAACAAAAATGACAAAAAAATTGACCGTGTTAGCGATGATGTTCCTCGCAGCTTTCGCCCTCGTGCTTAATGGCGTGGTTGCACAGGATGCCGCCAAACCAGACACTACCAAGCCGGCTGCCGCCGCTTCGAAGTTCAATTACGTCGGCGATGCCAAGTGCAAAATGTGCCACAAGGCCGAACACACTTCATGGATGACCACTGTTCATGCCAAGGCGTGGGAAGCCCTGAAGCCGGAAGAACAAAAGAAGGAAGAATGCATCGGTTGTCACTCAACCGGCAAGACCGTTGAAGGCACGCTGTTGACCGGCGTTGGTTGCGAATCTTGCCATGGCCCGGGCTCGGAATACAAGGCCCAAAAGACCATGAAGGACAAGGCACTTGCTCTCGCTGCCGGTATGACTGAACCCAAGAAGGAAGTCTGCATCAAGTGTCACAATGAGAAGTCGCCGACCTTTAAGGGCTTCGATTTTGACAAGGCAGTGAAAGACGCCAAGGCAATTCACGAAAAAGCCCCGGCAAAACCGGCCGCCCCGGCTAAGGGTTAATACTGAAATACTTCATTGCCGCAAGGCAGTGATCATGATACAAGGCAGGCAGCGTAAGCTGTCTGCCTTTTGATTTGCTATCTGACTCTGGCGACAATATTTGAAATCGCTGAAGTGTTCGCGGCCTCGTCGGAAACCTTGATTGCGAAAAAGGTCGTCACAGAAAACGTGTCCGGTAGATTCATCGACTCGTTCGTTCCCTGAATCGATGGTACCGGCTCTCCCTGCTGCTGCCGGGCTCCTCCCCAGTTCCTAAGCGTGCTCGAATCGGCCGCCGAACGCAAATCGTAATAGCTAGCCGTTCCGTTGTTGCCGTCGTCACCCGACGCAGTCCATTCGAATCGAATAACACCGCCGGTCGTGCTTGCGATCTCAAGATCTGAAACCGCCGCCGGGCGCGTTGTATCAGTCGGGCCGGTAGTTTCATCGTCACAACCAAGTGATAGGAGTGTAAGGAAAACTAGTAGACTGAAAGTACGAAATCGAATAAACACGATACCCGCTCCTCGCAGGCAATGAAGATTAGAATTCGACGCGCCCCTCAAGCGCCTTCGCCAATGTCTGGCTGTCGGCGAACTGCAGGTCGGTTCCCATCGGCAGTCCGCGGGCAATCCGCGTCACCTTGATGCCCAGCGGATGTATTAGTTTGGCGATGTAGATCGCTGTCGCCTCGCCTTCGGTGTTCGGGCTGGTTGCAAGAATCACCTCGCTGATCGGCCCCTGCATCCGCGTCAACAATTGCCGTATCTTCAAATCGTCCGGACCGACACCGTCAAGCGGCGACAACACGCCGCCCAGAACATGATAAACACCTTTGTAAGCCTCACCCTTTTCCAGTGCAATCAAATCGTTGGCTTCCTCAACCACGCAGATCTTCGTCTTGTCGCGACTTTGCTCTGTGCAAATGCGGCAGGGGTCGCTGTCGGTAAGATTGCAGCAGATCGAACACTCCTTCACCTTGATCTTGACATCGATTATCAACTGGGCAAGATCGTCCGAATCTTCTTTCGGAAGTTTGAGAATGTAAAACGCCAGCCGCTGCGCCGACTTGCGGCCGATTCCCGGCATCCGCGATAAGCGGTTGACCAGTTTTTCCAACGTATCTGATGAAACCGGCGTCTTCATTGAAATTCCCTTACAGTATACAAGCAAGAGGGCGCGTTGTCCGCGCCCTGTCATAATCAAAAATTGAGGTGCAGCTCTTAGGTGCCCATTTCCCAACTAGCGAGATATTTCTTCTGCTCGTCGGTCAGCCTGTCAATCGGCGTGCCCATCGACTTAAGTTTCAGCGCCGCTACGTTCTGGTCAAGTTTGCGCGGAAGGGACAGCACATTCTTTCCGAGCTTCTTGTAGTTCTTGACGATATACTCCGAAGCCAGCGCCTGGTTGGCAAACGACATATCCATCACCATCGCAGGGTGTCCTTCTGCGGCGGCCAGATTGATCAAGCGCCCTTCGCCGAGCACGTTGACTTTACGCCCTGATTTCAGAGTGAACTCCTCCACCAAATTCCGCACCATCCGGCGCTTCTTCGAAAGTTTCGCCAGACCTTCCAGATCAAGCTCGACATTGAAGTGCCCGCTGTTGGCGACAATTGCGCCCGATTTCATGCGCGCAAAGTGTTCCGGACGAATGACGTGGATGTTGCCCGTAAGCGTAATGAAGATATCTCCGAGCGGAACGGCCTTCGCCATTGGCATCACGCGGAATCCATCCATCACTGCTTCAATCGCCTTGATCTCGTCGATTTCCGTGACAATCACATCGGCGCCCAGTCCCTTGGCGCGCATTGCAACTCCGCGTCCACACCAACCGTAACCGGCGACAACAACGACCGCGCCGGCGATCAAGAAGTTCGTCGCGCGAATCACGCCGTCAATTGTCGATTGCCCCGTACCGTAGCGATTGTCGAACAGATGCTTGGTTTGCGAATCATTCACCGCTACGATCGGGTACTGCAGTACTTTGTTCTCCGCCATAGCACGTAAACGGATGACGCCGGTCGTTGTCTCTTCAGTGCCGCCAATCACACCCGCCAGAAGCGCGCGGCGATCGGAATGCAGCACGCTCACTAAATCGGCGCCGTCATCCATCGTGACATGCGGCTTCTGATCGAGCGAAGCGTTGATATGCTTGTAGTAGCCCTTCTTGTCGATCCCGCAGATCGCATAGACGCTGACGCCATGATCCTTCACCAATGCCGCCGCGACATCGTCTTGCGTCGACAGCGGATTGGAAGCACACAAACTGATTTGCGCGCCACCGGTTTTGAGTACGCGAATCAAATTCGCAGTCTCGGTCGTAACGTGCAGGCACGCCGAAAGCTTTACGCCCTTCAGCGGTTTCTCTTTCTTAAATCGCTCTTCGATCAGTTTGCATACCGGCATGAAATTGGCCGCCCATTCAATTCGGCGACGACCCTCTCCGGCAAGCTTCAGATCTTTGACGTCATAGTTCTTCAACTGAATTCTCCTATTTGTTTCCACTCATCAAGATTTGCAATTCTAAGCGGTCTGTTCCGCACTCGCCCTTAAGCGTCCTTCTTCAAATCGGCGGCTTTGTCCGTCTTTTCCCAACTGAACTCGGGCTCGGTTCTGCCGAAATGCCCGTATGCCGCGGTCTTGCGGTAAATCGGCCGGCGCAGTTGCAGCATATCGATAATGCCCTTCGGCGTCAGCGCAAAGTGCTTGCGGATCAGCTCGATCATGCGGCCGTTGTCAATCTTCGGCTTTTCATCGGTATAGACCATAATCGATACCGGTTCCGCCACGCCGATCGCGTAAGCCAATTGCACCGTGCAGCGATTAGCGATTCCGGCTGCGACAATATTCTTGGCGATGTAGCGCGCCATGTACGCCGCCGAGCGGTCGACCTTGGTCGGGTCCTTTCCCGAAAAAGCACCGCCGCCGTGCGGAGCGCTGCCGCCGTAGGTATCGACGATAATTTTGCGTCCTGTCATACCCGTATCCGACTGCGGTCCACCAATTACGAACTTACCGGTCGGGTTGACATACATCTTCGTCTTTTCATCGATCATTTCTTTTGGAACAACCGGCTTCACCACCGTCTCGATGATTTCGTTGCGCGCCTTGTCGGTGATTTTCTTACCGGTCGCATCGAGAATCGACTCGTCATGCTGCGATGAAATGACAATCGCCTCGCAGCGCGCCGGCTTGCCGTTGTCATATTCAATCGTCACTTGCGATTTTCCATCCGGCCCGAGATAGCCGAGCGCACCGCTTTTGCGTACTTCCGCCAGCTTACGGCTCAACTTGTGCGACAGCATGATGGGCAGCGGCATCAGTTCCGGCGTTTCGTCGCAGGCAAACCCGGTCATCAGACCCTGATCGCCGGCGCCGCCGATATCCACGCCCTGCGCGATATCCGGCGACTGCGCGCCAATCGCGTTGAGAATCGCACACGAGTCGTACGAAAATCCGTACGACGGTTTCGTATAGCCGATCTCCTTGATGATCTTTCGCACCAACCGCTGGATGTCGACAAAACCGTTGGTCGTGATTTCACCGCCGACAACAACCAGTCCGACCGTCACGAATGTTTCGCAAGCCACACGGCTCATCGGGTCCTGGGCTAACAAGTCATCCAACACGCCGTCGGAAATCTGATCCGACAGTTTGTCCGGATGTCCCTCGGTAACTGATTCCGAAGTAAACAGGAATTTGTTCATGGTCATTTTCCGATCCTCTATTCAGAAATCGCCGCGGACGGCGTATTAGTTCGACTTGCGATTTTTGCCGCTCACCGCGGATTGATCGCCCAAATCAAAAACACCCGATACCGATTCGAGTACGGCATTACTGCCGATCATTGAATTCTCGATCACCGACCAGTCGGCTTGCACACCGTCGGCAAGAATTGAATCCGTAATCGTCGAGTTCGCAATCTTGCAGTGTTTGCCGATCGACACGTAAGGTCCAATCGTCGACTTGCTGATTGTCGCGTCTTCGGCAATAAATACGGGCGGCACAATCGTGTTGCCCGGCCGTTCGACATTCGCCTTCTGGCGGTCCAATATGAATCGATTAGTCTCGAGCATATTGTCCTTGCGGCCGCAGTCATACCACCCCAAAGTGGGAAATGTGTGCAATGCGGCTCCTTTTTTCAAGAGCAAATCAAAGGCGTCGGTCAATTGTATCTCGCCATGCGTCGTAATGCCGCGATCGATAATCTCGCTGGTACACTGATGAAACAGCTTAACGTCGCGAATATAGTACACACCCACCACAGCCAAATTAGTCGGCGGGTTCTGCGGTTTCTCGACGAGACGAACGATTCGGTCGCCTTCCGTCTCCACGACGCCAAACGCGCGCGGATTGGCAACTTCCTTGACCGCCAGACAATTGCGTTTGGTCGCAATCATCCCCTTCCAGTCGATCTCGACAATCGTGTCGCCGAGAATCACCAGCAAGTCCTCATCGGTGCTAACGATACCCAAATGGATCGCATAACCTAATCCGTAGAGCGTCCGCTGCTCGACGAAAGTTGTCTTGATCGTATACGTGTCGCGCACAAACCGCTCGACCTTGTGGCCCTGCGGTCCGGTCACAAAGATCATCTCGCTGATATCCAGATCAATAATCTGATCGATAATGTGGCCGAGAATCGGTTTGCCGGCGATTTGCAGAAGTGCTTTCGGTGTGGTAAATGTATGGGGACGCAGGCGCGTGCCTTCACCGGCAATTGGAATTATGACCTTCACTGTTCCTTCTCTACCCTAAGAGACTATCTTGAACCAGTCAATAAATATGAACTGGACGCGGCCGATTAGTAGACTGATTCGACCCATAACAGTGTAACCAAAATGCGCGCCGAAGGCAATCATGATGTACCAGATACCCACCCGGGCGGCTACTCCAAGGGCGCCGGTGTGTTCTTTTGAGAAGTAGAAGTAAATTAGCGTCACGATCACGCCGACAAAGATGATCAGCCCCAGCACCACGGCTGCGGGCGAATTGCTGAAATCTATGAATGTCGAACTTACCTGCGCAATCAAGCGTCCGTGCAGCTCCGAGGTCAGATAAATCCCCGCCGTGTTACCCATCACGAAGGCTAGCGGATATCGCGATATCCAAGACATCTTGGGGAACAGGCGCGAGAAGATGAGCACGCCGAGCAAACCAGCGACTATCAAAAGGATAAACTGAACAGTATGATGGCCGGTATCCGGCCCGGAAAACATGCCCGCCCAATGCTGGCTGATTGGATCCGCCAATTGCTGTAATATGACCGACTGCCAGACCAAGCCGAGATAGTATCCCGCCGACAGTCCGGCAAAAATATGCTCCGCCAGACGGTAGAAGGGATTGTCCTTATACAAGAACGAGAAAATCGCCAGCGTGAGAAATCCCGCCAACCACAGTCCTAATGTTTCCATTAGCTTGACTCCCCTTTCCGCTTGCGGCCCGCAAAGTATGCCACATTTCCAAGTATCACGAATGCGATGATCAGCAAATGCACCAGCGACTGCGAGTTCATCCCGCTCAACGCCATCGCCGGCTTGTTGACCAGCAGTTCATATTCCGCTGCGCCTTTCATCCCGCCCAAGAGTCCCTTCATTTGATTTGCCTGAAGGTAACTATAAAACTTCGGCGCCATGACCGCTGTTACACCGGCGCCCATCGGCTTGTTAAACTGCGCATTTACGATCGAAACCCAGTTGTCGACAATGCCGTTGTCGGCGACGATAAAGATAAACGAAATGTCTTTGTAATCATGCACCCGCTGCATCAGCGGCAATTGCGCCAGCGGCGTGCCATATTGATCGGTCGGATATATCGTCTCAATTGACGTCCCCATACCAAGCAGCACCGCCGTGTAGTTGGCTTTGTAACCGAGATTGACATAGTCGACGCCGTAAGTCTTGCCATATTCCGCCGCCATTAGCCGCGTCACTTCACTCGCCATCGACGGCCCGCCAAGCGGAATCGTCGTCATGGTCACGACTTTGATATTCTTGCGGAAGAGATGATGCAGCGCTGCTATCGAAACCGGCCGCGTCTCCGCCGTCGCGGAAGCATAATAATCAAACGTCAGCATCACCACGCAGCTATCCGGCAAAGCCTCCACGGCATCGTAAAGTTGCCGCGCTTCCGGAGTCACCTCCATCGGCAGCTTCAGTGGAAACAGCACTGGAAATATGACCGTGAGCGCCACGGCGAGATAAATCCAGCGGCGATCAGTAGCGCCGATTTTTTCCCAGATATTCATTTGCCGCTTCCGCCCATATAGGTCCGCTCAATTCCAAGCATGATCCGCAGTCCCATCGTTGCAGCACCCATCGCCGAACCGATAATAATTCCACGCTGAACGGCGACGTTGATGCCGCCCATCACATAGTTATTGATCGCCTGTGGCAATTCCGGATGAATGCTCGCAAACAACTTTTCACCCATCGGTACGCGCCACAGCATCACGAGTACTGCCGTGATCAGAAGCAAAGTCGCTTCCGCATTTCGCGCCCGGAAAGCTCGAAACGCCGCCGAAGCAATATAGAACGCCAGCATCGCGAACATCGTCGACATCATCGGCGCATTCATGTTGTTGAATAACCAATCGTAAATCGTTGCGTCGCCGGTTCCGAAGTTGCTTGACCAACTGACCGGCAAGAGTGCCGGAATTCCGGTCGCTGCGACTGCCAGCAGGAGCGCTAGCTTATTGTACCAGCCCTTTTCGCGTCGCATCACCGGACGGATATTCACACGAACAATGGAAATCACACCCAGAAGCAGCGTAAACCCGCCGATCACCGACACCCATTGCAAAAGTGTGCCTTCGACATCACCGAATTTGCCCGGGCTCAATATGAAAGCCGCAACCATGGCGAGACCCGACAGAAATGCGACAATGATTGGAAGTGTCGATTTCACTATCTGACCTCAAAAAGTTTTTGCAGCCATGTGCTGTCTGCGGAAAAAGTCACTACCAAAGTCCCGGCTACAATTGCAACCAGCATTAACACCTTCATCAAATCCTGTCCCTTGAGTCCGCCCAACATCACCGGTTCGTGCGAAAGATATGCTGATGCTGCGAAGAGCTCTTCGCCCATCAATGTGTAGTCGCATGCCGCTATAAAGAACGGCAACTGCTCCGGCTGGGCTGTTCCCGCTATCTGGATCGACCCGGCGGCGTTTCCGGTTTCGGCTAGCAGCAACGACTCGGCATAGAAGGCGCCCATAAATATGTTAGCCGCCGGCCGTTCGCGCATCATGTAGCCGTTGACGGTCGCCGTGAAAGCCATCTGTTCGCCCGCGACATATTGCACCGCGTCGCGGTCTTGCGCGTCGCCCTTGCCTTCAGCGATATACGCCTGCTGCACAACTTCCTGCGCTGCCGCCAACACCATCGGATAACGCACCGGCACATGAAGCGGCGTCTCGTAACGCGCCGTAATCTTTGCGACGCGTCCCAGAATCGACAATCCGGCAATCGTGTCCATCACGTCAATTTCGTTAATACCGGGGATAAACAATACCGGCCGCCCCATTTCGGTCGCACGTCCGACAGCTTCTTCAACCGCATCAAGTCCCGCCAACTTGCGAATAAACAGCTTATCCCCGCGTTTGGCGCGATTGGTGTAGTAAGTGATTGCTGCGGAAAAAACGATGATCAGAACAATGGCGTTGAAGCGATAATCGCGAAACCAGCCATCATCGACGACAGCCTGGTTGTCCTGCGCTATGACAGTAGCGGAAAATAGTAGAAAAAGGGATATGGTCAAAAGTGCGCGACGGACAATTCTCAATTCATTTTCTCCAGGGACGCTTTCAGGCGGTTAATGACATGTACGGGAGATGGGTCAGTTTTGTTTACCAAAGCCAGATAATAGCTGGCCATATCGCCCAATTGCACCAAAGAAAATATCTCCGCCAGCCGGTTTGGACCCTTGGCCTTGATCTGCATCGATTGCGTGCCCTTTTCCCGCACGATCTTGTCGACCACCTTAAACCGGTTCGTGACGCCCTTCGAGTCGGCCGGACCCGAGAGGAAAATCACCATCAGCTTCTTGATTAGCGCCTTCGGGTAGTCAAACCCGACCAGTTCGTTATGGTTGAATTCGGGGCTGATATTGGCGTACGACAAGTGTTTTCCGTTCTCGCAAATCTGACCCTTGAACCGAATCGCCGCAACATCGTAGAAGTCCGCTCCGGCATAAACAATGGCAATCTTATCCTTGAGAATATTGGCAATCTTCTTCGCCTCATTGCGTGATTCGCCGACACCGACCGCCATTTTCTTGCGATTTTCTTCCAGGAACTTGCAAGTGTCCTCGACGACCAGATCCTGGTTGCCGACAAAGCCCATCCGCTGCAGCATCTGCAGAATCGGGCCAAACGAATATCCCAGCGCCGCGCGCGGTTCAAACCCTCCCGGCAAAATCACGTGCGGATAATTGCCGTCAATTGCCGCCTGGCCGATTTTTCCGCCCGTCGTCGCCATTACAATCTTGCAGCCGCGTTTCTTCGCCTCGTTGAACGCCGCGATCGTCTCCTCGGTGTTGCCGGAATATGACGACACAATCACCAGCGTGCTCGAATCAACCCACATCGGCAAACCATAGTTGCGATTGATGAACAGCGGCACTGTCAGTTGGTCCGCAAGATATGTCCTTACGAAATCACCGCCAATTGCCGAACCGCCCATTCCAGCGATCACAATGCTCCTAAACTGGTCGGCAGAATATCCGGAGAGATCGCCATTGATCGGCAAGCCGTATCCTTCGCGCAACTGCTGCGGAAAATCGAATATGCGCTGATACATATTGGTCGGATCAAATTTACTGATGGTCGCTTGTGTCAATTCCATTTAGTCCTCCAGGAGTTCCTTACTCACATGAGCTTCAATCCAAGTGTGCAATACCGCCTCGACCTTTTCCGTTGTCGCCAAGCCAAGCACGCGGTCGGCCAAGACTTTGCATTCCGAATAATCCAGCGACGCAATCAGCTTCTTGACCCGCGCCACCCGCGGCGGCACGACGGAAAATCCGTTCAGACCCATGCCGACGAGAAGCGGGATCGCCTCATTTCGTGATGCCATCTCGCCACAGAGCGTCACCACCACATTGTGCGTTACGCCCGCGTCGATTGTCATTTTGATTAACTTGAGTACTGCCGGATGCATTTCGCGATACAGTGCGGCGACCTTTTTATTGCCGCGGTCGGCTGCCAGCGTATACTGCACTAAGTCATTCGTTCCGATACTGAAAAAGCAAACATGCCGCGCCAATTCGTTTGCCATCAGCGCCGCCGAGGGAACTTCGATCATGATGCCGATGTCGATATTCTCGTCAAATGTGACGCCTTCTGCCTCCAGCTCCTTCATCGCGCTATGGATGATGCGCTTGGCGCGAATCAGTTCCATCGCCGTTGACACCATTGGCAGCATGATTTTGACATTCTTGTTCTTCGATGCCCGTAATATCGCGCGGATCTGCGTCTTGAATACTTCCGGCATGTCCAGATCGAGACGGATTCCGCGCCAACCCAGAGCCGGATTCACTTCCTCCGCATCGCGATAGTCGCTGACAACCTTGTCCGAGCCGAGATCATAAACCCGCAACGTCACATTGTTCGGAAAAAACGTCCGCGCAATATTGCTGTAGATCGAGGCCTGCTCGTCTTCGGTCGGAAACTTCATCCGGGTCAAGTAGAAAAACTCGGTGCGGTATAACCCGACTCCGACTTTATTCCCCGCGAGTATCTCATCAACAGCCGTCGGAATTTCCAAGTTTGCCATCACCGAAATTTCGCGCCCATCCGTTGTCTGTGAAGCAATCTTGCCGATTCCGCGCAACTGCCGCGCAATCGCCGTCCGCCGGCGCTTCTGCTCTTCCTTGTATTCATCGAGCGTCGCTTTCGCCGGATTGATAATCACCCAGCCGCCTTCGCCGTCGATGATGATCGCGGCGTTGTCGGGAATTTTCTCTAAAAGCTTGCTCACCCCCACAACGGCAGGAATCGACAATGATTTGGCGATCAGCGTCATGTGCGAGGTCTGCCCGCCCAGCGAGGTCGCAAACCCGGGAATGCCGTATTTGCCCATCAACACAACTTCACCCGGCGAGAAATCCTCCGCCAAGGCAATCTTGCCCTTATTGTTCACCAATTTGTTGACATGGTGGCCGATTAGATAATTGAAAACCTTCGCCGCGGTCGCGTTAATATCGTTCGCCATCTCTTTCAGATAGTTGTCCTGCGACTTGCGCAGCGAAGTCAGCGTTCTTTGTAGGTGGCGATTGTAGACATATTCCGCGTTGAGCCGCGATTTGGCGATATCGCTGCAGACGGCATCGAAAAATGCCTTGTCGTCGAGGATCAGCAACTGCGCCTCGAATATCTTCGCGAGTTGCGTACCGATCGAGCTGTCTGCCTCGGCGTGGATTTGTTCAAGTTCCTTGCGCGCCTCGGCGATCGCGCGATTCAAACGCTCAACTTCGGCATCGACCTGATCGGCATTTATGTGCTGCTTGGCTATCGTGTGCGGCGCATTGTCGTGCTTGAAACAGCGTCCCAGCGCGATGCCCGGCGAGGCAACCAATCCGCGCAGACGTATTTCCTTCGCCTGGCTTGATTCGATCTGTTTATCTTTGAGAGACATGATTAGTGTTGGGTATCCCGAGCCGCTTCTGCGGATTTGACTTCAATCGCAGCCCTTAATCAAATTTCGATGCGACAATCTCGCACATCGCCTTGACTGCCTCTTCCTCATCCTCACCGGTTGCCGTTATGGTAATTTCGGCGCCCATTTCCGCAGCCAGCATCATCACCCCCATAATCGACTTACTGTTCACCTCAAGCCCCTCTTTCTCCAAAGTAATTTCCGACTTAAACTTGGTCGCCGTCTGAACTACTTTGGCGGAGGGACGCGCATGCAAACCTAACTTATTGCTAATTTTAACCGTTTTCGCGATCAAACTCAATTCCTTTTACACTGTGCGTAAGAATTGTTTCCCCGGCAACTGCCGCACCAGCCCGGCCATCTCCAAACTCAACAACAGAGATAACACCTCGCCGACCGGCCGATGTACCGTAATCGAGAGATTATCGACCAATTGAGGCTGCGTCGAGAGACTATCATATATGATTTGCTCGGCTTCCGGCAAGCTGATTCGCGGCCGTTCTTTGGCAGCCGTCCGTGCCGAGGGATCAATCCCCAGTGCTAATAGCACATCTGCCGCTTGGGTCACCGGAATTGCGCCTTGCTTGAGAAGTTCATTCGCACCGTGCGACGCAACAGAGGTAATATTCCCCGGCACCGCAAACACCTCGCGGTTCTGATCCACCGCATGCTGCGCCGTCACCAAGGCTCCCGAACCCTTACGTGCTTCCACGACGATCACTCCGCGCGACAGTCCCGAAATGATCCGGTTCCGCGCCGGAAAATTGAACTTCTCCGGACGCGTGCCAAACTCAAACTCTGTAACGACCGCTCCCGAGCCGGCAACTTCTTCATAAAGCTTCTTGTTCTCCGGGGGATAGGTGACATCCAATCCACATCCAAGGACGCCAATTGTCCGCCCGCCATGGGCGATTGCCGTTTGGTGCGCAATCGAATCGATTCCGCGCGCGAGTCCCGAAACAATAGTCAACCCCGACTTGCTCAATTCGTGACAAAGCATCTCCGTGACCTGCCGTCCATACTCGGTGCTGATCCGGCTGCCGACAATCGCAACTGCCAACCGGTCTTGCGGCTGAAAATCGCCTTTGATGATCAAGAACGGCGGCGGATCGTAAATGCGTTTTAACTGATCGGGGTAATCGCTATCAAGTATGCTGACCAATCGCGCGTTGTGCTGCTCAAGTTTCGTTAGTTGCAGAGCGGCATGCTCTTCATGGACTTGGTCTTTGAGAGCGCGAACCGCCTTTTCACCGATTTCCGGAACGGAATTTAGTTGAGCCGGTGAAGCTTCCAGAACCGCTTGCGGCGAACCGAAGTGCTTGACCAGTGCCACCGCGCGAACCGCTCCAATTTGCGGAACAGTGTTAAGAGCAAACCACCAGAAACGTTCATCACTCCGGTGCGACATAGCTCTCCTGCTTTGATTCCAGCAATTTGTCCCAAAGACGCGTTACAGCCATGTCGATATTAATCTTCTCGAGCGCCGAGATCGCAATCATATTTTCGTTGGTCGATGATTCAATCGCCGCCAGTTGTTCTTCATCAAGCGCATCAATCTTATTGAAAATCACCAACTCCGACCTGTTCAACAGAGTCGGATCGTATGCCAGCAGTTCCTGCTTTAGTGAAGTGAATTGCTCTTCATAGTGCGGGTCGGAAACATCCAGCACGAAACACAATACCCGCACGCGCTGAATATGACGCAGAAACTGCAAACCCAGTCCCTTGCCCATACTGGCGCCTTCAATAATTCCCGGGATGTCCGCGACTGTAAATGTCTGAAAATCTTTCCGTCTGACCACACCAAGATTCGGTGTCAAGGTCGTAAACGGATACGACGCAATCTTCGGTTTGGCATCGGACACAGCCGCCAAAAATGTCGACTTGCCGGCATTCGGATATCCCACCAATCCGACATCGGCGACTAACTTAAGTTCGAGAATCAGGAATCGTTCATCGCCGGCCCGGCCAGCGTCGGCGCGTCGTGGCGTCTGATTAGTCGCCGACTTGAAATGATTGTTCCCGCGCCCGCCGATACCGCCCTTGCAGACGACGTATTCCTCGCCTTCCTTCTCCAAATCGCAGATGATATCGTTCGTTTCCTTGTCGCGCACCAAGGTCCCCGGTGGAACTTTGATTCGCAGGTCCTCGCCGCCTCTGCCGCTGCGCAGTCCCGATTCCCCCTGTGCGCCGTCTTCGGCGTGGTATTTCAGTCGATAGGTAAAGTCGCGCAGCGTGTTCAGGTTGGTATCGACCACAAAGACGACATCGCCGCCTTTGCCGCCGTCGCCGCCGTCAGGACCGCCCTTGGGGATAAACTTTTCCGTCCTGAACCCGATCTTGCCGGGCCCGCCGTGACCGGCGCGGACGAATATTTCGCATAAATCAACAAATCGCTGCATAGTTAAGCATGAAGTATAGGTCAATCAGCGGGGATTATCAATGCCAATCTCGCCCTTTGTCGTGTATTAGAAGGCGCTTCGCAGCTCTGCAGGTCGAATCCCCTTATTGTCGATGCGTGCCCAATCCGATCACTTTGAGGGGATTCGACATCTCGGTTGATTCGTCGAGGTAGAGCAGGCGTCTCTACCGATATCCAGCGTCGTCACTGATCACTTGCCAATCGTAGGGGCGCGGTTCCCTCGCCCGCAGTTGCAAAGGCGCTGACAATCCAAAACAAATGTCTGCCCCTACCCTCCGCACGGTGCTGGTCCACCCGCAAATATGAAGTTGATCAGTCGAACCGCATCCGAAATCGTCACCAACCCGTTTTGATCGGCATCTCCGGCCTCTAGCGGCGCGGGCGCAGGACCGCCTGCGAAAATGTAGTTTACCAGGAAAACCGCATCCGAAATATTGACTATCTCATTTGCATCCGCGTCGCCGCACAAATAGTAGTTCTCAATGTGAACATAAAGCTGCGTCAACGACGTCTGCATCGACCAAGTGTCGATCATCAAATAGTGCGTTCCCGCGGCAAGCCCCAAGCCTGTGACACCATATTCCTGACCGGTTTCATCCGTCGCAG
>CAZIBI010000042.1:0-21067 GCA_964537215.1 uncultured Ignavibacteria bacterium | reverse complement strand
CGGCGATCAACAAGTGCGGCATGCGCGCCAAATCAACGACAAAGGGGTGTCCCATCGTCGTCTTGCCCAATGCCAGCGGAAGCTTGTATTTGCCACGCTGGTAGGCATCTGACTGGAGAATCTCGCGGATGTAGACTTTCTGTGCCTTACGATTAGGTATCTCCACGCCGACTGCGGATTTACCCGGCACCGGCGCGATGATACGGATGCGTGAAGCCTTGAGCGCCAGAGCCAGGTCGTCGGCCAAATTGACAATCTGATTGATCTTGATACCGGGAGCCGGTTTGAATTCAAAGCGCGTGATGATCGGACCGGGGTACTTTTCCAGACTACCGGCGATGACTTCGACGCCGAAAGTGTTGAGTGTCGACAACAGCGCCGCAGCGGTTTCTTCGAGATCGGCGGCCGAGACGGTCGGCTCATTGGTCGGCGGCACTTGCATGAAATCTAACGCTGGGAACGTGTAACCGTCCTTGGTGACACGCTGGGCGCGATTTGTGAATTTCAGCTTGCCGCGCTTCTCCTGCACATCATCTAGCGAGAGCGGCAATTGCTCCGGTTCTTTGCGCTGGGCTTTGGTGATCTTGGATTCAGCGCGCTGCAATTGCTCTTCAAAATCAATTTCCGGCTGCGGCTCTTTGCGAACGGGGATATCAATGGTGCCTTCCGGTTCGGGAATAGCCTTGCGCTCGCGATGGAACAGTGCTTTCAGGCTCGGCCACCAACTGCGCGACTGTTCGCGCAAATGCACTGCAGCAGTCTTGGAAGAACGGCCGGCTACGGCAACGCCGGTATCGATGCCTTTGCGGATCGTGCCGGGACGAAATGGAATAATCGTAAACAGCAGAAAAATCGCCGCGGCGCCAAGAATGGCGAATCCGCCGGCGACGGCAAACAGCGAGCGCGACAGCTTGGCAAGCGACCAGCCGATGCTGCCGGCAAGGCTTTCGGTCAGGGTCGAATCGATATTGGGATTGTCGAGATCAAACAGGTGGAAGATCGTTCCGACGACAAAGACGAACAGGAACACCTGCAGCAGCTTATTGCGCAGCCAGTTGTTTTCATATTGAAAGAGCAATCGCCAACCGACGACGGCGAGGACGAATGTCAGCAAGAAGGCGCTAAGACCGAGGATGCGAAGAATGTACTCCGAGACACCGGCGCCGACGATGCCTGCGCTGTTCTCGAAATGGACATCGAGCATTTCTGAAAATGACATGCTGCGGTCGATTTCCTCGGCGGGAATGGAAGCATCCACTGGATCGCTGGCTTCCTCATTCAGGTAATCGCCCTCGCTGATCAGATAATCGGGATCGCGCTCTTCGATCGGTTTTTCGAAGCGCGTGATGTCGGTCTTGTCGTGACTCGCGAGCGAAATGAAAACGAACACGGCGAACACGATGATCATGAAGCCGAGGATTTCCTTGCGGGAGCCGGACTGGAAGTAGGATTTCACACCCATACAGCGAATTTAGGCTTGATACAAGGCTGCGTCAACAATAATAAAAACAGGGTTTTGCGGCGGAAAGAGCGTTTTTGTCCTACTGCGGGAAGGAGGAAATTCCGCCAAAGAGAGCGTCGCGGATGCCGCTTTCCGACTTCTCGAACTTGATATCGGGAAGGAGTTTGACATTGAGCCGGAAATAGTAGCCCTGGCGCGAGCCGTCGGGAATCCAGGTGAAACTTCCCTCCCAACAATGCAAGTCGCGGTGTAGTTCAATGACCTTTTCGGTGCTTTCCTTGCCGCGAATATTGTAATTCTGGCGGTAGCTCATTTTCCAGTTCTTCGTAATCGAAAGCTGCACGCCGAAATCAATCCAGTTGGAGATGCTGGTCCGGCCGGATGAACGGGTTTCGGTGTAGCGCTGCGAGATTGAGTATTGCACGATGCGGCTGGATATCTCGCCGCTCAAGGGATCATCGGGCACATCCGAGTACGTTCCGACCGGAATCTTGAACGAGCCGCTGTAACCGCTGTTGAAGCTGATGCTCTTGAGGTAGGGATTCCACCACTGCAATTTGCCAGTCGACGGATTGTAGATGTCGTGCGTCATGGTAACTTGAAATGTGAGGTTCTGGACACTCGGCACGCGCAGGGATGAACTCACATCCGACCAATTGCGCGTCTTGCGCTCAAAGTCATAGTTGGCGGACAGATCGTAGTTGAGGAAGTTGAGCTTCTTCTCTTTTTCGTCTTTCATGTATTTCATCTGAAACTGATTGGCGAGCCGGAGGCTAACGTTTCGGCTCCGTGCGCCCGCACTGCCGGCGCCAGTAAAGCTGGCGTACTCTTGATTGTGCGTAATCTTCGGTTGATAATTGAAGCTCGCAGAAGGCGAGATCACGTGGCGCAAGCCGGTAATCGCGAAGATATTGGGTGCAATGGTCCCGTAGAGATTGGTCGAAAGACTGACCGAAGCGTTCCAGCTTTGGCGGCTGTGGAGCGTTTTCATTTCGAGATCTGCGCTGTCGGCCTGATCGGAATACGGCAGATAATACCAACTGTCGCGTACTGATATCGACGGCGACAATGTCATCACTGCGGCTTTGAGCGGCGCATTCAGGCGCAGATTCTGGTCGAAGGTCGCGTACTTCCGGCGCGTCGCCAGCCCGCTGGTCAGCACAGACTTGCTTTGCGAGTTGATCAGTGAGTTGTCGTACGACATGTAGATATCGTGGTACCAATGCTTGTTTTCGGCTTTGAGCGGCGTACCAAAAATTGGCCGCTGCGGCCTTGAATAGCGCAGTGACGGCAATCGCTCCGAATGCGCGTTGTTATCCAAATCTTTGGTCTGGTCGACGGCAGCGGTAAACGACGCCGACTCCCAGCGTTTGGAGAGGCTGAATTGCGAGCGCAATTGGCGGTCGAGACGTTCGGACAGATTCGTCGAATAGTCGGTGAAGTAGCTTTTGTCGGAGACGAAGGTACCGCTTCCGGCCATCGTAATCGTCGGATCAATCGTGTGGCTGTGCGCAAAGGTCAACTGTCCGCGCGTGCGCCGGCCGCGATTAATGCCGGAGTAAACCGTCTCTCGAGCGTAAGAGCCGGACACGGTCCCGGAAAGTTTGTAGCGCAGCGCATAGCGAACGCCGGTGTTGAATTTGAGGCCGATGTCGGAAATGTCCATCGAGGTTTTCAAATCCCAATAGTCATTGACCGCCCAATAGTAGCCCACGTTGTTGACAAAGCGCGATCCGCGCTCGAAGTTGCCAAATTGCAGCGGCAAAAATCCCGAGTGGCGTTCTTTCTTTATCGAAAATACAAAATACGGCAGTGCCAACACCGGCAGAGACTCGATGTACAGCACGACAGGCCGTGCGAAGACTTTGTCGTTGGTCACGAGTTTCATGTTCGATGACTGGAAATGAAAGTGCGGTTCCTCGTTTTCGCAGGTTGTGTAGGTGCCGTCCTTCACTAAGAGCGC
The DNA here is from genome assembly GCA_964537215.1 of uncultured Ignavibacteria bacterium. Taxonomy (GTDB): domain Bacteria; phylum Zixibacteria; class MSB-5A5; order CAIYYT01; family CAIYYT01; genus JADJGC01. Next base: position 17,642 of record CAZIBI010000042.1, on the reverse strand, counting down.
ATCTTCGTCTTCTTTGCGCAGGACATTGCTGGAATAGTAAGCTTGCTCAAGTTGCGTTCGGCTTTTCTTGATCTTGCCGCGCTTGTCGGCAAGATTGTACACCAGTTCTTCGCCGGTGATTGCCTCTCCCCTATCCGTCAATGTCAACGGCTTCACGCGGCCAGGAATTGTATCCGGTTCGGCGTATGCGAAGACGATCTTCGTGTTTAGGTCATAGTCGATGCGATGTGCGTCCAGAACGATGGTCTGCTGTTTGACTTGCGCAGTTTTTTCGAGATTGATGATCCGATCGGCGATCTTGAAATGGATGCGGTCGGCTTTGTATGCGACCGTATCGACCTTGACGACATTTCCGGCCGAGTCAACGCCGACCGGGTTCATGTAGACGCCCTCGGCGGAAGTGACAACTTTGACCTCGGACAACTCGCCGTAGAGAAACAGCAAGGTCGTCGAGTCGCCGGACGCGACGTTCGAACCGCTACTGGTTGTGTCTTCCGGCGCCGGTGTGTAATAGGTGTAACTGTTGCCCTGCGCTTTGATCAAGTGCAGCAAGTCGTCGGCAAAGAAGAAATCAATCCGCTCGGCGGTCAGTCGGCTTTCGTTGAAGATCAACGAGTCGTTTTCCATGCTGGTCTTGGCGAGTTGACGGAAAACAGCTTCGCCGCTTTCGTAGACCTCGATCTTCTGTAGCACTTTGTCCTGCGACTTGATAATCATCTTCTTGCCGCTCAATTCGGAATTGCGCTGGGAGGCTTCGACATTGCCGAACAACGTGATTTCTTCGCCGGCGGAGCCGACATTGGCGGAATCGGAGCTGGCGTTGAGACTTCCCTGCCGGATATTGACATTGCCGATGGCGATGACCTGATCGGTCGCCGAGAAAAAGCGAATCGTATCGGCGTTGATGACTGTCGGCACTTTCTGCAAATCGTAGTCCACAGTGAGTTCCGGTTCGCCGGTCATAAACATGGACTTGTCGCGTTCGGCAAAGATTCCACGTGTGCCGGTGATGCGCACATGGCGCTGCCGATCCTCGACTACAACTTGCCCCCAGGCCCGGGTCGTTTCGGTGCGCTGGTCGAAATGCAGGCTGTCGGCAGCCAGAGCTTGCAGCGGTTGGCGAATGCGGACATTTCCGAGCAAGCGGACAAATTGCTGTGCCTCGTAAAGCACGCCGTAGTCGGAAGTCAGGTCGGAGGAGTCCTTGACGAAATGAACATCGCCGATGAATTCGATGACTGTGCCGGTTGGTGTCGAGGTTGAACGCAGTTGATTGGCGCTCTCAAAACGGATCTTCCCGGCGTTGGCGCTTGCCGGAGCCAAGAACGAGACGGCGAGTATGAGCAGGAAAATTGGATTTCTCACGAGAATTAGATAACGACTCTCTTGGCGGTTTCGCAAGATTTTCGACTGTGCATTTCCACCCGGCTGTGGGCGGGCACTGCCAATGTTACGAATCGAGCTTTGCGTAGTTCCGCAAGACTCCGATGCCTTCGACTTCGACTTCAACGGTGTCGCCATCCGACATGGGACCGACGCCCTCGGGAGTGCCGGTGACAATCAAGTCGCCGGGATTGAGCGTCATCACGTGGTTCATGAACGAGATCAAATGCGGAATCGAGAAAATCATATTGCGGCTGTTGGAGGACTGGCGCACTTCGCCATTCAGCCGGGAAGACACATTCAAGGCAAGGTAGTCCAGACCGGTGACGAGATAGGGACCGACCGGGCAGAAGCTGTCGAATCCTTTACCGCGAGTCCATTGCACATCCTTTTTCTGAAGGTCGCGGGCAGTGACATCGTTGACGCAGGTAACGCCGAAGATATTTTCAGCTACCTGCGCGGGCGAAAGCTTACGGCAAGACTTGGCAATGACGACGCCAATTTCGCCCTCATAGTCAACGCGCTTGCTGGCAAGCGGCATGCGGATCGTATCCTCGGGACCAATGATCGCCGTCAACGGCTTCATGAATGTGACCGGTTCTTCGGGAATTGCATTGGCGGATTGACTTTCCTTTACATGATCTGCGTAGTTAAGTCCAACGCAAACAATTTTGGTTGGTGTGACCGGTGCAAGCAGACGCGCGCCGGACGCAGCGATCGTCTTCGCGGTCACGGTATGGCTGCCAAGCAAGTCGCCATCAATGATGGAAATTTTGTCGCCGTCGAGTTGTCCCCAGCTTGGTTTGCCGTCGTGAAGGATGCGGCAATATTTCTTATTCATCCAATAGTCCTTTCACGTGCTCACAGACGGATCGTCCGAGCGCGTCGAGATCATATCCGCCCTCAAGAAACGAGACGATTTTTCCAGCGCAATGTTTATTCGCGACGCCGCAGATCATGCGGGTCATGTCAAAGTAGTCTTGGTCAGTGAATTGGGCCGAAGCCAACGGGTCGTCAATGTGTCCGTCGAATCCTGCTGAGATCAAAATCAACTCCGGCTGGAATTCTGCCATGGCCTGTTCGAATCGCGGCTGCAGCTTCGCGATTGCCGCACGTCCGGTCGTACCGGCTTCAATAGGGATGTTGATTGTGTAGCCTTCGCCAGGGCCCTTGCCCCGTTCGTAGGCGCCGCCGGAACCGGGATAAAACGGCCATTGCTGCATGCTGGTGAAATGAACATTGGCATCGTCGTAAAACATATCCTGTGTTCCGTTGCCGTGGTGAATGTCGAAATCAATGATCGCGACGCGTTTCAGTTTTCGCATTTGCAGCGCATACCGTGCGGCGCCGGCGATGTTATTGAAAAGGCAAAACCCCATGGCGCGGTCGCGTACGGCGTGATGTCCCGGCGGCCGGATAGCGCAAAATGCGCGGTCGAATTCGCCGTCGAGCACCAAGTCGACTGCTTTGATTCCGGCGCCAAAGGCAAGCAACGCTGCCTGCGCAGAATGTTTGTTGATGTAGGTGTCGGCATCGAGCAGGCGGACGCCTTCCGGTTTCAGCCGTAGGATCGAGCGAACATAATCATGGTCATGGACCAACTCGACTTGCTCGACTGTCGCCGGCGGCGGCTCGAGCTCGACGAGTTGTTTGATCAGCCCGGTGCTGTAGATGGCTTTGTCAAGAGCCGCGAGGCGTCCCGCGTTTTCGGGATGGCCATCACAGGTATGCAAAAGGCAATCGGAGTGCGTGATGTAGGCGACACGTTTCATCAGATTGAGCTTTTCCTAGTCAGCATTTGCAGTCTCCGTTAAGGCTCGGGATTTGTGACCAAAGGCCCGGTGCCGGTCGCTTCATCGAGTCGAATCTGCCGCTGCTTCCACTTACCGAGACTAAACCAAATTAGCAAGATGATGCCTTTGACAATCGTCGTCAAGGTGATTGACCACCACACGCCGTTGACGCCGACACCCATATCGTAGCAAATGTACTGTGCTAGCGGTACGCGCGCGAAGGAACCAATCAACGAAACGAGCATCGCGGGCGTGGTATTACCTGCGCCGGTAAATGCGCCTTCCATGACAATCTCAACCGCCATAAACGTCTGCGATAAGGCGAGAATGATCAAATAGTCGGAAGCGATATCGATTACACGCGAATCATCGATAAATATCGAGGTGATGAAATGCGGGATTGTCAAGAATGCCGTCGAAATGATTCCGGTCAGGATGCCGGTAAATAGTATCGCGTACCATACCGATTTAGCGGCCCGGTCGGGTTTGCGCGCACCGAGATTCTGTCCCACCAAAGTCGAAACTGCCAGCGAGAAGCCGAAACAGGTTAGGTAAGAAATCGACTCACAGCGATTGCCGACTCCCAGAGCCGCGATCGCTTCCGTGCCGAATCCCGCTGTGATACGATTCATGAAGAGATAGACGACAGAAAACGTGACGCCGGCTGTCGCCAAGGGCGAGCCAATGCGAATCAGCTCTTTGATAACTTTGAAATCGGGGCGCACGGCACGCGTAAAATTGAATTTGAAAGTCAACCAGCCGCGGCGAATCAAGGTGATATACAGGCAAGTACCAACGATATACGAGATAACCGTTGCGATTGCCGCGCCGGGAACGCCTAATTCGGGAAAGGGGCCAATGCCGAAGATCAACAGTGGATCAAGGATGATGTTTAGCAACGTTCCAACGATAGAAATCTTGAGCGGAGTGCGCGTGTCGCCGGTGGCGCGAAAGATTGACGCAAACAGTTCCGGCAGCATGACCAAGACCGACGACGCGAAGAGAATTTGCAGATAAGTTGTGCCAAGTTCGGCGACAACGGGCTCCGTGCGCATGACTGCAAACAAGTCGCGCGCGAAGTAAACACCGAGAATAGAAATGGGTATCGCTGCTGCGACGCCGGTTATTATCGCTTGCCGGCCGGCATGCGATACGGTTTCAAATTGCCGCGCGCCATAGAAGCGCGCAATCACGGCGACGGCTCCGGTCCAAACGACATCGTAGAGGCTGAACAGGATCCAGACGACAAACATCGAACTGATGACCGAAGCCATTTCGTCCGCTCCGAGACGACCTACCCAGACCGCATTGATAAATGTCAACGCCGTTCGGAAACCCATGGCGCTAACCGCCGGCCACGCGAGGCGAATCAGTTGCCGCGGAATCGAGCCTTCGGTGATATTGATGATTTGTTCTGACATGTAGAGCCTGGGACGATAGCGGTCCCTATGCCTTGGCGGATAGCAGTTCGACGACGCGCTCGAAGTTTGCGCCCCAGCGGTCGCGTGCGGCGCTCAAGTCGTCGACCTCGAGGCGCGCGACCGTACCCAGCGGCGCAGCCGCGGCCATGAGCGCACAGACCGGGTCGCGGTTCGTGGCGATAGATTCAACGCTAAGCTGCTCGCGCCCTTCCATGACAACGCCGTCGGCGATTTCGGCGACTTTGATTCCTAGCCCGCGGATCAAATTGCAGATGCTTTTGCGGCGGGATTCCTCGCGGCCGGTATTAAACGGTGACGAGCGGATCACGGCCGTACCGCCGGTGCGCGCGTTAGCCAGCGCAATTGCACCGACACTGTCCGGGTAGTCGTGGAGTTGATCGTAGCTGACCGAGCGTGCTTTCACGGTCGAATGAGCAATCACGAGATTGGTGCTGCCGCCTTCGCGGACAGTGCTGACCTCGACACCCATCCGGCGCAACTGGGCAAGCGGTGTGAAGGTGATGTCATCGCTGTGGATGTTCTTCAGTATCAATTTACCCTTGCCGTGGCTGATAACGGCAGCGGCTAGATACGCGGCGAACTCCGAGTCGGGACGCAACCCGACAGGTTCATCGATTTGATTCATCCCACCGGATACTGTCACTCGCGATTTGAACTCGGCAACTTTGGGCGCGTGCTTGGCAAGTCGGCGCTGGAGTTCATCTGTAGGGTCGATCTTAATCAGGTTTTCGCGCTGGAAGCCTTTGATGAAACGCTCAAACAAGTAATCGAAGCGGCTGGCTTCGAACAGATCGAGCAATTCCGACGAGCCGCCTTGCGCCGCCATGGCAATCATCAACTGCGGCACGATCTTGGCGTTTTCGCGCTTGAGGTGATACTTGATTTCGCGCGTGATCGGCGTGGTGACTTCGACATGCGGCGTAGCGCCGTTGCGAAACTCGAGTTCCGCGCCCATGCGCCGCAGCGCCAGCACGATCATCTGGACCGTATCGTCGAGTTCTTCCACTATGGAAATGCGGCTGCCCTGCCGCGTCGCGGCGAGTGTCAGCAAATACTTGAACATGTCGTAATCGGCGATGTTTTCGAGATAGTCAAAAGGCTGGGCCGCGCCGACTGTAACGTTAACCGTGTGCTCGTTCCAATTCAGCACGATATTTGCACTTGCCAAGACCGGCTCGATTTGCGCGAGCAGCGGCGTACGCTCGATGTTTGCAAGGGTCGTGTTTCCGTTTACCAACGACGCCGCCGAGATCGCGGTCAGCGCCGTGATGTAGTCGGTAGTTGTATCGATAACGAGTTCGTAATCTTTGGGACGCGTGAGTAACATTTTACATTCTCTCCAAAGGTTCAATTCCCAGGATGCGCAAGCCGTCGGCAAGGATAATCCTGACTGCATACGCCATCTGCATGCGCGCTTGCGTGAGTTTGGCGTCGTCGGTGATGATGCGAATGCGCTGCCAATAGCTGTTGAATGCGCCGGCAAGGTTGAGCAAGTAATCTGCCAGCGATGAAGTTTCGTATGTCTGCGCAACCTGCGCGAGCTTTTCCGGATATTGCTCGAACCACTTGATGACGCTCTTGTCTTCCTCGTCGAGCAACGACAGATCGGCATCGGGCTCGGGCAGTGCCTTGCCGTATTTTTGAATCAACGACGACAGGCGCGCGTGCGTGTATTGCAAGTATGGTCCGGTCTCGCCTTTGAAAGAGAGAGCCTCTTCCCATATGAAGTTGACATCTTTGTTGCGGCGAACACGCAGTTGCGTGAAAATGAGCGCTGCCACAGCAACGCGTTCGGCAGTCCAGTCGACATCTTTCACATCCGGATTTTCGGCGCTGATGATGTCGTGCGCAATGGCTTTTGCCTTGGTGATCACATCCTCAAAGAAAATCAGCGTCCCGCTCCGGGTCGACATGGCTTGATCGCCGAATTTCACCCAGCCGAATTCGACATGGACGGCATCTTTGACCCACTCGTTGCCAAGCAACTCGGCGACTTTGAAGAACTGCTGAAAATGCAGTTTCTGCGAGGAGCCGACGACGTAAAGGATCTTGTCGAAATTGAAATGTTGCTTGCGATAGAGCAGCGCGGCCAGATCGCGGGTGGCATAGAGCGTCGAATCATCCGATTTCTTGATTAAGCACGGCGGCAAGCCATAGGGCTCCAAGTCGACAATCGTTGCGCCTTCGCTTTGTTTAAGCAGTCTCTTGTCCTCAAGCTGCTTGATCACGTTATCCATCTTGTCGCGATAGAATGCTTCGCCGGTATAGTAGTCGAATTCGACATTGAGCATTTTGTAGACGCGGTGGAAATCGATCATGCTGTAGTCGATAAAACGCTGCCACAGTGCCTGGCTTTCCGGGTCGCCCTGTTCGAGTTTGCGGAACTCCTCGCGCCCGCGATCGGCAAGTGCAGGGTCGTTCTTGGCGGCATCGTGGTAGCGGACATAGAGTTGGTACAAATCCATGATCGGCTGCTCGGCGAACTTGTATTCGCTGCCCCAAAGGCGGTAAGCCGCGATCAAATTACCGAACTGGGTTCCCCAGTCGCCGAGGTGATTGATGCGGATGGTCTCATAACCGAGTTTGGCGTATACGCGCGCCAGTGCTGCGCCGATGATTGTCGTGCGAAGGTGGCCGACACCGAATGGCTTGGCGATGTTGACTGACGAAAACTCGACCAGAACTTTCTTGCCAACTCCGACCGTAGATGAACCGAAATTCTCGCCGAGCTTCAAGACGGCCTGCAGTTCGTTCGCCAAGGTTGCACCGGTCGCAAATGTGAAGTTGATATAGCCGCCCATGACTTCGACGCGCGCAACACCATCCGGCATCTGCGCGGCAAAGCTCTTCTCGTAGATTTCCTGCGCGATTGCAGGCGGCGCTTTGCGAAGTTGCTTGGCAAAGCGGAAGCACGGCAGCGCCAGGTCGCCGTGTTCGGCTTGCTTGGGAAGCTCGAACATCTCGACTATTTCAGTCGCAGGTACTCCGGCAACCGAAGCTATGGCTTCGGCGATGTGATTCTTGATATCTTGAGTGCTCAATTTCGCTACCTGTAGTACGAGATCTTCGACAAATCATCCGCCCCAAAAGGGCAATCAACAAGCTTGATATATAGTAATTTTAGCCGCTTAAACAATAACTATTAGCGGATTGCCGCGCGGTCGATCTTGATGCTTTCGCCGCTGCGAATTTCGCATTTGGAGAAGTAATAATAGTAGCTGAATGCCGAGGCCAAGTACAGGCCGATTGCCCACAGAAACGATGTGACAAAGCCGCTTTTTTCGATGATCGCGCCGCCGATTTGCGTCGAAATTGCAGACGCGACCGTCCATGACATCGAGGAAAACGAATTGACGATGCCGTGCAGTTCGGCGGGGACAGCTTCCATCATGAAACCGGTCGTCACCGGGCTGCCCATATTCATCAAGGCGCCGCGAAACAGAAACGCCCAAAATGCCAGTGAAAGATTATTCGTCAGGCAGAGGATTAACATGAACGGGATCGAAAGCAATTCGGTCAAAACGACGGTATTGATAAAGCCGAGGCGCTTCTTGAGAATTGGCACCAAGGCGACCGCACAGAGCATGACAACACTCAAAATGGAAAAATAGACGCCGATCTGCGTTGCATTAAGTTTGAAGCGCTCGCGGAAATACAAGTTCAAAAATGGAATGATCAAACCCGCACCGGTCCCGAGCAGCATAAAGGGTAGATTGAGCTTGAACAACAGCCGCCAATTGGCTTTCAGGGCAGTAAAAGAAAATGCACGCGCCAGTTCTTCCGGATCAGGCGACTTCGCCTTGATGAACAGGAAGGGGATGATCGCCAACAGCCCAATCGCGGAGGTCACGACCATGGCGTAACGATAGGCCTGAATTTCAGCGTCGCCGACCGGCATCGTTGCCGCGAAACTGGCGAGAAAATATTCGTGCAGCCAGCCGCCGAGATATGAACCAACAATCGCCGCGACCATCCACAGCGAGTAGTTCGCGGTGAAGACGAGCATGCGTTCGCGTTCGCTGGAGTTGCGCATTATGAACGGCGCCGCGATAACGCCGCGGATCGTTGAGGTGAATCCGAATCCGAGCGCTGCCGCCAGCAATATCATCTCGGAGCCGGTGTGCCCCATGATGTAGAACATGACCGCCATCAGAATGGTTGAGGCGATCAAGATTGGCTTGATATGGAAGCGCGCCGCCAGATATGCCGCCGGCAATGCGGCGAACACGGCGCCGATAGCATTGAAGGACAAAGTGCGCCCGATAAATGACTCGCCGTAGCCCATGTCTTTGAGGTAGAGATTCATCAAGAGTTGCATGGAGGCAACCAGCAGACCCATCATCAGGCCGCCGAGCAAAAACAGATGGATGTTGCGGGTGATGAGTTTGAGATCGATCAGGTAATCAACGATGATTTTTCGCATGCTGTTCGAACCAGTAACCGCCAGTGCAGATGTACGTTGATGGACCGGTAAGAATAATCGGTTGATCCAGTGAATCGATGCGAATGGAAAGTTTGCCCGCAGGTTCGTCGACCGCTACATCGTTGTCAAGCAGGCCGTTGATGATGCCCGCGGCGACGGTCGAGGCTGCGCCGCTTCCGGACGCCGAGGTTTCCCCGACGCCGCGTTCCCAGATGCGATGCTGGATGCGCTTACGCGACTTGACGACGGCAAATTCGACATTGGTGGCCTGCGGGAACCGCTTGTCGGTTTCGACCTCGCGGCCAAAAGCGCGCCAGTCAAAATCGAAGTTATCGACGAAGAATACGATATGGGGATTGCCGACATTGACAGCGGTGCCAAGCAGCTCGCCGGATTTCGTTCTGAATGGTTGGCGGATAAAGAACTGTGCGCGGACTTTCATCGGGACTTTACGAACCAGAAAATTCGGCGGCGCCATCGTGACGCTGCTGACGATTTGTTCCGCCTTGCCGGACTTGATTTGAACCGCATGAGCGCCAGTGCTTGAGTCGATCACAAAGGATTTGAGCTTGGCCTCGGAGCAGGAGTAGATGTGGTGCGCGAGAATTCGCAAGCCATTGCCGGAAATCTCGGCCTCTCCCCCGTCCGCGTTGAATATGCGCATGAGGTAGCGGCGGCGAATTTCGTCATAGATGATCACGCCGTCGGCGCCGACGCCGTTATGGCGATCACAAATGGCGCGGACCAAGCGCGGAGTTTGTGCGGCGCTTAGTTTCGACAGGCGTTTATGCAGGACGATGAAGTCGTTGCCGAGTGCATGGTATTTATGAAAGGCGATAATCACGAGTCAGTCTCCCTAAGATCAAGCAAAGACCGATTTCCGGTCCGGAACGTGCCCCCGGCAATGACTTGAGTATACGCATAATTTTGACGGCTAAACAAGCAAGAACTTGAGAGGGAGCCCTAGCAATACTGCTGCAGCACTTTGCCGAGACGCTTGATGCCTTCGACGATGTTTTCTGGACTTGAGGACGCAAAATTGAGGCGCATAGTGTTATCGCCGGTACCGTCGGGATGGAACGGACGTCCGTGTATGAAAGCGACTCCCGCGTGCAGCGCCTGCTGGAAGACCATCGAAGCTGAAACATTCTCTGGCAACTGCACCCAGAGGAAAAGACCGCCATCCGGATGAGGCCAGCGGACTGACGATGGGAAGTACTCCTTCATGGCTGCGATCATCGTATCGCGCTTGAGTGCGTAGGCTTCGCGAATTCGTTCGATGTGCGGGTCAAGGAAGCCGCGCTTGAGAAATTCGGCAGCGATGAATTGGCTGAATGTTGAAGAGTGTAAATCGACAGCTTGTTTCGCTTTCTCAATGATCGCAATTGCCGAAACCGGGGCACAAATCCAGCCGATGCGCAAGCCGGGAGAAATCAATTTGGAGAAAGTGCCGAGTTGGATAACAGCGTCACCGCCAAGACCGCGCAGCGACGGCAACGGCGTACCCGAATAGCGTAGTTCGCCATAGGGATTGTCGTCGATCATTGCAATTTGGTGGCGGAACACGAGATTCATCAGCGCTTTGCGGCGTTGGTACGACATGGTAATTCCGGACGGATTCTGGAAGTTTGGCACGACATAGATCATTTTGGGGCGATACTGAATGATCTTCTCCTCAAGATTGTCGATGATCATGCCGTCATCGTCCATCTGAATCGGGGCATAGCGCGCCTGGTAGAAATTGAATGCCTGCAGCGCACCGAGATAAGTCGGCAGCTCCGTGACGACATAGTCGCCCGGCTCCAGGAAGACGCGGCCGATTAAATCCAGCCCCTGCTGCGAACCGGTCGTAATCAGGATATTGTCGGCGCTGACCGGAAGGCCCTGCCGCGAGATTCGCTGGGCGATAAGTTCGCGCAACACCGGCACACCCTGCGAGATCGAATATTGCAGAGCCTGGGCGGCATGGTCGGCTAGGACAGCATCGAGACAAGTGCGAATTTGCTCCGTGGGGAGAAGTTCGGAGGCCGGCAAACCGCCGGCAAAATTGATGATGCCCGGCTTATTGGAAATCTTCAATGTCTCGCGGATGACCGATGCTTCTAAGGAAGTCGCCACTTTGGAAAACGGCCAGTTAAACACAGAGGAAACCTTCTCCTTCTTGTCCACGAAAGTGACCATATCGCCAATCTAACTAAATGGACAAATTTGTCAAATAGTACTTCGCCCGGCTTATTCCTCGTGCGAACCAAGCCCGCCGGCTCTCTTAATGATATTATCGCCAAACTTGGTGCGAAGGTTGTGAATTGAGCGATTTAGTTGTTCATGGCGTGATTTTTCGTCGCTAAACAAGTCCATTTGCGCCAAGTCCGAGACATGAACTAAGTTGGAGGTTCGCACGCCGACCAACCTAACTCCCCTGCTGACAACCTGTTCGGTAGGAACAAGGCTAGAGGCCGTATCTAGAATTTCGGCATAGTCGACACTGGGATGCGCCAACGTTTTGTCCCGGGTGATGGTTTTGAAGTCCGGATAACGGACGCGAATTCCGACAGTCCGCGCGAGCCAGTCGCCGCGATAAAGGCGGATGACGACTTTCTCGGCAAGGTAAGCCAGCAAACGGTGAACATGTTCCGGGTCGTGAGAATTTTCGCCCAAAGTGGTTTCGTGCGACATCGATTTTTCGAAATGCAATTCGTCGTGATCGCGCACCGAGCGGTCATCCTCACCGCGCGCACGCGCAGCCAACGTACGGCCGTAATCGCCAAGCAAAGTCTTGAGCGAGGATTCATTCAGCATAGCCAGATCACCAATTGTCTTGACGCCGTTGCGGAGCAGGCGCTCGTAGGTTACCGGCCCGACGCCCCACAGCTTGTCGACCGGCAACGGATAGACTGTCTGCTCGATCTCGTTCGCTTTGATGATGGTCAGACCGTCCGGCTTGTTTAGAGCGCTGCCGAGTTTTGCCAGCAACTTGTTCGGCGCAATGCCAACCGTGCAGGTGATCCCGATTTCCTCGCGTACGGCGTTCTTGATTTTGACTGCCGTCAACTCGGCGGGTCCGTGGATCTTCTCGGTGCCGGTGGCATCAAGAAAAGCCTCATCAATAGAGACCATCTCAACCGCCGGTGAAAAGCGCATCAGGATTTTCTCGATCAGCTGTGAGGCATGGTGATAAGCCGAGAAGTCGCCGTGCAGGAAGATCGCCTCGCGGCAAAGGCGATAGGCCTCCCCTGCCGGCATGGCCGAATGAATGCCGTATTTGCGGGCTTCATACGAGGCCGTCGAAACAACGCCGCGTCCGCCCGGACTGCCGCCGACAATGACCGGCTTGCCCTGCAAATGCGGATTGTTGCGCAGTTCGATCGCCGCAAAGAAAGCATCCATATCGACATGCAATATCGCGCGTTGACTTGACATAGCTCCGCTCTGCCCCGTTCACAGATTAGAGTCAACAATCAATCGAGTCAATCGCTTTTCGGAGGCAGCTTGTATTAGAGTTCCAGCTTGAAGTTGATAAAATAACAATCGAGCGCTTTCAGCTCTTTTGCCCATTTGGGCTTGATGAGATAAAGCAAATCGTAAGCAGTTGTGCCCACGCCGAGAAAGTACTCCGATTGTACATCGTCGCCATCGCCGTACTTGATTCCATAGCCGAGTCCGATAGTAGCGACCTTGGGCGTGTAGGTTGCCCACCAGATGAAATTCGCGAACTCTTCATTCTTGCTGGCGAGAAACTTATTGTCGAATTTCCATGGCGGTTGTTTGACTGAAAACTTCATGTCGAAATTGTTCGGATATTTGTGCTTCAGCAATGCAAATCCGATTCCGCCGTAATCGAGCACGAAATCGCTGACACCGAAACCTTGGTCAGGATTAAAGGCATCCATCGGAACCTCAACCAGCGTGAGGATTATCGCCGACTGGATCGCCCCGTACTTGACTTGCTGCGATTCGGGCATCTGCAACATCCGGAAGAACCAGCGAAATCCGTCGGCGAGCTTGTATCCGGCGTAGAAATGGCTGACTTCATCAGTGAAGGCGACATTGTCGTGCAGCTCGTCTTTGAAATGAAACTTCCCGTTCGGTGCACCCCAGGTATTTTTGAAGTAAACGTAGGCCGCGCTGCCAACGACGACGTTGCCGATGATCATGTTGCGATTGATGTGCGACTTGCGCTGCGAAGATGAATCTGCAACCAACCGCTCGCCGAACGCTGTGCGCCCAACGCCAAATACGATCATCACGACAAGAAGTATTCGCAGCGGCATGGTTAGTTGACGGGAGTTTGGCATGGAAGCGGTGTGCGGGCGTACAGATAATTCACAAACGACATAAAATCGACCAAAGAAAATCGGCCGTTGCAGTCCGCATCGATTTGGCGAATCGGCGTCAGGATTGGATCATCGCGATAGAGTATCCGCACCATTTGCAACAAGTCGACCAAGTCAAAGAGGCCGTCATTGTCGGCATCGCCGGTAACGGACAACGCGGCAGGTGCGATTTCCAACTGTGAAGTCACATGCAGCTCTTGGTATCCATAGGCATCGATCTGAACTCTGTGCAACACAGACTCATCGAATGGCGCAGAAGAATATAGGGTCACGAACCTACCGGCGCCTACGCCAAGATCAAAGCTCGACTGCGAAAAATGCACTACACTCGGATCCGAAGATGTCAGATCGATTTTCTGGACGAAGCCGGTGTGATTGACAATCTCGAAAGTCAGAGCTGCCGGGGCTTCGCTGGCTGGTTCGGATATGGCGATGATATCATCAAGCGGAGTCATCGGTGCGTTCATCAGCGAGCCATTGAGCGCAATAGAGGTCTTGGACAAATCGGATAGCGCCAGATCGAGATGGACGACATAAGTCAAGTGCGCTGCAAGACTCTGCAAAGTCGTCCCGGGTGACCCGATTCCTGAACCGATGCTCATATCGGTCAGAATCAACGGATCAAGTCTGCCTTCCGCATTGGACAGGCTGCCATCCTGGTCAGTATCGACAAAGAAGCATCGAGTTCGCAAGTTTCCCACCGTGACTGCGACTCCGCTTGGGGAGACTTCATCGCCAGAATAAACCAATCGCGATCCGTCCATAACAAAACGCTGCACACGCGTATCGCCGGACGTGCCAAACGCGATGATAGCCGGTTCCGGCGTTGCTGGGATTTCGTAATCCGGCAAGTAGCGCGCGGCAACATCTGCGCCGCCGCCAAGAAATCGTCCGCCCCAGTCGCGGCCAAGCACACGCTTGCCAGTGACAACGACGGCGGACTCATCGGCAATTTTGATTATCGGGCTGATAGTACCGGATTGCTGCAGCGAGCGCAGCATCTGCACCGTCTCAAGGAATCGCCGCACGCCATTCTTGGTAGTGGTCCCGCGCGCAACGACTAATGCTGCACGCAAGGTGATGCTATCTCCGACCTCAAGGTTTACCGGCAGGGTATTCAGCAAGAATCGATAGTCGCGCGATAGATCATTCACCCAGCCGGTGCTGTCGCTGGGGTCGCCGTCGAACGGAAACGTCGTTGGGAAAGTCGTAATCGGATTGAAATATGGCTGGCCGGTGGGACGAAGTCCGCGAATGAGATTGAGTACTTCCGGCAATGTATCAACCGCGACGCACTCCGGAAAGATGCGGCTACAGGGATAGTAATAGTTCATTGACCCGGCCAGCGTCGTCAAGAATGCCATTCCCACTACCGGCGGCGAAGTGCCATATTCCGAATCGAAGTTCGCTTCGTCGTAAACGTACGCGCACTGCAGTTCGGCGCGCGAGCCGATACGGTCGCTGCGGCTGAAGCCGATGTCCGGGTCGGCAAAGATCGATACGATGCAAGAATCGATCGGCCCGTCGCCGACATTCGTAATCGTATAGTCCATGAAGACCACTTGGGCAAGCATCGTGTCAAAGAGTTGATAGTCGTTGTCCCAAGTGTGGGCATAGAGTTTGACTTCGACGCCGAGCGGCAAAGTGCCGGCAAAGCCAGCGAAGATGTGCTGCGCAGAATCCGCGTCGTTGAACATCGTGTAGAGAACCTGCGAGCCTTTTATCAACGGTTGGCCAAAGGCATCCACCGGCGCGCCGGATGACGCGGGCCAATTGCGATAGTCGTCGCTCACGAGATAGTTTTCGCCGCGCGTGATTTTGTAAGGTCGAAATGTGGTGTCGGCGGGCAATCCGCCCTCGCCGACCGGACCAGGCGAGAATTCACTTTCGTCGCCGGAAATCGTGATTCGCCAGGCGCCGTCCTTCTTCCCTGCGACCCAGACGCCGCCGCCTGCCATGATGCCGTTGAAACTGTTGCCGGGATAGTAGAGTCCGGAGAAACTCTCGCGCGTGCCTTCGAAATCCACGCCGAAACTTCCGGTGTTGAGGATGAAGAACGCCAGCTTGCCGTCATCGATGACTTTGGCTTGCGGGTAAACAGCAAGTGCCGAAGTGCTGATGAGCGACGCTGCAAAGATGGCGATTAGGAGATTCCTCATTACGGAGGAATATACGTTTCAGCCCGACGGATATACAATGATGATTTGTGCGAGCGCGAGCTTACTTGAGCAAGACGAGTTTGGTGACCAGCGACAGACCGCCGGCTTGCAGGCGCACGAAGTAGATTCCCGTGCCCAGCGAGCGGCCCAGATTGTCGTCACCATCCCAAGTGGCGTAGTAGGACCCAGCGCGCTGGTTGCCAGTGAAAATCGATTTCACTTGCTGGCCAAGAATGTTGAGAACTTCAAGCGAGACTTCGCCGGACTGCGCCAGACTGTAGGGAATCACAGTCGCGGTATTGAAAGGATTGGGGTAGTTTTGTTCGAGTTTGAATTCGCTCGGAAGCACAGGACTTTCGACCGGATAGACCGGAGTCGCTGCGCCGACAGCGATGGTGCCGCCAAGGCTGTGCGCCGGGAATGTGTTTCGGGTCGAGTCGCTGATCGTTGCCGATGGAGTAATCGTGTATTCGCCTTCGCCCGCCGATTCCTGCACACTTAAGTAGACATAGGCAATCGGACCGGCGCCGACCGGGATCGCTTGATTTTCATTTTGCGTTTCGATGGCGACCTCTGTGGTACCGAGGCTTTGCGAAGCAACAATGCTGAAGTCGAGCTTGCCGGTTGCGCGACCTGAAGCGGTAATCGAATCGACGCGCAATGCTGCATCATCGAATTGGAGCGAAATTCCCATGCTGTCAACGGGAACGAAATTGTGAAGAGCGATTTCCATGCCGGTATTGCTGCCGGGAAACGCGTTGCCGGAGGTTAGACTTAGTGTATCGACGGGGTTAACTTGCAAATTGACCGGCAGCAGGAATGGCGAATTTGCCGCCTGCACCGCTGTAATCGTAATCTGTCCGGAATACTGCCCGACGCCGATGCCAGTCGAATTGACAATCACCTTCGCGTCTGTGCTGTCGCCGCCGGAGGCAGGACTGATTGACAGCCACGGTTGATTAGAAGTCGCAGTCCAGTTGAGTCCGTTTGCGCCGCAGTTGTTGATGACGACGTCGATGCTGTCGACTCCGGCAAATCCTGCGCGCGCGATTGAATTGACCAGCGCTGGAATAGTGCAAATCGTCGGCGGCGGCGCCGCCACGACGGCTTGCACAATAACAGTCTTGGGCGAATTGTAAGCGAGCGGGTCGGTAATCGTCAACGTGGCAAAGTGTCCGCCTTCGGTGAGACTTCCGGGTTGAATACCGACATTGACGACTGCGTCGCCATAGCCGTCCTCGGTGTCGATTGTCACCCAGGTCGCATCCACGGCGATGAGCCAGTCGATTGTACCGGCGCCGGAATTGTAAATCACCAACTCTTGCGCTGGAATCGATCCGGCAGTTGCAGCAAAACTAAACTTCAACGTGTCCGGATCGGTCGTGATGACCGGCACATTCGTGGAGTGCGAGAGATTGACAGTGAATAGCTGCGGCGAATTGACCGCTTGCGGCGAGGCGATGCTCAAGTTGGCGGTGAAGTTGCCGGTGCCGGAAAGCGAATCGGTGTAGAAAATCAAATCTACTGCCGAGGGCGCCGTGCCGGAAACTTGCGAAAGTCCGAGCCAATTCGGTTTGCCGCTAATCGTCCAGTTGATTGCGCCTGAACCGGTATTCTCGATCATGAAGAATTTGTCATCCGGCGCCGGAACGCCAAGTTGCGTTTCGACTGATACCGAGCCGGGAGTAATCTTGAGTGTTGGCGCAGTGATTGTCAAAGCGACTACCGCTGTGCGCGAGGAGTCTTTTCCTGTCGCATCGGCAATTGTAATTCTGCCGGAGTATTCGCCGAATGTCAGTCCGGCGATATTCACTGACACTGTCGCTGTAGCCGGTGCTGTGCCGGAGGCCGGACTCACCGAAAGCCAGGTTTGGTTGTCGGCGACGGTCCAGTTGAGAATTCCGTAGCCGGTGTTGTTGATAAGCAAGTTCTGTGAGGCCGGATTGCTGCCGCCGAGTTGCGCGTTGAATTGGAACGCGTTTGGCGCAATGACAATCGCCGGCGCGCCATATTCGGTGATGCGTGCGTACACATCGAAGCTGCCGTTGCGGTTATCGGTCCAGGTGTAATAGATGTTGATCCCATCCATCGTTACGTTGGGAAATGAC
>CAZIBI010000041.1:0-22103 GCA_964537215.1 uncultured Ignavibacteria bacterium | reverse complement strand
AGCATGAGGACGTTTATGTCGAGGCGCCGGTGTCGAACCGCGCTGAATGCACGAACCAAAATGTCCCAGCCGCCAACAAGTGTCGCGGTATAGAAGAAGACTGTGCCGGCAGTTTGTTGATCTAGACCGAAATACAGCAGCGCACCGGCAACGTAGAGAATGATGCTGCCGAGCAGCGAATATCCAAGCGAACGCGAGAATGGGAGTGCATTCGGTTTGGCTGCCGGTTGATCGACAAATTTGAAATGACCGAGGCTTTCGATTTTGCGCCGCAACGTGGGGGCATCCGTCTTGGCAGTATCGAATGAGTAATAGACCTTCGCATTAAGCAGATCAACCCGAGCGCCCGCAACACCGGCGATATTCTGAATCTCGGATTCGGCGGTTTTGGCGCAGTTGGGGCAGTCAATCCGGGTAGTGTTGGCTTCAATATTAGTGAGAGCCATTACTTGCTCCGCTCTTCGGCGTGATCCATTCCCTGCTTGATGAGGGCAGAGACATGGGAATCGTCGAGGGCGTAGAAGGCCATCTTCCCTTCGCGGCGGTATTTCACTAAACGGAGCGAGCGCAAAAGGCGAAGCTGGTGCGAAATTGCCGATTCAGAAATTCCCAGCATGGCCGCGAGGTCACAGACGCATAACTCTTCCTGTGCCAAGAAGATACAGATCTTGAGTCTGGTAGGATCGGCGAGGACTCCGAAGATTTCCGCAAGGCGGCCAATTGTCGTAGGATCCTTGAGCGACTTGCGCAAACGGCTAACAGTCGATTGGTTAACGAACTTTACTTGGCAAACATCATCAGTACTATACATATAACACCTGAACAACTGTTCATACGTTATACGTAATCGGCGCAATGTCAAGCGAAATTTGGTCGTTTCATTTGATAAATTAATGCCGATTAGCTAAAGAGAATCAATTTGGTCGATTCAGGCCTGAACTAATAACCTACAGTATGCGTATAAGTTGTAGTACCATGAGTAAATTACTTACCTCGACTTTCATAGCCATCTGCATCATGATTTGTGGTGGCGCTTACGCCGCGGAAGTTAGCAACAGCGTCGCAATTGCCAGGTTGAAGTATCCCGGCGGCGGTGACTGGTATTTGGGATCTTCGGGTATCCCCAATCTGATCAAATTCGTCAAGGCAAACACGAACATACCGGTCAACAGTGAAGAAGTCCGAGTCGAGTTGACAGACAACCGACTTTACAACTATCCCTTTCTCTTCATGAACGGACACGGAAATGTGAATTTCCGCGCCGAAGAACTGGAAATCCTGCGCAAGTATTTGGCTGCGGGAGGATTTTTGTTTGCAAACGATTCGTACGGCATGCGCAAGGCGTTCTTTCGCGAGATGAAGAAACTCTTCCCGGATCAAGAGCCGCGTGAATTGCCCTTTAACCATGGCATTTTCAACTGTTACTACAAATTCCCAAATGGTCTTCCGAAAATACACAAGCACGACGACAAACCGGCGCAGGCTTTTGGCTGGTTTATCGGCGAACGATTGGTAACTCTGTTCGTCTTTGAATCGGACATTGGCGACGGCTGGGAAGATGCACGCGTACACAACGACCCAGAAGAGAAGCGGACGGCAGCTCTTCAAATGGGAACAAACATTCTAGTTTGGTCATTAATGAATTAGAGGTATAGATTATGGATCCCAGAATATCGCTCGAATACCTAAGCGGCAGGCTCAGGCAACTCCGGAATTTCATTTTGTTGGGTTACGCCGCCAACGGTGCGCTTTTGATTTTGACCGCCGTGTCGGTATTGCTTGTATTGGGATTCCTGTTCAATGCCGCGTTCTTCTTGGGAACGACCTTCAGGATAATCTTCGTCAGCGGCGCTGCTCTCGTCGTGCTCGGCCTGTTGTTCAAAACGATCATTTGGCCGATGATCAACAAGCCTTCCACCGAAGCTGTCGCGCTCAAAGTTGAAGAAAAGTACCCGCAACTGCAGGATCGCCTGATTGCTTCGCTGCAATTGGAGCGCAACCTCGCCAGTAACCGCGAAGGCTTTTCCACCGACATGATTCAGGCGATCATTCAGCAATCGCGCGAAATGTGCGGCGAGTTTGATTTCAAGAAATCGGTAGACCACAGTTACCTGAAACGCTCGCTGCGCTATTTCAGTGCTGCGGCGTTGATTCTCCTCATGCTGGGATTCGTGTTTCCGTCAGTGTTCAGTGAGACAGTCTATCTCTTTGCCAACCCGACAGTCGATGTTGCGCGCCAGTTAACGTACAGTTTGGACGTCAATCCAAAGAACATCGAAGTCGCGAAGTTCTCGCCGGTTACCGTTGACGCGCTTCTTTCCGGCAAATCGCTGCCGCAGGATGCGAAGTTGCACTGGCGCTACGAGGACGGCCCGATCAAAACGGAAGATTTCAGCGAAAGCAATGTGATCAGGGCAACGGCTTCCGGCTTGACCGGCAAGCTGGGCTCGGACGACACGACGAAGTTGTCGTTTGAGTTCCGCGAAGTGCGCCGTACATTCGAGTATTGGGTAACGGCAGGCGAGATTGAATCGCCGAAATACCAAATTGACGCCGTTGACAAGCCGCGCATCATGGATATCAAGCTGACCTATAACTATCCCAAGTACACAGGTCTCCAGCCGCTTGTCGTTGATGAAAACGACGGCAACATCTCGGCGATCAAGGGTACAGAAGTCAAAATCGAAGCGACTTCGAACAAGCCGCCGCAAACGGCACAGATTGTCCTGAAGAACGGTCAGACGGTGCCGCTTTCGATTGACGACCATAAGCTTTCGTCCTCGCTCAAAGTGATGGACGACGGCAGTTATCATATTGCGATCACGGATGAACTCGGTAATGACAATCCCAGCCCGATTGAGTATCGCATCGGCGCAATCGCGGATGCGTTTCCCGAGGCTGATCTATTTGCACCGGGCGTGCCTGTGAATCTTGGCGATGACATGGCGTTGGATCTGGGCGTAAAATTGTTTGACGACTTCGGGTTTTCCGATCTGAAGCTTAACTATCGCGTTTTCAGCATTCAAGGCGAGACGTTTGCCGGAAAGATCAACGTGACATTTGATCGCGGCGCCGGCAAGAGCATTGAAGTGCACTACCCCTGGAGTCTCGGCGACATCGGATTGGAACCGGGCGGCTGGGTCGAATATCAATTTGAAGTTTTCGACAACGACAATATCACAGGGCCAAAATCTGCGCTGTCGCAGCTACTGGTAGCGCGCCTGCCGTCGCTTGACGAGCAGTTCGCATACTTGGAGGAAGAAGGCGAGTCGCAGATCAGCGATCTCGAGAAGCTGCGCGAGACGCAGGAACAATTGCTTGAGAATACCGAGAAGCTCCAGGAAGAGCTGTTGAGCAACAAAGAAATGGACTGGGAGAAAAAGCAAGAACTCCAGAAAGCGATGACGCAGCAGCAGAATCTCATGGACGCGATGGAGAAAATCGGCGACCGCATGGAAGAGATGAAGGATCAGATGCAGAAGAACGATCTGACTTCACTAGAGATCATGCAGAAACTGCAGGAACTGCAGAAATTGTTTGAGCAGGTCGCGACGCCGGAGATGAAGGAATCGATGCGGAAGATGCAGGAGGCGATGGAGAAAATGTCGCCGGAAGAAATGCAGAAAGCCGCCGAGGAAATGCAGGTATCGCAGGAAGAGCTCAAGGAGAAACTCGAGCGGACGATTGCGATGCTGAAGTTCATGCAAGCGCAGCAAAAGATGGAAAACATGATGAAGCAGCTTGAGGACATCATTCAAAAGCAGCAAGCCATGAACGAGCAGACGGAAAAATCGCCGGAAGAAAGACTCGCCGAACTGTCGCCCCGCGAGCAGGAGAACAAGAAAGAACTGGACAAGTTGCAACAGCAGGCTGACGAGTTGCAGAAGATGCTGGAAGAACTGAAGCTCGATGAGCAGAAAGATATCCAGGAATTTCTCGAAGCCAGCCGCAAGCCGGAAGCCGGCGAGCAAATGCAGCAGATGAGCGAACAGCAGAAGCAAAAGAACAAGAAGATGGCCAAGCAGTCCGGCGAACAGGCGCTTAGCAGTCTGAAGCAAATGCAGAAGAAGATGCAGGACATGAAGGATTCGTTCAACTCGGAACAGGGTGAAAAGTCCGCCGAGAAGATGAAGGAAGCCGCCAACGAAATACTATATGTTTCGGACAAGCAGGAAGATGTCATCGACCGCGCGGAAGCGGAAGATCCGACTTCGCCGCAGTTGCAACAGCTTGCTGCAGAACAACAGGCACTGCAGAGGACAATGGAATCGCTCGACGCTAAGTTGAGACAGATTTCGATGGAGTCGCCGTTCTATTCGCAGGATATCGGCGCACTGATGGACAAAGCCCGCGAGTCGATGAACCAGTCGACCGAGGACTTGATGAAGCGAAACGGTTCGAATGCGATGCGTTCGCAAAAAGACGCCATGTTCTCGCTGAATCAGGCAGCCAACCAATTGATGCAGTCTTCGCAGAGCCAGCAGATGTGCAATAACGGGCGTTGCAACAATGAGAACATGTTCCAGAAGATGAACAAGCTCTCAAAGCAGCAGAAGCAGCTTAATAATAAGACTTCTTCCATGTGCGACAAACCCGGCAACGCTAAACCGAGCCAGGGCGACCTGGGACGATTGGCGGCAGAGCAGAGCGCCGTACGGAAGAGTCTAGGTGAACTGCAGAAGGAACAAGGCAGCCGCAAGGAAATTCTGGGACGGCTCGATGAGCTCGACAAGGAAGTTAAGAAAGTTGTGGAAGATCTCGAAAGCGGCGAAGTGAACGAATCGACGCTGGAGCGCCAAAACAAGATTCATTCACGCATGTTGGACTTCCAGAGATCGCTTGAGCGCCAGGACTTCTCCGAGGAACGTAAAGCCGAGACTTCAAAGGACATTCTGCGCGCTTCGCCGGAACAGCTGAAGTTTGAATCGGTAGCGCGGCAGAGTTACCAGGACCGTCTGCAGAAATACATGAACGAAGGCTATCCGCCGGAATACGAAGAGCTGATCAAGGAGTACTTCCGTTCAGTAAATGCAAATCAGCCCAATAAATGAAATTGAAAAGTCTGATATATACCACACTCGCGGCGTCTTGGCTAGCAGCCATGACGCCGCTTGTTCAAGCACAAACGCAGCTCGACATGCAGCGGGTTCGGAATGCCGAGACTATGACTTATGCCGGCCGCTGCGTTGAGGCGATAACCGCGGTGCGCGACCTCTACGAGCAGTATCCCCGCAACGAACAGATCGCGACGGCGCTGAAAAACGCCTATGTCTGCAGCAAGGACTATGACTCCGCACTGGCTGTGCTGCAGCGCCTGGTTGACAACTCCGGCGAAGAATTCCAGAAAGTCACATTCCAACTCGATATCGCCGGTATCTACTTTCGGCAGGGCAATCTCGCCGAAGGCAGGAAGCAAGTCGATTTGGCGATAAGTCTGCTGCCGTACGATGTCTCTTCATACGAACGCGCAGCCGACGCCTATATGATGAACGGATACTACGCCGATGCCGTGAAATTCCTGCAGGAATCGCGGGTGAAATTGAATCAGCCGACCATATTCTCGCGCAAATTAGCGCAACTCTACGAAATCATGCGCAGCTATGGTGAAGCGGCGCGCGAATATTTTGTGATGATCCAGGCGGATACCACACAAGAAATCTATGTGACGGGCCGCATGTCGAACCTGATCAAGCTAGATGCCGGAGAAGAGTACGACACCGGACTGGAGAAGACGTTGGCGGAAATCGTCAAGGCAAATCCCAATCGCGTAGAAGCGCATCGCTTTTATGGCGACTACTTGATTGCACAAGGACAGTATGAAAAGGCGCTTGATCGTTTTCGTCTCGTCGACTCGCTGGAAAACGGATCCGGCAAGAACCTGCTCTATTTTGCCCGCGTAGCACGCGACAACGGCGCCTATGCCATGGTGGACAAAGCCTGCAATCAAATTGCCGCGCTAAAGGTAACGCCATTTCTGGTTCAGTCGCAGTTCATTCTCGCGGAAGCGCACTTTGCCCGCGCGAACTATGCGCAAGCGGCGGCAATATATCAGGAGATTCTGAATGCAACGCCGAGCGATCGTGACCGGTCGGAAGCCCTCTATTCACTCGGCACCGTAACACTGCAAGGATTGCATGATCCGCAAAAGGCCCGGGAAACTTTCGACCAGATGGTAATCAAGTATCCGCGATTACCGCTGGCGGCTGCCGCAAAAATGCTGATCGGTGATTGTTATCTCGCGGAAGGCAATGCCGTGATGGCAGATTCGATCTATGGTACAGTCAATTCCAACCAATTGCCGTTGCGCAACCAGGAGGAACTGCTGTTCAAGCGGGCGGAACTGCAATTCTATACCGGTAATTTTGAAGCCGCCCGGGACGCCTACAGCCGCGTGATGAACGCATATCCCAAGAGCGTTTTCGTCAATGATTGCCTGCGACGAATTATGCTAATCAGCGAATATGGCGGAATGGAAGAGGCTTCCCTGCAGGTATTTGCCGCGGCCTTGTATGCGCAGTTCCGCTTTGAATATCAGAAGACATTGGACGAGTTAGCCAAGCTAAAGCATCGAACGGGAGCGATCCTTCCGGAGATTTCCTGGCTCAAGTCTGGGGAGATATACCAGATCATGCGGCAGGACACGCTGGCGTTGGCCGAATACGACTCATTGATCACGCTGCATCCGGCGAGCTTCTATACACCGATAGCGTTCGAGCGCAAGGGCGACATTTATTCGGAGTCGCGCCACAATTGCGAACAAGCGCGGCAAATGTATCAGCAGGTCTTGCTGAATCATCCGGGCAGTTTGAATGTCGAAGATGTCAGAAAGAAGCTGCAGCGGACCGAAAAGACCATCTGCGTCCAAGAAGACAAAACGAAATCGTAAGGATCGGTCAATGACTCGCGACTAGACTTTGACCTTTTTTTCGCCCTTAAATTCCCGCAATTCACCTTCAAGTTGTTCAATCCGTTTTTGCGAATTTTCCATTGTCCGCAGTTTCATCTTCGTGGTCGTGCGAACCAGCAGTCCCAGTGAAGTGAGCATAAACAACACCGAATTGATTTGCCGAAAGATATTTCCGTAATTGTAGATAGTGTCGAGGAACGCGGCAATTCCCAGCGTAAATAGCAATCCACACCACGTCAACATCGAAACCTCCGTTAAAGGGGTTGTTTGTGATTCGAATTTCTATATATTTGTCGGCTGATAACATAGAATAGTGAAGCGGAGAAAAGTGACACTGTTTCAAAACAAAACACGCGATTGGGCCTACCTTGGCGGCGGGGCAGTAGTCTTTTTGACATCGATGATCGTCTACTTGATGACGGTGCAGCGGACAGTACCATTTTGGGACTGCGGCGAATACATTGCCTGCTCCTATATACTTGGAATTGCTCATCCGCCCGGTAATCCACTCTTCTTGCTGATCGGTCGAATCTTCTCGATGTTGCCTCTTGCTGCCGACATATCGTATCGCGTCAATCTCCTCTCTGTCTTTAGCAGCGCCGCTGCAGCGACCTTGGGCTATGTCGTTTCCGTCCGGCTGTTGCGTTTCTTCCCCGGCGTCGATGGCGACCGCAGCAAGCTCTTGCTGGTGTACTTATGTTCAGTTACCGGCGCTTTGCTGTTTGCATTCGGGCGAACCAATTGGTCGAATTCCGTTGAGGCGGAAGTTTACGCCATTGCAATGGCGATTTATTTCGCGCTGATTTGGCTTACGTTGTTGTGGTACGACAATCGCGGCAAGGCATCGGCTTTCAAGTACTTGATCATGATTGCGTATTTGAGTCTGCTTTCAGTGGCCGTGCACATGACGTCGTTCCTCGCAATGCCGGCGATTTTCATATTCGTCATATCCGTAGACGAGCGGCTGCGCAAAGATATCCGGTTTTGGCTTAGCGGCATCGTGCTGTTCACGGTTGCCGCAAACGTCTCGTGGTTCCTGGTGCTCGTGCCGGTGTGGTTGGTCATATCGTTGATCGGGTTTATTCAGAAGCGCGATCAAGCTTGGGGATTGGCTCTGGGACTTAGTGTCGCTGCGATGATCGGATTTTCCGCCCACGCCTATATACCGATTCGTGCCGCCGAAAAGCCTGCTATCAATCAGAACAATCCTGCTGATTGGGAGCGGTTCTACGGATATCTGCAGCGCAAGCAATACGGCTCGGAATCGATGTTCGAAAAGATGTTCAAACGCCGCGCCAGTTGGGAACACCAATTGGGAGATTTTCCACGCATTGGCTTTGGCGGATTCTTAATGGACCAGTTTGGTTTCGGCGGAATCTTGTTTACGGTGCCGCTGATCCTGGCTATCATCGGAATTATTGCGCTGATCAAATGGAAGTGGCGAGTGGGCGCCTTCTTCGCCCTGATTCTCTTTGCCGGGACAATTGGTTTAGTGCTGTACATGAATTTCGCCGACGGTTCGATGGTGGATATGTCGATGGGTTTGAATAAGCTCGAGGTTCGCGACCGCGACTATTTCTTTACGCCGGGATTTATCACCTTCGCATTGTACATCGGAATGGGTCTGTTCGTTGCGCTCAACTACTTGCTGAATCTCTTGAGGCAAGACGGCAGAGTACTCACGGCGGCAGTGCTCGGCATTGCTACGTTTATCTTTCCGGCAATCTCCATCTCGGCAAATTTCAATTTCAATAACCGCTCGAACAACTTCCTGCCGTATGACTACGCTTACAATTACCTGATATCATGTCCGCAAGACGCGATCTTGTTTACCGGCGGCGACAATGACACTTTCCCGCTTTGGTGTTTGCAGGAAGTTTACGGTGTCCGGCGCGACGTGCGCATCGCGAATCTGTCGCTGATTCAAACGGACTGGTACCAGCTGCAATTGAAACACCAAATGGGAGTGCCGATAGCACTGGAAGATGACCAGATGCAATGGGAAAGTCTCGCCAGTGCGCGTCCAAAGAAGCCTTATGTCGACCATTTGCGCGGTGGATGGGAACATCTCCTGATGGCTTACCGCGAGCAACAAACCGGACAAGTCGTGACGGTGGCGCACCAAATGGTTGAGCAGATAATCGGCGCCAACCAGTGGAAGTATCCGATTCTGTTTTCGGGGAGCCTTCCAAGCGAAGTCAAGTATCCACTGGCGGACCACAATGTTCGCAGAGGTTGGTTGTACCAGATCGTACCGCAGGAAAGCAAGGGCGCATGGGATAAAGAGGTGAGCATGGACTTGTTCATGAACACTTACCGGTCGACTGGAATCAACGACCCGCGGGTCTATCGCGAAGAAGTCGCGACCACGTTTATTATCGGCTCCGTACAGTCGCAGATGTCATTCGTGGATTATCTTGAGTCGAGCGGCGACACGGCGGCTGCATTGGCAATGACCGAGGACATGATTCGGCGATTTCCGGAGTTTTGGCAGAGCTACACGCGCATGGCAAAGATTCGCGGATTCAGTGCCGCCGAGACAGAGGCGATGTACGATGAGTATTTCAAATATATCAACCAGCTGATTGCATTCAACCCGGACAACATCTACTACTACCAGTACAAGGCGCTTGCACTACAATACCTTGGTCGCGGCGACGAAGCCATGAGAACAAGCGAGATTGCCTACAAGATCAATCCGGTCATGGCGGTGACATTCCAATCGTTAGCGACGCTGTATATCCAAAACGGCAAGCGCGAAGACGCGATCCGGATTGCCCGCGAGTACTTGCGCACCAATCCCGGTGACCCGGCAGCGCGCTCAATTTCGTCGGGTCAATTCTAACCGGTCGTTGCCGCTGACGTGACAATCCTAATTTACATCGTCACGTTGATTCTGTTCGGATCAACGTGGGTTGTCGTTAAGATCGGATTGCAGTCGGTTCCGCCATTTACATTTGCCGTAGTTCGCTTTGTCCTCGCGTTCGTGATCCTCGGGACGGTATTCAGCATTTGGAAATTTCGTCTTCCGCAGATTCCGCACATTCGCCGGAAAATCTTCGTCGCCGGTTTCCTGATGTACGGCCTGAATTTCCTATTCATCTATATTGGGCAGCAGTACATTCAGGCTTCTTTGGCTGCAGTGATTTTTGCCACGATGCCTTTCTTTACCGGCATTATCTCGCACTTGTTGCTCCCGAATGAACGACTGCAGAGGCACGTGGTCATCGGCATGATCGTCGGATTTGTCGGAACGTTAGCTTTGTTTTCGAAGAATTTGAGTCTGGACGGTCCGGTGCTGGGAATGCTGTCGCTTCTCTTAAGTTCGATCTTCTGTTCCTGGGCGACTGTTCTGATCAAGCGCGATCTTAATGATATTCCGCCTGTGCAACTGTCTATCTTGCAGATACCGATGGGACTAATTGTACTCGTCCCGCCGATGCTTTTGGAATTGCCCCTGAAGTTTGAGTTTAATACGGCTAGTCTGGTGTCGCTCTTCTATCTGGCAATTCTCGGTACTGGCGTGGCATTTATGGGCTGGTATTATTTGCTCAAGAGAGTCTCTGCAGTGGCATTGTCGCTGATGACATTCCTGGAGCCGCTGGTTGCGATGGGACTGGGATATTTGTTGCTTCACGAAAAGTTGGAGAGCCACTTCCTGATTGGCGGGGCTTTGATATTGATCGGTGTTTTGATTGCGACGTTCGAGCGCAAGCCTGTTGCAGCCTAAACAGGATCGAAAATCTTGCCGGGATTCAGGATTCCGTGCGGGTCAAAGACCTTTTTGATTTGTCGCATCAGTTCGAGCGACTCTGAATGCTCGATTCCGAAAATCGCTTTGTGTCCAAGGCCAATCCCGTGCTCGCCGGAAATAGTTCCACCACACTCCAGTGCTTTCAGAATGATTTTGCGATTCACTTCTAGCCCCTTTTGCCATTCGGCAGCATCTTCGCGTCTGGCGAGGATTAATGCATGGATTAGCCCCATGCCAACGTGGCCGAAGGCATGAATCATCAGCCCCGACTCCTCCGAAAGCTGACGACAGTATTGGACGATTTCCGGCAATGCGGAAATGGGGAAGGCAGCATCATTGCGAATAATTGTATATCCAGGACGGCGCAACTTGATGGCATTAGTGACGAAGTGCCGAATCTCCCACGGATTCTGGCCGCCGGCAAGCTGCAGCGCCTGACCGCCCAATTCTTCGGCAATCTGCGCTGCGGCGTCAGCGTTGGCAGTTAGCACGGGTTCGGGTCCGTGTATCTCCAAGAAAAGGCATGGGACTTCTTCAAGCCCATAGTGATTGAGCAAATTCAGCGCTTCGATGACATTGCGGTCAAGGAACTCAACGGCAGCCAAATCGAGGCCATAGCGCATCATTTCCGAAACGGCTTGTGCTGCTTCAAACTCGGACATGAACTTGAAGGCAATCTTGCGGCTTCCTTCCGGTATTCCGCGCAGTTGCAGGGTTACCGAGGTGATAACTCCGAGTGTACCTTCGGAACCGGCCATTAGGTCGATGAGATTATATCCCGATGAGCGTTTGATGGCGCGGTTGCCCAGTCGATGCGACTGCCCGGCTCCGTCAACGATTTCCATTTCGAGGACAAATTGCTTGGTGCCGCCGTACTTTACCGAGTAGATGCCGCTGGCATTTGTGGAAACCATACCGCCGATAGTTGCGACATCGGAGCTTCCGCCGGGTGACGGCGGGAAAAAGAGCGACTCGCGCTTGAGGATTTCGTTCAGTTTTTCGTAGATGATGCCCGGTTCAACTTTTACCTGAAGATCGTCGGGCCACAGTTGAATGACTTTGTCCATCAACGAGACATCAAGTACAACGCCGTTCTCGCAGGGAATAGCGCTGCCTTCCAGCGCACTACCGGCGGCACGAACGGTCAGTGGCAGCCGATGCTCGTGGCAGAAGCGGACGACCGACTTGATTTCCGCAACCGACTTAACCTGCACGATTGCCAATGGAGTCACTGGCGAGAGCGATGACTCGTCAATTGCGGCTGATAGAAGAGCGGTGGGATTGTCTATTATCTGGGCGGAAGCGATTACACTCCGCAATTGTTCGACGAGATTCATGGAGCAATTCTAAGCAAAGCGAGGCTGGGAATCAAGCTGGTATTAGTCGACTCGGAGCGCACGATGAAGCTGCTTGCACAAAGGCGCCAATCTCTCTATTATGGGTTCTACTATGAGCCATTCTAGAATCGGGCTAATCGCCATTGCGCTGATCTTGGCAACGTTGCTGACATCAAGTCTAATCGCTGGCCGGACCGCAGAGGAATACAAAGCTCACACCAGAGCATATCAGAAAAGCAGCGAAACAAACGTCGCAGCGCCGCAATTGGGCGAACGGATGCCGCTGTGGAGTTGCATTCCCTTTGCCGGCGTCCTACTTTCCATTGCAATCATACCAATGGTGGCCCCGACTTTTTGGCATCACCACTTTGCCAAGATCGCAATCGGTTGGGGATTGATCTTTGCCCTGCCATTCTTCATGGTGTATGGCGGCGAAGGACTCTACGAATTGTCGCACGTGATGCTCGGCGAGTATCTTCCTTTCATCATCCTGCTATGGGGTCTGTTTACGGTATCCGGAGGAATCTATTTGAGCGGATCGCTGGTCGGAAAGCCAGTCGTCAATCTCTCAATATTGGTAATCGGGACAATACTTGCATCCTGGATGGGAACGACCGGCGCGGCAATGCTATTGATACGGCCGCTGATACGTGCGAATAAGGATCGCAAGTACAAGGTTCACACAATCGTATTTTTCATATTTCTGGTCGCGAATGTAGGAGGCTTGCTGACTCCTCTGGGCGATCCGCCGTTGTTTCTCGGATTTCTCAATGGTGTGCCGTTTTTCTGGACCTTTAAAATGTGGAACAAGTTCTTGTTCTCGGTTGGATATCTGGTAGTTGCCTACTATGCGATTGAGAGCGTTCTTTATGCAAGAGAATCGAAGGCTCGCAATCAACAAGTGGCTAGCCGCGAGCCATTGCGAGTGCAAGGCGGAATCAATTTTGTCTATCTGGTCGGAATCGTCGCGGCGGTGCTCATGTCTGGCAGCTTGCATCTTGGCGAGTTTACATTGGCGGGACTTCACTTCACGTATCAGTCGCTCTTGCGCGACGTCTTGATTGTCGCGATGGGTGTTTTGAGTTTAAAGACGACCTCAAAACAAGTGCGCCAATCCAACGGCTTCAGTTGGTTTCCGATTAAAGAAGTCGCCTTCTTATTCATCGGGATCTTTATGACGATCGTCGCACCGCTCAAGATTCTTCAAGCCGGGAGCGCCGGTGCAGCGCACGCGATTGTGGCGGCAGTACATTCGCCGGCAAGTTACTTTTGGGTTTCCGGCTTGCTCTCGTCATTTCTCGACAACGCGCCGACATATTTGACTTTTTTCAACATGTCGCTTGGGGATCTTGGAATTTTGCCCGGCCAAGTGCATGCTATCCTGTCGAACCAGCTGGCGCATCCGATGACAGCACAATTCATTATAGATCTTACCGCGATATCCGCCGGCGCTGTGTTTTTCGGTGCAAATACATATATTGGCAACGCACCCAATTTCATGGTGCGTTCAATCGCGGAGGAGTCGCGCGTGCAGATGCCAAGCTTTTTCGGCTACATGCTGTGGTCCGGAGCGGTCTTGATTCCGCTCTTTCTCTTAATGACTTTTGTGTTTTTTAGATAGGGTGGAATCGATGTTCAAGAAGATCTTAGTGCCGTCGGATTTGCGCGAAGCGTCGTTGGTTGCGTTCAAAGCGGCTGTCGAGTTGGCACAAGCTAACCAGGCGCAGTTGTTCCTTCTGAATGTGCATCCAGAATTCATGAGTAAAGAAGAGATGGAGATGCTGCGAGTTTCGGCCCAAAAATTCATCAAGGAGGAACGGGATATCGCCGTGAATGCCAAGGCGGTTCTCGCGGAAATGCTCAAGCGTTCGGGCGGCGACAAAGTCGAACACCAGATTCTCTTGCGTGAAGGAAATGCGCGTGATGAAATCCTCGGTACGGCGAAGGAGCTTGGCTGCGACTTGATCATCGTCACAACGACTGGACGGACGCGACTTGCGGAACATCTGCATGGCTCTGACTCGGAGCAACTTGTGCGGGACACGCAGACTCCGATTCTCGTCATACCGGTGTTGGAGAAGTAAGAATGAGTTGGGTAAAGTCTCTGGTAAGCCTGATTGTTTCTGCCTTGATCTTGATGGCTTCGAGCGGCGCCTTTGCCCAAAACGCCAACGTCGATCTGGCGCGCTTGAGTACAGCCTCGCAGTCCCTCGTTGAAGCGACAGCTCCTGCAATTGTCGGCGTGATTGCGACTGGCTACGCTCCTGCCGAAGGAGGATTCTGGTCGGAAGAAGGCCTCCTTACTCGCCAACGTAGCGGCGGTTCGGGTGTACTCTTAAGCCCGGATGGCTACATTGTCACAAATGCGCACGTCATCGAAGGCTCGCAGCGAATTCAGGTCGTGTTGTCAGCAGCTGCCAGCAATGTCGGACAAGTGCGGTCAATTCTCAAACCGCGCGGCCGGATCGTGGGGGCACAAGTCGTCGGTGTTGATCTTGAGACGGATCTTGCGGTGCTCAAGATTGGCGAGACCAATATGCCCTACCTGCGACTTGGCAATTCCGATGAAGTGAGCCAGGGTCAGTTGGTGTTCGCTTTCGGTTCGCCAATGGGGCTCGAAAATTCTGTGACGATGGGTGTTGTTAGCGCCGTCGCGAGACAGTTGCGTCCGGAGAGTCCGATGATCTACATCCAGACCGATGCGTCAATCAATCCCGGCAATAGCGGCGGGCCGCTGATCAACGCCAAGGGCGAAGTTATCGGCATCAACACTTCAATTTTGTCGCAATCCGGCGGAGCGGAAGGAATCGGCTTTGCCGCCCCGAGCAATGTCGTGCGTACAATCTACGGACAGATAAAAGAACGCGGATATGTACGCCGGGGCGAGATCGGAGTAAACGCGCAGACCATTACACCGGCATTGGCCAGCGGGCTTGGTATCAACCGACAAAGCGGCGTGATCATTGCGGATGTCTATCCCGAGTCGCCGGCGGCTGAAGCAGGAATCCAGATCGGCGATGTCGTCCTGTCACTAGACGGCAAGACAATGGAAAATGGGCGACAGTTCCAGGTCAATCTCTACGGAAAAGCGGAGGGGGCAATCGTAAGGGTCGTCTTGCTGCGCGGGCAAGATACCGTGGCCGTTGAAACGTCGGTAACAGAGCGGCAAGCGTATCAGGACATGTTGACCACGATGGTAACTCCCGAGCGGAATCTGGTACCAAAGCTCGGCATTCTCGCTGTCGAACTGACACCGCAGCTACAGGAACTTCTCGGAGGGACTCGATATCCAGAAGGCGTGGTCGTTGCGGCGCGTTCGCGCGATGTGCAGATGTGGGAACAGACTCTCCAACCCGGCGATATTATCTACTCAATCAACGGCGCCAAGATATCCGGGCTCGAGCAAATGCGCGCGCTTGTTACCGAGGCAAAAACGGAGACTGTGGTGCTTCATGTCGAGCGTCGCGGCGAACTACTCTTCATCCCAATGGAAACAAAATAACGATGATGAAAATCACTTTTCATGGTGCGGCAGGTACGGTTACCGGCTCGAAGTATCTGGTGGAGGTCAACGACAAGCGGGTGCTGGTCGACTGCGGAATGTTCCAAGGTCCCAAGGAGCTCCGCGAGCGCAACTGGCGGCCGCTTCCATTTGACCCGACGAGCATCGAGGCAGTTATTCTCACGCACGCGCATATCGACCATATTGGGTTTTTGCCGAAGATCGTTCGGGAAGGATTTCATAGTCCCGTCTACGCGACTCCGCCAACGATTGACTTGGCCCAAGTCTCGCTGCTTGATACTGCGATGTTGCAAATGGAAGATGCCCAGTACCGCCAGAAGAAGAAATTGTCGCGGCATGAAGTCGTGTTGCCGCTGTTCGATACCGACGATGCGGAAGCTGCGATGAAGTTATTCCGACGCGCGAGTTTCGGGCAGTGGATTTCGATTGGGAACGAATTTCGGTTCCGCTACCATATAGCGGGCCATCTCTTGGGTGCTGCTGGTGTTGAATTGGAGATGGACGACGGCGTCAACAAGCGCTCGATCTTCTTTTCCGGCGATGTCGGACGGTACGGCAATCCGCTCACGACCGATCCGGTCAAGCCGCCGCTATGCGACTACCTTGTGTGCGAATCGACCTACGGCGGCAAGGTGCATCCAGCCGAGGACGCATTCTCCGTTTTTGAAGAATTAATCAACCGCGTAATTACCGAGAAAAGCATCCTGCTGATTCCGGCCTTCGCGATTGGCCGCACCCAGCAGATCACTTATCTGGTAAATGAACTAATTGCCAAGAAGTTCATACCGTCATTGCCGATTCACATCGATTCACCGATGGCAGTTGCTGCGACCGACATCTACCGGAAGTTCGCCTCATATCATTCCATCGGAGCCGAGCGGTTGAACGGTCCGGATGGTGTACTCGACGGCGCGAATGTGACGCTGCATCGCACACGCAAGTCATCACAGGCATTGAACGAACTTGAAGGACCTGCGATAATTTTGTCTTCGAGCGGCATGCTGACGGGCGGGCGCATATTGCACCATTTGATGAATCGCCTGCCAAATCCGCGGACGACAGTCGCGCTGGTCGGGTTCATGGCAGAGGGGACGCTTGGCCGAGTGCTGATGGAGGGCGCTGATTTGGTCTACATCCACAAGACACCGGTCGAAGTAAAGGCGCGCATATTCAATTTCCAGGGGATGTCGGGACACGCGGATTGGTTTGAGTTGTTGCATTGGCTTGAGCCGATGGAGTATCAGCCGCGCAAAGTGTTCATTACGCATGGCGAGCGCGAGCAGTCCGAAGCAATGGCTTTGCATCTCAAAGAAGAGCGTAAATGGGACACGGTGCGCCCGGAGATGGACGAATCGTTTGCGCTTTAGCTAGTCCTAGTTGGGCTGTGGACTTCTGCTGTTTTTCATGTGTTCAAGCATCGTATTGTACTGTCGTAGATGCAGCAATTCCCGGTCGTTGTACGCATCGGCCGGTTTACCAAAATCAGGCGGACTGATTTTGAAATCTCTGGGGGAGTAGTTCTCGCCTGCGCGAACCACGCGTAGTATTTGACCCGCCACAACAATCTCTCCGGGCGGCGCAGTCGCCAAACTTACCGACTGGTCAAAATAGATTATCCGATTCGGGTAAAGCATGATTTTGTTCAGAATGTCTTGATAGGTCTGCTCGATTTTTTTGGGATCATAGCGCTGACCAGCTTCGAACTTCTGCACATGGGGTAAGAACGCATCGACTGACGTCTTGATATAGCGGTAGAACGAGTCATCGGCGTGACGAATCCAGTCGGGATACCAAGAGCGCCGCACCAACTCGTTGTCGACCATCAAGACATCGGGGCGTTCCTTGAGATAGAAATGCGAATACAACCATGGACTCACATAGTCCCAGTCGGCGCAGAGGATGATCGAATTCGAATCAGCACAAGCATAGTAATTGTGCACACAATCGAGCGCCGAGGTGTTCTTCGATTGGTTATTGACAGACCAATTTGCAACGACTCCCCAAATCAACAGTGCTGACAAAACTGGGATGCCGAGCAATCGTACCTTGGTCTGCACTTGTGCGAGCGACACGATGCCGACCAACGAGTAAGTGAACAAGACAAGTACCGACGGCAAGAGATAGTTGTCGATATCGGGAATATCGAAGTTCAGGCAGTAGAGAATGTTGCAGGAAAGTATCAGCATAAGCGTAACTGCCATGCGCCGGCGACCAGTCCAGGCAATCCAGAATCCATAAGCGATGACCAACCAATAAGGCGGCGGAAACTGCTTGAATAGAATTACGGCGAAAGTTCCGAAGGAGCGGATCAACTCATCGAAGCTTCGTGAAAACATCCAGACTTGATATTGCCAGCCGGAGACATGGCGCATGAAATTGCCCCAATTTATCGGCTGACCCCAATTGAAAACCGGATCTTGCGCCGATCGGATTGGCAAGTAGAGATAGAGCGACGCCGCTAAAGCGACGACGGCGACTACACAAAGGGCCGTTCGCGGCGACGCGATGATAGATTTACGATTGACGAAAAGGTAGTAAGTAACTGCCGGAAGAAGAAGAACGGTGGACATGTGATTGCCAAACGACAAACCGACAACGAACAGACAGAGGATTAGATTACGCGGCGAATACTTTTCGAGCAATAGCGGCACGACCAAGGCAAGCATTAGCAGATGCAGCGAATAGACCTCGTTGGTGACACCTTGCGACCAAACCAGCGGCGCGAAGCCGAACGCCAGCGCAGCAACAGCGACTGTGAGCTGCTGAACGAATTCAGTGACATTGAGAATGCGAACCAAGCGCATCGAAAATATTGCGACGGCAAGCGAAGTGCAGAGTGCGCCAAAGAGGATTTGCGTTTTGATCAGTTCGAACGGCAGGAGTGAAAAGAGCCGGCCCAACAAAGTGTAAAGCGGATAACCGGTTGGATGAGCGATGCCAAGTGTCCAATTGGCTACGGCGAGTTCGCCGCTGTCGATGTAGGCCACCGTCGGATATGCGGTCAACAGATACAAAATCAGGGTGGAGACAAAAATCCCCACCCCGATAAATATCGCGCGCATCGTTTCCTGCCTAGAATGGAAGGTCGTCATCCTCTTCGGTGAGCGGCGGTGCTTCGCTCATTTCCGGCGCCGGTGCTTGTGAAGAGTGATCTCCGCCTTCGCCGCGACGACCGAGCAACTGCAAACGATCACCGACGATTTCGGTAATCCACTTTTTATTGCCTTCTTTATCGTCGTAGCTGCGCGTCTGGATGCGTCCCTCGATATAGACGGGCGAGCCCTTGGAGAGGTATTCTTTGGCGATTTCCGCCTGGCGGCGCCAAAGCACGATATTGTGCCAGGTCGTACTCTCCTTCTGCTCATTCGAGTTCTTGTCGCGCCACTTTTCGGTAGTGGCGAGTGAGAACGTGCAGACCGCCACACCAGCCGGCGTATAGCGCAATTCCGGGTCTTTGCCAAGATTGCCAATCAAGATGGCTTTATTAACTGATGCCATAACAGCATTACTCCTTTTCGAGTTATGCGGGGAATATAGGGAGTCGGGATTAGGCTGTCAAACGCATTTGTGGGGCCGAAACCAATCTGAATTGGGCGGCTCGTCGAAGACGTGAGGTTACTGCCCGGCAACCCGATACCGGGTCAATGACAATATACAACTGTAGGAGTCTCCGGATCGAACCGAGAAGTAGACTTGTCCTCGTTCTATCACTCCAATGCCCTTTGCAAAGACAGTAGCGTCGATGCCATTCATTTGATATGGCTTTATGATCATGTAACAGCTGTCAAACGTTCCAGCCGGCACTGTGTATGTCATATACTCATCCGGAGCGGAAGTTTGCCAGAGTCTTCCATTCACATAGATACTGCCATCACAAGAAGTAATGGCCGCACTGAATTCTGGATTATTTCGCGAAGATTGTATTTTGAAAGCCAATTCACAGGAGTCATTGGGAATGGAGCCAACGCTCACGCTATCGCCTGCAGCGTATCCTCCACATCTTCTTTCATATATCCAATAATTCCCTTCAGCAACTGGAATGACATAATCGATAGAATTTGCCGTCTCCCGAGGCTCGGGTTCCGTCGAAGGAGTTGTCTGATTGCTGCATTGCCAAAGCGAAAGGCAGAAGACAATACCCACGACATTCAGGAATAGCGATTTCTTCATTGTGTGCCTCCTACGCTACAATATCGGTCGCGAAAGCGATTTTAGCAACCATTATTTGTAGCAGCGAGCCACATGGAGATTGGTCTATAACAACAACGGCGGGTGTTTCCACCCGCCGCGTAATCAAACTCTGGAGCAAAAAGAGAACTACTTCTTCTTGTCCTTGCCTTCTTTGTCGTCCTTTTCCTTTTGACGCTCTTCGGCCTTCTTCTCCGCGATAACTTCGGGTTCGGTCGGAGCCGCTTCGGCGCCCTCGGCAGCTTCGCCGGCTTCCGGCAGCTTGGTAACTGTCGGCGGTTGGACGGAGACGATGGTACGATGCGGGTCGGAGACGATCTCGATCTTGTCGAGTTTCAGGTCGCCGACGTGCACGGCATGACCGATGCCAAGTCTGGAGACATCGACTTCGATGTGAGTCGGAATGTCGGTGGGAAGGCAGGAAACTTCCAGCTCGCGCATGATGAACTCTTGCACGCCGCCGCCGGAACGGACACCATCGGCAACGCCGACCAAGTGCACCGGAACGGCAATGATGATTTTCTTGGTCAGGTCGATGCGCTGGAAGTCGACGTGGACGACCTTGTTGGTGACCGGGTGATGCTGAACATCTTTCAGCAGGACCTTCACGGCTTTGCTCTTTCCGATCGCGAGGTCGACCAACACGTTTTCGCTCGACGAGCTGTGCAGCATCTTGTGCAGCACGCGGCTATTGACCCCGATCATCACGGGCTTGTCTTCCAAGCCATACAAGATGCCGGGAATATTTCCCGCAGAGCGCATCTTGCGAGTGACGCTCTTTCCGGCGCCGTCGCGAACTTCGGCGTCCAAGTGTAATTCGTTCATTGTTACTCCTTATATTAATTAATCAAATAATTTCGAGACTGATTCTTCATGCCAAATTCGGCGAATTGCTTCGCCGAATATATCCGCGGTCGACAGTTCCTTGAATTTCGAGGGCGCATTGTCGATGTCGCGCAAGATGGTATCGGTAACGACCATCTCGGTAATCGGCGAATCCTGGATCCGCTCGATCGCTTTGCCGGAAAGAACACCGTGCGTAGCGCAGACATAAATATCGAGCGCGCCTTGTTTCTTGAGCGCTTCCGCACCCAACACAACTGTTCCGGCCGTATCGACGATATCGTCGCGGATGATGACGTTCTTGTCCTTGACGTCGCCGATGATATTGAGCACTTCGGCTTCGTTGGCTTCGAGACGCCGTTTATCAATGATTGCCAGCGGGCAATGCAATTCTTTTGCGAAGGCACGCGCCATCTTGATGGAACCGACGTCGGCTGAAACCGAGACCAGGTTCGTGAGCCGTTTGGTCCGAAAATAATCGAAGAATATCCGACTCGCATAAAGATGGTCGTGCGGGATGTCAAAGAACCCCTGCAACTGCGATGCGTGCAGGTCCATGGTTATCACACGATCGGCGCCGGCGGTGGTAATCAAATTCGCCACTAACTTGGCGGTAATCGAAACGCGCGGTTGATCTTTACGATCTTGCCGGGCATAGCCGTAATATGGAATCACGGCGGTGATGCGTTTGGCGGAAGCGCGCCGTGCGGCATCAATCATGATTAGAAGCTCCAGCAAGTTTTCGCCGGGCGGATTGGTCGGTTGAATGATAAACAAATCCGAGCCACGAATATTCTGATTGATTTGTACTCTCACCTCGCCGTCCGAGAAGCGCCGGACATCACATTCCGTGAGCGGCACGCCCGTATACTGGGCGATCTTCTTTGCGAGCGGCAGATTTGAGGTACCCGCAATAATTTTCAGCGCGTTAAGCATCCCATCCTCCAAACAGAGAACCTTCATAATAGGGTTGGCGCGGGAAAAATCAAGGGGGAAATGGCGAGGTCGGTTAATCTGCCCAGAATAGCATTAGGCTCGGACCAATCGAAATTGACGCGGAAGATTATACGTCGTAAGGGGTTATGGTTACTAGAAGCGATGCTCCTTCGTCGTTCTACCTAAAAGCTACGCCCATACGCAGGGGCACAAACTGGATGCTCGGTTTGTCAAGAAACAGCATCGTATAACGGGCTTCGATGAAGAGATAACTCTTCGAACTCAAGTGGACATTGAAACCGGTGCCGGCACTGATCCCCAAGGCGGTTTGACCTTCGCGCCTAATCACAGTTGAAAATCCTTCGCCGTCTTCGATGATGGAAAGCAAAATGTCGCCTTCATTGAAGCGGGAGAAGTTCGCACCGGCGGTAAAGAAGAGCGCCTCGCCGGAGCGCGAGCGAGACATTGAGTACTTGAGTGACATGGCTGCCGTCATGATGGTGGCACTTCCCTCCTCGGCGCGGTTGTCCGCCAATGGGAAGCCATTTCTCAATAAGTACGCCTCGTCATCAAGAGGAAAATTGCTGACTTCCACCGTACCGACAACGGTGGTGT
>CAZIBI010000040.1:0-22900 GCA_964537215.1 uncultured Ignavibacteria bacterium | reverse complement strand
GCCTCGTCATCAAGAGGAAAATTGCTGACTTCCACCGTACCGACAACGGTGGTGTTCGCGTTCAGAGAGTAGCCCAGCCCCAAGCCGAGATGAAGTCCGGCATCCCATCCATCGGTAAAATCTTTGTCGCCCAGAGGATATGCTACGCCGCCCATTACGAAATATTGAAAGTGGCGCTGTTGCGCCAATGACGAAACCGAAGTCAGGATAGCGAGCAGCAATGCAATACCGAGTCGAAGCATATATTTATGTACGTTGAGTGCTGCCATGTTGCCGATTCGTTCCGACAATTTTGTGGTGCCTACGAAATTAACCTTAACAACAAAAGAACGAGAATTCCCAGGATCGCCGCGCCGGGCAAGGTCAGGAGCCAGGCAAGAAAGATATTCGAAAGGACCCGCCAGTTAACGTTGCCAAAACTGTAGGCGAGCGCTGTTCCGGTAATCGAACCGGTAGCAACCTGGGTCGTTGAAATTGGCG
Source organism: uncultured Ignavibacteria bacterium (assembly GCA_964537215.1). Taxonomy (GTDB): domain Bacteria; phylum Zixibacteria; class MSB-5A5; order CAIYYT01; family CAIYYT01; genus JADJGC01. Next base: position 22,420 of record CAZIBI010000040.1, on the reverse strand, counting down.
TACCGGTCAAGGCGGTCACGAGAATTACTGTGCCGGTAGCGGTTTCAGCTGCGCAACCGTCGATTGGATCGCTTAGACGCGTCATCTTGCGCCCCATCGTCTTCATAATCCTCCAGCCGCCGACCGACGTCCCCAGTCCAATCATCAGCGCCGACGCCACGCGCACCCAGATCGGCACATCAAAGTGACTAATTGCTCCAGCCGAGACTAAAGCGATTGTCATGATACCCATGGCATTTTGGGCGTCGTTCATGCCGTGGGTCAAAGAGACATAGGCTGCCGAGAGAACCTGGAGCTTTTTGAAGAACTGTGCGGTCCTGCGATATTGCATTCGCCAGACCGACCAACTGAAAATCGTGATCAAAGTCATGCCAATGATTCCGCCGGCAAGCGGCGAGACAATCATGGCGATGGCAATTTTACGGATACCAGTTTCCAGCAGGATCGAAAAGTCGAAGTGGTAATTGAAGAGACAGACTCCGATTAATCCGCCGATCAAGGCATGAGTCGATGACGACGGCAACCCGAAATACCAGGTCAAATATCCCCAGAGAATTGCGCCGGAAACGGCTGCCAACAGTAAAGGCAGCGTTATCAACTCGCTATTGACGACACCCTTTCCGACTGTGTAGGCGACACCGGTGTGCAGTAGGGCACCGACGAAGTTGAGTGTGCGCGCCATGATAATGGCGTTGCGCGGCGAAAGCGCGTGGGTATTGACTGTCGTGGCGATGGCGTTGGCGGCATCGTGGAAGCCATTGACAAAGTCGTACATCAACGCTGCGGCAATAATGAGGATGAGCAGCAGAGATTCAGACATTATCGGCAACCATGCGCTTCAGCGTTCCGGTCGCATCAGTACAGGCGTCGATTGCACGCTCAAGCTCGGCATAGACCTGGCGCAAAATGAAGAAGACGGCGACGTGACGCGTGTATTCCACATTGGCTGCGATCAAAGTGATCACATCATCGGGCGCAGCCGGTTTCGGCGCTTCGTTGATCTTGGTTTCGAGAATGGAGCGATCGCTGCGGATCTCCTGGAAGCGCCTGCGCAAACCACCGTGATAGATTTCATCGGCTTTGGTTTCCAGTCGATCGACCGCCCGGGAAAATGGTTCGATGTTGCGGTTTGAGCGCAGCGATTTGACCGCTTCCACGATTTGATCGCAAGCTTCCTTGATGATTGTGCCCAGTTCTCGCATTTCCTTGTCGCTGGAGGGTATGTCGTAGATGACATAGCGATTCGAGGCGTGATTGATAAATTTGACAATTCGAAGAATATCGGTGGAAAACGTACCAATTTCGTTGCGGGCAAAAGGTGGTTGCTGTGAGCGAAGGAGCAGTCCTTCAATTGACTCTTCGATTTGCGAACATTTGGTCAGGCAGTTTTCAATTCGCGTTGAGAATTCCTGCCCGCGCCTTGGATCACCATTGAACATTTCGGTTAGCCATTGGCTAGCTTCAGCAGCCGTATCGACCAACTTTTCCATCAATCCAAAGAACTCTTGATCACGCGGCGGCAACAACCGAATCCGCTTAATCCAACCGAAAATTCCGGAAGATCCCACGTTTCCCTCCTAAATGTGTCTACGCCTGGATGCGAATGTACTCGGATTTGGTCGAAAGAGCAAGTCGGAAGGCACGGCAAACGTCTTATATTTTGGCGATGATTGCGCGCGGGGAGCTAATCAATGATTGGTGGGAAAGGAATTCGTAGCGAAGGATGATAAACTAATAGTGGCGAACACCGTGGCGGATGATATCGCCGTCGACCATATAGATAACGTCTTCCGCGATGTTGCTCGTATGGTCGGCGATGCGTTCCAAATTACGAGATATCGCCAGCACTTGAATGAGGGTGTCGACGTTCTCAGGGCTTTGACGAATTCCGAGCTTAATCGAGTCGTACATTTGGCGGTTCATCTCGTCGATTTCGTCATCGGAGACGAGAACTTCGCGCGCCAGTTTTTCATCACCGTTGACGAGCGCATCGAGGGCTTTCTGCAGCATCTTTTGAACGCGCTCGGCCATAGTCTGAAAATCAAAGGGCGAGTCGATGCGTGCCTGCTTGGAAAGTGAAACCGCACGCTCGGCGATATTGACGGCCAAGTCGCCGATGCGTTCGAGGTCGTTGTTGATTTTTAGTACGGCAATGATGAAACGCAGGTCGATTGCGACGGGCTGATACAGCGCCAATATCTTGAGGCAGTCTTCCTCGACATCAACTTCCATCTCGTCGATTTCGAAGTCAGTCTCGATTACGCGCTGCGCAAGTTTTTCATCACGCTCGGACACCGATTTGACCGCGCGCTGAACGGATTCTTCGACGTAGGCGCTAAGCGCCAGGAGTTTTCTTTTCAGTCTATCGATTTCGCGACGTAAGTGCTGCATTGCTCAATTCTTTGTAAAGATCAACCGAATCTGCCCGTGATATAGTCTTCGGTCTGTTTCTTGATCGGTTTAGTAAATATTTGCCGTGCCGGCCCGAATTCGACCAAATGGCCCTCATAAAAGAAAGCCGTGAAATCGGAAATACGTCCCGCCTGCTGCATATTATGTGTGACTATAACAATTGTATAGTTTTTTTTGAGTTCACCTATCAAATCTTCAATCTTGGATGTTGAGATTGGGTCGAGCGCCGACGCCGGTTCGTCCATCAAGAGAACTTCCGGACGCACGGCCAACGCGCGCGCGATACACAGGCGCTGCTGTTGTCCGCCCGATAGCATGTAGGCGCTGTGATTGAGTTTGTCTTTGACCTCTTCCCACAAGAACGCTTTCTTGAGCGTCTCTTCGACGGCATTCTGAATGATATTCGCGTCCTTGATTCCGTTGACGCGCAGACCATATGCGACGTTTTCGAAGATCGATTTTGGAAACGGATTGGATTTTTGGAAGACCATACCGACGCGCGTACGCAACTGCGAGACATCCCGAAAACCGTTGTAAACATCAACGTCATCGAGCTTGACCGATCCGTTCATCCGGGTTCCGGGAATGGTCTCATTCATCCGGTTAAGCGTGCGCAAGAATGTCGACTTGCCGCAGCCCGACGGCCCGATGAACGCGGTAACCTTGTTCTCTTCGATGTCGATCGAAACATCCTTCAGAGCCTGATGAGTCCCGTAGAAGAAGTTCAGGTTGCGAACTTCCATCTTGGATTTGGACTTCTCGCTTTTTTCTGGAGGCATCTTAAGTGCCGTCTCCTCTTTAAACATATCGAGTTTTGATTTATGCACTGATGCGCCTTGACCGGATTCGGGATCTGATTAGGATCGCGACGAAATTTAGTAGAAAGGTCAAGACAAGCAAGACCAAAACGGTGCCATAGAGTATCGGCAGCGTCTTTTCAACGTCCGGCGACTGCGTTGCCATCACGAATACGTGATAACCCAGTTCCATGAACTGGTCGGTGAGCTTGCTGGGAAGATACGGCAAATAGTAGGCGGCTCCGGTGAACATAATGGGAGCAACTTCACCGGCACCGCGGCTGACAGCCAGAATCGCGCCGGTGAAAATCCCGGGCAGCGCCTGGGGTATCAGGACGCGCACGATTGTCTGGAGTTTGGTCGCTCCGAGCGCGTATGAAGCATCTTTAAGTTCGCGAGGAATGGTCTTGAGCGCTTCCTCGGTGGAAATAATCACAACGGGAAGCGTAAGCAGCGCCAACGTCAATGATGCCCAGATAATTGCCGGCTGTCCCCAGATCGGCGTTTCCGATTGCAAGATCAGGCTGTCCATATTGCTGCCGATGAATCCGACAAAGAACCCCAGGCCGAACAGTCCGAATACAATCGATGGAACTCCGGCGAGATTGTTGATCGCGATTCGAATGACGCGAGTAATTTTGGAATCGGGGCTGGTGTACTCCTGCAAGTAGATTGCGGTCAACACGCCAATTGGGACGCCGGTTATTACCATGAGAATGACCAGAAACAGTGTACCGATGATAGCGGGGAAAATCCCGCCAGCTTCAAGGCCCTGCTCCGGAGCTTTCGACAGAAACTCCCAACTGATAGTACCAATGCCGTGGAAGGCAATATTGCCGAGAATGATGACTAGCATCAAGATCACGATGATGGTTGCCGCGAACGCCAATCCGCGCGGCAGGTAGCCTTGCGTCTTGGCGCGGAATTTTAACTCGCCGACAAAATCGGTCACTGGGGTCGCGGACGGTGTATTGCTCAACGCAGCCTCCCCTGGAATCGCGTCTTGAGTCTTGCCAATACGAGTTCGCCGCCAAGGTTTATGATAAACGTGAATACAAAAAGGAGTGTCCCGATAAAGAACAAGACATTGTAGTGTGCGCTATTGAAGACTACTTCCGCAAGCTCCGCGGCGACAGTGGCGGACAGGGTGCGGATTGAGTCGATAAAACTGCCGGAGAGAATTGCTGCATTGCCGGATGCCATCAGGACAATCATCGTCTCACCGATGGCGCGGCCGAATCCGAGGACCATCCCTGCGGCGATTCCCGGCATGGCCGCCGGAAGAACCATCGTGAATGACACTTGCCAGGGGTTGGCACCGAGCGCCCGCGCAGCATCGCGCAACGAACCGGGCACGGAGTTCATGGCATCTTCGGCAACAGTAAAGATGATCGGCACGATGGCGATGCCGAGAGCAATACCGGCATTGAGAGCATTGAGCCGATATGTCAGTTCAAATAGAGTCTGGAGAATCGTCGCGAGAATAATCAGGGCAAAGAAACCGAGTACGACAGAAGGAATCCCGGCGAGGAGTTCAATCACAGGTTTAATGATTTCGCGCATTCGCTTTGATGCAAACTCGGAAGAATATATGGCTGCTCCGATTCCGAGCGGCGCGGCGAAAAGCATTGCCACCAGTGCGGCTTTGAGCGTGCCGACAAACAACGGCAGCAGAGAATACTTGGGCACATTCGAATTGGGCTGCCAAGTGTACTTGGGCTTCTGTCCCTCTTTCCAAATCTGCGGCGCGACCATCTTCTTGATTGTGACTTCCTCATGGACTTCAGCGCTTGTGAAGATGGGAATTGACTCTTTGAAGATGAAAATGAAGATCAGTGTGATACCGATCAGCGCACTAAAAGCGTTGATGGCGATGAATTTTTCGCCCAGTTTCTCCCGCCATTTGGACTTGGGCTTAAATTCGTACTTGGTATCCATCATTTCACTAATTGTTGCATGTGTATGAACTAGTTGAGCACACTCTTTTTGGCGACATCCGCATGGAGCGGAACATAGTCGGCAGCTTCGGCAATCTTCTGACCTTCCGGCGATAGCGCCCAGTTAATAAAGTCTTTGACTTCGGTGGTCGGAGTTCCGCGTAGGAAGAAATACAACTCGCGCGAAATCGGGTAAGTGCCGTTCGAAACTGCGTCGATTGTAGGGTGGATTGCGATGCTGGTATCTGTAACCTTGACCCCGGCATGTTTTACGGTTGTTGCCCAAGCGATGCCGCCATAACCAATTCCATTCGGATCCCGCGTAATCGCGTTGACGACCGATGCGGTTCCCGGGAGCGTCTGGCAGTGATCGGAAAAGTCTTCTTCCTGCAAGACATGCTCTTTGAAGTAAGCGTAGGTCCCCGAGTTGTTTTCGCGGCCGTAGAGAATTATCTCCTTGTCAGGGCCGCCTACTTCCTTCCAGTTTGTCAATTCACCTGTATAGATCGCCTTAAGCTGTGGGATTGTCAGATCGTTAACGGGATTTGACTTATGCAAGAACACCGCAATCCCGTCAAGTGAAACTGCGATTCGAGTCAACGCGATGTTCTTGGCTTTGGCGTCTTGATATTCCTTCGGTTTCATGTCGCGTGAAGCCATGCAGATATCGGTGGTGCCATTGAAGAGCGCGGCTATGCCGGTGCCGGATCCGCCGCCGGAGACCTGGATCACGCTCTTGGGGAATTTCTTCATATATTCTTCCGCCCAGCGCTGGCCGAGGCGAACCATGGTGTCCGACCCTTTAACTGTGATGTTGGCAGCAAAGCTCGAGACAGCCATCACACTTATCAGACTAGCAGTTAGAGCGATTCTAAGCATTTATCTCTCCTTGATGATTTGCGTACATAGGTCATACTATAAAGCTCGCCTTGTGTTAGAATTCTGTTAGGAAATTATTAGAAGCTCATCATGTTTGCCGGCGGTTCGAATGGACGTAATCAGCCGCGCGTGAGGTTAATTGTGAAGGTACTTCCCTTACCCGGCTCGCTGCTGACGGTAATATTTCCGCCGTGGGCAAGAATGATGTGCTTGGTGATAGCCAGACCGAGCCCGGTACCGCCCTGTGCCCGACTGCGGGCTTTGTCAACAGTGTAAAAGCGTTCAAACAGTCGCGACTGGTGCTCTTTAGCGATTCCTTGCCCGTGATCCTGCACCGTAATCGATAACAACTTATCACTGATTTGCGCCGCAACTGTGATCTCTGTGTTAGCTTCACTGTACTTGATCGCGTTTTCGATTAGGTTGACGAGAGCTTGTTCGAGCAGCGGAGCGTTGATGCGCGCCTGCAGATTATCATCGCAGTTGAGGATGATCCGAATTTCCTTAGCACTCGCGCGCTGTTCACACGATGCGATTGCAGCCCGCAGGACCTCAACGATGCGATTCGTCTCCAGGCTGATCTCTCCGCGTTCCGACTCTTGCTCGATGCGCGAAAGCTTAAGCAGATCTTCGATGATCGCATGCAAACGATTGGCTTGGCGCGAAATTATCTGAAGAAAACGCTGGGTTTCCGCATTGTCCATCGTAGTGCCTTCAAGCAGTGTTTCTACGAAGCCTTTGATGGAAGTGATCGGGGTCTTGAGTTCGTGGGAGACATTGGCGACAAAATCTTTGCGAAGGTTTTCCAGTTTGCGCAGGCGCGTAATATCGTTGAGCACAAGCAACGCGCCGATACTTTCGCCGCCTGTACCGCGCATCAGCGTGCCATGCGCTTGCAGGTATCTGTCGCCGGAGGTCGGGTCCGTCAAGGTTACGTCACCTTCGACCGGCTCGCCAATACTGAAGGTCCGCGCAACGACACGCTGGAGGTCGTTGTTACGTATGACTTCGAGGATGCTGCGACCGACAGCATCTTCGGGATTCAGTCCAAGTAATCGTGCAGCCGCCCGGTTAAGGCTAATCAGACGTTGGTCGGAGTCAATAACCAGAACTCCCTCCAACATGCTTGACACGACAGCTTCCTGCTCTACGCTTTGCCGATGGACGGTTTTGAAGCGGTCGTCAAGCTGTGCTGCCATCTTGTTCATGGCAATCGCCAAATCGGCGAACTCTTCATACTCCGGCACAGCAACGCGGCTTTCGAGGTCCCCTTGCGCAATGCGTTCTGCTCCGGACTTGATGTCTTCCAGCGGCCCACCAATTTTGCGGACGACGAGAATGCCAATTACCGCTGCAATCATTCCAACCAACAAGGCAATGAGAGCAAGCCGCCAATAGAACCCGCCGAGTATAGCGCCTCCGATCGAGACGGGCATCGCGGCGCGGACAACGGCAACGACGTTGCCTTTGTCCGTGACCGGCACTGCGACAAAGATCACTTCCTGATTGAATCGGCTGGAGAAACGTTGATCGATACCGATTTCGCCGCCCAGAGCGGCGGTAATTTCAGCCCTGCCGACCTGGCGCTCGATGAGAGATGGATCTTCGCGCGAATCGGCGACGACTTTGCCGTCAACTGTAATCACCGAAAGGAACGTGGCGGAGTGAGCGCCGAGTTCTTTGCAGAGAACGTCGACACTGGTGAAATCACCTTCAATTACCCGCGCTGCGACAATTCTCTCGACTAGCGAAGCACGCGCTTTGAGATCGGAAATTGCTTGATCGTGGTAGATTCGTTGCAGGGAACGGAAAGCATACCAACTTACCGCAATCAATGCGACTGCGGTAATCAGTAAGTAGGTTGGATAGATTTGCCAGAGTAGCCGCTTACGGCGCACTCTTACTCCCGAAACTTGTAGCCAACTCCGCGAACCGTTTCAATGTATTGGCCGGCGTCGCCCAATTTCTTACGCAGACCCACTATTTGTACGTCAACCGAACGGTCCGTAACAATAGTTTCGTCGCCCCTAATCTCGTTAACGATTTGATAGCGGGTGAAAACCCAACCGGGGTGGCGGGCGAGAAACTGTAATATTTGAAATTCCGTGAATGTCAAATCTACGGGCTTTCCGGCAACAGCAACTTCGTGGCGGCCCGGATGAATGACAATATCGTGAACGGTGATTGTGGTAATTGTCCGGTCAGCTTCCCGGGATTTGCGCCGCAAGATATTGCGAATCCGGGCGATTAGGATCTTGGGGCTGAACGGTTTGGTAATGTAATCGTCAGCGCCGACTTCAAGGCCGGTCACAACGTCGCTTTCTTCGCTCTTGGCAGTGAGCATGATGATGGGAATATGCTGTGTCTTGCCGTCATTTTTGAGGATCTTACAAACTTCGAGTCCATCGAGGCCGGGCAGCATAATGTCGAGCAAAATCAAGCCGGGAACATTCGCTCGCGCCGACTTAAGTCCATCCTCTCCAGTTGTCGCACCGGTAACGCGATAGCCCTCCTTACCAAGGTTGAAGTTGATCAGCTCAAGAATATCTTCCTCGTCTTCGATAACCAGGATACTGTCTTTCGCCATAACTACTTCTCTATCCTTTCATTGGCGATAGTAGTGCAATAGAATCTAATACGCAAAAGATATCTACGACTGTCGATGTTAAAACTTTGTTAGCTCGTTGCTCGGCTTGTGTTAGATTATCAGCAGATTCGCGGCAGTTGCTCGCCCGAAAGCATATCAACAATGCGTCTTCCCCCGACAACACTTTTCAATATGACCTGTGGATTTGAGTTCCTGCCAACCGTACCAATGACTTGCGGCGAGCAATCGGTTGCGTTTGATTTCAGAACATCTAGAGTCCGTTCAGCAAACTTTGCCGGGACGAACACAACAAAGCGACCTTCGTTGGCGACATGGAGCGGGTCAAATCCAAGTAGTTCGCAGGCAGCGCGGACAGGTTCCGAAACGGGAATGGTACTTTCGACGATTTCAATTTCGCAGCCGGCGGCTTCGGAGATTTCGATTAGGGCGCTGGCTAGGCCACCGCGAGTCAGATCGCGCAAGCAATGAACCTCAATTCCAGATTCAAGGAAAGCAGCGATTTCGCGGTGGAGCGGGGCGCAGTCGCTGTTGATTTCTGATTCAAAGTGGAGATTCTCTCGTCGAGCCATGATTGCAATTCCGTGGCGACCGATGTCGCCGGAAAGAATAACTACATCGCCGGGACGTACGCTTTTGGGGCCAATTGGCAAGTTGTGTTCGATCAAGCCAATTCCGGCGGTATTGATAAACAGTCCGTCGCCTTTCCCGTGCTCGACAACTTTGGTATCGCCGGTAATGATCTGGACCCCGCATTCGGCGGCAGTCTTGTTGATCGAGTCCATCACGGCGCGAAGTGTTTCGATCGGCAGGCCTTCTTCAATAATTAATGCCAAACTCAGGTACAGGGGTTTGGCGCCTGCCATAGCGAGGTCGTTGATCGTGCCGCAAACAGCGAGCTTGCCGATATCCCCGCCGGGAAAGAACAGCGGTTGGACAACAAACGAATCAGTTGTGAAAGCGATCTTTGCGGTACCAATGTCGACGACACAGGCGTCGTGGCGGGAAGCCAGATGGGGGTTATCAATCGGCGGGACAATAATCCGTTCCAGCAGTTGGTGCATCAAACGTCCGCCGCCGCCGTGAGCCAGGAGTACCTGGGCGTTGGCATCCACCGGTGTCGGACAAGCTATTTCGAACTTTCGATCAGTCATTTCAATCCACTCTCCGGTTGTTTCGCCGTCGACTGCGATTGTCCGCGGTATCGATAGTACGCCGCACAAGCTCCCTCGCTGGAAACCATAGTCGCTCCCAACGGCGATTCCGGGTTGCAGCGTGTGCCAAAGGCGGGACAATCGACCGGCTTCATAATGCCGCGCAAGATCTTTCCGGCGATGCAGTCCGCAGAATCGTTGCCGGGGTCGATGGTGATTGCAAATTTTTTTTCGGCATCATAGGCAGCGAATTCGTCACGCAGCCTTAGCCCGCTGCTGGGAATAACGCCAATGCCGCGCCAATTGCGATCGCAGGGTTCATACACGCGCTGCATGATTTCCAGCGCCGAAGCATTTCCCGATCGACTCACAGTCCGCGAGTACTGATTTTCGACGAGACAACTCTCGACCTCAAGTTGGCGCACACAGATTAATATTCCATGGAGCAGATCAATCGGCTCGAATCCCGTCACGACGATTGGCACGCGAAATTTTGCCGCCAACGGCTCATAGTCGCGATATCCCGTCACGGCACAGACGTGACCTGCGGCAAGAAATCCCTGCACCCGGTTATCGGGCGCGCTAAGAATTGCAGTGATTGCTGCAGGCACCGTAACCTGCGATACTAATTGCGAGTAGTTGGGCACCCGGCGTTGTGCGGCGTTGAATACTGCCATGGCGTTTGCCGGCGCCGTCGTTTCAAATCCAACGGCAAAGAATACAACCTGCTTCACGGGATTTTCGCTCGCAATTGTGACAGCATCCAGCGGCGAGTAGACGATTCTGACATCGCTGCCGGAGGCCTTGAGATGGAGCAGGTCTGTCCGCGATCCGGGAACGCGCAGCATATCGCCATAAGAGCAGAGAATTACATTGGGAAGTGCCGCGAGATAGCAAGCGGCATCGATGGTCTCGATCGGCGTAACGCAAACTGGACAGCCCGGGCCGTGGACGAGCGAGATTTCCGGCGGCAGGAGCTGGTCTATTCCATACTTGACGATAGAATGCGTTTGCCCGCCGCAAATTTCCATGATGGTCCACTCGTGCGTCGTGGCGCGTCTAATTTCCGCAAGCAGTTTCACTGCGGCACGGTTGTCGCGATACTCGTCAATGTACTTCATGGTTGCGGCTCGTCCGGTAATTCCATCTCGCCGATTTGGCGAAGGTACTCAAAGATCTTTTGGGCTTCCATTTCATCGACGATACTCAATGCGAATCCAACGTGGACGACAACATAATCGCCGAGTTTGACCTCGGGAACATAGCAGAGATTGACCTCACGCATGACACCGCCAAAGTCGACGCGGCCGGTCTTCATCAAGGGATCTTCGCCGAATATGGCGGTAACTTTGCCGGGCACTGCAAGACACATCGTTGTTTACTTCCTCGCAGCTTTCGCAGCTGCCAAAATTTGTCCGACAGCGATACCGCCGTCATTGGTTGGAATTTGATGGTGCCAATAGGGCACAAACCCTGCCTGCCGTAGGCGGCGAACTGCATGATCGAGTAAGTATTTGTTCATAAAACAGCCGCCGCTTAGCAGCACGCGGCGAAGACGCGCACGTTGGGCGACTGATACGATCATCTCAACCAACGTGTCGTGAAACTTCTGCGCAATCATGGGCGTCGGTACTTTGCTTTGTTGATCGCCTAATATCTGAATGATCATTGGCCGCCAATCAATTTCGAGGCTGCCGTTGATTTGACTCAGTTCAAAATGATAACTCTCGCAAGTCTTAGTTTCTTTGATGGCGAATTCCAGCATTGAAGCAGCTTCGCCCTCATAACTGCACTTATCTGCAAAGCCGACAATTGCAGCGACGGCATCGAACAGACGACCGGCGCTGGAAGTCAAAGGCGAGTTGATCGTTTGGTTCAACATTTGCCAGATAGTGTCGGCTTCGGAATCGGAGTATGCTCCCGCCGGCAGAGAATTGCGCCAATTGTCTCTCGACTGGGAATTGAGTTCGAAAAGTATTCCCGCAGCAGAACGCCGCGGCTCTTTGATCGCAGCATCGCCACCCGGGAGCATGAATGGCCGCAGATGGGCGAAACGCGTAAATGATTTCTCGTCGAGCGCCAGGAATTCTCCGCCCCAAATTGTGCGGTCGCTGCCGAAACCAGTACCGTCCCATGAAATGCCGAGAGCGGGAGTTTCAGTGTGGTTGTCAATCAAACAGCTCAAGGCATGTGCGTAGTGATGTTGCACTTTAATCTGCCTTCCCGGAAACTTCTCTGCGTGCGCCGTCGAAGTATAGTCGGGGTGCGCATCGTGTGCAATAGAAGTAGGATTAAGTTCGTAAAGCGCAGCAAGGTCTTTGACCGTATTCTCGAATGCTTCGACAGACTCAACTGATTCGAGATCGCCGATATGCTGGCTGACGAAGATTTGTCGACCCTTGCTCACGGCGATGGTGTTCTTGAGATGCCCACCGACGGCAATTGTTTCCGGTAGTTCATCGCTTGCGATTACCGGCAGCGGCGCGTAGCCGCGAGCCCGGCGGACCAACTGGGGTGCGCCTTGAATGATTCGCGCGACCGAGTCGTCAACATGGCGCTTGATTGGCCGGTTGTGAATCAAGAAGCTGTCGGCGATTCCAGCGAGGCGCTCGAGAGCTTCGTGCTCGTCGATACAGAGCGGCTCTTCGGAGAGATTTCCGCTGGTGGCGACAACCGGACAATTCAGTTCGCGCATCAAGATGAGGTGCAGCGGCGTGTACGGAAGCATCACACCAAGCCGCGGATGGCCGGGGGCGACATTTGAGGATAACGAGTTTCCCGAGAGTCGCTTTTCCACGATGACAATCGGCGATTCGGCGCTGGAAACAAGGTCCTCTTCGCATTGCGTCAATTCACAATCCCGGCGGATCATTGCGATCGAGGGATACATAACTGCGAACGGTCTGTTGCTGCGGCGCTTTTTGATTCGCAACTCGCGAACGGCAGCATCATTGGCCGCATCGACGAGAAGCTGAAAACCGCCAAGTCCCTTTAAGGCAACTATTGAACCACTCTTGATTTCTGCGGCAGCCACTTTGATGGCTTCGTGTTTTGATGCCAAAGTCCTGCCATCGCGCGACCAAAGCTCGACATGCGGACCACACTTGGTGCAGGCATTTGGCTGGGCATGAAAGCGGCGGTTTGACGGGTCAGTGTATTCCTGCCGGCATTCGGGACACATCGCGAAGACACGCATGGTAGTATTCGCGCGGTCGTATGGAAGCGCCTCGATAATCGAATACCGCGGGCCGCAATTGGTGCAATTCGTGAATGGATACAGATAGCGGTGATTGGTTGGATCGAATATTTCGCTCGCGCAGTCCGGACAGGTCGCAATATCTGGCAGGACCAAGGCGGTCTTGGCGCCGGTTTCTCGGGATTCGGCAATCACAAAAGACTGATCCTGGCATGGCTCGGCTAGACGGAAAGTGATTTCGTTGATGAACGCACGCGGCGGAAGTTCCGCAACCAACCGGCTGCGGAAAGTCGTCAACTGAATTGCTGTGCCTTCAATCTCAATGATGGCACCCTGCGAATTGTTAGCCACGAATCCGGTCAGGTGAAGTTCTCGGGCAAGCCGATAGACAAACGGTCTGAATCCGACACCCTGAACTGCGCCGCTAACGCCAAGGCGCCACCTGGAAACGCCGGTTGATGTGTCATGAATAGTCCGCGTCATTGGTGTGCTCCAGCCAAGTATTCGCGAATGCGAGCGGTCGTAATTTCTGCGGCCGTTTCGACTGCGGGCGAGAGTCCCATGCCCTCGGAGAAATCTGCACCTTCGATTCCGAAGACGATCATCGATTCCGGCAATTGCTTCAACGCACGCGACATTTCAATTGCTTCGGCCAAACCAAATGCGTGGGAAGAGTAGTGAAAGAAATCGGAGGCAATTCTCCTCCGTGCAGCGTCAAGCTCGTGAATCCGGCCGGGATTCGATCCGGTGCGAGCGGCATCGATCACGATCACGCGGTCGGAACCGTTCCAACATTCCATCAGCGCAGCGCCTTCGCCCGACAAAATTCTTATGGTACAATCGGGAATTTGGGCCGCAGCCAAGGCCTCCGCAACCTTGACACCAACTCCATCATCGCGACGAAATGGATTGCCTATTCCAATTATCAGGTGCGACATAATTTATTCATCATGACGGCAGATGTAAACATCTGCCGTCAATAAATCAGGAACGCTCCACTTGCAGTTTGAGAAAATGGGTGGCACATGAGATGCAAGGATCGTAATTGCGAACCGCTTGCTCGCACTGCCAGGTTAGTTTCTCATCGCTAAGATCGATGAAGCGCGGCACAAACTGGCGCAGGTCTTCCTCGATGGTTTTCTGATTTTGAGATGTCGGCGGGACGATCTTGGCGTCGAGAATTATGCCGTGCTCATCGATCTTGTAGCGGTGGAAACAAATGCCGCGCGGCGCTTCACTGCAGCCGTAACCGTTGCCGGCAACAGGTGCGACATGAATGAACGGGCGCTCGGGTTTTTCATAATTGTCAATAATGCGGCTCGCCTCGTCGACTGCGAACAGTGTTTCGACCGCGCGGACAATGATTGACTTGAACGGATTGAAGCAAGTCTGCTGCAGCCCCGCTTCACGAGCGAGCCTCTGTGTTTCCGGATTCAAGCGATCAAAGTTGAGATTGTAGCGCGCGAGCGGACCGACGAAGTAGGGACCGCGTCCTTTCATGACTGAATGAAGCGCATGCGAGTGGCGAACGTGTTCTTCGGCAAAGTGCTGCTCGTATTCGCGGACGGCAATGTCGAGCCCGCTGCTCGAGACGAGCCGGCCCTCGTTAAACGGGTACTCGCTTGGGTGCCGCATAGCAACAAACTCATACTCGCGTTCGAACTCGGGAAATGGAAAAGTCGCGACTAGTTTGATTGTCTCGACGGCAGCGTCGTGCGCCCATTTGAGGCGTTCACGAATCGCCGCGAATTCGGACTTCTCCGGTACCCGGTAGAACCCGCCGACGCGGACGTTGATCGGGTGAATCTCGCGACCACCGATCAATGTCATCAAGTCGTTGCCGATTTTTTTAAGCGCCAGCCCGCGTTTCACCGCATCGGGGTAGTCCTTGGCAAGCTGAATGGCATCTTCATAGCCGAGGAAGTCGGGAGCATGAAGCATATAGATGTGCAGCGCGTGGCTTTCGATCCATTCGCCGCAATAAATCAAGCGTCGCAACTCGCGCAATTGTCCTTCGATTGCCACACCGCAGACATCCTCCATGGCATGCACGGCGCTCATCTGGTAGGCGATTGGACAGATGCCGCAGATGCGCGCGGCGATATCCGGGGCTTCGCGAAAATCGCGGCCGCGCAGAAATGCCTCGAAGAAGCGCGGCGGCTCAAATATCTTGAACTTGAGATCAGTCACCCGATCATCAGTGATTTTGACAATCAACGACCCCTCGCCTTCGACGCGGGCCAGGTAATCGACTTTGATGGTTTTACTTCCTTTCATGGGCTTCACTCTCCTTTCGGAACGGCTCGGCATAGGCGTTGAAGCTGCGGAAGGCTCTCATCAAAGTCTCGCCGTTGACGCCAAGTTTTTCCCATTGTCCGCAAAGCGAGGAGGTATTCGGCGTTTCCTTCGGTCCGAAGCAGCCGTAGCAGCCGCGATGAAATGCCGGGCAGATTGCGCCGCAACCGGAATGAGTCACCGGACCAAGGCACGGCGTGCCGTGAGCGACCATCACGCAGGGAATACCTGCGAGTTTGCAGGACATGCAGACGGCATGCGGAGGAGTCACCGGTTTGCGACCCATCAGGAACGCGCTGATGACTTCCAACAACTGCGACTTACTGATTGGACAGCCGCGCAATTCGAAATCCACAAACACGTGATTACGAATCGGCGTCGAGTGACTTAGCGTCTCGATGTATTGCGGTGAGGCATAAACTATTGAAGTGAAATCCTTGACGTCGGCAAAATTGCGCAGGGCTTGAACACCGCCGGCCGTGGCGCAGGCGCCAATTGTGACCAGCTTCTTTGAAGCGCGCCGAACTTTGTGAATTCGCTCGGCATCATGCGATGTCGTAATCGAACCTTCGACCAACGAAAGATCGTACGGACCTTTCACCATCATGCGTGTCGCTTCGGGGAAATAGGCGAGGTCGATCTCGCCGAGTACAGTTAGCAGTTCGTCTTCGCAATCCAACAGGCTCAACTGACAGCCGTCACAGGAGGCGAATTTCCACACCGCCACTTTCGGTTTCGTGCGTGCAGCCATGATCAGACCTCCCTCTTTAGCAGCAGTTCGCGAATCTTGTCGTACGGGTAGACCGGGCCATCCTTGCAAATGAAAGTTGGTCCCATCTGACAATGGCCGCAGAGTCCGATTCCACATTTCATGTTGCGTTCCATGGAGGCGTAAACGCTGGACATCGGCACGCCGCGTTTTTGCAATTCGAGTGCGACGTAGCGCATCATGATTTCCGGACCACAAATCATAGCGGTCGTGTGTTGTGGGTCGAATCCGGCTTTGGGGATCAAAGTCGTGACGACGCCGACATTTCCCTGCCAATTGATCGAAGCGCGGTCGACAGTGACATAGACTTCCATGTCGAGGCGGGCACGCCAACTTTCGAGTTCCTTGCGATAGAGAATGTCAGTAGGAGTACGGGTACCGTAGAGAAGTATGACTTTCCCGTATTTGCGCCGATCGGCCAGAATCTGGTAAATAACGGGACGCAGCGGTGCGAGTCCGATGCCTCCAGCCACGATCACAACGTCGTTTCCTTGCGCCCGTTCGACGGGCCAGGCTGTTCCGAATGGTCCGCGCACGCCGATCATTTCGCCGGTTTTGAGTTTGGCCATAGCTTTCGTGACATTGCCGACAGCCCGCGTTGTGTGAATCAGCGGTTTCGGATTCGTCGGATCGCCGGAAATCGAGATCGCGACTTCGCCGAATCCGAATATATAAAGCATGTTGAACTGGCCGGCCGCAAACTTGTGTACTTCTTGTCCGTAGGCGGGCCGCAGTTCCAGCGTAAAGGTGTCGTGCGTCTCTTTGCGTATTCTGTCGACCCGTGCCATGGTCGGCACCATTGGGCCGGCAACTGTCGTGTTCATATATTCATGACCTTTCAATCAGCGCTGCCGTAGAGATCGAGCAATTGTAACGTTGCGCCTTGGAGGCGGTGTTCAATGACGTGCGCGAGCCGCTTGGCCAGCTCGTAACCCAAGCTCGGATCTTTCTCGCATTTGGTGCGGAGGCATTTTGCGTCGAGCGCAATCGCGCGCGTGAGTTCGATGGCGCGGGCATCAAAGTGCCACAGGTATGGCGGGAACAACCACGACCAGCCAAGGACATCGTCTTCGCGAACGGTGTGAATCGTGATGGCATGGCTCTTAGGTCCGTGAATCTCCAGATTAACCTGACCGTGGCGAATGATGTAGAACTCGTTGGCCTCTTGTCCTTCTCGAAGAATAAACTCCCCGGCGTCGAATTTGACGTTTCGCGCGCAGCCAACCATCAACTGGACATGCTCGTGTCTGAGACCCTTAATGAACGGGTGCTCGGCAAGAATCGGTTCGATAGTTTCCATATACAATTCTCCTATTGCGAAGGACTTGAATTTACTCGCCTTTGGTCGACATCCGGATTGCCGCCGCTTCCTCGGTGATGTCTATTCCCACCGGACACCACGTGATACATCTCCCACAACCGACACAGCCGGAGCTGCCGAATTGATCCTGCCACGAAGCCAGCTTATGGGTCATCCAATGCCGGTAACGGGCGGAGGCAGAAGTGCGGACGGCACCGCCGTGGATGTGTGAGTATTCAATTGTAAAGCATGAATCCCAGCGGCGATTGCGCTGGGCGGATTTGCCGGTTACATCAGAGGTGTCTTCGACCGTCATGCAGAAGCAGGTCGGACAGACCATCGTGCAGTTGGAGCAATTCAGGCAACGATTGCCGACATCGTTCCAGCGCAAGTGTTCGTCATTGCGATAGAGTAATTCCTTGATGTGGCTGGTGTCGAGCTTGCGGCCCATCTTGCCGGAAGCGCGCTTCATCAGCGCGGTCTCTTCGTCAATTTCCTGCTGCGACGCAGGAGCGAGACGCAGCGATTTCGCGATCTCGATACCGAGTTGTGATCCGGTGGTCGCGACAAAGAGATGCCGGTTCGCATCGTGAATCTCGGTCAATGCCAGATCGTATCCACTCGTTGCCGCCGGACCGGTGTTCATCGAAACACAAAAGCAGGTGCCGCCGGGATGAGCGCAGTTGACCGCAATAATCGCGATTCCCTTGCGCCGCGTTTGGTACTCGGGATCAATGTAAGGACCCTGAAGAAATACTTTGTCCTGGATCGCGATCGCCTGAATCTCGCAAGGACGCACTCCGATGAACGCAAAATCTTTTGCCGGTTCGGTCTCATCCAGCAGGATGGTCACTTCGCCGTTTTCCTGACTTGCTTTCCACAATGTTCGGCGCGGCGGATTGAGAAATTTTTTCCAACTCTGCGGTCCAACTACGAACGAGAAGTAGCCTGCTTCCTTGCGTTTTTTCACGCGATAGAAACCGGCCTCTTGTTCGTCGGCAACTCCCAGAGGAAGTTGCTCGACGGATCTGAGTGAGTCATAGGCAACTGCGCAATCCTGAATTGACGGTCCAAGAGTTTGGTAACCGCGCGTATTTAAGAACTCGAGGAGAGCCTGCAGTTGGTTTGGCTGCAAAACAAACTTGGATTTTTCGACGGACGGAGTTGCGCTCATAATATCGTATTCCTTGAATTGCATCCCGGGTGTAAGAGTTGGAAAACCGCCAGCCGGCAGAAATGTGGACTGTAGTGGTTGAGTCTCAAGAATACCAGCATCCGTCGGTTCCTCCCGAAATTCGTCTGACTGTAACCTATCATAGCAGTTCGGGTTTGTCATTCGAAAAATGCATCTATTTGTGAATTTTTTCTCAATCAAAACTGAATTAGTCCAATCTCTAAATTGTTAACTCTTTGCCTTTACATAACTTGTCGACTGGCAATTTTTTGGCGCCAGGGGATGTTATGCTACAAATGCGGGACGAAAGCTAACCAAATTTGGGGCAAGTGCCGGAGAATTGAAAACTTTTCGCCGAACGAATCAATGGCTCTCATCGTCTTGTCTCTACCTCGCTTCGAACAAAGTCGCAGTGTCGGCAGGAGCTAAGTCGCATAAACTCTTGTAAGTAGACCCAGTTAGGCGACTGTCGAGACTGGCATTTTCTCAAGTTTGCACTTGCCAATCGACCGGCACAATGCTTATATTCGAGCAGGAATACGTATCTGAAGACACTGGCAGTCTGTCTGGTTCAGGAACTGCGTTTAGCCCTCACTTGATGTGGTTCATTGACAGTGTTTGCGACTTTACCTGCTTCCAAGAAGCAGTCAAAGTGCGTCAGTGTCTGTAAGCATTTTGCTGCATAGACGTACAAATTGGATGTGAATCTAGGTCCTAAGGTACTTTTCTCCATTATGGATGAAAATGGATTGAGGAGGTGATTACCCGGCAGGCAAGAAGTTTCCGCTCTTAGATATTCGACACGGTTTTTACTTTTAGTTGCAACGATCTTTCACTCTGAAAGGAGCATAAAGATGAAGAGAAGATTCTCGATTCTTTTACTGCTAACGATATTTGTGTTGTCATTGGCGAGCGCGTCAGCGTTTGCAGCCAAGGTTAAGACAGCCGCCCAGAATGCGGCTTCTGCGGCTGTGAGCAATGAAATTGTCGCCAATTCGACGACGTTCTCTAGAGAAGCCAGAGTCGGCGGTTCGGATGATCCGTCCGAGCAATACGTCGGCACCGGCAAGCCGAGCAGCAGCGTCATGCAGTCACTGGGCTTCCAGTCTGCTGCCGGCACTGTTAACTTGGGTGCGACCACCCGTTACGATCTTCCCTCCAACCAGAGCCAGCCGCGTCAGATTGTCCTTGGTTGCTCTGGTAATATCTACGCTTGCTGGATGAACCTTCAGCCGGCAGCCACTCGCTTAATCGCGGGTGCGGCGTACATCCCGGGTGGCGCAATCGGCGTCAACGACATCTCCGGTTCAGGTGGCGGTTTCCCGTCCCTCACTGTTGATGGCAATGGACTCGGCATCGGTGCCTGGCACCGTGTCGCCGGCGGCGGCACAATGGTCGGACAGGACTTTGCCTGCGCCGGCATGACGTTCTCCGAAATCGTCTATCCGGACACGACCGCTGTTAAGACCGGTCTTTCCGAAACCGGCGTTAACTACCTTTGGCCGCAGATCGCGACCGATAAGGACGGCAGCGGAAACTGGTTCGTCCACGTCGTGGCTCATGAGTCGCCGTTGGCGAGCGACACCTCCGGCTATCAGTCGCTGGTTTACTGGCGCTCGCAGAACAATAGCAAGAACCCGCAGGGCACGATTGCTACGTTCATCGACTCCGTAAGCGCGATTGGCGCCACCGTGGTTTCTCATCCGGATCAGGCTGATCAGCGCGTTGCGATCATCTATCCGAAGCCGCGTTATTATTCGCCGATCATCTATTCCAACGACAATATCGTCTATCGTCAGTCGACCAACCTGGGTGCTACCTGGGGTCCGGTCCAGACGGTCTACAACTACGCAGCCACACAGGAAATGATCCAATCAACCAGCCCGCAATTTGAGCGCGGTTGGGAAACTTCGGGTCTGTACGCGGCTGATGGTTGCTTACACGTCCTGTTCCAGTCGACCTGGTCTGATACCGGCGCGACCTTCACCGGCGACGGCGGTTTCATCCTGATCTACCCGGCGAAGATTTACCATTGGGATAACTGCAGCAATTGCGCCTCGCTCGTTACCGAGCGCCGCACGGCTGCCGCAACTTGTAACCTCGGCGGCGTTGCTCTTCGCGACGTTTCCAAGGTCAACATTGCCGAATGCGCCGGCAAGCTGTACGCGATCTTCTCGAAGTCGCTGTCAACTGAAGGCGATGATGTTCTTCCCGATTTCCGCGATTGTTCGACTGCCGGTTTTGCCAACTTCGAAATTTTCGTCAAGGCATCATCGACGGCCGGTTTGACCTGGGGTCCTGACTCCAACGTCACCAAGACAACCACCAACAATTGCGCCGCCGGTTCCTGCAGTTCCGAATTGCATTTGGGATCGATGGAGCATTCGACCGACTCCTTGCGCATCCTCTACATGGAAGACAAGGACGCCGGTATCAACGTGAACACGAACGGTGCCGCCACCGACAACCCGATCAAGGTCTTGTCGCTTGGTTGCTTCAACATGGCCACGTTTACGAATCTTGCATCAGCTCCGACCTCGATCGGATATCCGCTTAACGTTCCTCCGGGCAACATCAAAGATACTACCATCGTAGTGTCGAACCTTGGCAACACCCCGACGAACTTTACGCTGTCGTCGACTGTGGCCTGGATCACGTTCCCGGGCGGCACGAGCCTTCTGGCTCCGGCCGGCTGCACGAACACGATCAGCTTCGTTGCTCGTATCAACACGACCGGATTCCCGGGTGGCGGTTCATTCGCTTCCGGAACGATCAATATCACCTACACCTCGCCGGACAAAGCAGGCCAGGCAGTTACAGCGATCCCGGTTGATCTCTATAGCTTCCCGAGCTTCTTCTTGCCGGTTGATCAGGCAATCCGCACCTCTTGCAACAGAATCATGGTGAACCAGGCTTCTGAAATCGCCGACAATGTCGACGGTCGCAGATTCAGCTATTTCGCTGATGCTTCTGATTACCTCTATGACGGTTTCCTGATTCTTGGTAACAGCGCCGCCAACCTTACCTACTCCACCTATGGTGGTGCAGGCAGCGTTGGTCTCCCGACCGTCAGCAACCCGTACGGCTTCCTGTATGCCGCCACGGCGACTACGGCCTACGACTCGACTTCGAATGCGACCTATAGATTCGCCAGCGGCCAGGGTTACAACCGTGACTCGACCATCCAGTTCAGAGCGAACTATTATGCGCCGAAGAGCCCGGCTCTTTGCAACTTCTACGTGCTTGTCTTCACCTTGAAGAAGGGCCCGAAGAACCCGAGCGGTACGATTTCGAATTTGACCGTCGGTTACTATGCTGACTGGGATATTCCGGCCGACACCGGTTCGGATAACCGCGCGGCTGCTGATGCCTCGCGTCACATGGTCTACCAAGTTGGTTCCGATTTCACGGCTCCGAATGACAACGAGACGCGTTTTGGCGCACTCGGCGGTCTTCGCGACGACGGCAGCGATAGTAACGTTGTCGGCGGTATGGTCGTTCAGAACCCGACCTACATCTATCCGGAAGTAGGCTGGGAGAATGACTCGCTGTGGAACAGAATGGAAGGCATCTCGTACAACGAGTTCGAGATTTCTGCCAACGCGTATCCGTCTGGTCCGGTGGAAGACTTGAGCATGGCTCTCGTTCTCGCCAAGAAGCGCGTAATCAACGGCGCGACCAACGATTCGCTTAAGTACGCTGTTGTCGTGGCTGGTACGCCTTCGGGCGGCTCGGTCGCCAATCTGCAGACCATCATGGACGATGCGTACAATTTCATTTGCACTAACAACCTCATCACCTGCTCTGTGTGTGCTTGCGGTGATGCCGACAATAACGGTATCATCACAATCTCCGACGCAGTGTTCTTGATCAACTACATCTTCGCAGGCGGCCCGGCTCCG
>CAZIBI010000039.1:22453-23511 GCA_964537215.1 uncultured Ignavibacteria bacterium | reverse complement strand
TTCCGATTTGTGGAACAAGGCGGCACCCGTTTTCGTTTAACCTATCGATCCGATTCGTGTGGCGTAAATGCCGGTCGGAATCGTATATTCGGGGCCACGCACACCGGAATGTGCGCGGGAATTTAGAACGACGATAATGGAGGTTTCGCAATAATGAACACAATGAAAACGACCTTCCTGATGGCGCTGTTGATGGTATTGGCGGTCGGGATTGGTTATGCCCTCGGCGGCAATGGCGGCATGATGATTGCATTCGTCTTCGCCCTCGGCATGAACTTCTTCAGCTATTGGTTTTCCGATAAGATCGTGCTGAAGATGTACAAAGCGCAGCAGGTCACCGAAGCGCAGCAGCCGCGTCTGTACAACATGGTGCGCGAATTGGCGCAGCGGGCGCAGTTGCCGATGCCGAAGGTCTATATCATTCCCAACGAGACGCCGAACGCATTCGCAACCGGACGTAATCCGGAACACGCAGCCGTGGCGGTGACGCAAGGCATCATGAGCCTCCTGACCGAAAACGAACTGCGCGGCGTGCTTGGTCACGAACTGGCGCATGTCAAACATCGCGATATTTTGATCGGCACGATTGCTGCCGTGTTTGCCGGCTCGATTTCGATGCTCGCACACATGGCGCAATGGGCGGCGATTTTCGGCGGCGGCCGATCATCCGAAGACGACCGCGGCGGTTCGCCGATAGCAATGATAGCGATGGCGATTATTGCGCCGATCGCCGCGATGATGATTCAGATGGCGATTTCCCGTTCGCGCGAGTATCTCGCCGACGCGGGCGGCGCCAAGTTCCACGGCAACCCGCACGATCTGGCCAGCGCACTGCGCAAGCTGCATACGGCCTCGCAGCGCGTGCCGATGGATGCCACGCCGGCGACCGCGCACATGTTCATCGTCAACCCGCTGTTCGGACGCGGCGGAATCACCAGCCTGTTTTCCACGCATCCGCCGATGGAAGAGCGAATCAAGCGCCTCGAAGCGCTGCGGTTCGCGTAGTCTAGAAGACTTACGAATACCCCTCTTTCGCGCGGAAGAGGGGTATTTTTTTG
>CAZIBI010000039.1:0-22353 GCA_964537215.1 uncultured Ignavibacteria bacterium | reverse complement strand
AGTCTAGAAGACTTACGAATACCCCTCTTTCGCGCGGAAGAGGGGTATTTTTTTGATGGTCAAAAAGTTACACGGCTTCAGAAACCAGCTCATTTCAGCCTGAACGCATCGAAAAATTTCCCTAACCACCCTGTTCAAGAAAACTATACATTTTCCCCCCAATGAGCATCTTAACCGCAAATTCAGCGGAGGAGAATATGTCTTTAGTTCGATTCCATAAAGTCAGATTCGCACAATTCCTGGCTATCCTGATCGTCGCTGCCGCAAGCACATTCCTGGCGGCACAAGATACCGCACCGCAGCCGCCGATGGCGACCAAAATCCCCAAGGCCGACACAACACTTGGCGACGTGCGCAACGATGACTACTTCTGGCTGCGCGACAAAACCGATCCCGATGTCATCGACTATCTCGATGCCGAGAACGAATACACCGAAGCAATCATGAAGGACACCGACTCGCTGCAATCCAAACTCTACAACGAGCTGGTTGCACGCATCAAGGAAACCGATTTGAGCGTGCCCGAGCGCATCGACGGATACTATTACTATTCGCGCACCGAGCAGGGAAAAGACTATCCGATCTACTGCCGCAAGCAAGGCAGCCTGCTGGGAACCGAAGAGGTCCTGCTTGACCAGAACATTCTCGCCGAAGGCATCGGCTATTTCGATGTCGGCGGTTTTTCCGTAAGCCCTAACCACGAGCTGCTGGCTTACACTGTGGACACCACCGGCTCCGAAGTCTACGCCCTGTACATCAAGAATCTCGTGACGGGCGAACTTTTGGCCGACCGCGTTCCGAATGTCGGCACGAGCATCGCCTGGGCGAACAATAATCAAACCTTGTTCTACGACGTGATCGACGAGACTTATCGTCCCTACCGCGTATATCGCCATCAACTCGGCACCGAGGCCAAATCCGACACGCTGATCTTTGAAGAGCCCGACGATCATTACTTCCTCGAAGTCTCCCGCACGCGCGACAAACACTGGATCATGATCAGTTTGGGAAGCAAGACCTCGGCGGAAGCCTGGTATCTCGACGCCAACACGCCGATGGGAACATTCAAGATCGTCGAACCGCGGACGCCGGATATGGAATACTATGTCTATCCGCACGGCGAGCGCTTCTTCATTTTGACCAATGACAACGCCATGAATTTCAAGGTGGTCGAAGCGGCTGCTTCCGATCCGGCGCGCAAAAATTGGAAAGACTATCTTCCATACAACGAGAAAATTAAGATCGACGCTTTGTATGTCTTCAAGGATCACCTTGTCGTGCAACAGCGCCAAAACGGATTGCAAGAAGTCAAAGTCATCAACCTTGCCGACAATTCGTCGCATAACGTCGAATTTCCGGAACAGACGTACTCCGTCGCCCCCGGCGCCAATCCGGAATACGAAACGAATGTTCTGCGTTTCAGCTACCAGTCAATGACGACGCCGAAATCGGTTTACGATTACGACCTGAACAACCGCACGCGCGAACTTCTGAAGACTACCGATGTGCTCGGTGGATTCGACCCGAACAACTACCATTCCGAGCGCGCATTCGCAACGGCGTCCGACGGCGTCCAGGTGCCGATCGCCATCGTGTACCGCAAGGACAAGTTCAAGAAAGACGGCACCAACCCGCTGTACCTGTACGGTTACGGCGCTTACGGCGATCCGCTTGACCCGTGGTTTTCGTCAAATCGGATCAGTCTGCTTGATCGCGGCATCGTGTTCGCGATCGCGCAAACTCGCGGCGGCGGCGAAATGGGACGGCAATGGTATTTCGACGGCAAACTGCTGAACAAGAAAAATACCTTTACCGACTTCATCGCGTGCGCCGAGCACCTGATTGCGGAAAAGTACTGTGCTAAAGACAAAGTAATTGCCAACGGCGCCTCCGCCGGCGGACTCTTGATCGGCGCCATCACCAATATGCGCCCCGACCTGTGGCGCGCCGTGATCGGCGATGTGCCGTTTGTCGACCTGATCAACACGATGCTCGACCCGACGATCCCTTTGACGATAACCGAGTGGGAAGAATGGGGCGATCCGTCGCAGGAAAAATACTACTCCTACATGAAGTCGTATTCGCCTTACGACAATGTTGTGGCAAAAGACTATCCGAATATTCTGATCACTACCAGCCTGAATGACCCGCGCGTCGGCTATTGGGAGCCCTCGAAATGGTGTGCCAAACTGCGGGCAAACAAAACGGACAAGAATCTGCTCTTGTACAAGATCAACATGGACGCCGGCCATGGCGGCGCATCGGGCCGTTATCAGCAATTTCATGAAATCGCGTTTGAATATGCGTTTGTGCTGAAAGTGCTGGGAATTACGGAATAGTCCTTTTTTCCGGTAATTTGACGACATACGATAGGGCGATGAGTCATCGCCCTATTGTCGTAGAGGAGATTAAGCTCTTGCGTAGAAGAACAGGTCGAATCCTTGGTTAGTAAGTGGCAACGAGTGCTTCTGGGCAAGCCGCTGGCAACGGCAGCCGGTGTCCACGAACGGCTATCGAATCTGCAAGCGCTCGCAATTTTCGGCGCCGATGCATTGTCTTCAACGGCCTACGCTACTGAAGAAATCCTGCTGGTTTTGGCAGGTGTCGCTCTAATGGATTTGTCGGTGGCGACTCCGATCGCCATCGCGATTGTCGCCTTGATTCTCGTTGTGGCTGTGTCCTACCGCCAAGTCGTAAAGGAATATCCGCAAGGCGGCGGCGTTTTTAATGTCGCACGGGAAAATCTCGGCGAGTTACCTTCACTGATCGGCGGTGCGTCGCTGTTGGTCGACTATGTGCTGACAGCAGCAGTTTCGACAGCAGCCGGTGTCGCCGCTTTGACTTCGGCTTTCCCCTTTCTTTTTGATCATCGCGTCGCAACCGGCGTGGCGGTCCTCGTTTTCCTGACCTGGGCAAACCTGCGCGGTGTGCGTGAATCCGGTCGGCTCTTCTCGATACCCACCTATTTGTTTGTCGGATTATTCGCGGTGCTGATCGGCTACGGCGTCTTCCGGCATTTTGACGGCACGTTTCCAGTGGTCACTTACACCGATGTCCCGGTCGAGTCATTTGGAGCGCTGGGACTGGTTCTAATTCTTCGCGCCTTCTCGGGTGGATGCACAGCGCTGACTGGAATAGAGGCAATCTCCAACGGTGTGCAGGCATTTCGCGCGCCGGAATCCAAGAATGCCGCACGAGTACTGGTACTCTTGGGACTGGTTCTCGGAGCCATTTTCCTGGGAATTACCATGTTGGCACACTGGGGTGGGATCCGACCGCTCGAAACCGAAACAGTCGTCTCTCAAGTGACTCGCAATCTCGTCGGTACTTCGCCGGCCTACTACCTGATTCAGTGGGTCACATTCATGGTGTTATTCCTGGCCGCGAACACACCATTTGCCGGATTTCCTCGCGTTGCGTCGCAGCTGGCGACTCACAGTTATTTCCCCCGCCAGTTCATGAATCTCGGTGCACGCCTCGTCTTTGCCAACGGTATCGTTGTCCTTGGAGTGCTCGCAGCGCTGCTGCTTATCCTGTTCGGCGGCGATGTTCACGCTCTGATCCCGCTCTACGCCGTCGGAGTGTTCATCGGGTTCACGCTGTCGCAAGCGGGAATGATCGCCCACTGGCGCAAGCTCGGCAAAGGCCACGGGCGCAAAATCCTGATCAATGGAATGGGCATGGCGGCGACATTCATCGTTCTCATTGTGATATTGTTTTCCAAGTTCACCCACGGTGCTTGGGCGTTGATACCGACGATTGTGCTCCTCGTGCTGATGATGAAATCAATCAAAGCTCACTACATTTCGGTCGGCCGTCTGCTTGCCCCCGAGCGCATGGCGCCGCGACAAGTGTTTGCCGCCAAGACGATGCTGGTGCTGGTGTCGAGCATCAACCGCGGCGTGATTCACGCGGTGCAATTCGCCAAATCATTCAATCCCGCCGGGCTGCGGGCCGTGCATGTTGCACTCGACGACGAAAGTGAAACCGCAATTCGCGAACAATGGATGTGGGCATTCCCCGAAGTGCCGCTTGATTTGATTCGCGACGAATACCGCGATATCAACGAGACCGTGTTAAATTATATTCGGAAGTTTCAAACTGAAAACCTCGATAAGTCGCTGATTGTCGTAATGGTCGAGTACGTTCCGCACCGCTGGTGGCAAAATATCCTGCACAATCAGACAGCGCTGCGTCTGCGTTATGACATCGAGCAGGCGCCGGATATCCATGCCGAAATCCTCACTGTCCCGATCAAAATGACGCCGCGCGACAAGGAGTTGCACGACGAGGAAGAATAACCGGCGTACGCAGTCTGCGACCTGTAAATACCGTATCAGAGTGGAACCTTTGCCGGGCATAAAATGGGGATGGAAATAAGGGATTAGGCCAACGCTACCGATAATAGAAGAATGGAAATCTATATCGGTTGAGCGTGCCTTGAATCAGAGCATAAGATCACTCTTTCCCCGGCTCGAAAACATCTACATTGCGTCGCGCGCCATTACGGCAGCGGCTGTCATTGGTTGGATGTTGTCGACCCCTGACGTCCATGAAGTGCAGCGGGAAATCTCGTTCGCACTGATTATCTTTGCTCTCCATCTATCCATCTTCTCGCTGATTTGGAAATACCGACCCAAGCTCATTTCCGAGGTCTTCACGTATTCGCTCATCTTCGACGTCATCTTCGTAACCTACTTGATCAAGTTCACCGGCGGCGCAGATTCGAGCTTCTACCTACTCTACTATCTCAACATCATGTTCTCGGCGTACTACTTCAATTTGAATTTCTGCGTCGGGATTTCATTTGCGGTCACGACCCTGTACATGATCAGCAATCCGGAACTGCTGAGCCACGTGTCGCCCGTTGAATTGGGGCTGCGCGTAGGTTTCGCGTGGTTCTTCGCCTACGCCGTGGGCTTCGTCTCGCGGCACATGAAGCAGTCAGAGGCGAAGCTACTCAAACTTCTCGATACTCTCAACGAGAGCACAACGGAACTGGAACGCTCGCAGGCGCGCGTCGAGAAAATTTATGAGACTTCGCGGGTTCTCGGCGAAATTCTGGACGATCAAGGCATCACACAAGACGTATTTAATATTGTCGAGTCGATTCTGGGCTTCGAGATGTGTTCAATCCAGCTCTGCTCGCCGGACTTGAGCTATCTCTATGAACGCGGTCGTCTGGAAGAAGGTATTCGGCGGACATCGAACTTGCGCGAGATAATCGCTCTCGACGGCGTCGCCGGCGAAGTCGTCCACTCGGCGGAGCCAAAAAGACTGATTGATCTGGAACAGAACGAGAAATATATTCCTTCCCTCAAGGACGCCAAGAGCGCAATGATCGTGCCGATGATTTCACATGGAAAGGTGATAGGCATTTTGCAGGCAGAATCTACCCGCGTAAATCGTTTCAGCGAAATTGATCAGAAGATCGCTTCCATCTTGGCCGCTTCAGCGGCGATGGCTTACGAAAACAGCCGCCTGCACAACGAACTCGAAAAGATGGTTGTCATCGACGAGTTGACCGGCGTCTACAACTATCGCTACTTCAGCGAAAAGCTCGCGGACGAAATCAAGCGCGCCACGCGCTATCGCCAGGCGCTATCGCTGATCATGGTCGATTTGGATTGGTTCAAGCGCATTAACGATACCTACGGACATGAAGCCGGCAACGTGCTGCTCAAAGGCGTTGTCCGCGTCATCGCGCAAAATATCCGCGACACTGATACCCTGGCCCGTTACGGCGGCGAAGAGTTCATCGTCATCCTGCCCCAAACCGATCACGACGACGCGCAGATCATTGCCGAGAGAATTCGCAGTGAGATTGAACGTTCGTCCTTCGGCGATGGCATCAAACATCCTAAATTGTCCGCGACCGTATCGGTGGGCATAACGACCTATCCCGACAATGGCCACGGCGAGGATGAACTTGTTCAGCTCGTCGATCAAGCCATGTATCTCGCCAAAGGCAGCGGCAAGAACGCCGTCGTCACGGTATAATGGCCGACTTGCGCAAATCACTCGGGGCACTCCTGATCTGTGGCTTCGACGGTGTCGTGCTGCCGCAGCATCTCTCCGCCGCACTGGAGCAACAGACGCTCGGCGGCTTGATTCTCTTCGCCCGCAACTATGAAAGCTCTGACAGGTTGAAGAAATTGACGGCTGCTGCAAAAGCCGCCGCACACGGCCAATGCATAATTGCCGTTGATCAGGAAGGCGGCCGCGTTACCCGATTTGGCGGCGACTTCCCCGTCTTTTCCTCGCCACGATACTTTGGCAAGAAAGGCGATCTGTCCGGGCTGCTGCATGGCACAAAAGTCACTGCAATGGCGCTGCACGATCATGGCGTGAATCTCAATCTCGCGCCTGTCTGCGACCTTGATCCGAATACTCCCGGCCACGTGATGGACACGCGCGCTTATGATTCAGGTCCGCAAATTGTCGCAGAGGCCGTTGCTGCACAGATCGCAGTACAGCAAGAGTGCAAGGTAATGAGCTGCGCCAAGCACTTTCCGGGACTTGGCTCGTCAACCGGCGATCCGCATTTTCAAGTCGCCGAATCATCACAGAGCGCGGAGCAATTTCGTCAGACGGACTATGTGCCCTTTCGTGCCGCCATTGCTGCCGATGTCGAATTCGTGATGCCGACCCATCTGCGGGCCAAAGCGCTCGATGACCAAAATGTCGTGACATTCAGCAGCAAGGTCATCCAAAACGAGCTTCGTTCGCATCTAGGCTATGCCGGACTCGTAATCAGCGACGACTTGCAAATGCTTGGTGCGCTCGAGCAAATCGATCAAATCGAAGCGGGCAGACGCGCCCTGCTGGCTGGAAATGATCTGCTGATCTACGCCAACCTGCATGAGTCTCTGGATACAGTATTGGATGGTTTAATTCATCACGCTGAAAATGATCCAAACTTGCGCGAGCGAATCGAAGATAGCTTCCAACGTTTGGTTGCCTTTCGCAATAATAACCCGCAATACTTCCCGGCATGACGCACGCTAAGCTTGAGAAAATACTAGGCAAGACATCGCGGCAGACGCTCGGCCTGATGTCGGGTACTTCCGGTGACGGTCTGGATATCACGGCCTGCGTCGTAGGTAGTGACACTGGATTCTTGGGGACCCTCGCAAGCGAGACTGTGCCCTATCCGCCGCGATTGCGCGAGAAGGTGCTGCAAATTGCTCAAAGCGGAGCTATCGAGCTGCACGAATTGATTTCGTTATCGCAGTATCTCGGCCACTTCTATGCCGACGCGATTGAACAATTCTGCAGCAAACAGAAAATTACTCTCGCAGATATCGATCTCATCGGCGTGCATGGCCAGACTGTGGCGCATTTGGCGAAACCGAACCAATTTCTTGATCGGATGGTAACAGGTACACTCCAAATCGGGGAAGCGGAAGTCATTGCCAAGCGTTTCGGAATTGTGACGGTATCCGATTTTCGCAGCGGCGACATTGCCGTGGGTGGATCGGGGGCGCCGTTGGTTCCGATCTATCACAAGTGCGTTTTTGCCCACGAAGGCGTCGACTATCTGGTTGTGAACATCGGCGGAATCGCCAATATCACGGTGCTTAACGGCATCGAAAGTTGTACCGCGACCGACACCGGTCCGGGCAATTGCCTGATTGATACCATCGTCAACGAACGCACTGGACGAAAGTATGACGAAAACGGACAACTCGCGAGCGCCGGAACAATAGACGAGTCCTTGCTGAACAAACTACTGAGTGCGGAAGTCTTTCAACGGCAGTTGCCGGCTTCGCACGACCGCGGCGAGATAGTTAGACTGCTGCAGGACGAAGACATCTCCCGCGCACTGGCAAAGTTAAGTTTGGAATCGGCACTGGCAACTTTGGGAGAATTGACCGCTATAAGAATTAGACGCGCCTACGAACAATTGAGCGGCAGCACGGTTCCCAATATCGTCTATGTCTGCGGCGGCGGAGCCCACAATGGGTTCTTGAAAGCAAGGCTGAAGCAGCACTTCCCGGGCTCAATGATCGTAAGAACGGGAGCCATGGGAAAAGACGAGGACTTTGTTGAAGCGGAAGCGTTCGCCTTCCTCGCAAATCTCACACTCGATGATCTGGCGGGAAACATGCCGCAAGTCACCGGCGCCAATCGAGCAGCTGTAATCGGAAAGATATCATTGCCATGAAACTGAAAGTACTCGCCATACAAATACTCGCGATGATGCTGATCTCTTCCTGCGCGCGCATGAATTATGCACTGCGTCAGGACGGCTACGACAAACTCAAGCAGCCGATCATCAAGGTGCGCGTGCTGCATACCAACGACAAAATCGAGGTCGGCGCCAAGGGCGACTGCGTTGTGCGTACCTGGGATGTTAACAGTGAAAAGTCTGCTTACTATTCAGCGGCACATGTTGTCGTCAAACCGGCCGGACAATTTCTTTCGCTGCTCGATCTCAAAGGCAATCTGCTTGAGTCAAAACTCAAGCGCGTGACCGTTGTCGCAGAATTGAAAAGTTGGCTTTGGCTCGATAAACGCAAGTTCCGCGGGATTTTCGAATTTTATCCGGACGGCCACGACACGATGTATGTGGTGAATGTGCTTCATGTCGAGGACTACCTGCGCGGAGTCCTGGCGCCCGAAATCGGAAGGCGCAAGGACAGCGAAATTGAGGCCGTCAAAGCGCAGGCGGTTGCAGCCAGAACCTACGCCCTGGTCACGCGCAATAAATATCCCGGCAAGGAATACGAACTCGTCAATGAGATTCTCGATCAGGTCTACACCGGCGTCGAGGGCGAACAGCGGTTGACCGATCTGGCGTTGAAACAGACGCGCGGCGAAGTGATGAAGGCCGAGGACAGTCTCATCGACGCCTACTACCATTCAACCTGCGGCGGCCACACGGACAATATCGAAGATGTCTGGGAGAAGAGTCCCAAATCGTACTTGCAGAGCGTCGAGGACGATACCTTCTGCAACTGGTCGAAATACTACGTGTGGGACGAAGAATTCCCGGCGGCGACGCTGCTTGCAAATATTCGCAGCTATCTCAAGTCGACCGGACGAACGTCCGCACGGCTCGGCAGCGTGCTGAAAGACATCATCATTGATTCGCGGTCGGCAGGTGGACGAATTGCCTCGCTCCAGATTGTCACCGACAAAGGCACTACGATGTTGGGCAAAGATATCATCCGTTGGGCATTTGCCCGGCCCGGGCTGCCGGGCATCTTACGGTCTTCAGACTTCGACATCGAGTTGCGTCGAAATGCCAACGGTAACGTGGCAACTGCGCTGCTGCATGGGCGCGGCTATGGCCACGGCGTCGGCATGTGCCAGTGCGGCGCAATCGGACGGGCGCGCGCCGGAATCGACTACCGCTCAATCCTGACGCATTACTATCGCGGCGTCGCGATTCAAAAATTGTATTGAGTATCTTCAAATAACTTTCATATCTAATGGCCATGCGCAAATACGCCGTGGCTTTAGTATTCCTTTCTCTATCGTTCCTTTTCGTCAATGCATCAGAGACATATGCCAGTGTCAAGAACCGTGTCTTTTCCTTGCAACTCGATTTGTATGGCATCCAACCGGCACTAAACGATTCGGCGCAAGTCTGGCTATTTGGACCCTACTATGGCGGCGACTTCCAGTACATGCTTTCCCAGCAGACCGCGCTAATGCTTTCAGTGAGGACAGGCAAGATCTACAACGATTCGGTAAGCACATCGATTTTCAAATTCAACAATGACCGCGCCAACCGCCGCTGGACGGTGACCAGCGTTGCGGCGGGACCGAAGTTCTACCTCAACCAGCGCAAAGGCACCACGCCGTATTTTCTCACCAAGATTGAAATGATGATGTGGAAAGTCGAGACCTATCCGGATGGCGGACGAATTGCCGTCACCGACAGAGACGGCAACCCCAAGGACCTGAAAGCCACCGAATTCGGCATCACGGCCGGACTCGGAATTGAGCAGCTTATCGCCGACCGTTTGGCTTTTACGCTCGGCGCCGAGTTTACATATCTCACCGGCATCGGCGCAAACTTCGCGGACTGGGTAGAAAACTCGCGCTCGCGGGCGATTCTGCAGTTCGGCGCGGGAATCTCGATTCATTTTGGCAGCAAACACAAAAGCCTCTCGGAAGAATCCGAATCGGGTGAAAGCGAGACGGTACGGATCACGCGCAAGGTCTACGAAGAAGACGCAAACGAAAGCGCCGATTCGGCAGCAACTAGTCAGTCACAATTGGTGCCGAAGCAAGATTCCGT
This sequence comes from uncultured Ignavibacteria bacterium, assembly GCA_964537215.1. Lineage (GTDB taxonomy): Bacteria > Zixibacteria > MSB-5A5 > CAIYYT01 > CAIYYT01 > JADJGC01. The sequence goes on along the minus strand of CAZIBI010000039.1, from coordinate 12,101 downwards.
CGTGGTGTTGCCGGTGCCGGTCGCGCCGCCCGACCGCGACAGCGACAGTGACGGCGTTTTCGACAAGCGGGACAAATGTGCAAGCACTCCCGTCGGTGCGATCATCGATACCAGCGGCTGCCCGCTTGACTCCGACAAAGACGGTGTCTTCGACGGACTTGACCGCTGCCCGAATTCTGCGGCGCGCGAACTTGTCGACTCCAACGGCTGCATGCTCGACACCGACAACGACGGAATCGGCAATTCAGTCGACCAATGTCCGGAAACTGCCAAAGGTACGCCGGTCGATTCGCTCGGCTGCCCCGACATTGCCGTGATCTTTCCCAAGCGCGTGTTTCACGATCTCTTCAGTGCCGGCGATACTAAAGTCAAAGCTGACGCGACAGCGCCTTTGGATTCATTGGCAAGATTAATGAAGCTCCACAGCAAGGTCACTGCAACCGTCTACGGCTACACCGACAACGTCGGTCCCAACGACGCCAATCTCCAGTTGTCGCAGAAGCGTGCAAATGCAGTCAGAGCCTACTTGATCAAGGTCGGTATCGGGGCAGAGCGAGTTACGGCCATCGGCCGCGGCGAAACCAATTTCATGGCTTCGAATCAGACGCGAAACGGCCGCGAGCTAAACCGCAGAATAGAGATAGAATTTAAGGGGAAATAGGGAGCACTGCCAATATCGAGTGCGTAGAACTACGTATTGACAGTCGCTTCGGCAACGGCAGTGGCGTCAGGTCTGCGGCGGCAGGCGCTTAGCACCATTGCACCGGTCCCGACAATCCAAGCAACGAAATAGAGAATCCAGCCGACGACAGGGATCTTAAACAATAGCGCGATGAGCAGCATTCCAACCACCAGCGACCAGCCCAACGAGATCTTCTTGCCTTTGCGAATCATGCTCATCACAATCATGCCGATTGCAAAAGCGCAGAATATTTTTCCGAGGAAGAAGAACAGCGAGTAAAGCGCTAATCCAGTCAACGCGATTGGCAGACCGGCGATTGTAACACCGGACAGAAAAATCGCAACCGGCCCCACCAATACGATTGCCAAGCCAATTAGACCCGCGACCGCGCCATTGTGGCGAATCTCATCGGTTACGGAATAGACCGATTTGCGGCGCAAACCAATCACCATGACGCCGACAAGGATCGATGCCAGGAAAAACATAAACGACCAAAACGGACCACTGGGCGGCGGAACCATCCAGCCAAGTCCGCCTTCACTGCCGGTGCGTTTCTTCCAGCGTGTCTCGCCGAGAACTTGGGCATCGGGTGAGATCTTTGCCTTTTCCTTGGACTCGTAGGAAAAATCACCGCCGATATAGGCTCCGGGAGCGATGGAAATCTTGGAAGCCTTGACATTGAGATCGCCCTCGATACGGCCGGATATAGTCACGATATTGCAATTGACGTAAGCATCCGACCCGACAGTGCCGTTGACAAATGCCTCGGTGCCGAACAAAGCGATATCGCGGCCCACGCTGGCGTCTTCGCTGAAAGTGATATCGGAAGCAAAAGCGACCACATCGCCATCGATGCGCGAATTGATATTTACTGTCTGGGCAAAAGCACGCAGCGAACGGCAAATTTCACCGTTGATATTGACCTTTTGAGCGCCGGCATTGAGGTTGCCGTCGATCATGCCGTCGAAAGTGACGGTACGCGACGCGGTATTGAGATCGCCGAGAATCGTGCCGTCAAAATTGACCGTTCCGCCGGTCAACAGGACATCCTCATCAAACTCGCCGCTTAGATAAATCTCATCACCCTTTTGGAAATGAAAAGCCAGAAGCGGGCTGCACAGAGTCAGCAGCAATATCGAAGCAGCGAAAAAATGATGCGCACGAATAGTTGGCATGAGACGATTCTCCCTGCTCTAATATAACGAGAAGCAGCCCCGGAGGTTACTTTAAACTTTAGTCTTTCTGGTCGGTCTTATTGCCGCGCTCGCGGGCGACGGTCGGGATAAACGGACCGGTCCGTTCGACTGTCGGCAGCCCGAGAATCGTGCGAGCGTGATTGAGCGAGTCGTGCAGATTCGCGTGGATGTTGTCATCGCCGATTGACTCGATCAGCCCCGAGTTTGTCAGCGCAAGTAGCGGCTGGGCATGTACGCCGGAGAGGATCAACGCGATATGGTGCTTACGGCAATTCTTCAGCACTTGTTCGAGTGCATGAAGCCCGGATGAATCGATTACCGGCACATTGCGCATGCGAATGACCAGCACTTTCGGCGGTTTCTCGACAATTTTTATCGACTCTTCAAACTTGTATGCAGCGCCAAAGAACAACGGGCCGTTGATCTCGTAAACTTCCACACCCGGCGGAACCTGTTGCTTATTGATCGCCAACGGATCATCCGGCTCTTCCTCATCATCCTTAAATTCTTTGGTGATCACGCCGACATTTGTGACCTCGGACATGCGTTTCATGAACAAGAACGCCGCCAAGACCATACCAACTTCGATCGCAACGGTTAGGTCGATAATGACAGTTAAGCCAAACGTCGTCAATAGCACGACGACATCGCTCTTCGGCCCGCGAAGAAGCCCGAGAAAAGAGCGCCACTCGCTCATGTTGTAGGCAACGATCACCAAAATCGCCGCGAGCGTACTCAACGGAATCAGCGAAGCCCACCGCCCGAAGAACAACATGATCAATAGCAGCACCACTGCATGAACCATTCCGGCAATCGGCGTGCGCCCGCCGTTCTTGATATTGGTCGCAGTCCGCGCGATCGCACCCGTCGCGGGAATGCCGCCGAAGATCGGAGTAACAATGTTGGCAACACCCTGCGCGACGAGTTCCATGTTCGAGCGATGCTTGCCGCCAATCATACCGTCGGCGACAACTGCCGAAAGCAGCGACTCGATTCCGGCAAGAATTGCGATGGTAGTTGCCGGTCCAATCAACTCGCGAATCGTAGCAAAATCGATCTTGGGGAAACTTGGCGCTGGAAGCATTGAGGGAATCTCACCGAAACGACTGCCGATAGTCTCAACCGGCCAGTCGAAAATCGCCACTGCAGCGGTCGCTGCCAGCAACGCCACGAGCGTTCCGGGAACGCGGTGTGATATCTTCGGCCAAATCGAAATAAGTATGATCGTGCCGATGCTGATACCGAGCGCATAGGGATTAATCGTGTCGAGATGCAGCGGGTATGAAATCCACTTCTCGATAAAGTCGGCGGGGACTTCGCCCATCGAGAGCCCGAGAAAGTCCTTCACCTGCGACGAGAAAATGATGACGGCAATACCGGAGGTAAATCCTACGACCACCGGGTGTGGGATGAACTTGATCGCAGAACCGAACTTTGCCAAACCCATGATGACGAGTATCACACCCGCCATAATGGTGGCGATCATCAAGCCGTCCATGCCGTACTTGGCGACTATGCCGTAAACGATAACCACAAACGCGCCGGTCGGTCCGCCGATTTGAACGCGGCTTCCACCGAGTGCCGAGATTATAAATCCGGCAATGATTGCGGTGAAAAGACCCTTCTCCGGTGAGACGCCTGACGCAATGGCAAAAGCAATTGCCAGCGGAAGCGCGACGATACCAACGATAACCCCGGCCGAAAGATCGGACGTGAATTGGCGTCGCGTGTAACCCTGCAGTGTGGTAAGTAATTTCGGTTTTAGCATAGGCAGACCAAGGGCGACAAGTTAGTCGCACCGACCGGCGGAAAAAAGCTAAAACTCGACCTAATTTTCCTCTGATCTATTTTTGAACCATCAACGAACCCATGCGACGATTTGTGTGAAGGAAATGACACAAATGGAAGCAATGATGAATCCGCTCGAACAACATGACAGCCTGTATCGCATGGCCTATAAGAGCTTCCTGAACAATGACTTTGACGTCGCGCGCCAGTTGGCGGAGGAAGCAATTTCAAAAGCGCATGAATTTTATCTTAATATGAAATTGGCCGTCCCGGCCGATCGAGTCAATTGCCGCGCACAGATACTCTTGAATTTGATTGAGAGGCAGTCACTACTGGACAAATAGTGCGCCCTGTGGGTGGGTCGGTGGATAGTCTTCGGACTACGAGCAAACCACCGGCCTTCTCACGAAGCCAAAAACATCCCTAAACTCCACTCTCCCACACGATACCGAATGCCCGATTCGGTGAGCGGCGATCTGTCCCCCCAGGTCGCCGCTTCTATTTGGGGAAAGCCATAAATACCAATCCGGCTGCCGTATTTACTGACAGACCGATAGCAATCTTGACAGAATTGCTAAGGATTGTTATTGTGTCTGACTTAGAATTAGGAGATTCGAATTGGCGATTTCGACACGAGGAAGATATGGAGTCAGGGCGCTCTTGGCGATTGTGAAAGCCGACGGGCCGCTTTCAACCACCCATATCTCAAAACTGGAAGACATTTCCCTGCCCTACCTGGAGCAAATCTTCAATAAGCTCAAGCGTGCCGGAATCGTAAGCGCCAAGCGCGGAGCGCAAGGCGGTTATCTGCTTTCGCGGCCCGCAGAGAAGATCTCGGTCGGCGAGATCATTTCGATTCTCGACGGCCCCGTCAAATTCAGCCAGTGCCACCATCCGGAACACGAGGAAGATTGCGAGAAAAAGGATATCTGCGCTTCGCGGCGTTTCTGGTCGGATCTGGAAAACGACGTCAACAGCAAGCTCTACAGAACTTCCCTGCAGGATTTGAAAAATATCGAAACCGGCTTGATCGAACAAGTGCAGGCGCATGATGGTCCAGCGAATCTACTTCGATCATAACAGCACCACGCCTCTTGACCCTCGCGTTCTCGAGGCCATGCTGCCCTACTTGAGCGACACTTACGGCAATGCATCTTCGGTGCATTCTGTCGGACAGTTTGCGCGCGCCGGCCTTGAACAATCGCGCGAAAAATTAGCCGCACTGCTCAGCTGCCGCCCGGACGAGCTGTATTTCACCTCGGGTGCGACCGAGTCGGATAATATCGCCGTCAAAGGCGTCGCCGACGCGCTGGCGCATAAGGGTCGGCATATTATCACGACCAAAACCGAGCATCAAGCTGTGCTCGAGCCCTGCAAGTATCTTGAGAAGCACGACTATGAAGTAAGCTATCTGGACGTTGACAGCAAAGGCTATGTCAATGCCGATCAATTGCGCGCTGCGATTCGGCCCAACACAATTCTGGTGTCGATCATCTATGCGAACAATGAGACCGGAACAATTCAGAACATCGGGGCGTTGGCACAGATTGCGCACGAGAAGAACATCTATTTTCACACCGATGCCGTCCAAGCACTTGGCAAGATCAATGTCAACCTGCACTCACTCGGAGTCGAAATGTCCTCCGGCACGGCACATAAATTCTACGGCCCGAAAGGTGTCGGACTCTTCTTCGCCAAAGTTGGCACCCGCTTTTCGCCGCACATTCACGGCGGTGCGCACGAACGCGGCAAACGCGCCGGCACCGAAAATGTCCCCGGCGTGGTCGGAATGGCGAAAGCTTTAGAACTCTGCGTAGCCGAAATGGAATCCAACACGACGCATGTAGCAAAGCTTGCCGATCGCCTGACTGTTGGAATCCTGAATACAATTCCCGAGTCGCGCATTCATGGCGACCCGGCGAACGGTATTCGCGGAACAATGTTCTTCACTTTTCCCGGCACCGACGGCGAGGCAATAATTCTGTCGCTCGATATGGCGGGTATCGCGGTGTCTTCCGGGTCGGCATGTACATCCGGAGCAACCGAGCCGTCGCATGTGCTTCTGGCGATGGGCGTTTCCGCGCAGGAAGCGTCCTCGGCGATTCGGTTCTCGTTGGGCAAGGGCAATACAGTTGAGGAAGTTGATTTCCTGATCGCGACTTTGCCGCCGATAGTCGAACGCTTGCGAAAAATGTCGCCGCAGTACGCGCAGAGATAGGCGGCAATATGTCAAAGCCTTCGCTATTACTGAATATCGATTTGACCAAGCACAACCCCCTGTATCCCCCTTTGCTAAGGGGGAAAAACAAAACGCCGAATACGTCGGCAAATGCGCTTAATTCTCCCCTATCAAGGGGAGTGGTTTTGATTCCGACGAAGGAGGAATCAAAACCGAGGGGTGTTGCTTTTGCCAGACTTGGTCAACTTTGAAAGAGCAGATGGAAAACATGACCGATAAATCAAACACGCTCGTAGCCGTCGCAATGTCGGGAGGAATCGACAGCTCTGTCGCTGCCGTGATGCTCAAACTCGAAGGCTACAATGTCATCGGCCTTACGATGAAGCTGTGGGACTTTGCCGAAGTCGGCGGCGAAGACAAGCAAGTCTCGCGGCGCTGTTGCTCGCTGGAAATGTTCGAAGACGCCCGCAGCGTCTGTTTCAAATATGGCATTCCCCACTACGTGCTGAACATGCACAAGGACTTTCACGACACCGTGATCAACGACTTCGTGTCGGAATATGTCCAAGGACGCACACCGAATCCCTGCGTGGTCTGCAATTACAAAATCAAATGGGAGTTGCTGGAAAACAAGGTCAAGCAGCTTGGCTGCGATTACCTTGCCACCGGGCACTATGCGCGAATCGAATTTGATGAAACGAACCGGCGCTACCAGATTCTCAAAGGCGTCGATCTGACGCGCGACCAGTCGTACTTCCTCTGGGGACTCAAGCAGGAATCGCTCGCACGGACGCTCTTTCCGCTGGGCGATCTTCACAAGACGCAAGTGCGCGAATTGGGACGCGAATATGGATTGATCAACGCCGAGCGCGAGGAATCCCGCGAGATCTGCTTCGTGCCCGACAACAACTATGCGCGGCTGGTCGAAAAGAAGCACCCGGAACTCGCCAAACCGGGCAATATCCGCGACACTGAGGGCAATGTCGTCGGCACGCACGACGGATATTTCCACTACACGATTGGCCAGCGCAAGCGGATCCAGATCAACACCACCGAGAAGAAATTCGTCACGCAAATCGATGCCGCCAACAACGAGATCGTCATCGGTGACGACAACGACCTGTTGGTGCAGACCTTTGCGGTCAAAGAAGTTAACTGGGTGGCGAAAGCTCCGGGCTCCGGCGGCGACGAGTTTGCGGCTTTGGTGCGCATCCGCTACTTACACAAACCCGTGCCGGGCAGCGTCAGAGTCTTGACAAACGGCAACGTGGAAGTTAAACTACACGATAGGCAACGCGCTGTAACTCCCGGGCAGAGTTGTGTGTTTTATGATGGCGACATCGTGCTGGGAGGTGGCAAGATCGCGTAAACAAAAGGAAGCGTTATGAACGCAGCAGGGATTCTAAGGGTCGGCATCTTCACACTGATATTTTCCACGACATTGATAGCAGAAACAATCCCGTTTGATTATTGGTACGGGCGGATAATTGGGGGGCAGCACTTCACCGTCGATTACTTTGATTCCAAGAACGGGTTGTCCAATTATTCGTTGTCGTACACCGGCGGGATGAAAAACGCGTTTCAACTTAATGTGCCGAATATAGTGCGCTGGACCCCAAATTCGCGATACGAAAAGACGGATTGGACGAACCCGACGATGAGCGGAGCGCTACAGTTGAGTGGTTCGACGCGGTATTCACTTGATTTATTAGAAGTACGGTTAGACGACTACATTTCAAGCGGCGACAATTTTCGAAGCGGTTTTGATTCTCAAAGTTATACCTGGAATCAATCCGTTGTTCACTTGGATGGGGGCGGAGTCAATTTCAATCCAGAGGCTTCCCTATATTACTACTTGAATGGCATCTGGCTTAGTCCGCGGCAAGTTTTTGTCAAGATGTCGGCCAACTTACAGGTATATGATTACGATAGCCAGTCACAGAGCTTGAGTGCCAATGGAGGCAGGGACCTGGGCTGGTCCAACACAAGAAGACGAGCCATTGAGGCAAACGTTCAACTCCGCAATGGAATCTCGAAGAAGTTGAATTTCGGGATTACTGCGGAATTCAACGATTCCTTATGGAGACGACGCGGTAGCTCCTCATATGCGTTCCCAGATGAAGTGCCGAGTAAGTCCGAGTTATCGCTGTTCTATGAGAACATGCCAGTAACAAATGTCGAACTTTCGCCATACGCCAGTTGGTTAGCGAAGCCGACCCTTTGGATTGATCTTGGAGTCAATGCTGTAATCCGCCGCGAGGATCGCGATTACAACTATAGACGCAGCATGTCGACTGATAGTCTGGCGCCAATTCCGATGACGGAGAACACCGCACACTCGATTGAAGGGCTTACACTTCGCGCTTCCGGGACATGGCTAAGCAAGAAGCAAACAATTGAAACACTTCGCATCTGCGACAATTTCCAAAACTATTTTGGCAATCAGTTGAGTCCGCACACGGTACGACTTGATGCGAGTCTGGAATACAGCGGGCTCGGAGACACAAACGAAAAGTGGCTGGAGTACTACGGCGGTCCAATACGCTCCAGCGGAACAGTCTCTATTAGGTCACTGATTGGTACAGCAAGCCCAAGCTATTACCTATCAAGAAACATAAGCGTTGGCGCATCATCCCTATTCTCCAAGAGGGTGTATACTTCAGCGAGTCGATTGGCCTACCATGAACAAAGACTTCAAATCGCCTTTAACTCAATCTTCCGGAACTATCATTGGGACGCTAATGAAAGGCGAGACATTTCCTGGGCTGAAGCAAGCGACATCGACTACTTGCTCGGTGCATTGTTGCGACCGGGCGATATGCGCATTTCGATGGAAGTACTCCCGCCGCCAAGTTATTCGGGCGGCTCGTCAACTCAACGCGGGTTCTGGCGCTTCTTCCCGCTCGATTTCGGCAAAGATTGGCACATCTCGGCAGCAGCCGCAGCAGGGATTCTTGATGGAACTGAAATCGATGTGCAGTTTGAATATTACTCGGAGTACTCCACGGTTTCTGACTCCGGACCCCGTTGGATCATTGCACCCGAAGCAAAGTACCAACCATTTCCGTGGCTGCGTATGGCCGCCACCTTGTCAAATGTCTATTACAAATGGACAGATTACAATTGGTACCCTTCTTCGGAAGACTACCAGCGAACGTGGACTATTGATTTAAGAGTTGATTGCGTGTTCTAAGTCTTGTTGGAGTCCGCTTGACAGGGGCGAACATGGGTATTATTCTATACGTTATGAGAAAGTATTATACGCTGACAAAAGGAGAATGCCGTGATACGCAGGGTTGGTATTTGGTTCGGGTTAATGGTCGGGCTTTGCCTGGCGAGTTCGGCAACAGCCGAGACCATCCCGTTTGACTATTGGTATGGTAAAATTATCGGTCGAACGCAGATTCGGTCAATCCATGACGCCTACAACGACGAAAGGGGCGTCTTGACGACAAATGTCAAAGTCGGCTATCGCGGTTATGTCAGCGTGGGTCTGGGAGATCTCTTCAGTATCGGACCGACCAGTCAAACAAACACTTTCGAACTTGCCTTTCATCGACCGGCGCTTAGCGCCAATGTTGCCATTGGCGCACGGACGCGTTGGTTGATCGACCAATTGGACCTCCAAGAGGATACGCAATTGCGAATCAACGGCACAGAAGCAAGGCTTAACACTCGATCCGCGTTTCGATCGGGCCAGTCGATGCGCATGCTTCACAAAGACATCGAATTCGATTCGACGAGATCTCTCTATTACTATTCGTCCGGTTTGCTACTGCAGCCGCGAAACTGGAGATTGGATGTGCGAATGCAAGTTCGTATCGATGACATTTCCGAGGAACGAACCTGGCTGAAGTACTTTTCGCAGGAAGAAGGCTATCGGCAAATCAACAGATCGATGTATCAGGACAATCGCTTCTGGTCGGTCAATTCTGCGCTTGGATATGGAATCAGTAGAAGAGTACAGATAAGTGTCGGTTGGTTGTTATCGCGCAGAATACAGCCCAGCGGAGATTCAGAGGAGTTTTATCGCCCCGTCGAGCAGGATTCCGTCTTTGAGCATTATTCGAAATGCAGTAAGTCGCGAAACCGCAATTATGAGCTGTACGTCGAGCCGCTGATTTTGCTGAATAGTCATCATTGGGTCAGTATACGTCCGTCATTCAAAAGTCAGCCAACCAGCAACCAGAATGACTATGAATTCCCTGCAGATGCTGCGTTTCCACAAGATGCCGGGCGATACGAAAGCACCGATCGGACTTATGGCGTCGGCGTCAATCATACCTGGATTTCCTCAAACCGGGCTGTCTCCCGGAGCCAGATTCTTGATGATTTCAGCGGATATTACGGGCACAGGCTTGCCGCCGGAACACTGCGAGTCAGCACCGCTGCCAGTCTATCGTTGAGAAGAGCTGCCTCCGAGCAGTGGCTGGAACACAGCGATGGGTTGAAATACAATAGGCGCCATTATGAAAGTCGCAATGACCAATTATTCGTGACAACCGAGGCGACTTATTTCTCAAAATACAATCTCGATATTTCTTTGAAGTTTACGCTTGATCGCCAGAGCAGCGGCGGCGGAACATTCATTGCCGATGCAAATTATTATCACACACAGGTTCATTACTTTGATATTCGAGCGACTTACAACTCCTATCGCTGGAATCCTGACCGGCGCCGAGAAATTGGCTGGGATCAGATCAGCGATATAGACTATTTGTTCGGACCTTTGTTAAGGCCGGGCGATCTTCGCAGTTCGATCTCCATAACTCCGCCGGCCGATCGGTGGACTTATCGAGACTCCAAAGAGAGCGCATTCAAGTTCTTCAAGGGTGAATCGGACAATCGATGGCGTATCGCCAATTCAAATTACCTGGGTTTGTGCGACGGTATCGAAGCCAGCCTTGGCATCGTTTACTTTCAGGAGAACACTCAATACAACGATTATCCGGAATTTTCGCGCCAATATCGAAGCGACGTTTGGACATTAACGCCAAGGATTTGTTGGCAGCCAGGACAGAGATTCAGAGTGGATTTCACGGTCAGTGAGACCTATGAGGACTCGGACGAGTTTACCCGCTACAACGGCAATGAATCGCGCTGGCACGAGTACCTCCACACCTGGCAGCTCTACACAGTCTACACTATTCTAATTTGACCTTTCGGTGATTGACACACGGCTCCAAATCGCGTAGAGTAGCAGAATAACGCAGTAACTCTCTTAGCGAGGCAAATTATGGTCCAACTAAAATACCACGGGCATTCCTGTTTTGAAATCAGCGACGGTCCCCACAAGCTAATCATCGATCCTTTCATCACCGGCAATCCGTTTGCCAAAGTCAAGGCAGGCGATATCCATCCGCAGTATATTCTGGTATCGCACGGACACGGCGATCATTGGGGAGATACTGAGACTCTCGCTAAATCCAATAATGCGACGGTGATCGCGAATTTCGAACTGACTGAATATGCCATGAAACAAGGTTGCCTCACGCACGGCCTGCATATCGGCGGCAAGGCAAAATTCCCGTTCGGGTGGGTGAAATTGACCATCGCCCACCATGGCTCAACGCTTCCCGACGAAACCAGCTACGGCGGCAACCCGGCGGGGATATTGCTCAACATCGGCGGTAAGACCATCTACCATGCCGGCGACACGGGGCTGTTCCTCGACATGAAACTGATCGGCGAATTGAACGATATCGATGTCGCCCTCTTGCCGATCGGCGACAACTACACGATGGGTCCAGAGGATGCTGCAAAAGCCGCAGAATTTCTGCGAGCGAAACGGGTCGTGCCGATGCATTACAATACCTTCGAACCGATCAAACAAGAGCCGCATGACTTCGCCAAGTTGGTTAAGCAAAAAGGCATCGATTGCGCAGTGATGAATTCCGGAGAAGTTCTCGAACTCTAGACGCAACCAACAGCCACCGATTCTTCTTGCTATCCCAGCACCCGTCCCCCCTCTCCCGTTCACGGGAGAGGGGTCGGGGGTGAGGGCAAATCTCGTAGTTCGAAACCCCTTATTGCCGACTCTTTCCATTCAAATCACATTGCGGGGTTTCGACATCCGTGATCCTGGCCCCACCAACGACCATTCGGGCGAACGCAGTTAGCCCCTACTTAGTTTGGTGGGCAAATCAGACCTTCGACTCCGATCAACTCTGTTTCCCGCACGCACCCCATCAACCGTTTTCATTATTCCCCCTTAGCAAAGGGGGTTAGGGGGTTGTATTCCGACTCTCCACTACAA
>CAZIBI010000038.1:0-32077 GCA_964537215.1 uncultured Ignavibacteria bacterium | reverse complement strand
CAATACACGAGTTCAAAATCGCGACCATGGTGCTCAACATGGCAGTCTTCACAGGTGCCGTATTTGTTACGGCCATGTAAACCGACTCCGGTGTCAAGCTGCTGTTTGACAATTGTGTGGCAAGTCAGGCAGTTGGGGGCAATTTGTTTGCGATCGGTGCCGTGGCAGGCGCGGCAGTTGTCGAGGCCCTCAAGTTTGGCGTGCGCTTGCGAGAGATCGCCCGGCGAAAGTTGCGCGAAGACGGATTGACTACCCGCCAATACAGAAAGCATGAAAACTAAAATGATGAGTAGAAATTGGCCAGCTGTCGGCGCTGTGTGTCCGCGTTGCATTTTGTTTATCAACATTTATGAGAGACCCGCAAATCCGGTCCAGAAGGCGACGCCAATGTGAATACCCATAATCAAGTACATGATGATAGCAAAGGGTTTGTGAATTACGTGCCAGTAGTGAAAGACCTCGCGTGTGCGGTCGAGCATTTCGATTCGGCGTGCAAGTGCCGCCCGCTCGAGCGCGAGCACCACAATGGATTTCGCGGTTTTGTCAGCAACGCGGACTTTTCGCTTAAGTTCGCCCGCGAGTTTTCGTGCGGTGAAGGGGCGCGTCAGGTCGGAAATCAGAGTTGAAAAGAGGAGGCCGATGAACGATCGGCCGGTTGCGACGTCACGTTTGGCTAGTGCATCGATTTGCGCCAATTGCTCGGGCGCGAGATTGAATTTTTCCTGCAGAGTCAATGTCGATTGAAGCATTTGCTTATCAATTTCAGATAGAGAGAGTTCGTCACCTGCTTGATTGCGCGGGATCTGGAGATACAAATAGCGACCGAGGTAACCGCTGATTGCTACCGCCACCATCGACCAGAAGGCAACGGCGATGAGACCCTGTACCTTGAAGGACGAATGCAGCACGATGAAAAGCGGTCCGCAGACGCCGAGGTAGATGTGCAGTTTAAGCCAACTTCGCAGCGAGATCTTCTTTCCAAGCAATTTAGAACGCTTGCGAATGGAGTAGCTAAGCATGAGGATCATCATAGCGGAGCCGATGTATCCGAAGACTAGTCCGCGCCCGCCAGCAGGACGGAGTTCACGGTATTGCTCGTGGTGTGGGCGATCTGCGTAGTCGGTCTTGTAATAGCCGTATCCGGTGACGAGGAAATAGGCTATCGCCAAAAGGGTTACGACATATATAATAAAGAGCGGTCGTTTCATCGTTACCTAAGAAAGAAATATTAAATTAGATTTTCAAATGCGAATCGTTCTACAAGTATATCGACTTGCAGGTTCAATAAACTGAATTTCGAAAAGTGGGACGAAAAGAGGACTGATATGGTTATTTTTTCTCGTACTTCCAGTTTCGCGATTTGCCTTCACGAATCCACTCGATCGCCTGTTCGATACGGCGCTCGCGGGTCGCCTCGGATTTCGCTTCAACTATCCACTCGATATATTCGCGTTTATGGCTGGGGCTGAAATCGTTGAAGACAGCGTCGGCTTTCTTGTCTCTGCGCAGGGCAGCGAGCAAATAATCGGGGACGACGACCGGTTTCGTGGTCTTAGGTTTGGCTTTGGCGGGAAGTTTAACGCCGTCGTCGTTCAGTTTGACGGCCTTTTTGATTAGCGCGATGATAGACTTGTCCGAGGGAAGGTCGCCTAACGAAGTGATGCGACCGAAGTGCCCCATGGCTGCCTCGTTCTTGGCTTTAGCGGCTTCGGTTGATCCGAAGACGAGAGCGCCTTTCCAAAATCCGAAAGCGCAGTGCTGCTTGAATGAGGCCATACTACATAACATGCCTTTGTAATCGAAATGCGGGAAACTCCACTTCATGGTCTCTTCGCAATCAGGGCAGGCGGAATGAACCAACTTGCGCAGGTGGATCAGTATCGGTTTGGCGAAGTCGGCAGAATTCTTGATGTAGGCATCGACGCGCGGGTCTTTCTTTCCCATGATCTCACCTCTTACAATGTTTCAACCACAGCTACGGCAGCAGCGAGTGCTAATTGGTGCGCATCCAGCCGATGCGGTAACCCTCCGTGATGCCGAATCTATCGGTGTAGCCGGCATTGACTTCGAGCACATATTGCGCGGGCAAAGTTGAAGGATAGCTGGTTTCGGCGTAGGGCGTGGTGTTCTTGTGTATGGTCACGATTTCGTTTTTTGAATTAATGAAAAGCATGTCGAGCGGGAGGATTGTGTTTTTCATCCAAAACGATTGCATGTCATCGTACGGAAAGATGAAGAACATGCCCTGATTGTCACCCATGGTGTCGCGGAACATAAGTCCGAGGCGGCGCTCGTCGTTGTTTTCGGCAAGTTCAATATCGATGGTAGCGAGATAGGTTCCGTCGGGCGTGTAGAAGCTCAACATTCCTTCTTTCAGGAAATCGGTGCGCATCGGTGCGGCCAGACCGGCGGCAGCTTTTTCTGCCGTGTTGGCAGCGGCAGTCTTTTTGTTGTCGCGGGTCAGGAATACGACGGCAGCGATAGCAGCAAGGGCGATCACGCCGATGATGGCATACTTCGTAAGCGCAGAGAGTGAAGATTTTGACGGCGCGGATTTCGCCTTTTTGGTCGTGCGCTTTGGCTTAGCCATGAGACATTCCAGAGCCTGCGATTGATATAAATAGAATTGTTGTCATTGTCTTGCTTCGTCGTTAGTCAACAATATAACAAAAAAACGGTTGGTGTCTATTTCACTTTATGCGTTTGAAGAAGTAGTCGACGCCGGATTCTTTGCCTTTGCGGATGCCTTCGATCCGGGCATGAAGCGAATCGGGCGAGACTTGCCGGTAGATAATGCGCGTCGGAAAATCATGCGTAGGATTTTCGAAGAGTGTCGTTGACGAATCCTGATTGATCATCTTGAAAGGGACCGGAGCCGGATTATGAGCGACGTCGGAGATGTAGAACAGCCCGGAATCACTGGCCTCGATGAGCAGCTTCTCGGAGATGACTGTATCTTTGCCGTTGAGCGAGTAGCCAAGACCGCGGAATTTGCGGGCCGTCTCCATTGTCCAGCTTTCGAAAACGACTTGGTCACCCATTTTCGCCTCCCAAGTTCCGATGAGCCAAGAAAGTTTTTTGAGTGCGGCGGTCGATGTTCTGACCGGGGAAGCAACTTTGGCAGCGTAAATCACGGAATATGCAGCGGCGATGACAACGAGGATGAGCAGAAGAGCAATTATTCTCATGATTCACTCCTTCCAGATGCTACAAGTTAAGTTGGAATATCGTACAAGCTATGACGAAAATCAACCGCCAATGTTTACACCGATAGTACACTTTTGAGGAGGATACATGAAGATTCTAATTGCGACAATTGGACTGCTGGCGATTTGGGCGTTACCGGTGTTTGCGGCGATCAAGAATGAGAAGGTTGAATACAAGCAAGGTGATGTCGTGCTCGAGGGATATCTCGCCTACGATGATGCCATTAAAGGTCCCCGGCCGGGAGTATTGGTAATCCATCAGTGGTTGGGGCTAACCGACAACGAAAAAATGCGCGCCGATATGCTGGCAAAGCTGGGATATGTTGCGTTTGCCGTCGACATCTACGGCAAGGGTATCCGCCCGAAAGAGAGCGCCACAGCCGGTGCCGAAGCGGGAAAGTATCGCAATGACTTGCCTTTGTTTCGTGAACGACTGAATGCGGGACTGCAGACGCTGCTCAAGAATTCCAAGGTAGATCCCACGCGAGTTGCGGCGATTGGTTATTGCTTCGGCGGCGGCGGAGCCATTGAGTTGGCGCGCAGCGGCGCCAATATCGCCGGTGTTGTGTCGTTTCACGGCAGCCTGGCGACAACGATGCCTGCAGCCCCGGGACAGGTGAAAGCGAAGATCCTGGTAGCTCATGGAGCCGACGATCCGTTCGTGCCGATGAAGGACGTCGAGGCATTTCTTGATGAGATGCGGGCAGCAGGAGCGGACTATCAATTTGTTGCCTATAGCGGAGCCGTTCACGCCTTCACGCAAAATGAAGCCGGAAACGACAATTCAAAGGGCGCGGCCTATAACGAGAAGGCAGACAAGCGCTCGTGGCAAGCGATGAAGGATTTCTTTGCGGAAATCTTTGCCACAGGCAAGTAGGACGTGTCAATAAGCGCGAGGCGGCAATTGACAATTCACGAAAATCGACTATCTTTGTAGCTGTTACTTGCCGAATGAGCTGTCTTTGCCGAATCAACAATTAGAATGAGGCTCGATATCCGGACAATTACCAGTATCGTATTTACCGTTGTTGTATTGATGTTCGCAGGCAGCGCGCGAGCACAGTATAATAAGGAAGTCAACCCCTTCCCGGTCGCAGTTGCAGGCGACACTCTCGGATATCCTTTTTGGGGCGGCATCAATAATCCCAAGCCATCATTAGTTGATTTTGACGGAGATTCGCTGATTGATCTTTTCATCGGGGAGAGTTCCGGCAAGCTCAATTACTTGCGGAATACCGGAACGCCAAATTCTCCGGTCTGGACGCCGGTCACAGAGAGATTTGCCGGGCTGGATATTGGTACATGGCACCGGCTGGTGGATATTGACGGCGACGGCGATCTCGACATCCTGTGCGACAACATCAGCAACGGCGTGGTGTTCTATCGCAATCAGAGTGTCGGGAGCAATATCATCTTCGTCGAAGCCGACTCCGCGTTGGGCGGTATCACGACGGGTGTGAACAATACACCGGCGTTGACGGACATCGACAATGACGGTGATCTTGATTTCTTTGTGGGCGACCCGGGCGGGCAGCTGGTCTTTTACCGCAATGTCGGCAACAGCACAACGCCGCTGTTTTCGCTGATCTCGACATCCTATGACAGCATTTTAGCGTTCCCAGGCGGAGGCGGCGGATTAGGCAAGGTTGCCGAGCCGCTGCACGGATTTAGCGCGATCAATTTTGTCGATATCGATTCCGACGGCGACGATGATTTGATTTGGGGCGATCTGTTCAATACCAATCTCTATCTCTTTGGAAATCTCGGTACTGCAACCGTATCGGATCTGACCTATCTGACGGATACGTATCTTTCGCCGTCTTATTCAACGCAAGGGTTCAATCATGCCCCGCTTGCTGATGTTGATGATGATGGCGATTTGGATATGGTGATGGCACCGGCCAACGGCGAGTTTGTGGACAATCTGAAATTTCTGCGTAACACCGGGACCGCGGCCGCTGCGAATTTTGTCTTGGAACAGCAAAACCTGATTGACGAGATCGATGTAGGGCGAAGCGCTTTCCCCGACTTGGCGGATATCGATGGCGATGGCGATCTGGATCTGTTTATTGGAGGCGGCGACGGACAGATTGCCTTCTATCGGAATGTCGGGACACGAGCGCAGGCTTCGTACAGCCGCGTCACAACGGCATTTGCATCGATTGATGTCGGGTTCACGGCGATTCCGGCGTTCGTCGACTGGGATGCAGACGGCGACTTGGACTTGCTGGTGGGGAACGAAAACGGATTCATCCAACATTGGCGCAACGACGGGAACGAGTGCAATCCCCTATTTGTGAACGTCACTAATCAACTCGCCGGTATTAAGGTTGACCAATTGGCGGTTCCGGTGCCCGTGGACTTGGACAAGGACGGACTGATCGATTTGGTGGTCGGCGAATGGGATTTTAATGGCTCGGCGAATGTGCTTTTGTATGAGAACACAGGGACAGCCGGAAGCCCGGTGCTGACCTTGGTCACGAAGTTTCTCATCAAGAAGCAGGCGCGCGATTTCACGATTCCGGCGGCAGCTGATTGGGATGAGGATGGCAAGATTGATTTGATTATTGGCAACCGTTTGCTCGGGCTGACGTTCTATCGCAACACGGCGGCAATGGGCAGTTTCCCCGATTCGCTGACCTTGTTGGCGCAAGCCGGTTCGATTCCCGGCGACGATGTCGGGGGGCGGGCAACGCTAACGCGTGGAGATATTGACTCGGACGGCGATTTGGATATTGTGGTTGGAGAAGAAGACGGCGGAGTGAATTTCTTCCGCAAGTCGGGCGGTTCGACTTATCAAGCCGGTGATGCGGATGGGAATGCGATAATTACGATTTCCGACGCCGTGTATTTGATCAATTTCATTTTTGCCGGAGGACCGGCGCCTTCGCCGACGCTTGACGGCGACGCCGACTGCAACGGGATCATCACGATTTCGGACGCGGTCTTCCTGATCAATTTCATCTTTGCCGGCGGACCGGCACCTTGCGCGACCTGCAGCGGCAGTTAACAATTCACGCCTTGCTGCGTATCAATTCTAATGAAGAAAATTCAATTGAGGAGTCTTGTACGGATGCGACGTCATATTTTCTTGGCTGTGTTACTACTGATAGGATTGGCGACGGCCGGTTGCGGGGACAAGGGCAGTGATAATCCGGCTCCGGTTTTGGGGCCTGACGGCAAGCTCTATGTGCTAAATCAAGCCGATGCCACGATTTACATTTACGATACCGAGACGATGGAAAAGATCAAGACGGTTGAAACGCATATTGCTAAGCCGCATTACATCGTGTTCACACCGGACAAGCAGTTCTATTATGTCATGACCGTGGATTTCTCGAGCAAGATCGCAAAGTTTGACGCGGCGACGGACGCATTTATTACCGACTTCGATCTGACCGCTGCGGCGCAGGCGGTGTTTACGAATCAGCGTAGCGTAATCCCCTCCGGTATGTGCATCACGCCGGACGGCCAGTATGGATACATGTGCGACTACACGGCGGGAACCGAACGCGGGCACATTTACAAAGTCAATCTTAGCACTATGGCTGTGGAAAAGAAGATTCAGTCGGGCGCACAGACGCATGAGATTCTTAGCACGACTGACGGCAAAGTAGTGGTGGCCTGCAATCTGGCGTCCGAGGATATCACTTTGATTTACACGGACGAAGACACCGTGACTTTCGTGCCGATCGATCCGAATCCAGCCGCCGACCCAAGCACGCATCATTATGGCCCGTACTGCGTGGCGGTCGATCATCATTTGCAGAAGGCTTATATTTCGTGTCTGTACGCGCACCAGATTCGCATTCTGGACATCTATTCGAGGCAAATCATCGATTCAATTGAGATTCCGATTACACAGGGCATTGCGGTTTCAGGACCGGCGATGATTCACCATGCGCATAACGGCAAGTATCTTTTCCTGACGACAAAGTGGGGCAATTCGGTTGTTATCGTTGATCTGCCGCAGCGGCAAGTGGCGGCGGAAATTCCGATCGGGACCGGACATCCATTTGGAATTGCGATGTCGGATGATGACAAGAGGATATATGTCGCGGCCTCCGGACAACCACCAAAGCACGGCTACATGTACGAAATCGATGTCGCGAGCCTGAAGGTGATCGACTCGATTGAAGTTGGGCTGGATTCGTGGGGAATCGGCTGGATAGCGGATTAGTCCGTTAGTTCTGCCCTTGCGCCGTACGTGCTGAATCAAGCATGTGGCGCATCTCGTCAATTCCCGGGAAGCTATGGTCGATCGCTGCTGCGGTGTCGAGATAACTTGTCGCGCGAGCGATGTCCTTCGTTTGATAATACAATGACGCCAAATTGAAATAAACCGCCGGGTTGGTGGGCTGGCGCATACGGACGTACTCAAACTCGCGGCGTGCCTCGTCGACGCGCTGCTGACGGGCATAAATCTGGGCGAGGTTGGAACGCGCGCCGATTGAGCTGGGCATGTAACGCAAATAACGTAGAAATTCTTCTTCAGCCTCCTGACGCATATCCGCAGTGAGATAGCTTTCGGCTTTCCGGAAAATTGATTCGAAGTCAGTTGAGTCGGCCTGAATTGCGCGCTCGTATATGTCCGCGGCCTGGGTGTATTCCTTCAGCATCGTATGCAGATTGGCATATTCTTCATAAGCCCAATTGGCTTTGGGGTAGTCGCGAATGACCTGCACCAGGAATCGATTCAGCTCGCCGACTTTTTGGCGTCGGCGCATCAATGCCGCGATGCCGCGCAATGGGCGATCATCGGAAGGGTCGAGCCCAACGGCGCGGTTATAGTAGAGAATTGCTAACGAGTCATTGCCCTGGCGGCCGTAGATTCCCGCGAGACTGCTGTATGGACGCGCCGAACGCGGTTCGATCCGAATAGCTTCCTCATATTGAGCGACGGCTTCCTTGGTTTGATTCGCGGTGAACAGCGCGTTGGCCTCGAACATTTTGCCTTCGAATTTGGAATCAATGCGCGCCGCATAACCGGGAATATGCGAGACGCCGTTTAGTACAATTGTTGCGACTGCCAAGATTATCAACGAACGATAGAACTTGCGGAAATCCTGGCGCTGATATTGGTCGATCAATCCCCATAGCCCCGCGGCAGACCAAATGATGATTACCGGCACGAAAAGCGCCCGTTGATGGGCAAACGGATTGAGAGCAAGAGCCGCAACTGCCAGACCTGCAACGAAGCAGATTAGTAGCTTATGATTGCGCTTGGCCGGCAGGGCAGCAAAAGGGACGAGCAAGGCTAGCGGCAATATCAACCCGAAGGGAAATGAGATGAAGTTGTCCCAGAGCAACAAACTCAACGGGAAGCAACGGGACGCGATGTCATAGAGCGGTCGATCGGTGGCGACTTCGTAGCCGCCGACTAAATAGACAAACTTGCGGAATTCCAGCTTGACCCAATCGAGCGGATGACTAGCGGCATATTTCGCGGCTTGTCCGAACCAAAACGATCCCATCTCGGTAGCGGGAAGCTCGTGGGCATTTGTGCGGTCGGATGCGTTGATTGCGTTGACGTAGCTTTGGCCCTGTTCGGGAATCGAGTGTGGCAAGGCAAATGAGCGGCCATCGGCGCCGGGTTGATTTGCAATCGCGAGGCGAACACCGATATCGGTCAAGTATGGAATGCGTTCGCCGCCGATCGAGTTGTTGCGCAGGGCAAAGGGCACAGTCGTGAGTACCGCTGCAGCGACAAAGACGGCGGTGTGCTTGAGCCTATCTCCCGCCTTACGGTTTGCAGATCGATAGACCAAGAATCCAAAGATCGGAAGGAGGATCAAGGATTCTGGAGTGGCAGCCGCGGCAAGTGCAAGCGCGACGCCGGCGCCGGCGAGCAGCAGCCAGCGGCGGTTGCTTTCATAGATTGCCAGCAACCAAAGACACAATAAAAGCAAAGTCAGTGTGAGAGCTACCGGAAGAAGTTCGGCATCGAAGAAAATGAGTGAACCGTAAAGGGCTGCCATGATACCGGCGGTCAGGGCGATTTTGCGGCCGAAATAAATGGCAGCGACAAGAAACACCAATACCGCGGACAACGAGCCGAGAATGCACTGGACTGAAAGGGTTTTGAACAGCGAACTACCACCGAGACCATAGAGCTGCGACAGAAAGAGCGAATAGAACGGCGCCTTGAAGACAGCCTCGTGGCCAAGCGGCTGCCCCTGAACTATGGCGGTGGCGATACTGTGGAAGTGAATCAGGTCAAAAGTCAGGTAGCCAAAGGATGACAATGCGGAAAGCGCATTAAGATAGATCAGTCGCACTATCAGAGCTAGCGCAAAGACTATGATCGAACAAACGATTCGATTCTTGATGCTTAGTTCGGATTCGCGCGGCTGCTTTGACATCGACGGAAATGATATTCAAAAGGGGCCGGCCAATCAAGTCGAATCCGCAGAAAACATCGACCCGAGAAATTCAGTATTAAGCCTTTGGGAACAGCCCGGATGGGGCTATCTTGCCGGCATGCGAATGTCTTGTTACATCCATGTTCCCTTTTGCGCGCGCATTTGCACTTACTGCGACTTCTACCGGATCGTACACGATCAGGATTGGGAAGACCGATATGTGGACGCAATCTGTGTTGAGATCGGGTTGCGCCTTCTTGCATTGCGCGGGCAGTCGGACGGCGATTCGGCGATTGAATTTGAGACCCTGTACTTCGGCGGCGGAACGCCGACCGTCCTGTCGGAAAAGTCGTGGCGGCGGATTTTGGGCGAGCTGCGGCGTCATGCGACATTCGCCACGGAAATCGAATTCACGAGCGAAGCGAATCCGGAATCGTCGACGCCAGAGAAACTCGGGGTACTGCGGGAGTTGGGCGCCAACCGGATATCGTTCGGGGCACAATCCTTCGACCGGGCGAATCTAGCGCGGCTCGGACGACTACATAATGCGGATCAGGTGGGTGAAGCGATTGCTACTGCTTGGTCATGCGGGTTTGACAACATATCGCTAGATTTGATGTATGGATTGCCGGACGAGACAGACGCTTCATTTGACGGCGATATCGCCAAAGCCGTTGCGCTGGCGCCAAAGCACATATCGTTTTACTCGCTGATGCTTGAGGGTGCTGTGCCCTTGCGCTACCAGGTTCAGCGCCGGGAGGTGACGCTGCCGGAGGACGATATAGTGTCGGAACGCTACCTGCGCGCAGTCGACTTTCTCGCACGAGCAGGTTTCGAGCATTATGAGATATCGAATTATGCACTGCCGGGATTTGCCTGCCGGCACAATATGGCCTATTGGCAAAATCGCAACTATGTCGCATTCGGTCCGGCAGCGGTGGGGACAATTGGCAGCGAGCGATACAAAAATGAGGCGGACATTTTCCGTTATGTCAAGAAACTCGCGCAGCGTGAACTTCCGATCGCTGACAAAGAGGAAGTAACGGCGGGCAAGCGGCTCATCGAGACGATTATGCTGTCGCTGCGGCTGGCGGGTGGACTTGACTTGACGCGGCTCAAGGGCGAGCACAAGTACGACTTGCCATCGGTCAGACGAGCACTGCTGCATCAATTGACAGCGAATGGCGACATTGAAATGGATGAGGCGAATCTACGACTAACGACAAAGGGGATGTTTCGCTCGGATTTGATTGCTTCGGCGCTATTGCCCGATTTTGTCTAATTCGGCCCAGTCGAATATCGCGACTAATTCGCTCCTGTTTCGTGCCTCGTAATGTGGAGTCCCTTCAAGTCGACATTGAGTACAACTTGACTTGACAGTAAAAGGACAAGTTGATATACTAATTATGGACTAATTCAAAATGTGGGGGCCAATTTGAGACTTCTCTGCATCTCGCAGTACTTGGACAGGTCTGATTTGGCCAGATGAAGTATGAGGGAGAAACTGCTTATGAAGTATCACTGGGGCAGGACAGATGAAGAATAAGGACGATGGTAAAGGGGTTGTCGGCTTATCAATTGAGGAATTGAATTTCATAACGGAAACGACGATGGACTGGATTGCCATTGTCGATTCCGCCGGTCGCATTCAATTTATCAACAACAGTATCCGCAAGGATGTCAAGGGAGTGGCGGTCGGGCAACTGTTTAGCGACCTGATAATCGAGAGCGATCGACCGCAGTTTGAGAAAGCGATCACGAACCGCAAAGTCAAACAGATTATTCACGTAGAATCCGGATTTCGGTGCCATGACAAGGTGCGATATTTTGCTATGCGCATTGTGCCAATTCGACCGAACGGCGAGTTGAATTCGTTTTTCATCGTCGGTTATGATGTCACGGCTGAACGATTGGCCGCCGAGGAATTGAAGCTGCGCGAAAAGACGCTGCAGAAGGCGGAGCAGTTGGGCGGACTTGCGAGTTGGAGCTGGGATATCAAAAATGATGTCGGCTACTGGTCGGACAATTTCTACCGATTGGCCGGACATGCGCCGCAGAGCTTTGTTCCGAGGTACGAGACATTCATGGAGATTGTTCATCCGGATGATCGCGCGCAGTTGATTGAAGCAGCGGAAGCGATTCATCGACGCGATGCGAGCATACTCGAGAAGCCGTTCGAGTTTGAATACCGGTTGGTGGGGCCCGACGGCAAGGTTACTCACGTGCTAGGACGCGGCGAGGCGATCTGCGATTCCAGCGGTACGCCGGTGCAGACGATTGGCACACTTCTGGACGTAACAGAAAGACGCAGATCTGAAGCGATCCTGCGCGAGAGTGAGCAGAATCTTGTGGAAGCGCAGGAACTCGGCAAGATCGGGAGTTGGGACTTCAATCTGGAGACCGGGAAATTAAGCTGGTCAAAGGAACTCTATCGAATCACGGGAATCGATGCGAGTTCGACGCCGCTGTCGGAAGCGACTTTTGACAAGCTCTTCAAGCCGGCGGACAGGTCGCTATTAAGTCTGCTGTTGAAGTCGGTGAAGTCGGCGCGGCCGGACTCCGATACCAGCGAGCTTTCGCGTGAAGTGCAGTTGATTTGTCCGAACAAAAGCGAGCGGACTGTTTTTGAACGCGCGCGAATTGTATTTGGCGCAAATCAGCGGCCGCAGCGAATCCAGGGAATTATTCAGGATATCACCGAAATCAAACGCATGCAGATTGAGCTGCGGGCGTTGAACGAGAGTTTGAAAAAGGAAAGCGAGATGCTGGAAGGCCGCAAGGTTGCGCTCAAGGAGGTGCTCGGTCAAATCAAGGACGAGACGGACGAGATCCGGCAGCAGATCAGCCACAATGTTGAGCGTTTGGTACGGCCATCAATAGCGAAATTGCGGTCGACACTGGGCGAGCACAACCGTGCACAGCTTGATGCGCTTGAGTCGACGATAATTGAGATTGCCTCGCCGTTTGTGAGTGAGATCGAACGCAGGTTCGTGAATTTGACACCGCGGGAGATGCAGATCTGCTATCACATTCGTTCCGGACTTCGTTCCAAGGAAATCGCGGAGTTGCTGACCATTTCGGTTCAGACGGTCGAGAAATTTCGGCAGAAGATTCGCAAGAAGCTGGGCATTGAAGGCACGACGGTCAACCTGGCGACCTATCTGCGCTCGGTGAAGTCTAAGTAAGTCGATTCTTGGTGCAGTCGGCATTTAGCGAATTGAAATCGATTTCAGAACCTGCGAGCCGGAGTCAAAGGTGAGCACTTCTGCCCCGCCGAAGACTGTTTCCGCTGCGGTATCAGTGCGCTGGAGCCATCCACCAAGATTGCAAAAATGAATGCGCCGGCCATCCTTGGCATGAAATGCCGGCGCCGGATCGTTATTCCAGGGAATGGGCCGGTGCGTGTGTCCAAAGACGAAGTGGTTGGGGCATGGAATATCCGGCGGAAAGAGTTCGGCGATTTCCGCCTGGCATGACTCGAAGTAGCGCTTGAATCGCTCTTGTACGTGCGCTTCGCGGACGAACTTGGCGTTGTAGCGCGTCGGTTCGATGGAGCGCGCCAAGTCGAGAATACGTTTCTTCAGATTCTTCATCATAGCATCGGTTACGATCTCATCGAAAACGTATTTGCCGGGAATCAGTTGGTCGATCTTGCGAAACAGACCATCGAGATAGATCTCAAGCTGGCGAGTATCGCGCAGGCGGGCATCCCGCTGGAGCGGTAGGACAATTCTCTCGGTTAGGAGCCCGGCTTGACCGGACCCCGAGCAGGCGAGTTGATTGAAGGGGAAATTCAATTCTACAAGTTGCCTGATAGTCGGCGAGCCGGTAATGCCCAGTTGTTTGTGGGCGATCTCAATGGTCCACTCGCCGAGCATCGACCAATATTCTTCGAGGTAGTGCCCGTGCGTCAACAAGACGGAGCCGGTATCGGTAAGGAGATAGAGATTGGGATATGCCAGTGCAAAGTTCAGGGGCGTACCCAGAAATGAGCCATCGTCGAGTTGCTGCACGGTGACAGAATCGATGAAGGTACCGCCGTAGCCGTGACGAAAGCGATCATCCGGTTTGATCCCATGCAAAGTGAATCGCGGACCGGAGTTGTGTTGCCGGCCATCGATGAGCCCGGGAACAGAGTAACGAAAGTCGTGGGCGGCTTTCCCGGCGGAAATGCGACGGATGACGTTGACCTCGTACTCGTACAGATGCCAGATATCGGCATCGTGGTTACCGGGGACATAGATTACGCTTTCGGCAATCTGGTCGATCTGAATCTGGCGGAAGAAAGTGCGGGCGGCATCGAATGATTCGCGATAGCTGCAGACAGAGAAGTCGAGGATATCGCCGAGGACGATGAGGAAATCATTGTGTTGTCCGGCAGCGGCGCGGAATTGTTCATACAGAGGCCCGATGACCGGATTGGATTTGGAAGAGTGTTCGGAATAATGGGCGAGCCGGCAATCGGGGTCGCCGAAGTGAGTGTCGGAGATTGCTGCTAGTTTCATTATCTGTCAGATCCAGTGATTGGTCGCACGATAGATGATAGTAACTCCTCTACTAAATGCAGCCGCAAATTTTCTCTACAGAGTTTGTAGTTGTCGAACATTGAGGTTGCCAATAGATTATTCTCAAATATGGCAATAGCGGATAAGAACAAGTCGACCTCGCCGGAGCAGGAAATTGAGCTGGCGAATCGTTACGTTGCGGGCCAGCGCGATGTCTACAAGCAGGTTGATAGTTGGATTAATCAGGTTACGCGGCTATCGATTTGGCATTTTGTCGAAGAAACAGAGGATGTCAATTCAGTCGTCCATTTAAAGCTGTTTTCATCGCTCAAGGCAACGCGTTTTCGGGGAGAATCGACATTTCGGACGTACGTGCAGCGAATAGCGCGGTACACTTGCATCGACCAAGTACGTAGCCAACGTGTTCAACGCGAGGCAGATCCGGAGGATTTGCCAGCGCCGAGCGGTTCGGAGGCACCGGATGTTATCCATGAGCGCTCGGTGGAGTACCAGATTTTCATCAAGATATTTCGCTCAATCGGGCCGGAATGCCAGAAACTGTGGCGGATGGTATTCTCGGAGTCGTTGAATTACAAGGAGATAGGGCAGAAAATCGGTTTGCCGGAGGGCACGGTTAAGCGAAAAGTCCACGAGTGCAAGAAAACCGCCATGGAAATGAAAGAAAAACTGATTTAGGATGAACCACAGACCTCGCCTTTCGACAGTTGTGATTGAAAGGAGAACTCTGCGATGAGTGTCAACGAAGAAATTTTCGAGATGATTCCGCTGCTGGTGCAGGGGAAATTGGACAAGGCGGAAGCCGAGCGACTTGAAGCCGAAATCGCCTCTTCGCGCGAATTGCGCGCCGAGTATGCGTTTTGGCAGGGAGTCTATTCGATCCGGCGCGCCATGCCGCGTTTCGATTTTTCGGGACATCCGAGTGCAGAGGGCCTTGACCGTTTTGCGCAAGGGCGATTGAATCAACTCTCCGCGGAATATTCCGAGATTGCCGGTCACATTCAGGAGTGCAAGACTTGCATTCAAGATGTCGAACTTCTGCGTCTGGCAGTCAAGCATATCCCCGAAGAGAGACTTGAGCCGGCCGTGCTTGAATCGAAAAGCTGGCTGGCAGCATTGGTAAATTCTAGACTGATCTCGAAAGTCGTCGCGCCGATAGCCGTTGCACTGGTGGTTGTTTTCAGCGCCGTGGTGATTATGAACCGGCCGGGCGAAGATTCATTGGCGGTGCGAGTTTCGCTGTCGATGCACAACGAGAAGCGCGCTATCGTCGACGAGGGGCAAATTCCCGAGATGCAAGTTGCCCTGAAGAAGAACACGCGCGAATTGACTTTCGCATTTCCCACTGACCGGGTTGAGCTTCCCGACTTCCATTACAATATCGACTTGATTCGCCGCGGCGGCGAGTCGTTGACGGTTGAAGGTCAGCAGCTTGATTGTCAGCCGACTGAACTTCTCAATCAGTGCGAATTGAAGGTCACCGACCAGAAGTTATTGGACGCGCTAAAAGAAGGCGGCAGCTTCTCCCTTTCGATCAAGGAAGAATTCCCCGAGGGCGTGAACCTGGTTCCGGCTGAATATGAATTCTACTTCAATGTGTCAGTAAGAGAATAGCCGACTTCAGTACTTCGCGCTCAACTCCAGAGCCTTCTCCAGATCAAGACAACGATAAGAATTGACTCCCCTGCCTCGGCGTTTGGCTGTAGTTTCAAGAATATACTTTATACGGTCATGAGTAAGCGTCGAATCGGTGTCGCGTTCGATCATTTCGGCGATGACTCCGGCGACACGCGGTGCAGCGAAGCTGGTGCCCTCGTCCA
Organism: uncultured Ignavibacteria bacterium; assembly: GCA_964537215.1. GTDB lineage: Bacteria > Zixibacteria > MSB-5A5 > CAIYYT01 > CAIYYT01 > JADJGC01. Next base: position 16,166 of record CAZIBI010000038.1, on the reverse strand, counting down.
TCAAGAAGTACTCATCCGCGAAGAGAGTCTTCCGTCTTAGCTTGTCCCCCAGTTCGATTGTCACATCCTTCGATGCCGCCACGCGGATCCATGCACCCTCGGTGTAGATATCCGGCTTGTCGACTCCGGCCTTGGTGGGGCCGCGGCTGGAAAAGTGGGAAATCTCATTGGGGTCATAGCAGCCGGTATAATCGGTTGTCATTCCGAACAAGTCGCGCCACGAGACCACGCCATTGTTGATCGAACCAACTGTGACAACATCGCGGACATTTCCGGCGGAGCGAATTTTGAATTCGTTAGTGTGGTCGGCCTTGCTAATGGCTTTGACTTGATCAACCGGAAACTGATAGGTGATATAACCGTGCCATACGCCGGAATCGCCGACCATGCGAACATTCCAAGTACCGCCGCGCAACTTGCCGGCATCCGTCACTGCTACCATGGCGCTGTCCGGGTCGCGTAAGACGACGCGGATTGCTCCCCACTTGTCCAAGTTGCGCCGATTGTTGGAGGCCAACACGAAGCCGTCATTGCCGAAGATCTTTATTGGCGGCAGATCCGGCGCGAGCGGTCCATAGACTTTGCCCGATGGCGAAACTAACTGGATGCTATAGGAGTTCTCGACCGGGTACCAAAGCTCCAAGACGCAAGCATCGTCGTAAGGCGTTTCTGGCGTGGTGCTGATTTCGAGGTCAAATTCGCCGGTACCGGCTTTGTGGATGTGCATGCGGTTGTTTTCGTCGCGGCAGGGATTGTCCGGTTCGTAGTTTTCATTGCCGGCGGCTGCAACGATTCCTTTGAGCTGACCGCCGCCGAGATTTGAGCGGAGTTCACCGTCGAGGATACGCGCGAGGACACCGGTTTCGCCATCTTTGGCGCCGCCTTTGGGAAGATAAGACAGCGAGATAATATACGGTAAGTGGCGTTCAGCGGCGATTCGCTTGATGAAGTCGATACCATAGACCAACATCATTTCATCAAAATTGAAATAGTCAACCTTGACGACGACAAGATCCGCGTCCGGCGCAGAACCGCAGGAATTGCCTGCTGCGACTGATGCCACCATTGTGCCGTGTCCGTCGAGGTCGATGGAGGCGCAGTCTCGCGAGTTGATTTCACCTTCATCATAGACGGAGCCCAGGACCGAGCCGTCTTCGAAAGCGTAGTTGTTTCGCGTGGTGTCGAGTTGATCCCAGAGGGCGATTATCTTGTGACCGTTGCCGCGCCGAAACTCCGGATGCGTGAAGTCGATGCCGGTATCGATGAGGCCAATTATGACTTTGGAGTTGGAGACAGCGCCATCAGGCGAATCGGTAGTGTTTACTTTTTTTTTACCGTCGGCGCGGGTATTGTTTGAACGAGCGATGCCCGGGCAGAAACGCCATCGGGGACGACCGATTCGATGCGTTGGACAAACGTTAACTTGTCGAGCTCGGGCAAACTTGCGAGTTTGACTTTAGCAGCGAAGATATTACCAAACTGCCTTAATGAGCGCAGCTTCATTTCCCGGAATTGCTGCGTTGCTATTTGCAAACATGATCCGTCGATTGTGATGAAGACCTTAACGAAAACAGTGTCGGCAATTGATTCATATTGCAGGACGTCGCGATAGCTGCTCGGAATCGATGGCGGCAGATCGCTCGGATCGTATGTGACCTTAGAAAGTTGAATCTGACTACAGGTATTGTAGAAGTCATTGAGATCGGAACTTGACTTGTCAAGGCGCAGACCCGCTGCATAGAGATTCGAGGCAATCAGCAACCCAAGGATTGAAAGGAAGGTTTGAGATTTGATCATACGGAAGGAATGTCAGAATACACTTGAATGAAGTCAAGCCACATTACGTCGCTAATGAATTTCTAATAAAGCCTTAACAGTCCGACAATGCAGTCGCGGCCCAGCGGTCCTAGTTTGGACTCAAAGTCAGCACAAAGGGTGACCAGTAGTAAGGGTGTCGGTGCCGCAGGCGCGGCGAGTTGATCATTTCCAGCTTTGCCCGGCGTAAAGCTTCGGCGTAACCCAGAAACAGGTTCTGGTAGAAGGTTTTCATGAATGTCGCGGTGGTGAAATCTTCCACTTCCCATAATGACACTAACATATTGCGGGCACCCGCCTGCATAAACGCCTTGACGAACCCATCCATTCCCTCGCTGTAATCGAGTTTGCCGCCACCGGATTCGCAGGAAGAAAGAACGACGAGATCGGACTTGAGTTTCAGATCGTCAACTTCGGCAAGTGTCAGGTAGTTGTCGGCATTGACATCGGCTGTGTCGGATGAGAGCCAGATTTTCGAACGCGTCGGGTCGCGGTAGTTGATGGTCGAATGGGTGGCAGCATGGATGACCTGGAAATCTTCCAGCCGTAGACGCAAGAGTTCTGCCTTGGTCGCATTGGAAGCGCTCAAGATTGTGCAGAGTTCCGGTTTGAACAAACTGCAGATCCACTCGACCTCGCGAGCACTGAACGGAAGCTGACGTTGCCGAGAATCTGATTTCGGATCGGCAATCGCAAGCATTCGCCAGTTCTCGACTTTCGGCGAGACCAATAGCTTCGCAGAGAAAAGAAAGACAGAAGGCAAAGTGGCGACGGCGGATTGTTCGATCAAATATTTGCCGTTGATTTTGACAGCTTCGATCGGCAAGACGGAAAGAACTCCATCGGTCGAGACAAAGATTCGGTCGCAAGAATTGGGCAGGAAGGATTCAGGAATCAGGAGCCTCCCGAGTTGCCCGGCAACTAAATCGAGGCTGTCGAGCAAGTTATCATCCTTGATTGATAGTTGGATCAGACGCATGTAGTCGGAGACCATATTCGTCAGAGCAGCACGTCTGGGTATGAGTGCGACTTTGAATTCGTCGCGGCTGATCATCAGCACATAGCTGGTATCGGGTACGAGGAAATACGACAGCAAGATCGTTCGGCTATCCGGGAGCGCTGCCTGCAGTTTCGCTACCGTGATGGGATTCGGCGAGTAAACACGCTGGGACGCGGCGTTAGCAACGTTAGACTTGAGTCGCAGATCGGACAGTGCTGGTTCGAGTTCAGCGAGCCGAGACAGTTTTCGTTTCACCGACGCAGAAAGCGAATCGTCAGCGAGAGAAGATTCGAGCTGTTCAATTTCGCGTAAGAGCTTGCGCTCGGCTGCGGCGGAGTTTTGATCGGGTGAATTGCGGACTGCGTTGCCGCGACCGGCAAGAACATCGAGCAGTCCCCGCGACTTGGCCTTTTCAATATAGAATAACAGCGAGTCATCTGAGCTGCGCTGCCGGTTGCTTTGTCGGATTTGGTATAGTGCCGTTACGATCTGTTCATACACTGTTCTGGTCTGCGTCTGGAAACTACCCCGTAGCTGCGGGTCGGGGATAGTTCCGCGTGAATTCTCCGAACGCGCAATCACCCGAGCGAGCAGGTTGTAGGCGTTTTGCCACTCCTGGCGATCCATGGCGATGTTGGAACGGATAATGTCGATCTTCTGGGAATTGGAATAAGTTTTGCAGGAGTCGAGTAGGCTATCGACACGATTGAGTAGCAAGACGGCTTGATCAAGTTTGTTGCTTTGGCGGCAGAAGTCGGCTTTGAGGCACAGCAGATCGAACCGGCGTTGAATCGTTAGGTAGCCGCCAGAAATCGTGCCGACACTGTCGAGCAAGGTCATTGCTTGTTCGTGGCGACTTTGGAGTTGCAACAATCTTGAACGACTGATTAAGGCATTTCCAAGGCTGCGGCTGTCGTCGGTGATGCGAGCGATGTCCTCCGCCCGGTTTGCGTAATTCAATGCGGATGCTGTGTCTCCGACAGACAGATATAGTTCGGAGAGATTGCTCAAAGTTTCGCCGGTTTGCAACCGGAGATCAACTTGCTCGCGGATTGCGAGCGAGCGTTGATAGAACGAGATAGCAGATTCGAGGTCGCCCAACTTCTGGTGAAGTGAACCGAGATTGTGATAGATTGTCGCCAATGCGGTGCGATTGCGGGTTTTTGCGGCGAGGTTCTCTGCGCGCAGATAGTTCTCAAGCGATTTGGAATACGAGCCAAGCGACGTTTCGAGTGCAGCAGAGCTCTGCAGGATTGCGAGTTCGACGCGGGCGTTGTTTGACGATGCCGCGGCATAGAGTGCTTTTTCGAAAAAGACGCCGGCCGAGTCGAGACTTCCCTGCAACTCGGCAACGACCGCACGGCAATAGTCGAGGCGGCCGGCATTGCCTGCACGAGTCGAAGCCTGGTCAAAGGATGTGGCTTCCTTCAGCCAGTCGGTGAGAGTGTCAATTGGCAGTTCGCGGGCAAATGCCGGAATCATGCTGATGATCGATTGATACACAAGAGTTGAGTCGCTTAGACGTCGACGGATCGCGAGGCATTCTTGAGCGTAGCGCAGTGCATTGCGCTTGTCGCCAATTGACAAGTAAACTGACGCGATGTTGTTGAGACCATCGGCGACGCCGGAGTCATCGCCAAGTTCGGCTTTGAGGACGCGAGCCGAGTCAAAGTAGGCGCCGGCGCGGATGAATTCCATTCTTTCACTCAAGTAGCCGGCGAGAAGATTGTATGCGCGGGAGGTGGCGTCGAGGTCGCCGACCAGGCGGCTGACTTGAAGACTGCGGTTGAGTGCCCCGCCGGAAGACTCTGACGAGAGGCTTTTGGCTGCGGCATTCTGCCAACAATTTGAGGCGGAACTTGAGTCGCCCATGGCAAGAAACTCGTCGCCCAAGTTTGCCATTTGCCTGACGAGCGAATCGCCGCCGGTGTTACTTCCGGCCAGTTGATTCAGGATGGACGAGAAGCGCAGCTTAAGGCTTTTTCGTGAATCGAAATCATCGCTGCGCCAACGGCGGAATTTTCGGCACTGCCGAAGGTAGAAATCGTCGTGGTATTCACCTGAAACAAAAGCAGCTGCTTGTTCGAGCTTCCCAATCTGAGCAGAGTCACCGGTATCGAAGTAGTTTTCAAGGCCGCGTTGGAGATAGCGATAGAGTTCAATTCGATTGGTAAACTCGAGTGAATCGGGTGATGGTGAAGCAGATGCTGAAGATGCTGCGGAGAGCAGAGTGAGTGTTGTAGCAAAAAGCAGAGTCATCTTTTTCATCGCAAGTAATCTACGGCGAGGGGAGATTGATCACAAGGGCGTAACAGTACCGGAAGTATCGACGATTTATTCAATTTTGAAGCAAAAATCCCTTTAATATTGGCATTCCTATCCATATATTTGCTTCATCGGGAGCCGATAATGTGACAGGGCGGCGTCCGACAACGTACCTTACTGGGCAGGGATCAGGAATGGATCATACAAAAGCAGAGAGACCATCGGGCAGTTATGCACTTGTAACTGTTCACGACCGTGATAAGCGGGTTGAGGTCATGCAGGCGGTCACCGTCTTTGAGCAGGTGATTAATACAAGTGCCGTCGATGGTGATTATGATATTGTCATTTTGATCAAGGAGCTTCCCGGAGTCGGAATTGATGAGTTCGTAAAAAGCAGAATCAAGACTCTCCAAGGCATAAAGGGAGTAGAAATCTGTCACGTCGAACTAACAGTAGACGTCGCCAAGAATGACAATTCCGATGGGAAATCTGGTTATTCTTCCGGTTCAAGCGCGCAGAGTTACTTGTTTTTAGAGACAGACAAACGACATTTTGAGGACGTTTTTAGTTCGCTAAGTGTATTGAGTTCAGTAAGTTCGTGCGAAGTTGCCAGCGGTCAATACTCCTTGGTGCTGCGACTTGAGGCAGGGAGCTTCAACACAATTACAAAGATCGTAAATGAGAACATCCGACCTTTGCCCGGAGTCCTTCGAGCAAAAGAAAGCCGCATCATAAAGCTTACAGGCTTCTAAGCCGACCCTTATACGGGATAGAATTAATCAGCGATTTGGATTCGAGCGTGGAAAAACTAGAGAAACCGGACGATTTTTCTTGCGATTTTTTTCACAAGCTATTAGCTTGGGTGAAGTAAAGTTGACCGACCGACACCTTGTGGTTTCGACGGTTTGATCGTCTCAAGACACTTGATTTGGAGATGGAAAAATGGAGACGAAGGATCAAGAATTCAAACCATTCAACATAGATGTTTGGAAGCATGACGGCCACGCCGGGGCTTTGATTCCCTTGCTGCAATCAGCACAAGATACGTACGGTTATGTTTCGGAGCGGGCGATGGATTACATCAGCCATGTGACCGGTATTCCGACGGCCGAGATCTACGGAGTGGTGACATTCTACGCGCAGTTCCGGACAAAGCCACTTGGTGAAAAAATTATCAAGGTCTGTAACGGTACAGCGTGTCATGTTAACGGCGTAAAAGAGATTGCCAATACACTGACTGATGAACTTGGGATCAACTACGAAGAGACGACCGAGGACGGCAAGATCAGCATGGTGTCGGTTGCGTGTTTGGGGTGTTGTTCCCTGGCACCGGTGGTGATGGTCAGCAATGAGACATTCGGGCGATTGACCCCACAAAAGACGCGCAAGTTGGTGCGCGAACTGAAACGGAAGTAGGGCGAAGAAGCTATGGCGATAAAGACGGTTATGGTTGGGCTTGCCACGTGCGGAATTTCTGCCGGCGGTGAGAAAGTGTTTGAGGCGTTTCAAGCAGAACTTCAGAACGGAGTCGATTTTGAGCTGCGCGAAACCGGATGCGTGGGGATGTGCTATCGCGAAGTGCTGGTCTCGATTTCCAACGGCGACGGAGTCAATTATCTCTACGGCGAAGTAACGCCGGACCGAGTCAAGCGAATCGTTGCCGAGCATATTCAAGGCGGCAAGCCGGTTGATGAGTGGCTGGTATCAGGCGCTGACCGCGAGGTCGGATTCTTCGACCAGCAGGTGAGAATCGTCCTGCGCAATTGCGGGGTGATCGACCCGGGTTCCATGGAAGAGTACCTTCGGTCGGGCGGGTACAAGGCGCTCGCGAAGGTGCTAAAAGAGATGATGCCGGAGCAGGTCATCAAAGAAGTACAGATTTCCGGCTTGCGTGGACGCGGTGGCGGCGGATTCCCGACTGGTAAGAAGTGGGAGTTAACCAGAGCGAGCCAGAGCGACAAGAAGTACATTATCTGCAACGCCGACGAAGGCGATCCGGGAGCGTTCATGGATCGTTCGGTGTTGGAAGGCGATCCCCATTCAGTTCTGGAAGGCATGATGATCGCCGGATACGCGATCGGCGCCGACGAAGCTTATATTTATTGCCGCGCAGAGTACCCGAAAGCTGTGGCACGGCTGCGGCTGGCGATTTCACAGGCAAAGAAATCTGGATTTCTGGGCGAGAATATTCTCAACAGCGGATTCAGTTTCAATATCAAGGTCAAAGAAGGCGCGGGAGCATTTGTGTGCGGCGAGGAAACGGCGCTGATTGCTTCGATAGAAGGCCGGCGCGGCATGCCGCGATTTCGTCCACCGTTCCCTGCGCAAAAAGGTCTGTGGGGAAAACCGACCAGCATCAACAATGTCGAGACATTCGCAAATGTGCCATGGATCATGCTGAATGGCGGAGCGGCGTATGCTGCCTATGGAACCGAAGACAGCAAAGGCACGAAGGTGTTTGCGATGGCGGGCAAGGTCAAACGCACCGGGCTGGTCGAAGTCCCGATGGGGATCAGCATCAACGATATCATTTTCAAAATCTGCGGTGGCATAGTCAACGATAAGAAATTCAAAGCCGTGCAGATGGGTGGACCGTCGGGCGGATGTATTCCAGCAGCCTTGGGCGAGACATTAATCGACTATCAGCAAATCAACAAGACCGGCGCGATCATGGGTTCAGGGGGAATGGTCGTGATGGATGAGACGACCTGCATGGTCGATGTGGCGAAGTTCTTCCTGGCATTCACGCAGGCGGAATCGTGCGGGAAATGCACGTTCTGCCGCATTGGCACGAAGCGGATGCTTGAGATTCTGGAGCGAATCACGGAAGGCAAGGGCCGCGAGGAGGATCTGGCAACGTTGGATCAACTCGGCGAGCAGATCAAGATCGCTTCGCTGTGCGGACTTGGCCAGACGGCGCCGAACCCGGTGCTTTCGACATTGAAATATTTCCGCGACGAATACGAAGCGCACATCCTTCGCAAGAAATGCCCGGCGCATGTTTGCGCGCCGCTGCTGACTTTCACGATCGATCAAGAAAAGTGCAACGGCTGCATGCTCTGTCCGCGCTCGTGCCCGACCGACGCGATACTTGGCGAGAAGAAGATGCCGCATCGAATTTTGCAGGATTTGTGCATCCAGTGCGGCAAGTGTTTCACCGTTTGCAATCAAGACGCAGTGATCAAGGATTGAGGTAAGTGATGATTACGATAACTATCAATGGAAAATCCGTCGCTGCCGATCCGAACAAGACGATTCTGGAAACGGTCCATGAGCAGAAGCTCGATTCGATTCCCACACTGTGTTATGACAAGAAGCTCGAGCCATTCGGGTCGTGTTTCCTGTGCGTTGTTGAAGTCGCGGGAATGAACAAATTGGTTCCTTCCTGTGCGACAAAGCCGTGGGACGGAATGGTCGTGCAGACCAAGTCGCCGAAAGTTGTCGACGCACGCAAGACCTGTCTTGAGCTATTGGTCTCGAATCACTATGCGGACTGCTTTGGCGCTTGCAGGCTGAATTGCCCGGCGGATGTTGATATTCAGGGCTATCTCTCCCTTACTTATCTTGGCAAGTATCATGAAGCTGTACAGTTGATCAAAGAGAAGAATCCGTTCCCGTCAGTTTGCGGCCGCGTTTGCACGCGCAAGTGCGAACTTTCCTGCCGCAGGAAGATGATCGATGACGCGGTTGGAATCGACTATTTGAAACGGTTTTCGGCAGACAAAGATCTTGAGGACATGTGGACACCGCAACCAAAGAAGCCCAACGGTAAGAAGGTTGCGATTATCGGCGGCGGCCCGGCGGGTTTGACCTGCGCATACTATTTGACGCTGGAAGGATATCAACCGACGGTCTATGAAGCATTGCCGGAATTGGGGGGGATGCTTCGCTACGGCATTCCCGAATACCGATTGCCGAAGGCAATTTTGGACAAGGAAATCAATTGGATCACCGATCTCGGAGTCGAGGTCCACACCAATACCAAGCTTGGCCGCGACATCACGATTGATGGGTTATTTGAAAGCGGGTTTAAGTCGGTTTTCGTTGGACTGGGCGCGCAGCTGGCGAAGAGCATGGGAATCGCCAATGAGCAGGTCAAGAATGTACTCGGCGGCGTGGATTTTCTCCGCGATGTGACGATGGGAAATGCGCCGAAGATGACCGGCCGAGTTGTCGTGGTCGGCGGCGGAAATACTGCCATTGATGCCGCGCGGACTTCGCTGCGTTTGGGCGCCGCAGAAGTGGTGCTTCTATATCGACGCACGCGCAAAGAGATGCCGGCGAATGAGCTTGAAATTGTGGCCGCTGAAGAAGAAGGAATCCAGTTCAAGTATTTGGCGGCGCCGACGAAGATCAACTCCAAAGACGGCGTGCTGCAAACGATGGAATGCATTGAGATGGAGCTGGGCGAGCCGGACGCGTCGGGCCGCAGACGTCCCGTTGAAAAGAAGAATTCTAATTTCACGCTTCAGTGCGATTTTGTGATTTCGGCGATTGGCCAGGAGGCGGATTTGTCCGGAGTCGAAAACGACGATGCTGCGGAAAACGGGATCGAGCTAAGCAAGTGGCACACGATTATTGCTGCAGAAGGATCATTCAACACCAACCGCGCCGGAGTCTTCGCGGGCGGCGATGTTGTGACCGGGCCGGCGGATGCGATCGATGCTGTTGCTGCCGGACGGATGGCGGCGTTTGCGATTCAGCGATACATCGAAACCGGGCATTACGAGCGTTTGAAACCGTTGTTTGCCAGCCGGAAGGACAATCTTAAGCAATTCACCAGCGAGGATTTTTGCGATCCGGCGACAAGCCAGCGGACACATATCGCCGAGTTACCGGTCGCGCAGCGTATCCACTCGTTCGAAGAAGTTGAAATCGGATTGACGGAGGAACAGGCGAAGTTTGAAGCCTGCCGCTGCATGGAGTGCGGCTGCCAAGTAGCGCTGGCGTGCCGGCTGCAGGATTACTGTGCCGAATACGGCGCCGACCAAAAGCGCTTCGTAGGCGAATTCAATCGCTACAAGGTCGATACCCGGCATCCCTTTATCACGCTCGATTCCAACAAGTGCATCAATTGCGGCCGTTGCGTGCGGACTTGCGCAGAGATACTGAATGTGTCAGCGCTGGGGTTTGTGAATCGCGGATTTCGCACAATGGTCAAGCCGGCGATGGACAAGGCGCTGGCGGACACAAACTGCGTTTCATGCGGCAATTGCGTTGATGTCTGCCCGACGGGCGCGATTGTTAATAAGTTGCCATTTGGCCGCTCGGGTCCATGGTTGATGAATCAAATCAAGAATGTATGCAATTTCTGTTCCGTCGGCTGCAATGTCGAAATTAATGCCAAGACTGCGGACTTGTACTATGTCTCCGGATCATTCGAAGGCGAGCCGAACTTTGGCGAGCTCTGCGTCCGCGGGCGATATGGATATCAGCAGCTTCTGGGCAATGAGCGGCTGCGCAAGCCGCTGGTGCGCAAGGGCGCGGAGTTGGTGCCGGCGACGTGGGAAGAAGCCTGGGAGCGCATCGAGGGCGGAATAAAAGATCTGCGCGTGGAGTATGGCAGCAGCGCGCTCATGGTGGCGGCGTCACCGAAGCTGACCGACGAGGAGCTGTACCTGGCGGGAAAGCTTGCGCGCATAACACTTGAGACAAATGCAATCGGAAGTTTCCAGCGGCTGGCGACGGGCGCTGATTATCACAGTCTCGACCGTATGCTGGGGGACACAATCTCCAGTTGCGGAACGAAGGAGCTTGAAGCAGCCGACACGATACTGCTGGTGAATTGCGACCCGTTCACGGAAAATCCGGTGCTGGGTTGGCGAATCAAGCGGATGCTCAAGAAAGGGAAGAAGGCGATCGTCATCAATTCCGCTGACATCGGAATCAACCGATATGCGAACGAGTGGCTTGATCCACGGCGTGGGACTTCGACAATTCTGCTCAACGGATTAATCGCGGAAGTCTTGCGAAACGGCGGCGAAGATAGAGAATTTCTTGGTGCGCGAACCAAGGACTTCGAGCGGTTCGCCCGCAGCTTGGCTTCAATCAGTAGTGAAGAAGTTGAAGCGGTCACGGGTGTGCGATCCGAGAAGATCGTTGAGTGCGCGAAGATTCTAAGCAATCGCACTGACAAGGTTGTCGCGATTTACAATCTGGACAGCCGGCGGGACCGTTCGCCAAACGACATCAAGGCGCTGGCTTCGCTGATGCTTGTCACCGGCAAGATCGGCACCAGCGGCAACGGGCTCATTCTTCTGACCAATCAGGCGAACGCGCGCGGAATGCAAATGGCGGGATTCGATCAGGCGTTGTTGCCGGGCGAGAGGTTGATTGCACCGGAGTCGCTTGATAAGATATCGAAGTTATGGTCACATGACCTGCCGGAGCTAAGGAACGGCGCCAAGGTCGATTTCCGTGAGGGATTCGAAAACGGCAAATTCAAGGGCGGAATTATTCTCGGCGAAAACCCGGCAATCGATGCTTCCTGGGCGGGCAAGATTGAGAAGCTGGAATTCCTGGTGGTGGCGGACATGTTCATGACGGAGACGGCAAAGTTGGCCGATGTCGTCTTGCCGCTCAATAGTTATGTCGAAGACGAAGGAACGATGACCAACTGGGAGGGTCTGCGTCAGCCGATTAAGCCGTTGGGCAAGCCGTTGACAGGACATTGCAACATCGATATTATCGCGCGGGTCATGCAGTCGTCCGAGGGCGGCGTGCATGGCGTTGCTTACTCACATGATTTTCTCTTGAGAGAAATGAATCAGGTGATTCCGCCGCGCGAAGAAACGGTCGACAACGCCAAGCGGTTCCAGAGCAAATTTGCGACAGGCGACGGCATGGCTCACTTCGAGATCTATCCGACTCAAGTTCAGGCTACCGAAGTGAAGTGTCCGAATGTGCTGGTGCTTGACGAACGCACAGATGCCAAGCTGGCAAAGGTGTTTGGGCAGAAATAGTCTAGCGGCGCGACCGGACTTTGATCAAACAAGGTCCGGTCGGCTGCAAGTGTCTACGATTTCTCTTCAATCTTATTAGATTTCAAAAGCTCTTCAATTTTGCCGGTGATTTCGACATTAGTCGGTTCGATTTTTGACGGCCAACGGGCAATCAGGTTGCCATGCTGATCAATCAGAAATTTACTGAAATTCCACTTGATCTCGCCCGGCAGGTTCGAAGTGACGGTAAGGTATTTGAACAGCGGGTGAATGTCATCGCCCTTGACGCTGACTTTGGACATCATCGGGAAGCTGACGTTGAAGTTCGAAGTGCAAAATTCCTTGATTTCTCTGTCAGAACCGGGTTCCTGTTCGCCGAAGTTATTCGCCGGAAAACCGACGACGGCGAAGCCCTGGTCTTTGTATTTGCGATAGAGCGATTCGAGACCGGCATATTGGGGCGTGTAGCCGCACTGGCTAGCGACATTGACGACCAGCAGCACTTTACCCGCAAACGCTTTGAGATTTGTTGCGGCGCCGTCGATGGTATTGAAGGGAATTGTCTTATAATCCGTCGCGGTCGGCTGGGTCATGGCTTGCTCCGATTTAGCATCAGGTTTGGTTTCCGGTGCGGGTACTCCGGCGAAAGCAGCGGCAGCCAGAAACAGCACAAACAGGAATGGCGAGGTAAACTTCTTCACGGGTGAACTCCTTGGTAACTAATACTTACCGGATTATACGATTGGGGCCCGAGTAATGGTGGAAAGTGTTGCGGGAATCGGCGATTGACAATATGGGCTTGATCGAGCTATTTTAGTTGGACATCAACACTGGGAGGAAACAAATGGCGAAGAAGCAGGCCAAAAACGACTGGACGCAGTTCGTACTGCGGGTGAACATTAATGCCAAGCCAGAACGAGTTTACAAAGCGTGGACGGACGACAAAATCGTGTCAAAGTGGTTTACGGAGAAGACGGTTATTGAACCGCGCAAAGGCGGCAGGCTGTATTTCGAATGGTTGGCGGGCGACAAACTCGAAACCAAGGTAAAGCAAGCGATCAAGAACAAGAAATTCGTGTTCCCGTTCGGGAAAGACGGGCTGGAAGTCTCCGTTACAATCAAGAAAGACGGCAAAGGCAGCATCTGCGAGTTGAAGCAGTACAATATGAAGACTGATCCGGCTTCAAAGTGGTCAATTCACAAAGGCTGCGTGCAGGGTTGGACGTTCTTTCTCGCCAACCTTAAGGCGTATCTTGAGCACGGCATCGATTTGCGCAGCCACGACGTCAAGCGCAGCTACAAAGAGGACTACATCAACAGTTGAGACCGCGGCGAGCCGCAAACTTTTCGCGAATTTCGAGGAATAAGCGATTTGTTTGTCGTATAATTGATCTATGCAAACGAAGTTGATACTCGCGGTTGGATTGATGCTCGGAGCTATGCTCTTGTATTCTTGCGGGTCTGACGATACCGAGATCCCGGCGGACAAGACCGAAGTCAGCAGCGGACCGGATCAAGTCATGACCAATTCGGAGATTTATCTGACCAGCGGCGGCCGGCGCAAGGCGACAATAAAGTCCGATACGCTGTTTGCTTATGCGCGAGTTGACACGACCTTGCTCTACAATGTCAACGTGCAGTTATTCGACAGTACAGGCGCACACTCGTCGACTGTGACGTCGGACTCGGCGCGAGTCAGCCAGCGTGCCAATACGATGGCGGTGTTTGGCCATGTTAAGGCCTGGACGAATGACAATCGACGATTGGTTGCTGATTCGCTACGGTGGAATGCAAAGACGGAGAAGATCGAGACGGAAGGATATGTCAAGATATACCGGGGCGAAGATATGATTTCGGGCTATGGCTTGGAAGGCGACCAACGACTGGAGCAGACCATTATTAAACGCAAGCCGAAAGGGACGTTCAATGAACCGCAATCATCTGATCGTTAGTTTTGCGATACTGTTAATCGCATTTGGCGCTGTTGCCGCACAAGAGATTACGCCGGAGCAGCTTCGTCGCATGGTTGCAGCAGACTTGAAGACTAAAGGCGCAAGCAGCGATTCCGTCGGGACGCCGATTCGCGTGACGGGATATGGCGAGAAGTACAAGAATTTCATGTTGGTGCCGATATTTCGCACGGGCAAGCTACGCTGTGTCTATCGCGAAGACTCGAAGCGAAACTCGGCGACCGAAGTCTGTTCGGAAGCAAATGCCAAGTCGCTGCGGGTTGATCTATTCACCGCCGAGGGCGCAGCGCGGGAAATGACGAAACAGGGAGTGTCAAATCCGGCGCCGAAGTTAATCACGGTGGGGCCGCTTTCGATGCTCGGCTCTTGTTCGGCGGGCTGGTATCATGATACCGGCGAGTCGTTTGTCCTGCTGTCGCTAACCGGACGACTGGTGACAGAGTCTGACATTGCGCGTTACTGGCCTGAACACTTGGAGCCGCTGCGCGCGGTGGGCAGGTAACGTGGAGTTTTAACTTTACAAAAATGACCTGTGGTCGTATATTGTCAAAAGAGGTGGCGTTATGGATCTTTCAAAGCTCCGTTACTGTTTTTTGTGGGTGGCCTTCTGCTTCGTTCTCCAGTGTTCCGATAAGTCTTCAAATCCTGATACTGCAAAGCATTACCCGTTTGATCAAGAAGTAGAAGTTTCTGCCGGCGTCACGATTGTATTTGAGAATGATGAATTGACGCTAACATTTGAAGGCGTCAACTTCGACGAACGCTGTGTGGATGCAGACGTGTGCGACAAAGCCGGCATGGCAGAAGTCCGATTGCGCGCAAAAGCTGCCAATAGTCCCGAGCAACGGATTGATCTTGGAATCAAGTCGCAGAGCTCTCCGGAGGCTGTCAATATTCTGCGCGTTGACACACTGGGATATGCGTTTGAGCTTCTGGAATTGACTCTTGGAGCCGACAGTATTGGCGTCACTGCTGCGCAAGACGAATATGTAGCCACAATTCGCGTGAGCAAGACGATTGCCCGCAAGAAGTTCACCGGGTCCTTGATTTTAAGGGCGCCATCGGGAGCGGAGCTGGCGATATCGCGCGAACAGCAGATGCTGTCTGCGCGAGCCATCGGCGATACACTGATAATGGAAGTCCGGTTCGATCAAGGTTGCCGCCGGAGTTACTTTGACTTGTTTTTCGACCCGAGTATGGCCAAGATCGATACGCTTGTAGGTGCAAGATTGTGGCTGCGGCAATTTGCGGGGGAAGATTCGTGTACGGCACAACAAGTCACAAAAACGATCCGGTTCGACATCAGTCCGATCAAGTCGGCGTACCTGCAACAGTTTGGTTCATGGGAATGCGTGCGGCTGGTAATACAGCCGGCTGCCAATGGGCAGCTGCTCGGGCAAGTGATTGAGGCAATCTACGGCAGGTGCGGAATCTATTCGCATCCACCGAGTGTGCAAGTGCCATCGGCTTTTCTGATGAAGGCACTGTGGACGAATAGTCTAAGTGTAAGTGCTGTCGACCTTGACGGCGACCAACTCTGGTTGTGGGCGCAGAACCTTCCCGAAAATTCGCAATTCATCGACAACCATGACGGCACCGGCACATTCAGGATGACTCCTACGATTTTCCAGCGCGGGATCCATATGGTGACATTCCTTGCCTTCGACGGTCGATTCTATGACAGCGCACGCGTCAGCATTGTTGTTACGCGGCCTGATACGTCACTGGACGTACCTCCGACGATTGAGTATGTCCCCCAGCAGTACACATATGAGGCAGGCCAGATATGGGTTACGATTGCGGCACATGATGATGACAGGGATTCATTGACATTCTTCCCGATTAGCCTTCCGAAGAATTCATCCTTGCATGACTACCGCAATGGCACAGCCAACTTCGACTTTACACCAGACTATTTTCAAGCAGGAATCCAGATAGCCTGGATCGGCGTAAGCGACGGCTACCGTTCGGATACTGGAATGATAACTGTGAATGTCCAGAATATAAATCGAAAACCGTACTTCACCAAATTGGATTATGGCCTGGTCGTCAAACAGAACTTGGAAATGAGCACCGAGATTGCAGTTCGTGATGATGACAATGAGGCGGTGGTACTTGAGTATGGGCAGATACCTGCTCATGTGACGATTTCGAACATCGCTGTGAATCGTTACC
>CAZIBI010000037.1:0-34195 GCA_964537215.1 uncultured Ignavibacteria bacterium | reverse complement strand
GAATATAAGTACGCAAAATAGCGGGTTTTTGCGAAAAAACAAAGCGATTTTTTGGATCAAAAACGGGGTTTGGGGGACTATTTGGAGCGATAATGGCGGCGGTGAACTTGGTTAGTTGCGCTATCTTTTTGATTGATCTAATTACAAATTGATCATAGTCTTATGAGTGCAATGAAGACGGGTGATATTTGAGTCAAATTGAAGATGTAATCAGGGTCATGGAAGTAAACGGCGGTTATGCTACCCTTGGGTACCTCTATCAACATGTACTCAAGTCAGCAACTGCAAACTGGGGAACGAAAACTCCATTCGCGTCAATGCGGCGAATAGTTCAGGATGAGCGGTATTTTTTCAAAATCAGACCTGGACTCTGGGCGCTCAAAAGCTATGGAGACCGACTCCCGACTCAAATCCTCGCATTGTCGAAGTCCGAGTCGCCAAAAGATTTGTTCAGTCATTCTTACTATCAGGGTCTCTTGGTTGAAATCGGTAACCTACAAAATCGCCTGACTGCCGTACCGGCACAGGACAAAGGGCGACCGTATCTCGGTAAGAGACTCGGGGACGTAACAACGGTTGGATCCTTCTACCCATTTAGTTATCCGCACTTTGTCAAGCGTGCAAGCACTGTTGACGTAGTTTGGTTCAATGAGCGTAAGATGCCCACACATTTCTTTGAGGTCGAGCACTCAACCGACATTCAGAACTCGTTGACGAAATTTGCCGACTTGCGGGACTTTAACTCAAAGTTTAGAATAGTTGCCGATCGCTCGCGAGAGCGCGAGTATTCCAAGAAACTCGATTACTCGGTGTTCAAAGAGATAAAGTCTCGAATTGGATTCTTGTCCTACGATGAAGTATCCGATTGGCACAGCAAGACCGCTGAACTTGTCGCCATAGAGCGAAAACTCTCTCGATAGGAACAACATGTTCCTCGTAAACGAAGATCACACAGTCACTCTACGCTTGCCGAACGGAACTTGGGCGATGTATCACGAAGCCGAACTTGATCTATTTCATTTTGTAAAGACCAGTGAGGTTCAACCCCTTGAAAGCTTGCGCAAACTGGGAGTCACAAAGATTCAAGCGGTATCAAAGGATTGAAATAGCCATGTATGTCCCCTTCCATCGCAAGCTAGTCAAACTTATTCTGCGCATCCATACAGCGCCACGAGTATTGGTTATGTGTCGCGGCTACAGCGAAGAATTTGACCAATTTACTGAACTTGTTTGGGAAGACGACAAGGACTTGAGTTTCGCAGATCGAGAAACGAATCCTCAATTTCAGCTCTGGTTCTATAGGCCAACATTGGTTACGGGCAGAGGTAGAACACTTTAGTCAAATTGTCAGGCTACTCTGTTGACTCATTACAGCATTGGCTCTACTCTCGCGATAGCTCATAACCAGCCGGGACTTCATAAAGCCCCGCTGGCGCAGGTAGCTTCTCGACCTTCACAAGCTCGGTCCGGTCGCCGCCAGCGATGTTAATGACCGGCGCAACCGAGTCCGGGTCGGGAGCCGGCGTAATCGTACCGGTCCGCAGCACAGTCACCCCATTGACTTGCAGTAGATCCTTGACTCCATCGAGGCTTTCCGCGGATATCAATTCGGCAATATTCGTGATTATCTTGTAAAGTTCGAAATTGACCGCGATGTCGGTCGTAGCCCAGACTTCCGACCGCTTGTACACAGTAATCAGTGCGGACTTGGTTTCATTGACGATGTATTTCCGGCAATGATAGCCATTGACCGTGTTGGTATCCGCTGTGGCTTCCACATGCGTGCTGGTATCAGTCACCAATTTCGCCAGGCCGGCCATGAGCGATTCCTCCGCCGGAATACTGTCAGGCGCTTCTGCGGCGGCAAAACTCGTCTTCTGGTACATTTCAAATTTCGGCAGGAGCTTGTACGCCGTCTGCGATTTCTGCTCGTAGATGAAAATCGAGCCGTCGGGCTTGTCGATGCGCGCCAGACTGTCGCCGATCCAAACTACGCTTGTGTCGACGGCGGCGGGCATCACCACGGCGCCGATTGTGACCTTGGGCCGCGAAGACACAATGGTCAGCCGCGTTTCGGCGAAGGCAGTAGCCGGCGCGATGACTGAATTGAACAATACGACTGTGATGAGTAAAATCGAAATCCGGTTGTGCATGAATTCTCCATTGAATGCTTACCGACAATAAGCGCGTTTAAGCACCGGACCGCAACTGAATCAAATAATCAAGATTGTTTTCGGGCTGTATCCCGGCGGGCGCAATGCACTCCTGGTGAATATCTCCTTGCAAAATAGATTTACAAACTCTACCTTTGCATCGACAACCCGGAATCATAGTCAATTCCTGTATCAACTTTCATCCGATCCAACATCGGGGAGTGTAAATGAGTCTGTCTCCAGGACAAACAATCGGGCCGTACAAAGTCATCGAACGCGCGGGCGCCGGCGGTATGGGCGAGGTTTTCAAAGCCCACGATACCCGACTCGACCGCATGGTCGCAATCAAAGTCTTGCCGGCGATTTATGCCGACAACAACGCGCTGCGCTCGCGATTTGAGCGCGAGGCAAAGGCCATTTCCAGTCTCAATCACCCTCACATTTGCACGCTCTTCGATATCGGCAAGGAAAACGGCATCGACTATCTGGTGCTGGAGTATCTGGAAGGGCAGACGCTGACAGACAAGCTTGCTTCCGGACCACTGGGCCAGGTTGAGTTGCTGCGTTATGGAATCGAGATTGCCGACGCGCTGGAACAGGCGCATCGCCAGGGCTTGGTTCATCGCGACTTAAAGCCACAAAATATCATCATCACGAAAAACGGCGCCAAGCTGCTCGATTTCGGTCTCGCCAAACTGCAAATTCACGACGGCGTCGTGGAAGGTGTCAGCGGAATCACCCGCACGACTCCGCTCACCGGCGAAGGCACAATTATCGGCACAATCCAATACATGTCGCCGGAGCAGCTTGAAGGCAAAGAGGTCGACAAGCGCAGCGACATATTTGCCTTTGGCGCAGTGCTCTACGAAATGGCCACCGGCCAGCGCGCTTTCCAGGCTTCGAGTCAGGCGAGCTTGATTGCATCAATTCTCACGAAAGAGCCGCGTCCGTTGAGCGAGCTGCAACCGCTGACGCCGCCGATGCTCGAACGCGCGATCAAACAGTGCCTCGCCAAAGATCCCGACCAACGCTGGCAATCGGCCGGAGACTTGAAACGCACACTGCAATGGGTCAGCGAGGGCGGATCGCAGGTCGGTCTTCCCGCTCCGGTCGCCGCGCACCGGAAACGGCAACTGCACTTGGGCTGGATCCTCGCGCTTGCTGCGACTTTGGCGCTTGCCGCCCTTTCATTTGTTCATTTCACGGAGTCGAAGCCGGAGATCAAAACAACCCGATTCGCACTGCCCGTGACGCAAGGAATGTTGTCGACGACTTGGCCGCGCATTTCGCCGGATGGAACAATGTTGGCATTTCTGGGACGAGATTCGGCGTCCGTCACCAAAATCTATGTGCGCCCCTTGAATGCGCTCTTGGCTTACCCGCTGCCGGGGACAGAAAACGCTCTTAGACCATTCTGGTCGCCTGACAGCAAGTTCCTCGCTTACTTTGCCGGAAATCAACTCAAAAAGATATCCGCCCAAGGCGGTCCAACGCAGCTCATCTGCGAAGTTACCGGCGGTGCCGATGGCTCCTGGGGTGCGTCAGGGGTAATCTTGTTCGACGGAAGTACTGATGATTCGCTTCGCAGAGTTTCTGCTTCAGGCGGAGCGGCAACACAAGCGACGGTAATCAGAAGAGACAAGGGAGAGCAGTACCATGCGTGGCCCTGTTTTCTTCCCGATGGTGAGCACTTCCTCTATTTAGCATATGGCGATTCGCTGGCGCGGGCAAGGCAGGGACAATCATTGCACGTTGCTTCACTCGATGGTAAGCTTGATAAGGAATTGGGGCGAATCTTCAGTCGCGTCGAGATTTCACCTGACGGCAGGCTCATTCACTGCCGTGAAGGCGTACTTTACTCGACAGAATTTGATCTCGACAAATTGGAGCTAATGGGAGAAGCGGTTCCGATTGCTGAAAATGTGTCTGCGCAGGCCGAAATGGCGAACTTCAGTGTTTCTGACAATGGTCAACTTGTCTACCGAACCGGCGCATTGGGGACAGCTAACCGACTTCTGACCTGGTTCGACCGCAACGGGAAGGAGCTCGGAACCGAGGGTGAACTTGCTGACTATGAAGACATCGACATTTCGCCCGATGGTATGCGCTTGGCTTTTGGTATGGGTGACCAACGGAGTCAAAAATCCGATATTTGGATCCGTGACCTCCAGCGCGGCGTTTCATCACGTTTGACATTTGAAGAAGAAAACGAATATTGGCCGATCTGGTCGCCCGATGGCAGTCGAATTCTCTATACCTATGATGGAAGCGGCTTCTGGACAATCTATGAACGTCAATCAAACGGAGTCGGCGAACCGCGACTTGTATTCTCGGTAAGCGGCGCAAATACTGGTCCGTCCTGCTGGGCTTCTGATGGCGAGTCGTTCATAGTGGTAAAGCAACAAGCTTCAACACTAGACATCATGGAAGTGAATTATGCTGATACATCCAAAGTGACTGCTTTCGTAAAGACTCCAGCGGCTGAATGGGCAGGAGTCCTGTCGCCCAATGGGCGCTACCTCGCATATCAAAGCGATGAAACGGGTCAACCGGAGATTTTTGTCCGCGACCTTGGCCCCGCCGGCGGCAAGTGGCAGATTTCATCAGAGAGCGCTATCATTGCCAAATGGCGTGATGACGGCAACGAGTTGGTGTATTCAACAAGGAACTTCGAGTTTAAAGCGGTCCAAGTCAACACGACTGGTCAGCATTTTGAGGTTGGTCGACCGGTAAAGCTGTTCACCCAAAGACTTGCTACTTCAAACATCGCGCAGTTCCGTTGGGACATGACCAATGATGCTCAACGCTTCTTGATAAACCTTCCGCAGGCGGGGGAATCCGTTGGCGAATTGGTCGTAGTGCTCAATTGGGCCGAGGAATTAAAGAAGCGGTGAGTTAATTTAGATTCGGGTCAAAATCCTTCGTCGTTGATTCTTGCAGTCAGCACGTGATCCTGCCAGACGCCGTTGTTCTTGAGATATGATCTGGCAAGGCCTTCGACTTCAAATCCCAGTCGCTTGAGCAACTTGGCGCTGCGTTCGTTGTGGGGCATGTGATTTGCCATGATGCGATGGAGACCGACTTCACTTAACATATACTTGATGGCAACTTGCAGTGCCTCGAACATCAATCCCCTGCCCTGGTAACTTTCCGATATTGAATAGCCGAGATGACAGGCTTGGAAGATTCCGCGAACGACATTGGAAAAGCTGCATACTCCGATCATTTTCCCCGTTTGATTATCCAAGATTACGAAATTGTAGGCGGTGCCTGCGTTGAAAGCCGCTGCCGCATTACGAATGCGCAAGCGCGTCGCCTCAAGCGCAAAGTAACTGTCATTGTGCAAAGGCTCCCAGGGCTCAAGATGCGTCCGGTTGACCGTGATGTACTCCAGCGCCAGTTGCGCATCGTCCTCTGCGAGAATGGCGAGCGTTACATTTGCGCTTCTGATTTCGAATATCGGCATGATTGAATCTTAGGCAGGGTCTTTGAGGGCAGTCGCACAGCTGACACCAAATTCAAAGCTCTCACTCATTTGCGTTTTGTCGCGTCGGACGGCGCCCAATGGCTGTTCTTCGTGAGAGTATGTCAATTTGCCGATTTTCTTGATACCGCACCAAATGAAGAACCCGCCGATTGTGCGCTCGGCCGCATCAAGTTTTTGTCTCTCGCTCCCGACGAGAATATAGCCGCCCTTACTTGAGAGGATTCCCTTGTTGTCAAATATGGCACGATCCTTTTCAAATCTCGGCGGGCGGAAACAATTGCAGCGATCGATGAATAGCTTCATCTGCGCCGAAACTGAATCAAAGTATACCGGTGATGCCAGCAGCACAAAATCCGCATCGCGAAGATGCTCGAGATATGGATACAAGGCGTCTTTGTAAATGCACAACAGCGGCCGCGGGTCGACACCGCACGACTGGCAGGGAATGATATCCAAATCGTTGAGGCGGACATTGATGACTTCCGCATCGGGCATCACCGACAGAAATCCGCGTTCGAATTCGGCAGCCAGCAGCTCGGTCGAACTTCCGACCCGAGGCGAGCCGTTAACGATTAGCAGCTTCTTCTTCATCGAGCAATTGATAGTATTCCCACATCGCGTTATCAAGCAATTCCTGGATACGCTGCTGTTCCTTCGCCAATTCGCCGAGTTTCAGCCAATCGGCGCCGTGGCGCTCGTCCAATTGCTCGTCCTTGAGCTTGGCAATCGCGGACTCGTGTTGCGCGATCGCGTCTTCGAGTTCCTTGATTCGCCGCTTGCGCGCAGTGGACAAGTTCTTGAGCCGTCGTTCTTCTTTGTAGCTGTCACGCTTTTGCAGGCGCTCGCCCGCATAGCCGCCATCAGACCGCGAGTTCTTGCGTTCGACGAGTTCGGAATATTTTCCGCGCCAATCGAGCACCTTGGCATTCTCGAGTTCCAACACGCGCGTAGCTACCGAATCTAAGAAGAATCGATCGTGGCTGATAAAAAGTACAGTTCCATCAAATTCGCGCAGAGCTTCTTCCAAGACCTCGCGCGATCCGATATCGAGGTGGTTTGTCGGTTCGTCGAGAATTAAGAAGTTTGCCGGCAGAGCCAGAAGCCACGCCAACGCGAGCTTCTTTTTCTCACCGCCGGAAAGCATTTTGACTTGCTTGAAGACATCTTCGCCGAAAAACAGGAAGCGCGCGAGATGGCTGCGAAGTTGAAATGCATCCCACTGCGGGCGCAAATTCCAAACTGTGTCCAGAACGGTTTCGTCGGGATTCAGCATCGCCAAGTCCTGGTCAAAGTATTCCATATCGACGTTCTTACCCATCTCAATCGAACCGTCTTGAATCTCAAGCTCGCCGATAATGGCTTTGACCAGCGTCGACTTACCGGTGCCGTTGCGGCCAATCAACGCGACCCGGTCGCCGCGTTCGATCTCAAACGTCACATCCGAAAACAAGACGCGGTCGCCATAAGCAAACGCCAATTCGTCAATCTTGAGAATCGACAAGTATGCGCGCCGCGACGCCGACAGCTTGATGACGGCTTTCCGGGCATCATGCGTGGGCGCGTTAAGTCGCTCGACCTTGGCGAGTGCTTTGCGCCGCGACTGCGCTTGTTTTGTTTTCTGTCCGGCAATATTGCGAACAATGAAATCTTCGATGCGGGCGATTTCCTCCTGCTGATGGAGATACTTCTTGAGTTGCAGCCGCCGGCGTTCAGCGCGCTCGACGCAGTATGCTGTGAAATTGCCGTGGTACAATTCAAGTTTGCCCTGCTCGAGTTCGACGATTTTGTTGACGACGTGGTCGAGAAAGACGCGATCGTGGGAAACGACAATCAATGCGCCATCGAACGCCTGAAGATAATTTTCCAGCCAGATTGTTGACTCGATATCCAAATGGTTGGTCGGTTCGTCCAGCAACAGCAAATCGGGCGAATGCAGCAAGACCTTGGCAAGCGACGCGCGGTTGCGCTCGCCGCCGGAGAAGCTGGAAATCGGCCGATGAAAGTCGTCCTCGCTGAAACCAAGTCCGATGAGTGTGTTCTTGATTGTGGTATCGAGCGTGTAGCCGCCGCGGACTTCCCATTCATGCTGTAGCTCGCCGTATTTCTCGAGGTCTTCCTCCGATCCGGCGGCGATAATAGTCTCGAGTTCTTCCATCGAACTCTTGATTGCAAGCAGCTCGGTATAGGACTCGAGCATCGCCAAAAAGAGCGGATAGTCGGATTCGATTTCGTCTTCCTGCGAGACATAGCCGACTTTGATCTGGCCGTTAAGCATGACTGTGCCGGAGTCCGGCAATACGCGGCCGAGAGTGATTTTGATGATTGTCGTCTTGCCGGTGCCGTTGGGACCGACCAGGCCGTATTTCTCGCCCTTGACGACTTGAAGATCCACGCCCCTTAGAAGATGATCGTCGTTATACTTCTTTTGAATTCCTGCCAGCTGTAGATATATCAACCAGTGCTTACCTCCCCGGTGCGTGCGCTATAGGCAACAGCCATTTCAACCAGGAGGAAGATAAAGCCAAACAGCAGGAAAAGCTTCCATAATTCTGTGCCAAACCGGGCAGCCGCTATCGACTCGGCCGGATTGGAATCATAGTCGAGCACGATGACTTTGGTGCCGGCGACTTTCTCGCCGACCGTTTCGGCATTCGCATATTGCGGCGCCGATTCGCTGATTGGGAAATTCACTGCGAAGGCGTCGACCGTCTTGCCGTCGCCGACGATACGATAGACACCCGTTTGCTGTAACCTGCCCAAGTCGAATACCACGGCGCCGGCTCGGATTGCTGCCGAAACATTTGTCGTGTCTCCTTTCGGGGACACCAAGACAAATTGGCGTGCATCCTGGGGGCCGAGTTCGCGAGTGATTTCGCTTCCCGCAACCAGATCTTCGCGCTGGTTCAACGGCTCCGAAACGAGATACTCTACCGATCGGTTAAGCATGATCACCATCAGCGGCCGAAAGGCGATATCGGAGTAAGCTTCGCTCAAGCTAAACGTAAACAGCAGCGCTTTGCCCTTGCCGATTCCCGCTTCGAGAACTGCCGGAGCATTGTCGGAATAACGCGCGAGCACGGTCGACTTTGCCGACTCCTTGACTTTGTAATGACCAACAAATTCAGCCTGCGGCAGCTTGTCCGGCGGGAATAGCCGGTATGGCGAAAACAACGGATGAGCAAAATCGAAGTTGTTGAGCAAGTACTTGCCGGTCGCGCCTCCAGCCAACGGCGGCGCCTCCAAGGCCTGCAAGCCGAACAGCGGCGTCGAGATCTTTTCGGAAAAATCGGCAAAATCCAGATCGGGGCGCATCATGAACAAAACGGCGCCGCCGGAATTTACGAAGTTTGTCAGTCCGAACACGAGAGCTTGCGGGAGCCGACCCTTGGCATTCACAATCACGGCGTCATACTCGCGCAAATTGACAGTGCTTGCCTGAAGCGAGCCCAGCAGCGTGATGTCCTTTCCAACCGTCTCACTTTCAGAGGGCGCAAGCGCGTTGCGGACGAAAAATGCCTCTTGATCGTCATCAGATATCAACGCCACTTTACCGCCGGATGGAATCCGCATTGCGAAATAGGAATGGTTGTCCGCCAATAGGTCGTCATCGTCGATAGCAATGTTGCCATAAAGGAAGCCGGCGTCCGCCGGAGTATAGCTGAATGACACCTTGCCTGAACCGGAAGGCGGAATCGAAAGATCCGTTTGCGCGACTTTGCGGTCGTTGACCTCAAGCGACACCAGCACCTCGGCAGGATCGGAGGACTTTTGATTGTGAACTTCGCCTTGAAGCGAGAATGCGCGACCAGTCGTGATAATCTGATTCGGGAAAGTTACCTTTTCGGCGCTGACGTTGTCGATATCATCGCTTGCCGTCGAAGTCACGAACAACTTGACATCCATGCGCTCGGCGCGGAAGAGGTCGAACTCAAAATTACGCCAGACATCACCCTGGAAGTCGCTGATGAGGTAAATCTCCAAATTCGGATCAGTCGCATTTTTGAGTAGTTCAAATGCTCGCGCGAAAGCCGTCGACGGATTGGCTTCGGCGCTGGCAGGATTGATGTTCTTGATTACGTCATTCAGCCGATCAAAGTCCGAACTCGGTTCGCCGGAATCATAGAGAATTGTCGAGGCAAATCCGATTACCACGACTTTTTCCTTTTCGGTGAAATTCCCGAGGATCGCTTTGGCTTTTTCCATGCCGCGTTCAAAGAAGCTGCCAGAATTCGTTTCGGCGCCGCTCGAGCCGGAGATATCGAGCAAGATCACGGCGGTGGTGGTTGTTTTGCCACCCAATGCCGGAAGATAGCCGCCTTCGGTGGTCGGACGGGCAAAAGCGAAAGCAATTGCCAACAACGCAAGGGTGCGGAGAATCAGGAGCAAAATCTGGCGAATCTTGATCTGGCGCATGCGCGTCTTCTGAAGACTCATCAGGTACTTCACCGTGGAGAATTCGATAACTTTGACGCGCTGTTTGTTGAACAGATGCAGCAACAGCGGAATGGAGGCTGCGGCAGCGAATAACAGCAAGAATGGATTTATGAAATTCATTTATACCCTTGATTCAAATCTTCCACGAAGTATACGCGCGACGGCACGATTAGTTCTGATACGGCGTCTTGAGATACTTTCGCGCCAGTTGTTTTTCCAGGTAACCGGTCGGAAGGTCGACAACTTGCTTGTACTGCGCAATAGCCCCCTTGCGATCTTTTTGCATGTCCAAGAGTTCGCCTTTCGCCAGCAGGATCTGGCCAATGTAGAACATGCGCTCTTCGAGAAAGAGGGCGAGCTCAAGCTCCTCTGCGGCCAAAGTCGGCGCTTTCAATCTGACAGCAGCTTTTCCGACGCGCAGATGGTGAAGCGAGTTCTCCGAGAACGAACCCACGAGAAGTTTGGCGTCATTGATGGCGCGCTGATAACAGGCCGTCGCCGAGTCCGCTTGTTTGAGTGCGGTAAAGGCATCGCCAAGCGCAATATCGTAATCGACTCCGAACGCCGGGTTTTGGTTGATATCGCGGGCTTTGCGCAGGTACTTGAGCGCTTCAGCATAGTCGCCGCGGCTACTCTGGATCATGCCAAGCTTGAAGTAAATCAGATGTAGTGTGCTGTCGGCTTGCTGCGAACTGTTGTAGACAACTTCCGCGCTGTCGAGTTTACCCATCGCCAAGAGCATATTGGCATAGAACACGCGCGCCTGATAAACGGTACTGGTGTCGCGCAACAACGGTTCGAGATCGGCGGCGGCTTGCTTGTAGTCGCCATAAGTGTAGTGCAGGCTCGACAAGGTCTGCGCCGCCCAGATTGAGTCTAATCCGCCCGCGTAAGCCTTCTCGGCGTAGACCATCATTTCCGGATAGTGCATAAAAGACTGCGCGCGTGACGAGTAGTAGCGCAAGTTTGCAGCGGTCAGCGTCAAGGTATCGAGGTATTGATGCCATTCGGCGGCGACTTCGCTCATCGGCTTGCCATAGATTTCGGCAAACGTCTCGGTCATCGTCAAGTCGGTCGATTGCTGGTACCAGTCGATCAATTTTCCCCGACCCCGAGTGTTATAGATGTAATTGACGAAAGATCCGGCTGCGTTGGCAGACAAATCGCGGTCGACAGAACGGTATTTGCCGCTTTCGCCGAAAGTGGTGATGTCCGGCAGAGTTTTGTTCTTATAAGCCTCACATGCCCACACTTCGCAGTACTCAAAACTTGCCGCGATTCCCTCGAGAATGAACGAAGGAGCGTAGCCGTAGATACGCATAAGGCGAATCATGTAGACGACTTCCGGTTCGAGGAAATTGGCGCCGTGATCATACTGCGCGAAGACGCTGTGGCGCGAGTAGTCGTAGCCGTTGCCCCAGCGATCATCCCAGCCGATGTTCTTCAATGGGCACGGGCAGATGAAGAAATTTGTCTTGGTGCGATCGGTGAGTCGAAAGCGCTCGATCAGAGCGTCGTAGTCCCTTTCAAACGCATCGCGAATGGCGTTCCAGTGATAGTCGCCGAGAGAATTCTTGATAAAGTAGAAATCAAAGTCGCCGGACGGATCGGAGCTAAATGTACTGTCGCCAAAAGCATAATCGCAGCGATTGCGTAAGACGCCGATCGAGTCGAAGACCAGCTTGATCCGATAGACCGAATTTCGACGCACCAATGCAGAATCATAAAACAGTGCGGCGCCCTTGAAGAGCACATTTTGGTCATAGAAATTTCGGCTCGGAAACGCCTGGCAGTTGACTTGCGATTCAATCTGAACAACAGTGTCGTGGAGTTGGATGGCGGTCAAACGATAGCTGAAATTGCCCATGCTGAACTGGAAGGTAGAATCGAGCGGCGCTGTGAAATGCCGGCTGTCGACGACTTGCCAGTGTGCATCGCCCAACTTTTCCATAAACTCGCATGTGAATTTGAAGGCCTTTGGGGCAGCCACCAGATTTGCAGTCAGCGACAGAAAGAAGAAAGAAGCGACTATGACTAATGCTCTCAAACAGTTCCTTCGACTTTCTGCTTCTGCAGATCAATCACCTTGTTCCCCGCCAATACCGGCGCTACGGGCACCGAATCAACGGCCGCTGCTGTCAAAATATCCGCCCCAAAGCCGAGTTCTTTGAGATAGCGGGCGTGGTCCGCCCGGCTAATGACGGCTTCAATCGAATCATCTCGGTTCTTATACAACATTTGCGCAACTTGCGCCGCATCGTTGTCGACCATGAATTGTCCGGTGCTGACCAGTTTGTCGATGAGCGCTCCGCCGCAAAAGGTATCCTCAAGGGAGAAGTTCCCTTGTCTACCGGCACAGACGACCGCCACGTCCTTTTGTTCATTCAAAATCGTCTCGGCAACCAGTGACAGATTGACAAAACCGCAGACAAGCGTTTGAAACGCTGCTGCACATTTCAAAATTGCACGGGAGCCGTTGGTCGAAGCGAAAATCAGCACTTTGTCGCGAACTGTCTCTTCGGTGTATTCGGATGGCGAATTTCCCAGATCGAAGCCCTCAACTTTGAGCCCTTCGCGCTCGCCGCACAGCAGTACCTTACCCTTGTCAAGATTGGCGCGCATAGCAGCAGCGTCGCCGGTTGACCCAACCGGCACGACCTCGCGACAGCCATTGCGAACGGCTGTGCAGATCGAGGTTGACGCGCGCAAGACATCGATTACCACTGCGATCCGACCGCGAATTTTTGCGTCGGTCACTGGCACCGGACTAAAGTAGAGCTTTACGATCATCAGTTTATTTGTGACTTCCGTCCTTGTAAAATCCGCCCTTGATCACTTCGGCTGAAACGCGCTTTCCGCGCACGTCGATTTCGACAGTCTCGCCGACTTTGCCGAATTCGCGCGAAACATATCCGAGCGCGATTCCTTTCTCGAGTGACGGGCTAAAGCATCCTGAAGTAACCGTCCCCACGTTTTTGTCACCGACAAATATCGAGTATCCATGCCGCGGGATGGCTTTCTCTGTAAGTACGAGGGATTGCATCCGGCGCGGTGGTTTTCCATCTTTCATTTTTACAATTGCATCACGACCGACAAATTCGCCTTTTTCCGGCTTGCAAATCCAACCAAGGCCAGCCTCTATCGGATTTGTTGTCTGATCTATGTCGTTGCCATACAACATGTAACGCATTTCGAGACGCAGACTATCACGTGCGCCAAGTCCAATCGGCTCGATGTCAAATTCCTTGCCGGCTTCGAGAACCTGGTCCCAAAGCTTGACAGCGATTTCAGGGACGCAGTAAATCTCGAATCCGTCCTCGCCGGTATATCCGGTGCGGCTGAAGAGTGTGTCTTGGCCGCAGAAGGTAGCCCGACCTGATTCGTAGTATCCGATTTTGTCCCACTCAAACTTGGTAATCTTGCGAATCAACTCCTCTGACTTTGGTCCCTGGATCGCGAGCAGACCCAACTCATCGGACCGATTTACCAATTCTACACCTTTGGGCTTGTGTTCCATCAGCCAGGCGAAATCTTTTTCCAAATTTGCCGCATTCACGACCAGCATGTACTCGTCCGGCAATCGGTAAACCAACAGATCATCAACGATGCCGCCGTGCGGATAGCACATTGCCGAATACTGCACTTGATTCATCTTCAATGCGGAAGCATCATTGGTAGTAACACTTTGGATAAACTCCAAAGCACCGGCACCGCGAACGAAAAACTCACCCATGTGGGAAAGATCGAACGCTCCAACACTTTGACGGACTTTGAGATGTTCCTGGTTAATTGAACGGTACTGGATCGGCATTAAGTAGCCGGCAAATTCGACCATCTTGCCGCCGGCCTTTTCGTTGCATTCCGTAAACGGTGTTTGCTTTATTTGGCTCATGGAAATCAAAACTCAACTTTCCGAGTAGCAATACTCAACTCTCATATTACACCGCAGAAAGTTAAGGTCAATCGGTTTTTCGGATTTCGGCGACGCTCTTGCCGCCAGAAAAATAAAATCCACTTTCAGACTGTTTGCAGCAATCAAGATCGTATTTCTGCTTCGTAAATATGGTCAATGAGTCGTTTCTTGGTTAGCATTGAGGATTAATTGGGAACTCTGTTTCCGCTTTCTGATTACTGGTGGTTTTACCTCGCGTTCACCGTTTTTGTGCTGGTATTGTTAGCGCTTGACCTGGGGGTTTTTCACCGCAAGGCACATGCTGTTTCCAATAGAGAGGCCGCAACCTGGAGCATCATTTGGATCGCACTGGCTTTGGCCTTTAATTTGTTCATCTATAAGTACTCCGCTCATGCCTTCGCAGGAGATCCAAGATTAACGGCGATTCCCGGATTCGATGTCGAACAGGCCGCACGTGCCGTTGGTCTGGAATTCCTGACTGGCTTCATTGTCGAAAAGTCGCTGGCCGTCGACAATATTTTCGTTTTCGTATTGATTTTCAACTACCTTGCCATCCCATTGGCCTATCAGCATCGCGTTCTATTTTATGGGATTATTGGGGCATTGATATTCCGAGCCATTTTCATCGCGATGGGTTCTGTTTTGCTTGAGTACCACATTGTGGTCTACATCTTCGGGGCGTTCCTGGTCATCACCGGCATCAAGATGATGTTCACACCCGATAAAGGGATAGAACCGGATAAGAATCCACTGGTGCGGCTGTTGCGGCGGTTCTTCCCGATTACTCCGACCGTTGAAGGTGAGAAGTTTTTTCTCAAGAAAGACCTGCGTTGGTACGCCACGCCATTGATGGTCGCGTTGACGCTGGTGGAGTTTTCCGACATAATCTTCGCCGTAGACTCGGTACCGGCCATTTTCGCTATCACCAAGGAGCCTCTGATAGTCTTCACATCCAACGTCTTTGCAATTCTAGGACTGCGCGCGCTCTATTTCCTGCTGGCGAATATTGTCAATCGATTCCATCTGCTCAAGTTCGGATTGGCATTGGTGCTGATCTTCGTCGGTCTTAAAATGGTGTGGCTCAACAATGCCTTCGATGGGAAATTCCCGATTTCGTGGTCGCTGGGGATCATTGTCGGGATTATTGCAATTTCAGTTTTCTTGTCGTGGAAGTTCCCTAAACAAGCGTCTGATCGTTAGGCAGCATCGTAGGCCCTTTTCAGCCATGCCAACAATTCTTTGGTCACGTCGGCAGCTGACTCAACGCGGACTCGATGGCTGACCATTGCATTGAATGAGCCGGAGGCTTCTAACTTGCCGCCCGGTTCAACGCCTTTGAGATTTATCCCGACATCAACTCTCGTCTTAGTGGTCGGTTGGATTATTCCGAACTGTTTGGAACGGCGAAGCGAAACGTAGGCTTTCTTGGCGGAAAACTCGACATCGCTACCAAATCCGGAAATGGCTTTTGCGAGCTTATCGTATATTGGTCGAAGCGCCGCCTTCTCACCGGCGTATTGCGCATCAATCAAGGCATCGTCTCCGGGGGCGCCTTCGCCGTGAGTCCCGGCAGCCGAATGGGCGATGAGATTGGCATATCCGTGGCCGATACCGTGTTCGGCCTTAAGATTATTCACAATTTGGCTGTGCTTGAGTTCACCCATTGCCTTGGCAATTTTGACCCATTGGGCCAGTGATTTTCCGGTTTTGTCTTCGAGATTCTTCGCCATACTGGCGAACGCTTGGTCGATCTTATCGCTCATTTGCAAGATCCTCCTTGAGGATGGATAATTTTCTACAATTGGCAGTTATGTACGCTCTGATTCTATTAACCATTTTGGGGCGTTCCTTTGGACAATTAGGGGCGAATTTGCAGAGTCCGGCTATTCTGTGTGAATTTCCAGATACGCTTCCACGCGCTTTAAGAGCTCCGATTGCCGCTTAAGGTCGGTAGTCAACCTGGCCGGACTGCCGGCGACGACGCTGCCGTCCGGCAACGACTTGAGCACGACAGCACCCATACCGACGACGCAATCATCCCCGATGGTAATGCGGTCAATGATCGAGCAATTTGGCCCAAGCCAACTGCGCTTGCCGACCTTGACGCTGCCGCTCACTTCTGCGCAAGCTACGACCATCGCGCCCTCGCCGATATCGCAATTGTGGGCGATATGTACGTGGTCGTCTATCTTGGCATGGTCGCGAATGACGGTCGGTTCGATAGTTCCCGAGCATACAGTGGTAAACGAGCCGACTTCGCAATTTTCACCTATAGTCACACCGCCCAGATGCGGCAGTCGCAGCGGCGGTTTTCCCTGCGCGAGTGCATAGCCATAACCCCAGCCACCGACGACGCAGTTCTCTTTGATGACGCTGTTGACGCCGACAGTGACATTGGGTCCGAGGCGCGCCCCGGTCATAACGAATGCGCCGGCTGCGATTCGCGAGCCGGTGGCTATCGTTGCTCCCGGCTCAACGACGGCGGCGGCGTCAATAGTGACGTTGTCGCCGACATAGATATGTCGTTGCGCGTCGTAAATAAGCTTGCCGCGCAGGTCACGCGGAGTCACGACCGCATTCAAGATTTCGGCAAAGCGATAGCGCGGGTCGTCGGCAATGATAACGGCATTGGCGCGCGCAATCGGCCGCGCGCGTTCGCGCAACCGCGAGGGTAGAATGATTGCGCAGCCTGTGATTTTCTCCAAACCGGTCAGGACAGCCTGATCAGGATCGGATGCAAAAATCAGCGAATTGTCAGCCGGCTGTTTAGCTGAAGCAACACGCTTGACATTGAATTCGCTGCTGCCTTCGCAGTCGAGCAGACGCTTAAGGTGACTGTTGAGTTGTAGCCAGTCTATCATAATATGCTCCCGTTATAGGATCGGATCTTCCAGTTCAATGTGTTCGCGGTACCACCAAATCGGATGCACCAATATTTGCAGCCGCGGATGTTTGTCGAGATAGGCGCAGGGGCAGCCCTCGCGCCAGATTCCGCTCGAATCAGAAATGTATTTTATGTCGCTCTGAAATCGTTCGTCAAAGGTGCACAGCATTTGGTGCGAGTTGCCCAGCGTCTTCAGGCGATTCATGATTTCATCGGTATTGGTCGAACCGGTAGTACGATGCGGTGAAAAAACGCGCACCGGCCGCTCGATGATTTCCTCGAGGATGCGTTTCTCCCGCGCGAACACGGCCGCGCCGTCGTCCCCGAGCACTTTGGCGACGTCATAGAACTCCGTATGCAATCCAATCTCGTGGCCGGAATTCATGATTGCGCGCAGGGCCTTCAGTCCGGGAAACGAATAGCAGTTGTAGTAGCGGCTGTGAAGGCGAACGAAGTACGTCGCTTTGATTCCGAGTTCCCGTTCCCATTCGGCCATGGCTGCAGCTTTTTCCAGCGAGCGGTCGACATCATGGCGCAGGTAAATGAAGCGATCTGTCTTGGGCTGCTCGGCAAAGAGAGCAAACTCGTGTCCGTTCAGAAGCAGTTGCTTCATGATGTAACCATAGTGTTCAAACGAAAATGAGCAGAGAGATGCGCTTGTCATTGTTTTCCCGATCGGCGGCTAGGTTTCCGCGTGAAGTAATCCCGCTATCACACCAATGGTAGCTCGAACTACGCTGTTGCGTCAACAAAAACTGGGGCACTCGAGGTAATTGGCTGAACCGAGTGCGAGTTCGGTGTTCGGCGT
This sequence comes from uncultured Ignavibacteria bacterium, assembly GCA_964537215.1. Lineage (GTDB taxonomy): Bacteria > Zixibacteria > MSB-5A5 > CAIYYT01 > CAIYYT01 > JADJGC01. The sequence goes on along the minus strand of CAZIBI010000037.1, from coordinate 16,516 downwards.
CCAAAGGCGATTGACTTCTGCAACATCGCCGCTGCATTGTGAGTATAACAAAGTCGTGAATTAACTTATTCCCTTAGGAGGAAATCATGCCTATTAGTGCAGCCATATTGCCCGAGTTCGATCACGAAATGGCTACCACCCGCAAGACCCTGGAACGCGTCGATGACGCGAAGGCTGACTGGAAACCGCACACCAAGTCGTATACAATGAGTCAACTGGCCGGACACATCGCAACGATACCCGGTTGGACCACTCCAACGCTGGAATTGGACGCGCTTGACCTGGCACCCAATGGCGTTCCGATCAAGATGGAGACGCCAAAAACGCGGGCGGAAATGCTCAAGACCTTTGATGAAAATGTTAATAAGGCGCGCGCCGTCATTGAAAAAACCACGGATGCTACTTTCATGCAGCCCTGGGCATTGATGTCTAATGGCGTCACACATTTCAAGATGCCGAAAGCTGCCGTGTTGCGCGGCTTTATTCTGAGCCACATGATTCATCACCGTGCGCAACTGGGAGTCTACTTGCGGATGAATGATATCCCGCACCCGTCGATGTACGGCCCGTCGGCGGATGAGGCGATGTAGGGGACTGGGTACTACGTATTCCTGCTTATATAGTATGGCGGGTCTCGAAAGGGTCCCGCCTTTGAACTGAAGTGATTCATTCATAACGTGCGTCTTTTTGGCGATAAACTACTCCACAATGATAGCCTAAGTTCGTATATTGAGTTGGTTCACATGAACAATGAAAGGACAGGCTATGCGTGCTTTGAATCACATTCCGCTGATAGTTGTTTTGGCTTACTGTGCGCTCTTTTCCGGTTGTTCTGATCCTACCGGTGGAGATGCGAATACTCTCCCTATCGAGGGCCGGATTGGAATTGAAATTCGCGAAGGATACTCGGGCTACGACCGTGAGGAATATCCACAAATCTATTTATCGCTCAACACAGAAATCGAGCAACCTTGCATTAATTACAGGATCGAAACCTCGATTGAGCTGCTTCACAACACTATCGTCGTATCCCTTGCGGGCATGATTGTGCCGAGAATTTGTTTTGATGCAATTGGACCAGCTACGAGTCGGAATGCCTTGCCACTCCCAGAAGGTCGTTACAATTTTGACATCCGACTCAATGGGAAGTCAGATTCGTACCGCCTTGATGTCAATGACTCGGCAATCGCTCTCGAGCCGATTAGAGCAAACTTCACCTACTCCGAAAATTATGAGTACTGGCGCTATCCTGAAAATACATTTGCGTTTGTCTGCGGTACCTTCACCACCGATACCATGCTTTACTACGAGTTTGCAGATTCGTTGCGGCATCTGCCCCATGTTGCTGAATTCGCACTTGGAAACCAGATGGTGTCGCCTTACCCCAGCAGCAGTCAGGGATACTACCGTGACTTCGCAACTAAGCTATATCGTTATGAAGTAGAGGCCGATTTTGATTCGGCGGGAGCGTTACTGCAAAGATTTGTCGATGACAAGATTCGTGGGACGAGCGGGAACGGAATTTACTTACTTAACTGGCGCTCCAAACAGTACATGAGCTGGTTGATGGAGTAGTTCAAGAGCCTTGGTGGATGTAAATTCTCTACCAATCACTTGCTTGAGAGTACTTAGCCTGTGACAGAAACTAAAACGCGCCGGATGCTTTCACCCGGCGCGTTTGACTAATCAATCGAATTCTAAGAAATTACTTCCCTGCCTTCGTGTAGTTCAGCTGGCCGCCTGCAAGTAAGATATCAGTCTGGCGCGGTGACAAATCGAATTGCGCCTCAAAGGTGTAACCTTGCGTCGCGTTCTTGACAGTCAGGCGATTGCCGGCTTTGAGGCCTTTGCGGACATCGGTAATCTCAAGAACATCTTCCTGCTTGATCTTGTCGTAATCCGCCGGATTGACAAAGGTCATCGGCAGAATTCCGAAATTAACCAGGTTGGTCTTGTGGATGCGCGCAAAGCTCTTGGCGATGATGAATTGCATGCCCAGATACATCGGCGCCAGCGCGGCGTGTTCGCGCGATGAACCCTGGCCATAGTTTTCACCGCCGACGATTGTGAATGTGCCCGATTCCTTGGCGCGCTTGGCGAAGTCCTTGTCGACCTGGAAGAAGACAAACTCCGAGATCGCGGGGATATTCGAACGCAGCGGCAAGACTTTGGCGCCCGCCGGCATAATATGGTCAGTCGTGATATTGTCGCCAAGTTTCAGCAGCGCTTTGCCGCCGATCTTGTCGGTAATCGCCGAGCGCAACGGCAGCGGTTTGATATTCGGTCCGCGCAGGATTTCCGGGCGATCGCCGTTCTTCGAGGGCGCCAGCACGCCGCGGTCGTCGATGTAGAATTTCGGCGGCAGATTCAGCTTCGGCTGCGGACCCAAGTCGCGCGGATCGGTGATAACGCCCTTGAGCGCTGTTGCCGCGCAGGTTTCCGGCGAGGCGAGATAGACGTAGGAGTCCTTGGTGCCGGAGCGGCCTTCAAAGTTACGGTTGAACGAACGCACCGACTTCGATCCGGAGGCCGGGGCTTGTCCCATGCCGATACACGGGCCGCAGGCAGATTCAAGAATACGCGCACCCGATTGGATGACCTTGGCAAGCGCACCGGAGGTGGCAACCATGGTGTAGACCTGCTTGGAGCCGGGGGTAACGGTCAGGTCGAGTTCGGGGAAAACCTGCTTGCCGTCGAGAATCGCGGCGGAAATTTCCAGATCATACAGCGACGAGTTCGTGCACGAGCCGATGCAAACCTGCTGCACCTTGGTGCCGGCGACTTCGCGGACAGGAACGACATTGTCCGGCGAGTGCGGCTGGGCGATCAGCGGTTCGAGCTTGTTGAGATCAATTTCAATGACCTTGTCATAGCTTGCACCCGGATCGGCAGCCAGCGGCTTCCAATCCTTTTCGCGGCCTTGAGCTGCGAGGTATTCTTTCGTGTTTTCATCGGACGGGAAAATCGAGCAGGTCGCGCCAAGTTCCGCGCCCATGTTGGTGATCGTCGAACGCTGGGTCAAGGTCAGCGACTTGACGCCTTCGCCATGGTATTCGATCACATTGCCGACTCCGCCTTTGACGGTCAGAATGCGCAGCACTTCAAGGATGACGTCTTTGCCTGATACCCACGGTTGAAGCTTTCCGGTCAAATGCACGCCGACGACTTTCGGACACGGCAAATAAAACGCGCCGCCGCCCATGGCAACCGCGACATCGAGTCCGCCCGCGCCCATGGCGATCATGCCCAACGCGCCGTTGGTCGGTGTATGTGAATCCGAGCCGAGCAAAGTCAGTCCCGGTTTGCCGAATCTCTCAAGGTGGACCTGGTGGCAAATGCCGTTGCCGGGTTTCGAGAAATAGATTCCGTAATTGGCGGCGACTGACTGCAAATAGCGGTGGTCGTCGGCGTTTTCGAAACCGGCCTGGAGCATGTTATGATCGACATAGGAGACCGAGATTTGGGTCTTGACGCGGTCTAGCCCCATCGCTTCAAACTGCAGATAAGCCATGGTTCCGGTTGCGTCCTGGGTCAAGGTCTGGTCAATGCGGATACCGATTTCAGTACCTGGCTTGAGTTCGCCGTCGACCAAGTGTTCTTTCAAGATTTTATGAGTAAGATTATCAGCCACTGGGATCCTCCGTGGAAAAAAACAAGTACAATCTTGTCGTATATAAATACTTATTTCGGGTGTGGGTCAATGGAATTTAATATTGAATATTGTCAGCGAAAACTCAATTCATCACACTGTGGTTGCGGCGCATAAGCGATTATACGGCAATGGCTTATTTGACCATCAGGATAAAGCCGCTTTTGGGCAACCATGAGTTCATAGAGGGAATCAGTGGGATTTTTGATTCGGATCTGCGCGATTGTCGTTTTAGCCGCTGCATTCTCCCAAGCTGCGGACAAAATCGAATATTGGCAGGTCCAACGCAAAGGCGCCAACTGTTTCAACGAAATCGAGACTGCGGAACGGTTCGCGGCCGCCAAATCGTTCGGCATTGAGCTGGTTCGGCTCGCACCCGACAAGTGGAAGACAGCCACGCGGGACTTTCTGATCGGAAACGCCGACGAATACCAAGGCATTGTCGGGGCCGATTTTCAACAACTGAAATCGATACTCGATGCCGCTGATTCGGTTGGAGTCAAAGTCGTTCTTACGATGCTGTCTCTCCCTGGCTGCCGTTGGAAACAGCAAAATGGCGACAAGAACGATGATCGCATCTGGCGCGACTGGAAATTTCACCACCAGTCTGCGCAGTTCTGGCGCGATCTCGCACAACGACTAAAGGGACATCCGGCGATCGTCGGCTACAATCCGCTCAACGAGCCGCACCCGGAAGAAGGGCTTCGCCGCAGCGCCGATTCTGCAACTGCAAACATCAACGCGCTCTATGCTGATATCATCGCGGCAATCCGGAGCGTAGACAGCACAACGCCGATTGTTTTGGACGCGGGTAATTACGCCTCACCGGATGGAATGCCGCAGTTGCTGCCGGTGGTGGATAGTCTTGTACTGTATTCATTTCATTTTTATGAACCATGGGAGATGACGGCATTTCGCGCGAATCAAGGTCGGTACAATTATCCGGATCGCATTCCTGGGTTTGCCTTCGATTCTACGGATGTCAACTCCTCCGGCAGGGCGGTGCTTACCGAATTGCTGCGACCGGTCGTTGATTGGCAGACAAAACACAGAATTCCGAGTAATCGAATCTATGGCGCTGAATTCGGCTGCGACCGGCGTATTCCGGGTGTTGAGCGATACTTCGCGGATTTGATCACAATCTTCAATCGCGAGGGCTGGCACTGGAGCTATTACTCGTTTCGCGAGGACACCTGGGATGGTATGGACTATGAACTCGGCGACAAGCCGCTGGGTTGGGAATATTGGAAAGCCGTCGAGCGCGGCGAAACTCCAGAACGCAAGCGGGTCGAGAATCCGATATTTGACGTCATTCGAAAGGAATTTGCGCGGTGACACTTGAAGGAATAAATGATTCGCGACAGATGCCGATGGAGAGTGCATGAGCTATCCAACCATCGCCTTCCAGGGCGAACGCGGTTCGTTTTCGGAAGAAGCCGCGCGCAAATTCTTCGGGGCAGAAATCGCTCCCGAACCGAAACGGACATTTCCGGAAGTCTTTGCCGCAGTTGAATCGGGAGCCGCCAAGTTCGGTGTAATTCCAGTTGAGAATTCGCTGGTGGGAAGTATCCACCAAAACTACGACCTGCTCTTGCGCCACAACCTCAAGATCATCGGCGAACAAAATCAGCGCATCGTTCACCACTTGATTGCCAATCCGGGTGTATCTTTGGAACAGTTGACCTCGGTCCATTCGCATCCGGTTGCGCTCGACCAGTGCAAGGAATATTTGCAGAAGCACCCCAAGTTGACGGTCGTCGTCGAGTACGACACGGCCGGTTCGGTGAAGCTGATAAAGGATCAAAACATGCAGGCGGCCGGCGCGATTGCGGGGTCATACGCAGCGGAGCTGTACGAAATGGGAATCCTCGCTTCGGCGATACAAGACGAGCCGGATAATTACACGCGCTTTCTGATTCTGTCCCGGAATCCCGCCGAGCGCAGCGAAAAGAGCAAGACCTCGATTGTCTTTGCCCTTAAGAATATCCCCGGTGTACTCTTCAAAGCGCTGTCAGTGTTTGCATTGAGAGATTTGGATTTGACGAAGATCGAATCGCGGCCGCTGCGGAAAAAAGCCTGGGAATATTACTTCTACCTCGACTTCGTCGGACACATCGACGATGAAGCCGCGCAAAACGCGATCACCCATCTGCGGGAAATCACGACCTTCCTGAAGATACTCGGCTCTTACCCTATTTCAGAATAAGTGCGGACGTGCTTAGATTCATCGAATCAGCTTCCAAGCCGTTGGCAGCAGCATCGCAGCCAAGGCGATTTTGACTATGGCACCGGGAATAAACGGATAGAAGCCCAGCGCCAAGACATTCTCCGAACCGACAAAGCTGGAAAGCCAAGCTAATCCGGTAATGTATATGACCACATTTCCAAGTACCATTGCGGCGGCTGTCGAGAGCAAACCGCGATCCCAGCCGCGTTCGGCAAGCCAGCCGGTGAGATATGCCGCTCCGACGAAGCCGATCAAATATCCTCCGGTCGGACCCAGCAGGATTGCTGCGCTTCCCGTCCCTTCAGCAAAGAACGGCAGTCCGCAAGCACCTTCGATTAGATAAGCAATTACAGTCGCGGCGCCACGGCGGCTGCCAAAGAGTGCACCGATTAGCAGAACGGCGAAGGTTTGCCCTGTTACCGGCACCGGACTGAACGCAAGCGGAACGGCAATCTGCGCGCTTAAAGCGATGAGCAGCGAGCCGGTCAGTATCAATGTTGTCTCGACGAGCCATGAATTGGCTCGGATTCGCGAAGTCAATTGGCTCGCTATCGTTGCATGCTGGGTCATCATAGTTCTCCTGGCAGACGTATCTCGATCGAATATCTTACTGTGACTGTTCTTCGGTCAACATAAACTAATTTAGTCGATGAAGCAAATAGGAAGAGTCGTCAAAGCCAGACCTACATGCCGGCAGCAGGATCGGCCTGCATGACGCCGAAGATGTTCCCTTCAGTGTCCTTGAAGTACGCCAACCAGCCGACGCCCGGAATCGGCATCTTCGGTACGACAATCGCTCCGCCCGCAGCGTTGATCTTTGCTATCGACTGGTCGATTGATTCGCTTTCGATGGTGTTATAGACATTTCCCATCGGGTCTTTGCGCCGAATCATGCCGCCGTTAATTCCCGGTTTGGCGGCATCGCCGGTCGAGATCAACCAATAGTCCATCGGACCGGGCCACTTATCAAACTTCCATCCAAATGTGTCTGAATAGAATTTTCCGGCGCGATCGGGATCGTCGACATGGATTTCGAAGTGGATTACGCGAGACATGGTGTTTCCTCCATAAGTAATTGAGTAATGTCGTTTATCTTAGTCTTAGCTCTAACACGTCGATACAGCATGAACGAACTTTCGTGGCTTGAATTAAGTATTCAGAATCTGCTGCGATTCGGGATTGAACAACACCCAGAAGGCATAGACACCCAGAGCCGTTCCGAGCGGCGGATTGATAACATTGAATACCGCCATGATCAACACAACAATTCGAGCCCAGCGCGCATGCCGCATCAACCCCCAACCGCCGATAATTTCTGGAATGCCGGTGACGAGACAGAAACCGCCTGCGATTAGCCCGATCACAGTTAAAATAGCAAGAGCATCTTCGTTGCCGGTGAGGATTCCGCCGCCAAGAAATAGCGCGAAAATTACCAGCCCGATGACAATCGACATGATGCCCCAGATAACGAAGAGTATTCCCAATAACCGAATATGATTCTGCATTTGCTTACCTCCACTTGAAGCATGAGAATTCTGCTTTCACCCATTTTCAATGACGCAAAGTCCGACCATAAGTTGCAGGATATTGAGTTGCGGCACAGTCATTTTCTCCCCTTGTCCTAGCCATTCGACCGCGTAATATAGTGTAAGAGGCGGTTTGAAACCTGAAGCTGCGCACAAGCAGGCAAATCAATCAAGTCGCCGCAGTCACAATTTCGAATTCAAGGAAAGGACACGCGATGAAGAATATGTTTCTCGCAATGTTCGTACTTATCTCATGGGAGTGCCTATCTATGACCGCTAACGCCGCGATACCACAGGAAGCTGGACTGCAGATTGCCAATACCGAACAAGCCTTTGCCAAGATGGCACAGGACTCCGGCATGGTGACCGCATTCCTGAAATACCTACATGATGACGCTGTTGTATTCCGGCCCGAGCCGCTCAATGGCAAGCGCTGGTACTCCAGTCGACCCGCTTCCACTGCCCAACTTAACTGGTGGCCTACTTATGTCGAGGCTGCATCCTCGGGCGATCTTGGGCTCTCGACCGGACCTTATGAGTTCCGCACCGAGAATTCCGACACAGTACCGATCTATCACGGTCACTTTGTCTCAATCTGGAAGCGCCAAACCAACGGCGAGTTCAGAGTCATGGCGGATTTAGGAAATTCGTATGACAACCCCGACTCCATCCAATCAAGTTTGACTATCGGCAATCAACAGGACGCCGGCGATTCGACTGCTGGCAAAAAGGCACACTTCGATGGCCAACCGACACTTGCAGATGCCGAATCAACGTTTTCCGCAATAACTACGGAAGAGGGCGCAATGAGCGGATTTGCCAAGTTCTTCCATGATGATGTCCGCGTCTACCGCGACGGAAGCGTTCCGTTCGTAGGAAAGAAATCGGCTGCGAAAATCTATTCCGACTCCACCATTCTGATGTCGTCAGGTGCTACTTTCACTGATGTTTCCCAGGCCAATGATTTTGGCTACGCTTACGGCATGTCGAGGCAGTGGACAAAAGGCAAGTCCTCCGGCTCCGGCATCAAGTCGAGCTTCCTGCGCGTTTGGCGCCGCACAAGCGACGGATCATGGAAAGTCGTTTTGGATATTGACTTGCCGATTCAGAAGTGAGCGAAGGAACCTTTCGCAACTCTCGTTCGTTTCATCTTAAAGTATGAAACGAGAGAAGTTACTACTCCTCACACTGGCAGCGATCAACTTCACGCACATCGTTGACTTCATGATCATGATGCCGCTCGGCCCGCAATTGATGCGGCTGTTTGCAATTTCACCGCAGCAGTTTTCGGCGTTGGTGTCGACCTATACGTTCAGCGCCGGCGTATCGAGCTTCATCGGAGCATTTGTGCTCGACCGCTTTGATCGCAAAAAGACGTTGATAATCGCCTATGTCGGGTTTGTGCTGGGCACTTTTGCGTGTGCCCTGGCGCCGAACTATCATCTACTTCTGTCCGCGCGAATCATTACCGGCGCATTTGGCGGCATCCTGTCTGCGCTGATCTTGTCGATAGTCGGTGATGTGATTCCGGAATTTCGGCGCGCGACGGCGATTGGTATTGTCATGGGCGCATTTTCGGTGGCTTCGATATTTGGCGTTCCGTTTGGACTGTTCATGGCGAACAAGTTTTCCTGGCATGCGCCGTTTATCTTTCTCGGTTCGCTAAGTATCGCAATTCTCGGCTTTGTGATTTGGACCGTACCGAAGCTGCGTTCGCACCTTTCCGACGACCGCAAGCATCCCAATCCGGTGAAAGTGCTCACGAGCCTGGCTCGCAACAGCAATCAGCTCTCGGCGCTGGGATTTACGATCATGCTGGTACTGGGGCACTTTACGATTATTCCGTTCTTGAGCCCGTACATGGTTTCGAATGTCGGGTTCAGCGAATCGGATCTGACCTACATTTACATGCTTGGCGGAGCGGTCACGATATTTACTTCGCCATTTATCGGAAGACTCGCCGACCGAATCGGCAAGGCACGCGTGTTTACGATACTTGCTCTGCTGGCATTGATTCCGTTGTTCGCGTTGACCAATCTGCCGCGAACTGCGTTGCCGATTGCTCTCTTCGTGACGACTGTATTCTTCATCACGTCGAGCGGACGTTGGGTTCCGGCGACGACGATGATAACTTCGACCGTGACTCCGCAGTCGCGCGGTAGCTTCATGAGTATCAACTCATCGGTTCAGCAATTGACTGCCGGAATAGCAGCTTCGATCGCGGGAGTCATTGTTACCAGGAATGCGGCAGGTGAGTTGGTGAATTACGACTATGTGGGATACCTGGCGATTGTCGTTTCGCTCTTCGGAATTCTCGTATCGCGGCGACTGCGCACTGTTAGCTAATCTTCTAACCGTCGCTGCGTTTCAATACAGCAATACCGATCACAAAACCGACCAGCCCGATTGACAAAAGAACAGCAACCGGTGTCGCCATCTCGGCCGGCCCAAACCCGCGCCAGATTGCGCCCTCGGCAGCAAGCACGCTCCATTTGACCGGGCTGAAATTGCTGATTGAAGCCATCCAGGGCGGCATAAACATCAACGGAATCATCCCGCCACCGAGCATGGAAAACACCATGAACATACCCCAACCGGCGCCGGAAACGGAAGCTTCACTCTTTCCCATAACGCTCATCATCATCATCAGACCGACAAAACAAAACGCAGAGCTAGATACTGCTACGGCGAGCCCCAACGGCGATCCGACCCGGACGTCAAATACGATAATGCCGATTATCAGCAATATCAGGCAAGTTCCCGCGCTGGCAAGAAAGCAGGCCAGTCCCTTTCCAGCGAGAATCTGGAGTCGAGAAATCGGCGCCAGACGCAGTCGCATGAATGTGCCCCTTGTTCGTTCGATAACAATGGACAGCGCAAACGCCGCGGCACAGCCGATCAACGCCCACTGCAGCGACTGGGGGAAAGTGATCTCGAATGCCGTACGCGGCTTGATGCTGATTTCAGCTATTTCCGTAAAGTTGATCTTGATCTGGCCGAATGGTGACGCACTCGAACTGGCGCTGTCGCCGGAAGTCGTATCGACGGCGTTGAGCGACACGAGGAAAGTGTCCAGCGTCGTGAAGAGATTGCCCAGCCTCCCTTTTTCGGCAGTACTCAAACTCGTTGATGTGTCAAGCCGCGTCATCTGGCTCTTGAGATTCTCACGCCAGCTTTGCGTGTTGCCCATCGCGCCTTGCATCAGCTTGTAATATGCCTGACTGATTAAGCCATTGAGATAGCCGGCTTCCGCCTTGCGTGACGGATCGATACCGATCTCGATTGCGCCGCCATCGCCGCTGAACATGCTGAAGACATCATTTCCGCCGCCGGTGAATTCAACACAGGCGATCAGTTTCCCGCGCCCGACCAGCAGACGAGCGCTGTCGCGCGGCATCGGGGTTACAATCAATGATTCTGATTTCTTTAACTCATCATAGAACTTCATCCCCAACGCGCTGGAGTTTTCCTCAATTGTCGCGATCTTCAACTTACGGGCGCCGTCGCTGCCAAAGCTGAACATCGAACCGAAGAACAGCGCCATCAACAGCGGGAAGACGATGACCCAGAATAGTCCCATCTTATCGCGCAACAGCAAGCGCAGGTCCTTCATCGCCAAGTTGAAAATTGCCCGCATCAGTCCCGCAACCGCCTTCCGGTCAGATTCAGAAACACACTTTCCAAATCGGGCCGCTCGATGTGCAACTCGGAAAACATGACGCCCTTTGCTTGAAGCGCCAACACATCCGGAAACGGTTGCATCGATTCGAACCGAAGCGTTAGGCCTTCGCATGTACCGGGCAACTCGACGGATTCTCCCGGACGCGATTCCAGTGCGGCGATCACGACCGCTTTGCCGCCATGTTTGGTCAACAAATTCGCGACGGTATCGAGATCGAGAATCTTTCCGTGATCGATTATCGCCACCCGGTCGCAGAGCCGCTGCGCTTCTTCCATGTAGTGGGTCGTATAAACGATAGTTCGCCCGAGTTTCTTGAGCATTTCAATCTGATCGAAAATCGCGTTGCGCGACTGCGGATCAACGCCGACTGTAGGCTCGTCGAGAAAAACAATCTGCGGATCATGAACGAGCCCGCAGACGATATTGAGGCGACGTTTCATGCCGCCGGAATATTTCGACACCAGCTCTTTCCGCCTATCAGCTAAGCCCGACAGTTCCAGCGACCACTCGACGCGTTCCTTCAGTTTGGTTCCGCGGAGCTGGTACATTTTTCCGAAGAAGTGGAGATTCTCTTCAGCGGTGAGTTCCTCATAAATCGCCAACGCCTGCGGAGCCGCGCCGATTTGCAGTCTTGCCGAAGGCTGCAGCGGATCGCCGATACCTTCCAAGTTGACGCTGCCAGAATCGGGAACGAGCGCACCAACCATCATATTGATCGCTGTTGATTTGCCGGCGCCGTTGGGGCCAAGCAATCCGAAGACTTCGCCGCGTTTGACTTGAAAAGATATGGCGTCAACGGCGGTAAGTTGACCGTAACGCTTGGTGAGATTTGAAACTGTAATCATGTCTTGTGTGGTTACGGTAATGCGGCAAGGATGTTTCGGCAAATGAATTCGACAACCGCCGAGTGATTTTGCGAACCGCTAGAAGATTCGCAGCTTGATGTATCTGCCCGGGTTGAGTCGGAAGTCTTCAAGCAAAGCCTCCGCCCGATCGAGTGTGCGGCTAAGATTTTGATAGAGGGTATCATTCGTCAGCAGTTGACCAGCGGAGCCTTCGCCATTGTTGACACGATCGGTAATCGTGCGCCAACTTGCGACAATGGCTCGAAGATCTTCGTACGGCTTCGGATCATTCATCAGCTTGGCAAAAGTGCCGCTGCCGTTGGTAAGCGAATCGAAGAGTACGTTGGTGTTAGAAGCAAGATTACGCATCTCGACATAGAAAGTCGAGTCGGTGATGAACTTGGCGAACGAGCCGTGCCCCGACTCTAACTGGCGCGTCAAGTTCTCGGTCAGGACGAGCAGCTTGTCCAAGTCGAAATAAACATTGGGATCATTAACAAATAGTCCCAACGAACCGGTTCCGTTGTTGATCTTTTCGATAATCTCTTTGGCGTGCCGGGTCGCTTCGCGGACATTTTCAACAGCCTCGCCGCCTTCGGCGATGATACCTTCGATTGACGAAGACTTACCCGCCAGCATGTGCTCTCCTTCTTCAAGCACTTTGGCAGTATCAGTCCCCGCAGTAATCTCGATTGTCTTGTCGCCAAGCAAACCAAGAGTTCCGATCATGGCCTTCGAATCGCTGCGAATGAATTGCTTGACGGCCTCATCGATCGCCAGCTCCACTTCGAGCTTCCCCGGATCAACTTTCGAAAACGCTATTTCCTTGACTGTTCCAACGCGCAGTCCCGATAGGCGCACCGGCGATCCCGGCAGTAATCCGAAGACGTCATCGTATTTCACGCGCAGGGTGTATTTGCTTTTCCAGATGCCTTCCTGATCGCCGACCGTGAACACGGCGATAACCAGCACGGCAACACCGATAAGAACCAACAGCCCCACGCGAACTTGCTTTGACATCAATTGTACTCCCGCCCGCAGGCCAGGTATTCGACGATAAACGGATCGGTGGAAGCCTTGAACTCTTCCGGGGTCCCGGAGAACGACGTCACGCCGTCGCGGATCAGCGCGAAGCGGTCGCCGACATAGAACGCCGAGATAAGATCATGCGTCACCACGATTGAGGTAACATCGTGGCTCTCCTGCGTGCTCCGGATCAGTTCGTTGATTGCCTTAGAAGTCAAAGGATCCAAACCGGTCGTCGGTTCATCATAGAGCAAATAGCGCGGCTTGAAAGCCAGCGCCCGCGCCAATGCGACGCGTTTTTTCATTCCACCCGATAAGTCCGAAGGCATCTTGAATTGTACGCCGCTAAGCTGCACAAAGGATAAGACTTCTTCGACGCGGAAATCAATATCCTTCTCCGACATATTCGTGTGTTCGCGCAGCATGTAGGCGATGTTCTCCTTGACATTGATCGAGTCGAATAGCGCCGCTGACTGGAACAACATTCCCATTTTCATGCGTACTGGAATCATCTGCTCTTCGGTGAAATTCGTCGTGTCCTGATCATCAATGATAATAGTGCCGGCATCTGCAGACATTAAACGCAAGATAAGCTTGAGTAGTACGGATTTGCCTGAACCGGACTTGCCTAGAATCACCATGGTCTCGCCTTCGGCAATCTCGATATCTACCCCTTTCAGTACTTCCGCTTCGCCGAAGCTCTTTTGAATGCCCTTGAGTAATATCAATTTGCGGCCCTATCCAGTCTCAAACATCAGGAAGAAAATCTTTACTAAGAGAAAGTCAAACAGAAAGATAAGGATCGATGACGTCACCACTGACATGGTTGTCGACTTGCCCACGCCCTCCGTACCGCCGCTCGTCGTCAGTCCCAAATGGCACCCGACAATTGCGATGATAAACGCGAACACGACCGGCTTGGCAAGACCGGTAAACATATCCTGCAGTGCCAGCGCCTGGATCGTCGTTGATTTGTAGAAGCTAAAATCCAGGCCGAGCGAGTACATCGATATTAGCATTCCGCCAATGATGCCAACAACGTCGCCGATGATGGTCAGGATCGGCAGCATGATCAGCAGCGCAATGAGCCGCGTTGTGACCAGCTTTTTGACCGGATTGGTCGCCATGGCCCGCATGGCGTCAATTTGTTCAGTAACTTGCATCGAGCCAAGTTCGGCGGCAATACCGGCGCCGACACGTCCGGCAACAACCAGGGCGGTCAAGACCGGGCCAAGTTCACGCACCATCGAAAGCGCGACGACGATGCCGATGTACACCTTCGCGCCAAATCGGGCAATCTGATAACCCGTCTGAAGCGCCAGCACCATGCCGGTGAAGAAACAAGTCAACAATACGATTGAAAGCGAGCGCACGCCGATTTGGTACATCTGCTCGAGAATCGTATCGATGTAGCTCGGACGCGTAAAGGCGTGGCGTACACTATCGATGGTCAGCCTGAAAAGTTGATAAGTATGAATAGCGCCCTTTTCAAGAATACCGCCACGGCGCACTTCAATTTTGGGCATTTTCCCTCACGACTCCCAATGCCTGGTCGAGCTGCTGCAGGATTTCATTCTCCAATATTCCGAATGAAGTGCATTTCACTTGTCGATTGTTTGCTCTGATGGTCAATAGTGTCCCGAATTCAAATTTGATTGTAGTTTCCCGCGCACCGCTAATCGTTATGCGCATCTGACCGCGACGAGTACCCGGGTATTGCGCGCCAAAGAAATTCATTCCGCAGTCACAGTACTCGGGAATGACTTCAAAACTGTCGGTTACAATACTTCCGTGCGTCGCGTCAGTTCTTGCGATTGGAATCTGACGGTCTGCAAGGATCTCTCTTAAGGCTGCAATGACTTCGGCGCGCTTGCCTTGTTGATATTCCGCTGTGATTGATTCACGTTGAGTTGGTCTGCGGACAGCGCATGAAAGAAGAGCCAATCCCAGAATCGCGACCACAAGCCAGCGTATCATACATACAAATCTACGCGAATTGTCTCGAACTCTCAAAGTTTTTCTTGCAACGGCAGTTTTCCGCCGCCGGATCACGTCTTTGGCGACTTCTTCATCCGGGTCCGGACAATTTCAATAATAGCCGGTGCTGACGAGATAAGAATGATCACGACCACGACAATGGAGAAGTTGTTCTTGATGAAAGGCAGGCTTCCGAAGAAATATCCAGCGTACAGAAACAATCCCACCCAAAACACGGCGCCGATCAGCGTAAACGGGACGTACTTTCTCCGATCCATCTTTGCAACTCCGGCCACGAACGGCGCAAAAGTACGGATGATCGGCAAGAAACGACCGACAATTATCGTGCGGCCGCCATATTTGTCGTAGAACGCCTGCGTTTTGGTGAGATACTCTTTCTTGAGAATGCGCGAATTCGAGGAAAACGCCTTCGGACCAACGAAACGACCAATCGTGTAGTTAGTATTGTCGCCTAGTATCGAAGCGGATGCCATGAGCAGAAAGGCGTAGTTCGGATCGAGCGCGCCGGTAGCGGCCAAGGCTCCCGTCGCAAAGAGCAATGAATCACCCGGCAGAAACGGCGCGATAACCAGCCCTGTCTCGCAAAATATGACGAGGAATAGGATCGCATACGTCCAGTTGCCGTATTCCAGTATCAATTCAGCGAGATGCTTGTCGAGGTGCAAAAATAGATCGACGAGGTAAGTCAGAATTTCCATCGCGGGAATATACGCCTTGGCGCTTCAGGGGCAAGAAGTTAAGTGAGCATTCACGGGGCGACTGTCAATCATTCTTCGCTACTTGCTTTTTGCCTTTTCAAACAGTCCTTTCTCGCGCATCCAGAGTTCACCGGCACGCATGGCAACCGGCGCGACTGGAGCAAAGTGCTTCTCGCAACTACCGGGAAACAGGAGTACCTTCTTTCGCTTGCGAAACAACTCGTCGTCGATGGCGAAGAGATTTTCTTCGGTTGACATCCAGTTCTGCGCATCGAAGCCCGACAAGTCTATCGGTCCCGTAAATCCGCGCAGTGTCTTTTCGCCGTCAAAATTGAAATAGTCCTCAAAATACGACAGCGCCAGTTCGCGCATATTGCGATATACCGGCTCCCTGAACCGCAATCCGGTATACTTTGATTTGCTGAGCGCACCCCAGAGTCCGACCCTTTGAAATACTGCAATTACGTGGCAATCATCCCTCACTGCATGAAGTCCGACTATCAACGGCTTGTGGCCATTGAGTCTAAGCGCGGCTGCGGCAAAAACTGCGCCTTCGATGCAATCCGCCAGGCGCTTGCGCATGACCAGTCGCGGCGAATAGAGCGTTTCGCCGTCGTCCTCCATGTTGTAGGGCAACTCATCGAGAAAGCGTTGCACTTTCTCGGGTGTATTCAGGCTGCGGAGCAGGCGGCGCTCATTGGCAGACAGGCCAAACTTATCGAGCATGTTTCCTCATGTAGAAAAACAGTTTAGGCGAAATTTGCGGGAAACTAATGATTTGGGGAAATTCGGGCAAGAAATACTGCTAATTCAAAATGCACCATCTAGGACTCGAACCTAGGGCCCGCTGATTAAGAGTCAGCTG
>CAZIBI010000036.1:14929-34456 GCA_964537215.1 uncultured Ignavibacteria bacterium | reverse complement strand
TTCAGCACCCCGCGACAAAGATTTTCGGGCTCTGTCGCGGGTTGACTGGGTGAGTGAGGCCCGCTTTTACGTCTGAAAGAGGTATTGCAGCTTCATGAAAAATTGCCGCGACATCAACCGCCACTTCGCCGGCTCGTCTTCGAAATAGTCGACGTAGCTGTAGTTCGTGGTTGAGCCGACATAGAGCACCGAAAACGGACTGACCTTGTAGGTCACCAGCGGATCGATATCCCAGCTTGGTCCGAAATCGTTGTATTGCACGATCAGCCGCAGCGACAGCGCGCGTGTCGCCTGATACAAAAACCGCGTGCGCGTGATGTAGCCGTCATAGTATTCCTCGCCGGTTTCCCGGTCATCAGCGCCGGAGTAGCTCAAATCGGACTCAATCACCAGCCGGTCGACCGGCTTGAGGCTTACATTCACACCAAGCGAGGTTTCTTTCGTCTGCCGCAGGGCAAACCGCGCGATGCTGCGCGAACGCTGGGCGTAGACCCCGAACCCGATTGCGTTCGTCGGCCGCGCATTGAAATTGCTGCTCGCCTCCCACAAATCGCCGAAGAACATTCCGTGATAGTGCTCGCTGTTGCGCGAATAGTTCACCGAGAAATATGACTGCGCTTTGCGCAACTGGAAATCGGTACCGACATTGATCACCGACGATTTCGGGCTGCCGTTCCAGAACCAGCGCTTGAGATTGAAGGTCCGCGGCGTGATCCGTTCGATCAGGCCGGTCTTGGCATAGATCGTGTATTGCGAATAGAGCGACAGATTGCGGTAATCGTTGAGTGGATCGTAACCCGTCTCGGTCCGATAGTCCGGGCTGACCTGGTTATAGTCGACAGTGAAATTCCAATGCCGCGATTGCCGCCGCAATTGCGTGATCATGCCGGTGCCGTAGAACGATTCCTGATCAAGCGCCGTTGTGTGTTTGCCGTCAAAGAAGGTCTGCCCTTCCAGAAAAACACTGCTGGAAGGATCATTCAGTTCGCGGGTATGCGTTGCGATGTACTGCCCGATAATATTCACCGATTTCGACAGGCGAATGTCCCCGTCGAGCGCCGCGACCGTTCCCGAACCGCCATTGTTCCAGCGGCGGTCGGTCAAGATCACGCCCAACCGCGAGTTGTTGCCGATTTCGCGCGACAAGCGCACAACGTTCGCTGTACTCTTGCCGGTATTGAACAGCAGGCTGCGTTCTGCCAGCGGAATTATGTAGGGCGTGTTTTCTTCGTACGCCGACAGCACGCCGATTGTCGTCTTGCCGGTGCGTCCGGTCATCTTGGCCGCCAGAATCGGGTCGTTGATCGTGCGGGTATAGAACGAATTGAACAGCGTGCGGAAGATATCGCTGCCTTCCTGGAAAAACGGCCGTCTTTCCGGATACATCAGTGAAATAGTAGAATTGACATCGATCTGCGCCGCATCCGATTCGATCTGGCTGAAATCGGGATTGACGGTGGCCTCGACCGTAATATCCGAAGTCAACGCATACTTGCCGCCCAGCGATAACTCGCCCTTTGGATTGGCGTTGTCAAAGCGCGAGGACGCACCCTCCGGTTGGGTCAAGTTGCCGGATTGCGAAGCCACCAGCGACGGCAAAATCTCGATGCCTTTGCCGGGTTGGACTTCGCGAATACCGCTGACTGTCCCCCACTGGCACGGCCAGCACTGTTCGTTGCGATCGTTCGCCGTCCACGAATACTGCTTGAAACTTTCGCGCGGGCGATTGCGCCAAAAATCCATTCGCCAGATCTGTTCTGACTTATCCGGAAAACGCAAACTCGAAAACGGCACCGCGATCTCAACCGTGTAACCGTCCGGGTGGACTTTCGCCGAAGATTCCCAAAGCAAATCGTAGCTGGCATCCTGATCGCCGACTCTGGTCCAGAGCATGTCTTTTTGAATTCCATAAGGATTAACAAACAGCTCGTACGCCGCCGACGCGGTTCCGTATGTATCGATCAGCAGCACGACCGCATCGTCACCAGAATACTGATCACGCTGACACATGGTCGCTCGAATCGTCGTCGGATCGTCGTGGCAGACATAGGCGACATAAAGCGCGCTTTCGTCGTAGGTCACGTAAACTTCGGTTTCGACATCGGGCGGGAGATTATCCCCCGGGTTGCGTTCGACAAAGCCGCTGATTTTGCTGGCGTTCTGCCAGCCTGGGTCGCCCAAGACACCGTCGATATTGATTGCACCGGTGGACTTGTAGATACTCAAATTCGGTCGGAATTGCGGTTCGGCGAAGAGCAGATTGGGAAAGATAACAAGACTTAGCAGAGCGGCGGCGCGCAGAAATCTTCCCGTACGAGAACAAATGTCCATACTACACATCCTTAGAATTCTGGTTGTAAATCGCTGTTACCAGCGGAACCCGTCAGCACCCCTGTCAGGTGTGTAGCTGCGTTTGCTCCACTACGAGTGCGGGAAACGGACAAATTTCCTCAACTCACCAGTTTTCAATACGGGAGAGTTGCAAAAGGGTTGCAAATTAATTTGGAAAGGCCTTACGAAACTTTCGCAGGCTAACTGGCCAAAAGCGCCCCCGCAGAATACCCTTGACAAGGGAAAGTGGACCCGGTAGAATTCCAATAGAGATAATCGACATCTTTGACGATAATAACAATCTAGCGGGAAATTGGCAGGGAAACGTGCTGCAGAATTTTGGGCTATCTTTTGTGCCTGAATCCGTCGTATAACTGACGAGACCCCGCCGCAATAAGCTGTAATAAAGTTGATATCACCGAGATGAAACTCATGGAGGTGAGGATCATGTCAATGCTTCAATCAATGCTGCACTCGCTGACTACTCCAAGTCGAGTGAGACATTTCGCAGTTGCCGCTGTGGCAACAGCACTTTTGTCGCTGACCGCCCTGCAATACGCAGCAGCAGAACAATCAACTCCGTTGCCCAAGAAAGAGGATGACCGCAGCGCCGCCCAAAAAGCGCGCGAGGCCGATTGGCCCGCACCGGATAAATTCTTCACCGTCGATAGCCTGCCGGTGCCGGACCACAAAGAAGCACCAGTCTATCCCGAAGAGCAGAAGAATGCCGGAATCGAGGGTAGCGTCTGGGTCAAAGTCCTCGTTGATCGCGACGGCACCGTCGGAAAAGCAATGCTCGCCAAGGAGTCGGGAGTAAGAGCCTTTGATGATGCAGCTCTGGAAGCCGCGCTCAAATGCACCTATCGAC
Source organism: uncultured Ignavibacteria bacterium (assembly GCA_964537215.1). Classification (GTDB taxonomy): domain Bacteria; phylum Zixibacteria; class MSB-5A5; order CAIYYT01; family CAIYYT01; genus JADJGC01. The sequence continues at coordinate 31,257 of CAZIBI010000036.1, read as the reverse complement.
CGGCTTGGTTGAAGGGCAAGAAGGTGGCGATCTGGATTACTTACGAGGTTAAGTTCAAGCTCGCTCAACCGACAGAGTGATCGCATGAGTCAAAACAAACGGCCGGAGGAAACTCCGGCCGTTTGTTTTTTTTGTGAATTTGATATCTGAAACTACTTCGCCAAAAGCAGCTTCTCGTACTCGTCAACTAATTCCGAAAACGTCTTGATCGTGTTATCAAACGGTTCGGTAGTCGTCATGTCGACGCCGGCTTTCTTGAGAATATTCACCGGATAGTCGGACGAACCTGTTTTGATGAAGTCCATATACGCCGCAACAGCCTTCTTGTCTCCGCTTAGAATCTTGCGCGACAACATCTGCGAAGCAGCATAACTCGTCGCATATTGATAGACATAGTATTGGCGATAGAAATGGCTGATCCGCATGCCGCCGAGGTCGCGATTCTCCGGGATGAAAATATCGGGACCGTAATACTTCTGGTAGACTTCCCGATAGATCTTCCGCAGTCCGTCCGCCGAAAGGGCGCCGCCCTTCTCAACCGTTTCGTGTATCTTCAATTCGAATTCCGAGAACCAGATCTGCGTGTAGAAGGTGCCGATGATCTGGTCGATGTAATAGTTCAGCAGATACAGCTTCTCGTTCTTATCTTTGACCTGCGACAGCATGTACTTGATCATGATCGCTTCATTGCAAGTCGAAGCAACTTCCGCAGTGAACAACGAATGGCCGGAGTAAATGTACGGCTCGCTCTTGTTGCTGTAATAGTTGTGCATCATGTGGCCCATTTCATGAGCCAGCGTAAATACATCGCCGAGCGTGCCGGAATAGTTCAACAACATTACCGGATGGACGGAATAAGTGCCCCAGGTATAAGCGCCGGATCCTTTCGCCTGGGTCTCGTACACGTCGATCCAACGCGAATCGAGCGCCATCTGGACATTTGCGAGATATTCCTTACCCAACGGCTGCAGACCTTTCATCATGTACTCGCGCGCCTGCTCGTAGGTGAACTCCATCTTGGTGTCCGCAACAAGCGGCACCGAAAGGTCATAGCCATACAGCGTGTCGACGCCGAGCACTTTCTTGCGCAGCGCCATGTACTTGTGCAGCGGCGCTAAGTTACTCGAAGCCGCCGCCAGCAAACTATGGAAAACATTGGCAGGAATGCTGTCGCCATCAAGCCCGCGTTCGAGGCAAGTGTTGTAACCGCGAACCTTGGCTGAAAACACGTCAGCGTTCACCGAGGCCGCCAGCGTCGCCGCCAGACCGTTCTTGTACTTGAGGTAGGTATCGTTGTAGGCATTACTCGCCTCGCGCCGGGCATCGCGATTAGTCGATTCCAGAATTTGGCCGTAACGTCCCTTGGTCAGTTCGACTTCGTTGCCGTTGCCGTCCTTAACATTCGGAAACTTGATATCGGCATCGTCGATCATCGAGAAAATCCGGCTCGGGCCGCCGGTCACCGGCGAGGCGAGCGCCAGGACTTCTTCTACTTCCTGTGAGCGGATATGCGACTTGCGGCGCAGAATATCGTTGAGATAGAATTGATAGACTTTCAGATTCTTGTCGCCGGCGATAAATAATTTCAGCGTTGCATCCGGAATCGTCAATATCTCCGGTTCCATGAACGCTGTCGCCTGTCCGATGTCGGAGTACATCATGCGGGCGCGGTCGCCCAGTTCCTGATATTTGCCGACGCGGTTGTCTTCGTCGAGTTTGAGCGAAGCATAAACAAACAGCCTGTGGGCAAGAATCCCCAGCGTGTCATTGAGCATCAGACAGTTGGCCAGATTTGTGGCCGATTCCCCGAGCTTGCCTTGATATTGCGCAAATTCGCCGATCCGCGCCTTGAGCGCAGTCAACCCTGCTTCCCACGCTTCATCGGAAGGATAAAAATCCGCCAAGTTCCATTTGTACTTGTCGGCGATCTGATCGCGCGTCGGCGCTTCCTTGGCTTGAGCGTTAAGTCGCACCGGCAGCAAAGCGAAAATCAACAGCGCCATTGCCGCAAGAGTCATTGTCTTGAAGGTCTTCATGTATTGGTACTCCTCTATTTCTGTGGACTATTTCGTCAACAATCAGAACCTGATAGATAATAGAGGCTACGCAAAGATGCAAGTAGGAGTTTCGTCTTTGGTTTGATGGAGAGTACCGTGTTTACTCAAGGTAGGTCAAAACCCGCGCTCGACAATTGTATGCATTTCGGGTTGTCGAAATCCACGGCGCGGGTGACACGTGTTCGGAGACTAAAGGGTTTTGACGATTTCGGTCTCAATTGTACGCCAACGATGTCAAAACCCTTTGTTGGCTAACTCCAATCTTCGAATTCGCCACTTTCTTCCAATTGCAGTTCCATCACATCTTTCAACGACAGGTTTTGACCTATAAACTAAATGGAATTGACGATCTCGGTCTATTCTATACCTTCTTCTTCTCCTGCACCTGCAAAGCAATCTCCATCAGATGATTGTCCGGGATCGCAGTCCAGGTCTCAACCTGAAATGCACCGGAAGCCGACCCGATCATAGCCACCTTCGCAGCCGTGTGCTCATCCGGCGCTTGGTAGATGTCCATGAAATCGTAACCGCCTAAAAGGGCGTAATGTGCTACGAAGTTGGCTTCCGGCACAAGTTCCTTCGCCTTATCGACCCAGGCACGGCCGATTTTCTCGCCGTCGCGCACGCGCGAGGCTACCTCGATGAGGCTCGGTCCCTGCAGACGCAGCCGGCTCATCAGTACGTAAGTCTTCATTTGATTCTCCTTAGCTGGAGTGTTGAGCTTTTCTTGTTCGCCGCAAATCTATCGAACAACGGCAAAACGCCGACCAATGCTCATCATCGAGGATTTCTCCCCGAAATCTAACAGCCCGCTTTGAAGTTGATTCGACCCTAAAAGTCGCTCCTTAAGTCCAGTTATAATATAAGGGGAAAATCGAGAAAAGTTACTCTTTTTTTGCGGCTAATGCAGAAATTGCCGCCCTATTCGGTGCGCTTGACGCGAATCCGCCGTGAAACCGTCTCGCCGTCGACTGTGACTTTGATATAATAGACGCCGTCCGAGGCTGTGCTGATGTCGATCGGAAGCATGGCTTCCTTGATGCCGGTGTACAGGTTGTCGAGCACGGTCTCTACGCCGCTTTCGTCGATAATGCGAATGCGCAAGTCGCTGCGGCGATTTAGAAATATGTCGATGTCAAACAGCCCTTTGTTGCGCGCCGGAAACGGATTGACGATGGGCAATTCCTTTGCCAGCGCCGGCGGATTGGCTCCCGCCGACACGACAAACGAATGCCGGACTTCCCTGCCGAAATCGGATGAGAACGCTTTAAGCAAACGCCCGAATCTATCCATCAAACGCGCATAGCCATAGCCGCCTTCGGGATTGAACCAGAAATCGAGTCCATCGCCCGCGGTATCGCTGACAACGAATTCGTAGCATCCCGGAATGAGCCGCAATGTGTCGCGATAGACAGTATTGACAGCCATAGTTCCCGGCCGGCGTTCAAATACGACTCCGCCGTTCCCGTCCGTGATTGCATAACCGGTCTGGCTGCTATCGGCGTTGGTGCGAATCACCACCACCAAGGTCGTATCGTACACCGGCGTCGCCGGAACAGCCGAGCGTGCAATGTTGTCGGCGGGATATTCGTCCTCGGCGCCGTTAGGCAGCTCGAGTTTCACCAGAAACGTCGTCTCCTTGTTGGGAGCAATCACGCCCGGCAATTCCACCGCTGTGATTTCCTGCGAGTATAGTTCGCCGGCCCACTCGAAAGTCTGCTGCGGCGGCAACCCGTGGCCATAACCGATCGTCAAGCTGCGGAGCACTTCGCGGCCGTTGTTCTTGATCATGATAATCGGCAGCGCACAAACCGGATTGGGACGCGAGTATTCATCCATCGCGCTCGGGGTGATAATCTCTGCCACGGAAGCATCATTGACTGCCCACGGCTCGGCAAAATAGAACAAGTGCGATTGAATGAAATAGTTCGCGGTCGGTTTGCTGCGATTGATATAAGGTTCCATGTCGATGTCGATCTTGTGTTCTGAACCGGCTGCAACCGACATGTCGTAAATATCCGGCTGGACGATCTCACCCGGACACCAATTGGCGCGGTCGAAGATCCACGTCCCGGCCTGCGGATAGAGCGGATTCGTCCCGCAAGTCCGCCAGAGCTGGCGCTGATTGATAAGTTCGTCGTCGAGCAGAACACGCCGGTATTTATTGCAGAACTCGGCGCAGTTCTCAAGATCATCCATGCCGTGTCCGGTTTGGACGATTCTAAATCTCGCCAGCGAAGCGCCTTCCGGCGCCGTGAACTGGCGCGGCGCAAGAATCTCTTCGATCGGTTTGGCGCTGTCGCCAAACGGTATCGAACCTGACCACAAGCTGTCGAAGCCAAGGCACTGCATTGGCGGTTTGCCTTCAGTGATCTCGAAATCAACTGTAATTACCCAGCCGCGGTCGGTGTTGGACTCGTAGCCGGTATGGAGAAATTCAACCTCAACAGAATCATGCAGAAGAATCGAGTAGTCGGTAACATCAAGATGCCACGTGAACGACCAGGTCGAATCGAAGCGCGCGCCGTATGGCGAGATCATCCGCGCAATTTCGATATTGCGCGCGGGACTCGACTCGGCGCCAAGTCGACGCAGATACACACCGTCGATGTAATCCCACTCGCCGCAGTGTTGACCGTCAGGGCATTGGTAAGTGATGTACAGCACGACCCGGCGATAATTAACCGAGGTCGGCGGAAATTCCGCCCAACGCGGGTAAGGGTTTGATCCCTTTGACGGATCAGTAACAACCTTGACCTGATTGTGGCTCGTGACATGAATTGTCTCGCCGGCAGCGGCAAATACTGTCGAACCTACGGCCGCAAGCAAGATCGCGAAAATCGAAATGACAACTACTCGATGCATGGTACAGATATAATGGCAAGCTCTGAATTTGACAAGTCGATTGAAAGCGACAAAACTCGAAATCTCTACCGATGTAGTTGGCATCCAAATTGAGACCTTGTGGAATCCCCTTCACAGGTCTACATTGACCACCTAGCAACCTAAGGCGCAACAGCCCAACGGAATTTCGAATTCACTTTTCTCCCGAGGAGATTATGCCGCTTACTCCGGGCACAAAACTTGGCCACTACGAAATCCAAAATGCCATCGGCGCCGGTGGCATGGGCGAGGTGTACCGCGCGCGCGACACACGGCTCGACCGAATCGTCGCGCTCAAGATCTTGCCGACTCACTTGGCTGATCGTGCCGACTTGCGCCAGCGTTTTGATCGCGAGGCGCGGGCGATCTCGAGTCTGAACCATCCGAATATCTGCGCCCTCTATGACATAGGCAGCCAAAATGGCACTGACTTCCTCGTCATGGAGTATCTTGAGGGCGAACCGCTTTCGACACTGATCGAGCGCGGACCGCTTCCATCCCAGGATGTGCTGCGCATCGCGATTCAGATCGCAGATGCTCTCGACAAAGCACACCGCCAGGGTCTGGTCCACCGTGACCTCAAACCGGGTAACGTCGTCATCACCAAGAACGGCGCTAAGCTGCTCGATTTCGGTCTCGCCAAGTTGCGTGAAGACGGTGTCATTGAAGGCGTATCCGGTATCACAAGGTCCACTCCATTGACCGGCCAAGGTTCGATCATCGGCACCATCCAGTACATGTCCCCCGAACAATTAGAGGGCAAGGAAGCCGACCAGCGCAGCGACCTCTTCGCGTTCGGCGTTGTGCTCTACGAAATGGCAACCGGCAAGAAGGCATTTGAAGCGGGAAGCCAAGCCAGTTTGATCGCTGCAATCTTGAAGGAAGAACCGCGCCCGATGTCGGCGGTCCAACCGATGACCCCGCCTGCGCTCGAGCGCGTTGTCAAGCAGTGTCTGGCCAAAGACCCGGACGATCGCTGGCAGACGGCGGGTGATCTCAAACGCGAGCTTGGCTGGATTGTTCAGGGCGGATCGCAAATCGGCACGCCCGCACCTGTAGCGGCGCGGCGCCGGCGTAAATTGCAGCTTAGCTGGATATTGACAACGATCAGTTGTCTCGCCGCACTCGCGCTTGCGGCACTTGTGTTGACAAGGAAGGACCCGGAAGTCCGCGTCAGCCGCTTCGTGATTCCCGCCGATGCAAGTACGCTGCGGATGCGCTGGCCGCGAATCTCTCCGGATGGTAATACACTCGCCTTTGTTGCGAATGACTCGACCGGCAAATCAATGATCTGGGTGCGTCCGATGAGTTCTTTGACAGCTATTCCCCTCATTGGAACGGACAACGTCGGCCGACCATTCTGGTCGCCCGACAGTCGCCATCTTGCTTTCATCGTCAACCAGCAGTTGAAGAAGATTTCCGTCACCGGCGGACCGGTCCAATTGATCGGTGATGTCCGCGGCGGCTTTGACGGCACCTGGGGCAGTCAGGATCTGATCCTCTTCGACGGTTCCGGCACCGATTCGATCCGCGGGATTCCGGCCACTGGCGGATCGATCGCGGGCATGACCCAGATCGACCGTGCGAACGGCGAGACCTCGCACGCCTGGCCGCTATTTCTGCCTGATGGCGATCACTTCATTTACGTGGCTATAGGTGACACGACGAGTAACCAAAACTTTCGCGCCAAGGTGGGTTCGCTCAAGACAGGCGAGTCGAAATACCTCTTTGCGACAAATTCCAGAATAGAATATGACCCCTCCGGCTACCTTCTCTATCTGCTTGACCGTGTATTGGTGGCGCGCAGATTCGATATCAGCAAACTTGAAGTTGTCGGCGAGCCGACACCGATTGCCGAGGACATACCGACAGATGTCGCTGGCGGTGCAAACTTCAGCGTCTCGAACACTGGAGTGCTCGTATATGCATCGGGAGCCACGGCTCAAAATTCCGAGCTCGTTTGGCTCGATCGCAAAGGCAACGAAATTGGCAGAGTTGGCAAGCCGGATAACTATCGTGGTTTGAAACTATCGCCCGACGGGAAAAAACTCGCGGTCGCAATAAATGATCAGCGGCGGAACCAGGACGACATCTGGATTCACGATCTTGTCCGCAACGTCTCGTCACGTTTTACTTTCGACCAGTCAAATGACGAGTTTCCAATTTGGTCCCCGGATGGTTCGAAGATTGCCTTTGCATCAAATCGCAAGAATTTGCTGCTAAGTCTGTACTGGAAACCATCGAACGGACTCGGCGAAGAGACGCTGGTCCCCATCGGCGGCTCTGTCGGCGCCACGTCCGATGCGTTTGTGGCTCCAAGCGATTGGTCACAAGACGGCAGCATGATCATGGTGTCCGGGCGCGGCAGCACCGGTCTGGATGCAGGCTTTGTCGATCTAAGTAACCAAAACAAAATTAACTGGATGCTGGCTGACCCCGGCTACAACGAGTTCCTGCCGGCAATATCGCCGGATGGTCGTTTTGTCGCCTACGGCAGCAACGAATCGGGCCTTGGATCGCAAGTATTTGTTCGTGAAATTGCCGGCGCCGGCGGCAAGTGGCAAATCTCCACCGGGCGCGGCGGTGCACCGCTCTGGCGTGCGGACGGTAAAGAGCTCTACTTTATTATTGGTTCCGAAGGGATCTTCGCCGTGCCGGTCTCTACCACCGGCGGCTTTGAGGCCGGTACTCCCGTCAAATTATTCGATGTGGCAATGGAATTTTCCGGGTTAGGTTCGCGCCGCTATGACGTTACCGCCGACGGCCAAAGATTCATCGTCAATCGGCAACAGAAAGCGGCGGCTCAAGTCGGCTTTGTCGCAGTGCTCAATTGGAGCAAGGACCTTGAAAATCGCTAAACACAGCGGGACGGGTTATCTTCTGCCCGTTCGCCGGTTATTCTTGCGCCCAAACGACCGTTCGCGTTCCGGCTGCTGCGACTGCTGTCTTGGCGGACGTTGCTGCGATGGCGAACTCTCCGAACTCGACCGAGTATGATCGGGACGCCGCGGCCGTTGGTGGCGCGGCTGCTCGGAACTGCGCGTCGATTCGTTGCGACGCGGCCGCTGATAGCGCGGTTGCTCCCCCGAACGCGCCGGCTCATGGCGGCGTGGTTTGGGATAATTCGAGCGGTCGCCTTCACGTACCGGGCTCTCGGTCCGGATGCGTGGACGCTCCGGCGGTAGCTGCGGTAGCTGCTTGACCGGCAATGCTGTCCGAATCAACTGCTCGATGCGGCGCACTTCGCCGCGCTGATCAAATGTCGCAAACGAAATTGCCCGGCCGGTCAGTCCGGCGCGGCCGGTTCTGCCGATGCGATGGACGTAGTCTTCGGAATTTGAAGGCAGATCATAGTTGATCACAAGTTCGATACCGGAAACATCAATCCCGCGCGCGGCAATATCCGTCGCAATCAACACACGGTACTTGCCCGACTTGAAACCCTCCAGCGCATCGCGGCGTTGACCGAGACTGCGGTTGGAGTGGATTTCCGCCGCATTGTGACCCATCATCTTGACTTGCCGCGTGAGATTCTTTGCCGCGTGCTTGGTCCGGGTAAACGTCAACACCGGTCCGGGATATTGCTGCAGCAAATGCTCCAGCAACCGGCTCTTGGCGCTCCGCTCGATAAAGAACACCTCGTGCGTTACTTTGTCGGCGACTGTTCCCGGGCGGGCGATTTCGACCTGAACCGGCAATTCCATGTGGCGCTGCGCGATCGTGACAATCTCGCTCGGCATCGTCGCCGAGAAGAGCATAGTTTGACGCTGCTTGGGTACGAGTCCGAGTATCTTGTTGATCTGCGGCGCAAAACCCATATCGAGCATGCGGTCGGCTTCATCGAGAACGAGAATTTCGATATCGGAGAGATTGATGATGCGCTGTTCGATGAAATCAATCAGGCGCCCCGGCGTAGCAATTATCACGCGCGGCTTCTTTTCGAGTGCATAGCGCTGCGGACCCAGCGGCGTCCCACCAATCAAAACCGCTGTGCGCAGTCCGAGATGGCGCCCCACTCCCTGCAGCGACTCATCGACTTGGATTGCCAGTTCGCGCGTCGGCAGCAAGATCAGTCCGCGTCCTTTGATTTGTGCGAGCCGTTGAATCATCGGAATGCCGAACGCCAGTGTTTTGCCGGTGCCCGTCTGCGCAATCGCAATTACGTCCTTGCCTTCGATGGCAACAGGAATTGAGCGGCGTTGAATCGGGGTCGGCTCGGTGAATTTGAGACGGGCGATAGCATCGAGAAGGTTCGGGGCGATGCCAAGTCCCGTAAATCCGTGCGCTGTTGATTTTGTATTGTTGGAAATGTCTTTGTCTTCGTTACGTGGCATAAGTCTACTGATTGGTTTTTGAGGCACTCGAAAGAAATCCTATCTGAAGTTTGTGCTGAGAGAGCAGAAAGAAACTAATATCGCCTACAATAGACCGCTAATGCGTCGTGAAGTCAAGCGAAATAAGGCGATACGAGCCGCAAGCGATGCTTGAGACGAACAACCGCCCGTCGCGTATCATAAGAAGAACTGTCGCTCGCGAAAAGTTTTACGTCGCATGAATCCTGATCTTGGAAGTACATTGACGCTCGAAATATGAAACCGACTAATTCGTTCTCCGACAAACTGCGGCGCTTGCGCCACACACTGTTCCCGCTGCCGTACAAGTACGGCAAGCGCTTCCAGCAGGTGTTTTCGTTTCTGCAATCACATCAGCACACAAGCCGCGACGAGATTCAGGACTATCAGTGGAATCGTATCAAAGCACTGCTGGACTATGCGCACGCGCATGTGCCGTTCTACCAAAAGCGCTTTTCCGAAATCGGCTTGCATCCAAACGACGTCAAGACACGCGACGACTATCGCAGAATTCCCTATCTCACCCGCGCGGATGTTACCGAATACTTGGAGCAACTTAAGTCTGACGAATTCGATCGTCTCGATCCCGTCGAGACGGTAACCAGCGGCACCAGCCGCGACCGGTTGCGCATTTTCCGCTCTGCCGAAGCCGAGATCTGGCGCAAGGCGATGATGTGGCGGCACTTCATCAACATCGGCTACAAGTTCCGCGAACCGCGCGCTCAATTCACCGGCTGGCTGAAATACTTGCCGGAGGGCGAATTCGCCGATGTCGACTACAACGAGAACTTGCTGCGCATTGAGCAATTCAGCATCAACCACAACAAGGCGCCGGAAATTTACCAGCTGCTCAAAGCCTGGGGTCCCAAACTGATCTATTGTCAACCGGCAAACATTGCGACGCTCGTTCTGCATTTTCAAGAACACCGTCTCCGCCCATTCGCCGTGCCGATCGTCTACACGACGGGCGAGATCATCTACCCGCAATATCGCAAGGCAATCGAATCGTTTTTCGGCAGCAAGATCATCGACTACTACGGTAACCGCGAAAATACCGTGGCGGCGGTGCAAATGTCCGACGGCCACAAATACATTCAGTCCGAGTATTGTTATCTTGAATTTGTCAACAGCGCCGGCGAAGAGACTACCGGCGAGCCTGCCGAAATAGTCGCGACCTCGCTGGTCAACTACGCCCTGCCGCTGATTCGCTATCACACCGATGATGTCGGAATCAGCCGCGGGTATCCCGCCAACGCCGTCGCCAATTACCCGGTGATGGAAATCGTCGGCGGTCGCGGCAAAGATCTGATTCTCACCCAGCGCGGCCTGATCTACCCGCAAATAGAAATCGCCGCGGGCGGCGAAAAATTCGAACGCGTCCGCGTCGAACAGAAATCACTCGAGCACTTACACGTCACTTATGTTCCGACCCGCGAATTCCGCGCGCCCGACGATGAGACTTTCCTTGTCAGAGTATATCAAGATTACTTCGGCAGCGAGTTTCGCATTACAATCGAACGCGTCGATGATATTCCGCTCGGTGAATCTGGTAAGAACAAACTCTACGTGTCCAAACTCGCCATGGACTACCTCCGTAAACGCCAGTCGTAGCTTGCATCGTCCAATCCTCTTCATTCTCTCTTGCCAATCTTGAAACTTTCCTCTACGATAATCAGTCCTATGATTTGACCAGGAAGGAGACGATCATGATTTTTCCGCGATTTAGCGCAGTCATACTCTGCGCAATTCTTGCTTTACTATCGGGATTGGCAACGGCACAGTCCGATCTTACTGACCCTTACGAAATTCTGAACCGACACGTCGCCGCAACCGGCGGACTCGAGCGGCTCAAAGGCGAGCTGACCCAGCATATTGAGGGTACCCTGTCCGTCGCCGGATTGACCGGATCAATCTTGATTTGGACGCAAAAGCCGGATTTCAACCTTACCGAAGTTGACCTGAAAGTATTCCGCGTCAAGCAGGGAGAAAACGCTCAAGGTCAGTGGATCTTCGATTCCAATGGAAAACTGCAGCTCATCACCAAGCGCGATGAATCCTCCCTTAAGCGCAAAGAAGTCAAGCGCCGGATGGGTGAGTTCGAATATCTCGACAAGGATTCAAAGACGTTCATGGTGACTTTGGCCGCAGGCGACACAGCCAATGCCAGCCCTTGTTATGTGGTGCAAGTCGCGAACAACTTAAATGACGACATCCAGAAGCTGTACATCAACAAGTCGACCTTCATGCTCGAGCGACAAATTTCGACCGAAGGCGAAGAGAGCAGCGACAACTTCTACAGCGACTATCGCGATGTCGGCGGTATCAAGGCAGCCTACTACACCAAGCAAATTTCGCTGCGAACCGGACAGGTGCAGGAAGTCACAATCCGCAAGTACGAGTCGAATCCGAAACTCGACCCTGCGATATTTGATCCGCCGCAGGAGGAAGAAGCCGACTTTCGGTTTACCAAGGGCAGCAGCGCCGAAAATATTCCCTTCAAGTTCCGCGGCAATCACATCTACATCCCGGTTGTTGTCAATTGCCGCGAGCGCTACTGGATATTGGATACAGGAGCCAGCATTTCTGTTGTTGGTTCTGACTTTGCCAAAGAACTCGGACTCGAACTACATGGCAACATGAAGGGTGGAGCATCCAACAGCACAGTCGAAATTCAGTTCACTACTTTGCCTTCGTATTCAGTTCAGGGAATCGAATTTGACGCGCAGCAAGTCGCGGCGCTGGACATGAAACCGCTAAACAAATTGCTCGATATCGAAGCCGATGGAATATTGGGATTCGACTTCCTTTCGCGCTTCGTCACCAAAGTCGATTATGCGCACGAATTGCTTTCCTTCTACGACCCCAAGTCCTTCACCTACTCCGGTGACGGCAACAAGCTGGATGTACATCTCAAGGACGGTGTCTTCATGGCCACGGCGGTTCTCGACGGTACTCACCGCGGCACCTGGCTGTGCGACCTCGGCGCGTCGTCTTCATCGCTTGAGGGCTACTACGCCAAAGCAAACGGCTTCCTCGAGCGAACCGGCGTAATCGCAATGGGACGTGGCGCCGGCGCTGCCTATCGCAGCAAACGCGTGCAATGCGACAGTATCAGTTTTGCCGGTTATGTGCTGAAGAAACCGCGATTGCACTTCCCGATTGACAACATCGACACCGTTTCCGCCGCCGATGAAATCGGCAATATCGGCAACACCGTGTTTCGTAATTTTGTACTCTATGTCGACTACGCCAACGAACAAATGATCGTCGAGCAAGGCGACCAGTTCGGAATGACCTTCCCCGAAGACCGGTCCGGCCTGCAGATCATGCGCGGCGACGAGGGCGGCTACGAAATCTGGAGCGTGTCGCCGCAGACACCCGCCGCCAAGGCGGGATTTGTCGAGGGCGACAAGCTGACTGCGATCAATGGAATCGACGTAGAACAGTTTGCCGGAATCTCGGCGCTGCGCGATTTGTTCTCCGGCGCCCCCGGAACCAAGTTTGAGATTGCTGTTAAGCGTGGTGAAAAGACGTCAGTTCTCAAACTGACGCTCGCCGATCTGCTCTAAATCAGTCGAGGGCTCCGCATCTGCGGAGCCCTCTTGCTGAACTCTGTGTGAGTGGTTTCTCGACTGAAAATCGTGGCTATTCCAGCGTTGCTGCGGCGCGCTCTTCTCTTGACATCGCGGCCAGACTCTTGACCGTTTTCAGATCAAGCTTTAAACCTTCCGCTACCCGCTTGCCGTAATCCTCATTCGCTTTGTAGAACAAGGCCGTCTGGCGCAATTGCAGGCGTTTTTGCGCGTTGCCAAGGTGCGTCACGATATTGTGAATAAGATGATCTTGCTCCTTCTTGTTCATGACTTTGCTGTATAGCGTCCCGGCTTGAACAAAATCATCATTGGGATAATTGTATTCATAGCGGCCCTGGTCGCCGACGACCGGATATCCCGGCTCTTCGGCCTTGGGATCCGGTTCCGGACCGCCGAAGGAATTCGGATAGTAGTGCGGACCGTCGCCGCCGTTGGCGTCAGTGCGCATGAATCCGTCGCGCTGGTTATTGTTTTCCGGAGCTTGTTGCGGCGCGTTGACTGGAATCAGATGAAAGTTCGCGCCAAGGCGATGACGATGCGTGTCGTGGTAGCTGAATAAGCGTCCCTGCAACATCTTGTCCGGCGACGGACCGATACCCGGCACAAAGTTTCCGGGCGAGAAAGCCGCCTGTTCGACTTCGGCGAAGTAATTCTTCGGATTGCGGTTCAGCACCATTCGGCCCACCGGAATCAATGGATAATCAGCATGCGGCCAGACCTTGGTAATATCAAAAATGTCGAACTTGTAATCTTTTGCCTGCTCCGGCTTCATGACCTGTATCGAAACTTTCCACGCCGGAAATTCGCCGTTCGCGATCGCATTGAACAAATCGCGCGTGGTGAAATCGGGGTCTTCACCGGCAAGCTTGATAGCTTCTTCGCGCGTCAGGCTCGATGTCCCCAATTCCGGTTTGAAGTGTATCTTCACCCAGTGATAATCCTTTACGCTGGTATAGAACATGAATGTGTGACCGCTAAAACCGCTCATCTTGCGATAGGATGCCGGTGTGCCGCGATCGGAGAAGAGAATTGTCACTTGATGGATACTCTCCGGCGTCAGCGACAGGAAATCCCAGAACATGTTTGCATCCTTGCAATTGGTCGCCGGGTTACGCTTCTGCGTGTGGATGAAATCCGGAAATTTCAGGGGGTCGCGAATGAAGAAGACCGGCGTGTTATTACCGACCATGTCGTAATTGCCTTCTTCAGTATAGAACTTGACGGCAAAGCCGCGCGGATCGCGCTCGGTGTCGGCTGACCCTTTCTCGCCGCCGACGGTCGAAAAACGCACAAAGACATCTGTCTTCTTGCCGATCTTCGACAAAAACGCCGCCTTGGTGTACTTGGTGACATCGTGGGTGACTTCAAAATAACCGTGCGCGCCGGCGCCTTTCGCGTGGACGACGCGTTCGGGAATGCGTTCGCGGTCGAAGTGCGCCATTTTGTCGAGCAGGTGGATATCCTGCATCAATGCGGGGCCGCGCTGGCCGGCAGTCGCGGTGTTTTGGTCGTTTGCGACCGGGCGACCGTGGCTGGTGGTCAGCTTGGCTTTCTTTTTCGCCATGATTCTTCTCCTGTTTTGGAAGATTTACCAGTTAGTAATGATTCTTGTTTAGATCTATTGAGAGTCTTGATCAACTTCATTGGTAGCCCTGCCCTTACTTGCGCTTCGTCTTGCCGCGGCAATCGCTGCAAAGTCCGCGGATTTCAACTTGCTTGGAGTCGACCATTCCCCAGGCGTTTAGTTTGTCCGGAACGTCAAGTCTGTCAAACGCCGGCCAGTGAAAATCCTCGATCCGCTTGCAACGCTTGCAGATCAGATGATGATGCTGCTGCGGATTGGTGTCGAACCGGCTCTTGTCGTCGAGCACCTCTACGCGCTTGACCGCCCCGTACTTTTCAAAACTTGTGATTGTCCGGTAAACCGTATCGAGCGAAATCGTCGGAACCCGTTTGACCACCCGGTCATAGATCTGCTCGACGGAAGGATGTGAGCTATCCGCCGCGAGTACCCGCAGAATTTCAAGGCGCTGGTGCGTAAGCCGCAGGCCGTGCTCGCGCAGGATTTCGATCATCCGTTCCAGTTCGTGTCCGTCGTGGTTCTTCATCACAGTGGTTGAAACGCTCTTACTTAAGAATAGTTCCTATTAAGAATGACTTTATTGTCGACGTCGTGCAAGCGGAAGGTGCGATTGTATAAGTAAAGACTTTCCGCGGGTGAATTTCAACCCCAATCTTTCCGGCCGGTTCGGACGTATTCTGCGGCGGGAAAAATTAGCTTGACGTAGCGGGAATTATTGGTAATTTGCATTTCTCTGTGGAGGCCTGATGGCGCAATTGAAGAAAGTTAAGGCAGTTCAGAAGTCAGAAGCTCTGCCGTTCGGAAAAAAGAACTGGATGATACTCGGTGCGGCGCTTGCGTCGATCATCTTCGGTTTCATCTCGCTCGCTTCCGGTTCGATCACTCTTGCGCCGATTTTGCTTGTCTTGGGCTACTGTGTTCTGATTCCGGTTGGAATCATGATCAAAGACAAGCCTGCCGACGCAGAATAGAACTAATCGGGTTTTCCGGGGTTCTATCGAGTTGGTTAGAATGCCTGTCCCGACCCATCGGGAAGGTCGCAAAATAGATAAGACATATTCGACCTAGTCGGGGTTGTAGTTCAGTTGGTTAGAATGCCTGTCCCGACCCATCGGGAAGGTCGCAAAATAGATAAGACATATTCGACCTAGTCGGGGTTGTAGTTCAGTTGGTTAGAATGCCTGCCTGTCACGCAGGAGGTCGCGAGTTCGAGTCTCGTCAACCCCGCCATTTTTAAGCTTGAAAACCAATAATCCAAAATTCCAGACAATTGACGAGTATCATTCGTCATTTCCCGCAAATATTCAGAAAATTCTGGGTACACTTCGAAATGCAATCCGGCAAGTTGCACCGAATGCCCAAGAGACGATCAGCTACAATATTCCGACATTTAAGAAGATTGTCCATTATGCCGGTTATAAGCACCATATTGGTCTTTATCCCGGTGCCGCCGCGATAGCGGAATTCAGCGGCGAATTAACATCCTTCAAGACGTCAAAAGGCGCGATTCAGTTTCCCATCGAAAAACCACTGCCGATTTCTCTGATCAAGAAAATCGTGCGCTATCGGGTGACGCTTGTGTCGAAAGACACAAACGCGAAATCGTCAGGCAAGTCTCGCATCGAAAAGCAGAGCATCAGCCAGGACATAATTTCTTATAACAAGAAACAAAGTAGCGGTGACAAGGCGATCTGCGATCTTTTGGCGCGGGAAATATCAAAAGGTCTACCGGAAGCAAAGAACAAGATCTGGCACGGTCACCCTGTTTGGTTTCTTGACGGCAATCCGATTGTCGGCTACAGCAAACAGAAGGCGGGTTGGCGCCTGATGTTCTGGAGCGGCGCCGGTTTCGGTGACAAAC
>CAZIBI010000036.1:10274-14829 GCA_964537215.1 uncultured Ignavibacteria bacterium | reverse complement strand
CAGAAGGCGGGTTGGCGCCTGATGTTCTGGAGCGGCGCCGGTTTCGGTGACAAACGTTTAAGCCCCGGCACCGGGAAGTTCAAAGACGCATCAATATTCTTTACCACGGCCGGGCAAATCAACATCAAAGACCTCAAAACCTGGCTAAAGAAGTCAAAGGTTATCCAGTGGGACTACAAAAACATTGTGAAGCGAAAAGGTCGGCTTGAACGGCTCAAGTGACAGCGGTTACCCTCAATAGAGGCGTGTATGGCTAAGCAAGACATCAGTTCCGGCACATTTCACAAAGTCCCAAAAGACCTTCGCGAGTTACTCCAATCTGACACGGCCGTCCTCGGTTTGTGGAACGCCCTGACACCGCTCGCCCGCAATGAGTGGATCTGCTGGGTAACAATCGTGAAAAAAGCGGAAACTCGCAGACAGCATCTGGAGCGATTAAGCGTAGACTTGAAAGAGGGCAAGCGACGCCCCTGTTGTTGGCCGGGCTGTCCGCATCGCAGGCCAAACGCACAAAAGTGGTTCGACAAGAAATAGCCGCGCCGTTTCAATATGATTGACTCTTTGAAAACGGCGTGCATCTTAAGTCTGTTCATCAAGGAGGAGTAATGGCGAGTTACGATCGCGTCTTCGCAATGAAGTTCGCAAACATCTATCCGATGTATGTCCAGAAAGCCGAACGCAAGAATCGCACGAAAGCGGAAGTCGATCAGATCATCTGCTGGCTGACGGGCTACAACCAGTCGGGATTGCAGAAGCAAATCAAACAGCAAAACGATCTCACTACTTTCTTTGCCCAGGCTCCTGCCTTAAACCCGAGTGTTTCGCTCATCAAGGGCGTCGTCTGCGGCGTTCGCGTCGAAGACGTCGAAGACCCGCTGATGCAAAAGATCCGTTACATGGATAAGCTGATTGACGAACTTGCTAAGGGCAAGGCGATGGACAAGATTCTGCGCCAGTAGCCCGGTTTAGCATCACGACTTTCAATTCGAGACTCCCCGCCCGCGAAGCAACAGATAATTGACAAAACCGGTCGTTCCAGTTATGCTGATTGTGTCACAGCCAAATTGAGGAAGCACAATCTGCCCAGTGCAGGAGAAAGGATCCGGCTATGAAATGGCAGGGCCGACGCGAAAGCGATAACGTTGAAGACCGGCGGCGCATCAGCGGCAAACAAATGACGCTCGGCGGCGGCGTCGGCGGACTTCTCATCGTCGTCCTTTTCATGATCTTCGGCGGCAATCCGGAAGACATCATGAATGCGCTCCCGCAAACCGGCGCCGAGATTCCGACTTCCGTCAATCAACCGCTTAGCCCCGAGGAAGAACAAGAGGGCCGCTTCGTCGGTGTCATCCTAGCCGAGACCGAAGATGTCTGGAACCGCATCTTCCAGGAAGGCGGCCAGAGCTATCGCGAACCAAAGCTCGTCCTTTTCACCAACCAAATGTCATCGGCCTGCGGCGTTGCCGGCTCGAGTTCCGGACCGTTCTATTGTCCCGGCGATGAAAAGGTCTATGTCGATCTCGGCTTCTTCAAGCAAATGCAAGCACAACTCGGCGCGAACGGCGATTTTGCTTTGGCTTATGTCATAGCACATGAAGTCGGCCATCATGTCCAGAACCTGTTCGGCATTGCCGAGCAAGTAATGGCGCAAAAAGACCAACTAAGCGAGAGCGAGTACAATCAGCTTTCGGTGCGAATGGAGCTTCAGGCCGATTTCCTGGCCGGTGTCTGGGCGCATTACGCGGAACGCACTGCGAATCTACTCGATGAGGGAGATATCGAGGAAGCGATCAATGCGGCGAGCGCGGTCGGCGACGACCGCATTATGCGGCAAACTCAAGGCTACGTTGTTCCCGATGCGTTTACGCATGGCACTTCCGAGCAGCGCGTTCGCTGGTTCAAGAAGGGCTATCAGTCGGGAGATATCAACCAGGGCGACACTTTCGGCGTCGACAGACTTTAGATTACCCGGTTTCTTATCATCGACAGACTAAAGAGTTCTCATCTTTCGGCGAAGCTGTTTTGTGCCATAAAAGCATCCGCGAATTCCCCCAATATCTCGTATCTGGTTTATAATGCGCACTGGCGCAAATGCCCACCGAAGTCATGTAATTGAATGGAGGCCCGATCAGTGGTCGGATTGTTTCAGATTGTCGCGTTTGCTGCGTTCCTATTGCTCGCCACATCTCCGGCCAGTAATGGCCAGTCAATCACAGTAACCTTGTTGGGTACAGGCTGTCCTCCACCAGTCATGGAGCGGTTTGGACCCAGCATTCTGGTTAAGGCCGGAACTCACACATTCCTTTTTGATGCCGGCCGCGGCGCCATGCAGCGTTTGGCTCAAACCAAAACTCCCTGGCGCGATGTCACCGGTGTCTTCCTGACTCACTTGCATTCCGACCACCTTGTCGGCTTGCCGGATCTCTGGCTGACGGGATGGATCGTCCCGCCAAGAAGAGCTGTTCCCTTGAAAGTGTGGGGACCCTCGGGAACCTTCCAAATGATGTCATTCTTGACACAGGCGTTCGAGGTTGACTTACAGGCGCGACCAAAAGAGGGAGGAGCAAATCCGCTCGGTGCCGTTGTTGACGCGAAAGACATTTCCGAGGGTGTTGTTTTCGAAGACGGTGGAGTCAAGGTCACTGCGTTCAACATCGATCACGGCCCCGAAATGCCGGGTCTGGGTTATCGCGTTGATTATGAAGGCCATTCCGTGGTTCTGTCGGGTGATACTCGTTTTTCCGAAAATCTCGTCAAGTTCGCCCAAGGTACTGATGTTCTGATTCATGAAGTCGTGTCTCCTGAAATTCTCTTGAAATCCGGCGTCCCTGCCGAGAATGTCAAATCGATTTCTGACCGTCACACCACTCCGGAAGAGGCGGGCAGGTTATTCGCACTCGTCGCACCGGGTCTCGCCGTCTATTCGCATATTGTCCATCCAAGTGCAACCGAGAGGGACCTTGTGCCGCCGACGCGGAAGTACTATTCGGGGCCGTTGGAAGTCGGTGAAGACTTGATGACCATCTCGATCGGAGACAAGGTCGAGGTGCAAAGACCAAAGCATTCTAATAACTAAGATAGCTGATCAAGGAGGAAACGCATGTTTCGTCGCAGTAAACGTCTTTGGTTCAGATTGCTAACCGTGGCATTTCTTTGTGGTATCGGGTCCGTCGCCAACGCCGATGTTGTCTCTGACTGCAATATCCACGCCTGCAAAATTATCGCGGACGCCAAGCCGGGAACGCCGGCCGCCAACCGGGTACTGGCAATTCTCCACACCGCCGTTTATGAGGCCGTAAACGCCATCACGAACAAATACCCGGCCGGCGAATTTCAAGTGAAAGCGGCGCCGGAAAGTTCCGTCGATGCTGCCGTCGCGGCTGCAGGCCACGAAGTATTGGCAAAGCTGTTGCCTTCACAAGCGGCAGCGATCGACAAAGACTACCAGGCAACGCTTGCCACAATTCCGGACGGAGCAGCCAAAACCGCGGGTATCGCGATCGGTGAAAGTGCCGCGGCTGCAGTCCTGAAGGCGCGGGCGGATGATGGCGCCGCCACGCCGGAGGCTTACCGGCCAAGCACCACTGCCGGTGTCTATGTGCCGACTGTCATTCCCGCATTCCCACAATGGCCGCATCGCAAGCCGTGGCTGATGTCGACAGCGTCGCAGTTTCGGCCCGGCCCGCCACCCGCGCTGGGTAGCGCGCAATGGGCGCGCGACTTTGACGAGATAAAGTCAATCGGCGCCAAGAATAGTTCCAGTCGCTCGGAAGAACAGACTAAGATTGCGCGTTTTTGGGAAGCTACGTTGCCGGGGATCTATCACGGCGTTGTTCGTTCGGTCGCAGATCAGCCCGGACGCGATCTCACGCAAAACGCGCGCTTGTTCGCAGCAATCGGACAAGCCATGGACGATGCAATCATTGCCGTGTTCGACGCCAAGTATTTTTACAACTTCTGGCGCCCGATCACAGCGATTCGCAACGCTGATATTGACGGCAATGACGCCACAGTGCGGGACTCGACTTGGACTCCATATATAGACACGCCGATGCATCCCGAATATCCGTGCGCTCACTGCATCGTCGCAGGCGCTGTCGGCGCTGTCCTAAAGGCAGAAGTCGGCAGTAATCCGTTGCCGATCCTGACAACGACCAGCCCGACGGCGGAAGGCGCATCACGGAGTTGGACAAGTATTGACGATTTCGTGCAAGAGGTCTCGAATGCACGCATTTACGACGGTGTGCACTATCGCAACTCTACCGAAGTCGGCACGGCGATGGGGATTGAAATCGGCAAACTGGCAGCCGCGAAAATTCTGCGGTCGAAAAAATAGCACGCGCAAGTGGGTATTCGAGCAACTGAATACTGAACCGGCTGCCAATTTGACTGGTTTGTGATTGCCTTGCGCCGAAACGTTGGACATTTCCATGCGCTCTCGGAGTAGCTGGTTTAGTTGCTTCAATCACAACAAGAACCACTTGCCTAACGCCGCCGCAGACATTACTTTGCTGCACTGATTTTCCGGGCGGTTAGCTCAGTTGGTTAGAGCATC